>DASYPP010000102.1:0-27411 GCA_036006525.1 Gemmatimonadales bacterium
GGACTGGCGGAGGTCGTATGCGGGGAAGCGTTACTGGGCCCTCGCAACCTGGGACGATACCGGCCCCATTCTCGCGTTGGCCAGGCGACTGGCTTATCGGGCAATCATCTGGCCGTTCCGGAAGGTCGCCAGGCTGTTTAGACCAGCGAAGTCCGTATCCTGAGCGAGCCCATCAAGCGGGACCTCAAGATTTGTGGGCCGTTGCAGGGTATCAACGGCATAACGCAAAGACGCGAAGCCGCGAAGGGTATTCCAATGGTTTCTTTGCGACTTGGCGTCTTTGCGTTGGCAGTTGTATGCCCGGCTCGAAGAGTGATCCTGAGATCCCTCGTTCTACTGATGATGACAAAACTGCAGCTCTTCATGAAATGAATCTGTCTCTGATAGCATCGAGTGTGATCCGCGAAATCCGCGTGAATCCGCGGCAGAATAGTTTGCCACGGATCAACACGGATTCCGCGGATGCCTACCAAATGGGCCCGATTTCCCCTTTCTTCCCCCTATGCTGAACTACATGGCTAGTCGTCTTGGCCGCTATTGGAGTACCCTCCGGAGCCTGCCGGTCCTCAATCCCACCGCCATGCTCGAGCTGGCGCAGGAACGAGAGGGCCATCCCGTCGCCGGTAGGACGGGCGTCCCTGCCCGTCCAGACCCGCATCTGATGGCCGCGCTCGAATGGCTGGCCGCCGCGCAGGACGCGACGCCGGACGACGGTATTTCACGGGGCTACAGCTTCGCCTACAGCACCTATTTCCGGGGCCGGGGCTGGCAGCCATCCTATCCGGAGACCACGGGCTACATTATTCCGACCTTGTTCGAAGCGGCGGCCCGCACCGGCAGACAGGACCTGGCCGCCCGCGCGGTACGGGCCGCCATCTGGGAATGTGAGATTCAACTCCCCTCTGGCGCGGTGCAGGGCGGGGTGATCGGGCAGGGCAATTCGCCGGCGGTGTTCAATACCGGGCAGGTCATGCTGGGGTGGCTGAGCGCGTTCGAGCAGACCAAAGACGACCGGTTTGCCGACGCCGCCCGCAGGGCGGGCGAATACCTGGTTTCGGTCCAGGAGCCCAACGGTCATTGGCGCAAGGGAAACTCGGCGTTCGCGCGGGGCGACACCACCCTCTACAACGCCCGGGTCGCCTGGGCGCTGGCCGAAGCCGGGGTGCGGCTCGGCAATGAGGATTTCAAGCTGGCGGCGCAACGGAATCTCAAGGCGGTGGCCGGACTGCAGACCGGCAACGGGTGGTTCCCCTATTGCTGCCTCACCGATTCGAGACGGCCGCTGCTGCATACCATCGCTTATACCATTCGAGGACTGCTGGAGGGCGGCCGCGTGCTCCAGGACGATGAGTTGCTCCAGGCCGCGGTACGCGCCTCGGCGAGCCTGCTCAACCGGGTGCGGGAGGACGGCTGGATGTCGGGCCGATTCCATCCTGACTGGACCCCCGCCGCCGAATGGAGCTGTCTCACCGGCGAGGCCCAGATGGCGAACAACTGGATGCGGCTGCATGCGATCACCGGCGACCGGCGCTGGCTGGAGCCGGTGCCTCGGGTGTTGCAGTTTCTCAAGCGCACCCAGAATCGCACCAGTGACGAGGTGGGTCTCCGGGGCGGCATCAAGGGATCGTTCCCGATGAGCGGAGAGTACGGCCGGTTCGAAATCCTGAACTGGGCCACCAAATACTTTGCCGATGCGCTCATGCGCCACGACGACGTATTGCAGGGCCGCTCGGCGGAGCTCATGTCCGCGTTCATCCTGGCGTAATGGGCAACAGATCGTTCCATTCGGGATTCAGCCTCTCAATCAGCTCGACCTTGCGCCAGCGCGGGCCGGCCTTGATTTGCTTCTCTCGTTGGATGGCGTCCCGGGCTGTTGAAAAAACCTCGAAGTACACCAGTTTGGTGACCTGATAGCGAGCTGTAAAACAACGACGGACGGGGTGGCGGTGTTCATGCACCCGGCGAGTCAGGTCGTTGGTGACGCCCGTATAGAGCACGGTATCACGCTTGTTGGTGAGAATGTACGTGTAATACTCGCGCATGCTGCCGGCCAGTTGAGTCCTTCGGACTATGGCGAGAAACCAGCTAGAGGCCGATACCCGGGAAACGCGAACTGGTACAGATAAACGCAGATGTGACGACCGGATTGCTTCGGCCGCCGGTGGCGGCCTCGCAATGACTGCTGGGGAAAGGGAGGAGTCGCCTTCGGCGGGTCCCGCGAAGCGGCCAACTTTAGACCGCACTGTCATTGCGAGGCGCGCAACGCGCGCCGAAGCAATCCCGTTGGCCGATGCGCTGAGCCGCACCCGCTACGGTTCCTTGCCTGCCCCACCGGATTGCTTCGGCCGCCGATGGCGGCCTCGTAATGACTGCCGGGCTGTTTATGGCGTAATGGTTGCAAGGCCCCCGTTCACTCATGTCCACCCCCATGCCCGCTGAAACCCGGCTCAACCGGTTGTACTGGGTTGCTGCCTTCATGCTGCTATTGACGCATGCGGTCCTGGCCTGGCAGTCCCGGCCCGCCGCCATCGAGCCCGCCTCCAACGATGATGCGCAGTACGTCCTGCTGGCCCGGTCACTCCGCTCCTTTCACTACCGCGACTCCCATATTCCGGGCGCCCCCGTCCATGCCCAGTACCCTCCGGTCTATCCCGCTCTCATAGCGGCGGGGACCGCAGTGTTCGGGGAGCGGCTGGCGGTAGTGCAAGTGGTGACGATAATCTGCTCGATGCTGACGCTGTTGCTGGTTTTTGACATGGCCCGGAGGCTTGCCTCGCCGCTGGTGGCGATACTGCTGCTGGCACCTCTTGCCTTCAACGCCCATCTCGTCGGGTATGCCTCCCGCATCGCGTCTGAAATGCCGTACATGATGTTCTCGTTCGCCGCGTTGTGGGTCCTGGTGGCGTTTCCCCAAACGCGGCGGCCGCTGCTCTGGGCCGGGCTCCTCACCATTCTTGCCGCGCTCACCAGGAGCATCGGGTTGAGCCTCGTGGTCGCCCTGCTGGCGCTCCTGCTGTTGCAGCGGCGGTTCAAGCCGGCCGCCATCTTTGCCGTCGCGGCGGCTCTGACCGTGGGGGCATGGCTTTACTGGACGACAATCTCGCCGAACCAGTTCACCGAGCGATCCTACTCCGCGGTGGCGACCACCACCGGCAGGCATGTTGCCCCGGGCGCCCTGTCCCTGCTGGTGGTCCGGAGCACCAGATTCCTCAAGACCTACGTCGCCCAGAACATCACGGCCGGCCTGGAGTTCCCGACGTTCGCCGGGAGTTCGATCGACAATGTTGCCTGGATCCTCCTGATTTTTGGCCTGGGCGGAGTCGGTCTCTGGTCGGTTCGAAAGCGACTGCCCTTGCTGCCACTCTACGTGTTGAGCTTCATGGGTCTTCTCCTGGTCTATCCGTTCAAGCTGACCCGCTTCTTCATGCCCCTCGCGCCCCTGGTGCTGCTCGCCATGTTTCTCGGGGTGATTGCGCTCACGCGCAGGTGGAAGCCCGGGGTGGGCGTGGCAGTGATGGTGCTGCTCTCCGGCGGCATTCTCACCCATTCGGTTCCGCGATCGCTGGCCCTGGCGAAGAAGCTCGAGCACTGTGACCGCTCGGCGGCCCTCACCTCGCCGCAGTGCTGGCGCCCGGAAACCAACGCCTTCCTGGCCGCCACTCGACGGGCCAACGAGGTGCTGCCCAGGGACGCGGTGGTGCTCACCATCAAGGAGGCCGCGTTCAACTACTACACCGGTCGCAAGGTGTATCACCCGGACCTGGCCTACAAAAAGGGTGGCAAGAACATGCTGGCCTTCCTGAGCCGAATGGGGATCAACTACGCCCTCGTGTCGGCCTATGTGGGCGGCGCGGAATTCAGCCCCGTTCTAGCCCCTGCATGTCAGCGCATCGAAGTGCTGGGCCGTTACGAGCCACGCACCGCGTTGCTCCAGATCCATCCCGAAGGCGAGTCGGTTCCGGTAGCCAGCAATGCCTGTCAGCTGATTCAGGATTGGACCCGGCATCCCGATCCCACTAGCGAGGTTGACGAGGACTGAAAAGGTAGAGATGTGGCCCTGCATCGTATGGCTGTGGTGCATCCGCAACACATCGAAGGATTGAGACGCGGTCGACCGTCTCACAGGCGGGTCCTCTAAGCCCCATACTGGCACCTGCTTTGCTGCTTCAGCCCGGGCTACTCACCGTTGAGTTTTCTCCTCAAGTCAGGGAAGGCATGTCCTCGGGAATTCGAGCCGTACAGCACGGTCTGCCGATGAGCGTCATCTACGTTCCCAGCGCCGAACCGGCCCCTCCGGTTCGGAAGGTCCGGCGGCCCACGTCGCCTACCCTTTCCCTGGTGGTGGCCTCTACCGAGGGTCGGGCGCAGCTGGAACAGGGCCTCGATCGGGTTCTGCCTGTCGCCATGGAGCAGGGCGCCGAGGTGTTGGTAGTCCGCGCCGATCAGCCGGCCCGGATGGCTGACCTTGCCCGGATCTACACCGGCGTGCGTTTCGTGGTTGCCCCCGCCGGGTCTGACCGCACCGATCTGCTTTCGCTCGGCATGTCCGAGACCTCGGGCCACGTCATCGCCCTGACCGACGACGAGGGCCTGGCGCAGGAAGACTGGGCCGAGGTCCTGGGTCATCGCGGTGGCGAGCTTCGCCCCGGTCCCCGGCTCGCCCGGGATGACCGCGCGGTGGATTGGCGCAAGCATCTTCAGGCCGCCGGCGTCAGCGCACCAGGCATGGCCCGCCCACCGCACTGGAGATCGCGTTGATGGCGGTCGAGCTGTCCGTCGTAGTCCCCTCAGTCAATGGTTGGAGTGATCTCGAAGGCTGCCTCGCCGCGCTGGAAGCCGAGCGCGGGCAGGTCGGCCTCGAGGTGCTCGTGGCCGATCGGCTCGGTGAGGCCCTGCGGGCGCGGGTGCGAGACCGGTTTCCCTGGGTCACCCTGGTCGAGGCCGAACCCGGGGTCACGATCCCCGATCTCCGCGCCATGGCCTTCGCCCGCGCGACCGGGCCATCGGTAGCCGTCATCGAGGATCATGTCCTGGTGCCGCCCGGATGGGCTCGCCAGATGCTGCAGGCGCAGGCCCGGGGCGAGGAAGTCGTGGGCGGCGCGGTCGAAAACGCGGCTACCGAGCGGCTGGTAGACTGGGCCGCGTTCCTCTGCGAGTACAGCCACCTGCTTCCACCGCTGCCGGACGGGCCCTCGGACTGGCTCACCGGAAACAACACGGTCTATCGTCGCGAGCTGCTGGATCGCTATCGCGCCGTCACGGAACAGGGCCGCTGGGAGAATGTCCTGCACGACCGGATGCGGGATGATGGCGTGACGTTGTTCTGCCGTCCCGCCATCCGGGTCGGCCACAAGAAGCACTACACGGTCTGGGAATACCTCTCGCAGCGCTACCTGTACTCCCGGTCATACGCCGGGGCCCGGGTGGCCGGGACGGGAATGGGGAAACGCCTGGCCTATGGCCTGGCCGCGCTGGCGCTGCCGCCGCTCCTGTTCTACCGGACCGTCGCGCGGATCTGGGGCAAGCGGGTCCACCGGGGCGAGCTGGTGAAATCGTTGCCGCTCCTGAGTCTCTTCGTGACCGGGTGGGCCGCCGGTGAGTTGGTCGGGGCGTGGTTTGGTCCCGGGGATGCGTTGAGTAAGGTGACCTGAGGCGGAAATAGGCGGTAATGGGCGGTAATGGTCGGTAATAGGCGGTAATAGGCGGTAAGACGGTAGGTGGTGATCTCGTCCCGAGGTGTGCAACGACGAGCGATCCCTCGCTCCGCTCGGGATGCCAGCACCACGGTCCATTACCGCCTTCTACCGCCCATTACCGCCCTATCCGGAAACTCCAAATCGAGCGCGATATCTCACTACACCATATCGAATTACGCCAGATTGCCCAGCCGGCGTGTGAGCCATTGTCCCTGCCCTGTGGGGGTTCCGCAACACATCGGGCCTTTTGACGCAAGGCAAGAGACCGGGGGCCGTCTCGGACCCCGGTCGCCAGCCATCCTATCTCCTGATCTCCCACACCGAGCCCCAGCCATTCTACCTTTGTAACGGTGCTATGCCCGCCTGACATCGCAACTTCCACACTGGCACCTGCTTTGCTACCTCTATCGCGGCTTGATTTGGGTGATTCAGCAGTGCTCCCGGTGATTTGGAAAACCGTTCGAGAGTGTCTGGCCTGGTGGGCGCCGCCAGGGGCCGGGGTTACTTACCGTCCTACCGCCTTACCGCCATACCGCCTTTTGAGGAGTGATTAATGTCGTCTTCAGAACCCGGAGCTCGGAAGGTCGACCAGCTCTCGCCCGGTGAACGTACCATCGTTATCGGAGCGGGCCCGGCCGGCCTCACGGCAGCTTACCTGCTGTCCAAGCAGGGCCATGCCGTGACGGTGCTCGAGGGCGACGACGTGGTCGGCGGGATCTCGCGGACCGCGCAGTACAAGGGATTTCGTTTTGATATCGGGGGGCACCGCTTCTTCACCAAGATCGCCCCGGTCGAGGCGCTGTGGCACGAGATCCTGGGTTCGGAGTTCATTTCGGTTCCCCGGATGTCCCGCATCCATTACCGCGGGAAATACTTCGATTATCCGCTCAAGGCCGCCAACGCGCTGGGCGGGCTGGGGCTGTGGCAGACGTTTCTCATCATGCTGAGCTATCTCAAGGCCCGGCTCTGGCCCAGCAAGGTGGAAGAGAATTTCGAGCAGTGGGTATCCAACCGGTTCGGCAAGCGGCTCTACCAGATTTTCTTCAAGACCTACACCGAGAAGGTCTGGGGCATTCCATGCACCGAGATCCGGGCCGAATGGGCGGCCCAGCGGATCCAGGGTCTCTCGCTGGCCAAGGCGATCCTCTCGGCCACCCAGCTCAACAAGCGCTCGACCAAGATCAAGTCCCTGATCAACGAGTTCCAGTATCCCCGGCTGGGTCCCGGCCAGATGTGGGAGATGTGCCGCGACCGGATCGTGGAGATGGGCAATGAAGTGCACATGCGCCACTATGTGGATTCCATCGAGACCGAGAACGGCCGGGTGGTCGCGGTACGGGCCAACACGCCCGAGGGGATGAAGCGCTTCCCCTGCGATCACGTCATCAACACCATGCCGGTCCGGACCCTGGTGCAGTCGCTAGAGCCGGCGCCTGCGGCGCCGGTACTTGAGGCCGCTGGCGGCCTCAAGTACCGCGACTTCCTGGTGGTGGCGCTGATGCTGGACAAGCAGAACATCTTCCCCGACAACTGGATCTATATTCACACTCCAGGGGTGAAGGTCGGCCGAATCCAGAACTTCAATAACTGGAGCGCCGCGATGGTCCCGGTCCCCGGAATGACCTGCCTGGGCCTGGAGTATTTCTGCTTCGAGGGAGACGGGCTCTGGGAGTCGAAGGACGAGGACCTGATCGCCCAGGCCGGCCGGGAGTTGGAAGAGCTGGGCCTGGGAGCCACGCGCTCCATGGTGAAAGACGGCGCGGTAATCCGGATGCCCAAGGCCTATCCCATTTACGACTCCAAGTATCGCGACTGCCTCGACACCGTGCGGGTCTACCTGGACGGGATCTCCAATCTCCATACCGTGGGCCGCAACGGGATGCACAAGTACAACAACCAGGACCACTCGATGCTCACCGCGATGATGGCCGTGTGGAACATGCAGGGCGCGGCGCATGACATCTGGTCGGTCAACACTGACTTCGAGTATCACGAAGAGCAGAAGCTCGAGGACCAGACGGTTCCGAGAGCGGCCGTTGGAGCTCGATGAGTAACAGGGCGGTAAGGCGGTATGGCGGTAAAGCGGTAGGTTCGAGGGGGCTGTCATTCCGAGCGGAGCGAGAAATCTTCTCCGCATTGGCAAGATCCCTCCCTACGGTCGGGATGACAGCCGTACGGCAGTTACTTACCGCCTTACCGCCTTACCGCCCTGCCGCCTTATGAGAATCGGCGTTGATGCCAGTTGCTGGGCGAACGGACGCGGATACGGCCGCTATACCCGGCACTTGCTGCCCGAGATGGCGCGGATGGCGCCGGAGCACGAGTTCGTCTGCTTTCTCGATGCCCGGGCCAGGGAACAGTTCGACCTGGTCAGGAACAATGTGCGGCCGGTGCTGGTGAGCCAGTCTCAGTCCCCGACCGAGGCCGCCGCGGCCGATGGCAATCGTTCGCCGGCGGACATGCTGCGGTTTACCCGGGCAGTCTGGCGGGAGCGGCCGGATGTGTTCTTCTCGCCTTCGGTATATACCTACTTCCCGCTCCCCCCGATGCTGCGCTCGGTGGTGACGGTGCACGACGCGATCGCCGAGCGGTTCCCGGAGATGACGCTCCCGTCGAAGCGGGCCCGGATGATGTGGCGGCTCAAGGTAGGGCTCGCCGTCTGGCAGGCGCGACTGGTGCTGACCGTGTCCGACTTCTCGTCGCGGGACCTGACCCGGTACCTGGGGATCCCGCCCCGACGGATCCGGGTAGCGACCGAAGCTCCGGCGCCGGCATTTCACCCGGAGCCCGACCCGGCCCGGCTGGCGGAATTGACCGGTAAGCTTGGCCTGCCACCGGGCGCCCGGTGGTTCATTTATGTCGGGGGGTTCAATCCCCACAAGTACGTCGACGTCATTGTGCGGGCCCATGCCCGAGCGATCCGCGGGGTCGAGAACCCGCCGTACGTCCTGCTGGTGGGTACCATCGACGCCGACGTGTTCCACGGCAGCCAGGCCGTGATCCGCCGCGCCATCACCGACGCGGGGACCGAGCACCTGGTGAAGTGGACCGGGTTCGTTCCCGACGAGGACCTGCGGCACCTGTATGCCGCGGCACTGGCCCTGGTGTTGCCCTCGGCATGTGAGGGCTTTGGTCTCCCGGCGGTGGAAGCGGCCGCCTGTGGCGCCCCGGTGATTGCCACCACCGAGAGTCCGCTACCCGAGCTGCTGGAAGGCGGCGGCATCTTCATAGGTCCGGGGGACGAGGACGCGCTGGTGCGCGCCATGGTGACCCTGCTCGGCGATGAAACCCGGCGGCGGAGCATGGCAGCGCGGGCCCTCGAGCGAGCGGGCCAGCTGGCCTGGCCCCGGACGGCGCGCGCCGCCCTCGACGCGATCCAGGAAGCCGCCGCGTGAGCGGGCTCCGCTTCTGTTTTCTCACGACCTTCTACCCGCCCTACAACTTTGGCGGGGACGGGATCGGGATTCAGCGGCTGGCGCGGGGACTGGCGAAGGCGGGACATCACATCACGGTGGTGCACGATGCCGATGCCTACAACACCCTGCACAAGGGGGTGGAGCCGAAACCGGTGCCGGAGATGCCGGGGATCGAGCTGGTGTCGCTCAAGAGCGGGCTCGGCGCGCTGTCCCCCCTCCTGACCCAGCAGCTGGGCCGGCCGGTGGCCAACGGCGGCCGGATCCGGCGGCTCCTGGCCGGGGGCGGGTACGATGTGATCAACTATCACAACGTGTCGCTGGTGGGCGGGCCGGGGCTCTTCAAGTACGGCGATGCCGTCAAGCTGTACATGGCCCACGAGCATTGGCTGGTGTGCCCGACCCACGTGCTGTGGCGCTACAACAAGGAGCTGTGCACCGGGAAACAATGCGTGCGCTGCACGCTCTCCTACCGGCGCCCGCCCCAGCTGTGGCGCTCGACCGGGTACCTGGAGCGGGAACTCCGGCACGTGGACGCCATTATCGCGATGAGCGATTTCAGCCGGCGCAAGCACGCCGAGTTCGGCCTGGAGCAACCGATGGAGGTGCTGCCCTACTTCCTCCCCGACCCGGAGCCGGGTGGGGCGGCCGTGAGCGATGGGCGCCCGCAGGAGCGCCCCTACTTTCTGTTCGTGGGCCGGCTGGAGAAGATCAAGGGATTGGATGACGTGATCCCGCTGTTCCGCCGCTACCCCGATGCGGACCTGCTGATCGCGGGAGACGGGGAGTACGGTGCCACGCTCCGGGAGTTGGGCAAGGACGCTCCCAATGTGCGGTTTCTCGGGCGGGTCACTCCCGACGAGCTCCGTCGCTACTACCAGCACGCGGTGGCATTGATCGTCCCCTCGGTCTGCTTCGAGACCTTCGGGATCATCCTGATCGAGTCATTCAAGCAGAGTACCCCGGTGATCGCCCGGCGGATCGGGCCCTTCCCGGAGATCGTGGAGCAATCGGGCGGCGGCGAGTTGTTCAGCACCGATGACGAGCTGCTGGCCGCGATGGGCCGGCTGCAGCGGGACGGCGGATACCGGAAGGCGAAGGCCGAAGCCGGCTACCGGGCCTACGTGGAGAAGTATTCGGAAAGCGCGGTGGTGCCGCAGTACCTGGATATTGTGCGGCGAGCAGCGGAGCGGAAGGGAAGCCAGGCAACGCTCGAGAAGCTTGAACCCGCGGCATTGGCCTGAGCGCCCGAAGGGCGCAGGGATAGTTAGCCGGGGGCGCAAGCCCCCGGAAACGAGGCGCCGAAACACAATTCCCCGTGCCTGCGGCACGGTGGACGATGGGTGGAATCTCCCGGTTCCGGGGGCTTGCGCCCCCGGCTACTGATCCGACGCCGCTTCGCGGCGCAGTACCCAGTACCCAGTACCCAGTACCATGCAGCTCACCTCAACGAGAGCAGGCTATGAAGGTCTTTATAACTGGCGGCGCGGGTTTCATCGGGTCCCACCTCTGCGAGCGGCTGCTCGAGCGGGGCGACAAGGTGATCATCCTCGATGATCTCTCCACTGGCCAGATGGATAACGTCAGCCACCTGATGGGCCGGGAGGGATTCGAGCACCGGGTCGGGTCGGTCACCGACGTCGCCCTGGTGAGCGAGCTGGTGGACCGCTGCGACGTGACGGTTCATCTCGCGGCCGCGGTCGGCGTGCGGCTCATCGTGGAGCACCCGGTCCATACCATCGAAACCAACGTCCGGGGCACCGAAGTGGTGCTCGGTGCGGCGGCCAAGAAACAGAAGCTGGTGGTGCTGGCGTCGACCTCCGAGGTCTACGGGAAGGGAGTCAAGATTCCCTTCTCCGAGGATGACGACCTCAAGCTGGGCGGCACCCAGCATTCCCGCTGGGCCTACGCCTGCTCCAAGGCGCTGGATGAGTGGCTCGCCTTGGCCTACTGGAAGGAGAAGAAGGTCCCGGTCATCATCGCGCGATTCTTCAACACGGTGGGGCCCCGGCAGACCGGGCGCTACGGCATGGTGCTTCCGAACTTCGTTTCCCAGGCCCTGGCCGGTGACCCGATCCGGGTCTTCGGGTCGGGCGAGCAGTCCCGCTGCTTCGGGCACGTGCGGGACGCGGTGGAAGCGGTGCTCCGGCTGATCGAGACGCCGGTCGCGGTCGGCCAGGTGTTCAATGTCGGCACCGAGCGCGAAGTCACCATCAACAAGCTGGCCGAGATGGTGCGGGATACCGTTGGAACCCAGTCGGCGATCGAGCATGTCCCCTACAGCGAGGCCTATGCGGTAGGGTTCGAGGACCTGGAGCGCCGGGTCCCCGACACCAGCAAGCTGGCGAACGTGGCCGGGTACCGGTTTACCCGCACGCTGGAGCAGATCATCACCGACGTGGTGGAGGAGCAGCGCTCCCGCCTGGCGGTGCGTTAAGGAGTTCTATGCGGATTCCAGCCCGTGTACTGGCTTCGAGACTTGCAACAGCCTCAACGCCGAGAGCGCCGAGGATGCGCAGAGGAGCGCTGAGATGCGGCCGGGTGACCGGGCGCCGAACCCTGAATCAGTCTGGATTTCGAGTCACGCGCCCGGTCATCCGGCCGCCGCTCCGCGTTCTCCGCGTGTCCTCCGCGGTCTCCGCGTTAATGCTTTTGCAGGACTTGAATCCGGGTACCAGGGTGGCCGACCACTCAGAAGCCCTCTAGAAGCCAGGTGCGCGCGATCCTGATGTATCACTCGCTGGACCCGAGCGGATCACCCATATCGCTCGACCCGAAGGTGTTTCTTCAGCACGTGAAGTTCCTGGCCGGTGGGCAAGTCCGGGTCGTGCCGCTGGAGCAATTGCCGGAATTGCCGGGGGACGAGGACGCGGTCGCGGTGACGTTCGACGATGGCTTTTGCAACTTCGCGACAGAAGCAGTGCCGGCGCTGCGCGATGCCGGAATGCCGGCGACCCTGTTCGTGGTGAGTGATCATCAGGGTACCAATGACTGGGGCGGTCACTCGGCGCCGGGGATCCCGACCCTGCCCCTGCTGGAGTGGGAAACGCTGGGGCGGTTGGCGGAGCTCGGGGTGACGCTGGGAGGTCACACCCGGCACCATCCGCGGCTTTCCCGGCTGGACCGGGACCGGTTGGAAGACGAGATCGGTGGTTCTGCCCAGAAGATCCGGGAACAGACCGGTCAGACCGTCCGGACGTTTGCGTACCCGTATGGTGATTTCAGCCCGGAGGCGGTCGCGGTGACCTCGCGCCACTTCGGAATGGCCTGCACGACCGAACTACGACTGATGGAACCCGAGGAGCGGATGTACCTGCTGCCCAGGCTCGACATGTTCTACTACCGCGAACCCGGCACGCTGGAGGCGTGGGGCACCCCGCGCTTCCGCCGCCGGCTGGCCTGGCGGGCGACCGCGCGGCGGGTGCGCCAGGCGTTCCGGTCATGAGTCGGCCCCTGCCGTTCATCTCGGTCATCGTTCCCGCCTACAACGGGTCCAAGGTGCTGCCCCTTTCGCTCGCGGCACTGGCCAAGAGCGATCTGCCCCGGTCCTGCTGGGAGCTGATCGTGGTGGACGACGCCAGCAGCGATGAGACGGCGGTCTTCGCCGCGCGATATGCAGACTCGGTGGTTCGCCTGCCGGGGAAGCCGCACGGTCCCGCGTATGCCCGGAACCGGGGCTTCGAGGCGGCCCGGGGTGCGGTGGTGGTGTTCGTCGATGCCGACGTCTGCGTGCATCCTGACACCCTCTCTCGCTTCGCCTGGCGCTTCGCGGAGGATCCTTCGCTGGGAGCGGTGTTCGGGTCCTATGACGATGCGCCCCCGGCGGCCGGGTTCATCTCCCAGTACCGGAACCTCATGCACCACTACGTGCACCATCAGAACCCCGGCCCGGCCGAGACCTTCTGGGCGGGCTGCGGCGCGGTGCGCAGCTCGGTGTTCGTCGAGTGCGGCATGTACGACGAGTGGCACTACGTGCGGCCCCAGATCGAAGACATCGAGCTGGGCCACCGGATCCGCGATCACGGGCACTCGATCCTGCTCTGCCCGGAGATCCAGGGGACCCATCTCAAGCGCTGGACGCTGCGCAACGTGATCACCACCGATCTGCACGATCGCGGGGTGCCCTGGATGCGCCTGCTGGTGGAGCAGGGTGACGCCAACAAGGCGGCCGTGCTCAATCTCCGGCTGACCGAAAAGATCAACACCGGCCTGATCTGGCTGGCCGTGGCCTTTACCCTGGCCGCCCTGGTACTGACAGACTTCCGCTGGCTCATCGGGACGCTGCTGGCGGTGCTGCCGGTGATTTACACCAGCCGGACCCTGTATGGCTTCTTCGCCCGGTGCCGCGGGATCTGGTTCGCGGTGCGGGTGGTGCCGGTGCACCTGCTCTACTATTTCCTGAATGGCATATCGGCGCTCTGGGGCATCCTCCTGCATCACACCATTGGAGAGCCGAAACCTCCGGCCGACGTGCAGGCGTTCGCGGAAGTCGGGGTGGAAACCTGGCCGCCGATTCCCAGCAAGACTCCCCGGGGCCCCTGGCAGCAGCCGGTGCGGGGACCCGGGCCCCGGGACGAGCCCCGATGATGTTGCCCGGGTTGTGCACCGTACCCATATTGGTGAGCATCTGCGTATGAATCCTGTGACGGAATCACAAGTTCCAGCCCAAGCGCCGCGGACCTCGGGGGATGTGCTTCCTCCGGCCGTCGTGCTCGCCTTTGCTCCCCTGCACAAGCGCGCCTTCGGCATCGCCATCGGCCTGGCCATCGGGCTCAGCCTGTTCCTGGCGACCGCGATGCTGCTGCTCCGGGCGCCGGAGCAGGGCGTGGGGCTCTCCCTGCTGTCGCAGTATTTCCGGGGCTACAGTATTTCCTGGACCGGGGCGCTGGTGGGATTCTGCTGGGGATTCATGGTTGGCTTCGTGGGCGGGTGGTTCGTCGCCTTCTGCCGCAACCTGATGATCGCCTTTTCGATCTTCGTGATTCGTGCCAAGTCGGAGCTGTCGCAAACCCGCGACTTCCTGGACCACATCTGAGAGCCCTGATGCCTGAGACGGAAACTATGACCGCGGACGAAACCGAACGGGACATGCAGAACACCGTGCTCCGGCTCAACGCCCGAGCCTGGGGTATCGCGTTCGGGCTCCTGCTCGGCGCCGGGATCTTCGTCGCCACCAACATCCTGGTGTTGAAGGGCGGTCCCCGGGTGGGCCAGCACCTGAACCTGCTCCGGGTGTTTCTCCCGGGTTACAAGGTCACCTTCCTGGGCAGCCTGATCGGCTTCGTGTATGCCTTCGTCTTCGGGTATGCACTGGGACGCCTGGTTGGCGCCGTGTATAACAGCATGGTCAGACTAGGCGGCCATCGCTCTTGAGCGCTTCGAAGTCCTCTCGCAGGTACTCCCCATGACGGCTGCCGCCGAGGCTGGCGCGGGCATGCGCCCGCGTGACGTCCTGTTGGCCTCCATCTGGTTCGGGCTGGTGGCGGGCCTCATCGAAGGCATCGTGATGACGGTCCGAAAGTACGGCTTCGGCACCGATACCTTCATGGGGCCCCACGTGATCTGGCTGGCGGCGGTGATGGACGTGCTCTGGCTCCTGTTGCCCGGCGCGGTCCTGGCACTCCTGGTGCTGGCCTGGCGGTCGCCGCGCGCCACCCGGCTGGCGGCGTTCGGGCTCGCCTTTACCGCGGCGGTGGCGGTCTGCTTCCTCGCCATCCTCTCGATGCACACCTACGCGCTCCTGGTGATTGCATTCGGTATCGCCTTCCAGGTCTCGGCCGTCATCGCGAAGCACACCACCGGCTTCATCCGGCTTACCCGCCGCACCACGCCGGTCCTCATCGGGCTGACCGCCGTGGCGGCCGGGTGCGTGTTCGGTCTCCAGCGCCTGGCGGAGCGGCGGGCCATCGGGAAGCTGCCGGCGGCGCCCCAGGGTGCGCCCAATGTCCTCCTGCTGATCCTGGATACTGCCCGGGCGATGAGCATGAGCGTGGACGGCTTCAACCGGCCGACCACGCCGGCGCTTGAGGAGTTCGCCCGTGGTGGAGTGAATTTCGTGCAGGCTCTCTCGCCCTCCAGCTGGACCCTGCCGTCCCACGCCTCGATGTTCACCGGGTACCTGCCGCACCAGATGAGTTCGGGCCTCAAGACGCCGCTCGATGACAAGTTTCCCACGCTGGCCGAGGAGCTGGGCAAGCGGGGCTACGTGACGGGAGGATTCGCGGCCAACCTGCACTATGTCAGCAGGGATTTCGGCCTGGCCCGGGGCTTCGCCCATTATTCGGACTATGCGATCAGCCCCGGCGAGCTGGTTCTGAACTCGTCGATTGGACGCTACCTGTCGGTCCGCGCCGATTTCCGCAAACTGGTCGGGTTCTACGATATCCTGGGCCGGAAGAATGCGGCGCGGCTGGACCGGGACCTGCTGGGTTGGCTCGATGGCCGCAAGGATGGCCGGCCCTTCTTCGCCTTCGTCAACTATTATGACGTCCACGAGCCGTATTTCCCGCCGGCCGAATTTGACCGGAAGTTCGCCTCCCCCGTCAGGCGCAAGCCGTACCAGACCGACCAGAGCATCCGGGGCGCCCGGATGGTCGGCAAGCTCAGGATGACGCCCGCCGAGATGGAGCGGGAGCACGAAGCCTACATGGGCGCCATGAATTACCTCGACACCCAGATCGGGCGGCTGCTCGCGGATTTGAAACAACGCGGCCTGCTGGAGAATACCATCGTCATCGTCGCCGGCGACCACGGAGAGCAGTTCGGGGAGCACGGGTATTTCGTCCACGGCAACAGCCTGTATTCGCCGGTCGAGCGGGTGCCGCTCATCATCAGCTACCCGCGGACGGTGCCCCAGGGCAAGACGGTCTCGACCCGGTTGAACCTGCGGGACCTTCCCGCGACCATCTTCGACCTGACGGGCACCACGCCGGATCGACCGTTCCCCGGCCTCTCACTCCGGCGGTACTGGGATTCCACCGCCGCGCCGGCCGACCAGCCGATGCTGTTCGAAGTGATTACCACCGGGAAGCCGCTCGGCGTGGTGGAAACGCTGCGTTCTGTGGTGTGGGGGGCCGACACGTACATCCGGCACGAGAACGGGAAGGAAGAAGCCTACGACCTGGACCAGGACCCGGGCGAACTGCACAACCTGGCCCCGGATTCCGCCTTCGCGGGCCGGATCGCCCAGCTCCGCTCGGCGATGGACTCTATTCTCCGCGATACCGGCCCGGACGTCTGGGGACCCTAGACTGAAATGTGGGAATGGGGGAATACGGGAATGGGGGAAGAAACAACCCGTTCCCACATCCTAATGTTCCCGCATTCCAACATTCCTTACGTCTGAGGACCCTGAGACGAAAATGTGGGAATGGGGGAATACGAGAATGGGGAACAGGCAACCCGTTCCCGCATTCTGATGTTCCCACATTCCCGCATTTAGTTTAGAAGATCGTATAGATGAACGGCGCCAGCACCGATCCATGAGCGAAGATCAGCAGGGCTCCCACCAGCACCAACAGCAGGATCATCGGCAGCAGCCACCATTTCTTCCGCACCCGCATGAAGGCCCACAGTTCCCGGGTCAGGCTCATCGTGTCCTCCCTATCGTCGTGATAACGTTCAGAATTGCCGAGTCATGTCGCTCTTGCGATCGTTCGCCGCCCGGGTGATCCAGAAAGTGGACCCTCCCCTGTGCTGCAGCGGACGGTGGCCGAACAGGCGCGCCAGCAGACCCATGGGGGTCATCACCAGGTAGTACACCCCGCCCATGACGATCGGCGTGGTGACCTTGGAGATGACGTGCGCCAGCCCCATCCAGGCCCGGTACACCGGGGCCAGCACGGTGGGGACCAGCAGGCCGGGCAGGACCAGGCAGCCGCCCAGGATCCCCAGTACCACGGGCGCGATATGCCGGCCGCGCCAGTAGCTCAGCCCGCCCAGCAGCAGGAACACGCCGCCCACCAGCAGGCCGAAGCGGCGCAGTTCCGCCGGCGTCAGTCGAGCTTGAATTCCTTTCGCCAATCT
Source organism: Gemmatimonadales bacterium (assembly GCA_036006525.1). Taxonomy (GTDB): domain Bacteria; phylum Gemmatimonadota; class Gemmatimonadetes; order Gemmatimonadales; family GWC2-71-9; genus DASYPP01. Next base: position 17,135 of record DASYPP010000102.1, read on the forward strand.
TCGGTCTCCTTCCATGCGGGCTGCTCGGTCTTGGCGAGCAGGTAAGGGTACAGGACCAGGTAATCGATATTGGTGCGCATGAAGCAGCGATAGGCGTCGAGCGGACTGCAGACGATCGGCTCGCCCCGCACGTTGAACGACGTGTTCACCAGCACCGCGCACCCGGTCTGCCGCTCGAACTCCCGGATCAGGTCGTAATAATTGGGATTGGTTTCCCGGGTCACCGTCTGGACCCGGGCCGAGTAGTCGATGTGAGTGATGGCCGGGAGGTCGGAGCGGGGCACGTTGAGCTGCTCGATGCCCCAGAGCTTCCGCTGTTGCTCGGTCATCGGAATCTGCCGCTTGGCATTGACCGGGGCGACCAGCAGCATGTAAGGGGAATCGGCGTCGAGCTCGAAGTACTCGCTGACCCGTTCCCGAAGCACGCTGGGCGCGAAGGGACGGAATCCTTCCCGGAACTTGATCTTGATGTTCATGTCGGCCTGCATGTTCGGGCTCCGGGGGTCGCCCAGGATGCTGCGGGCGCCCAGCGCGCGGGGGCCGAATTCCATGCGTCCGTCAAACCAGCCCACGATTTTCTCGTTGGCCAGCAAACCCGCCGTGGTGCGGAGCAGGTCCTCCCGCTCCAGCTTGCGGTAGACTGCGCCCGCCTGGTCCATTTCGGCGGCGATCTCCGTTTCGCTGAACCGGGGACCCAGGTAGGCGCCCTTCATGCTGTCGCCCCTGGCCACCGTGCGATTCCCCTTGAAGTGGCGGTGCCAGGCCAGCTGGGCCACTCCGAGGGCGCCGCCGGCATCGCCGGACGCGGGCTGGATCCACAGGTTCTTGAAGGGGCCCTCGCGCAGGATCCGGCCGTTGCCCACGCAGTTGAGCGCCACCCCGCCGGCGAGGCAGAGGTTCTCGAGGCCGGTCTCCCGGTGAACCGCGCGGGTCATCCGCAGCATGATCTCTTCGCAGACCACCTGGACCGAGCGGGCGAGGTCCATCTCCCGCTGGGTCAGCTTGGTCTCCGGGACCCGGGCCGGGCCGCCGAATAATTCGGCGAAAGCCCCGTTCGTCATGGTGAGGCCGGAGAGATAGTTGAAGTATTTCTGGTTCAGCGTGAATGACCCGTCTTCCTTGAGGTCGATCAGCTCCCGGTAAATCAGGTCAACAAATTTCGGCTCCCCATAGGGAGCCAGCCCCATGACCTTGTATTCTCCGGAGTTGACCTTGAAGCCGGTGTAGTAGGTAAAGGCGGAATAGAGGAGACCCAGCGAATCCGGCCAGTGCAGCTCCTTCAGGATTTCAATGTCGTTGCCCCGGCCCACGCCGAGCGACGCCGTGGCCCACTCGCCGACCCCGTCCATGGTGAGGATCGCTGCTTCCTGGAAGGGGGACGGAAAAAAGGCGCTGGCCGCGTGGGATTCGTGGTGCTCGGCGAAGAGCAGCGGCCCCTTGTAATCCAGCGCGGTCCGCAGCTGCTTCTCCAGGTACAGTTTCTCCTTGATCCAGAGCGGGCCGGCCAGCAAGAATGACCTGACCCCGGCGGGGACGACACCCAGGTAGGTCTCCAGGATCCGCTCGAACTTGAGCAAGGGCTTGTCGTAGAAAGCCACCGCGGTCAGGTCGGAAACCTTGAGTCCCGCCTCCTTGAGGCAGTACTCTACCGAACGGGCTGGAAAGTCCGAATCGCCCTTGATCCGGGTAAACCGTTCTTCCTGGCCGGCCGCGACAATATCACCATCGCGCACCAGGCAGGCGGCGCTATCGTGATAGTAGGCGGAAACTCCGAGAATGCTGGTTTCAGCAGGCATCGGCATCGATATCATGTATTGTTGGGGTAACCTGTCCATTCAGCGCAATTCTGGCGCCACCGCCGGCGAAGCCGAGGACACGCTCCGCTCTGAAGGTTAATGCCCGCCCCGGTTTACCGCGCTGTAGCGGACTCGCGACAACTTGCGAAACACCGGGGTGGGCTGCATTAAGGATTATCCCCTTCTAAACGACCCACGTCACAACCCGGTCGGAGGTTGGCATGCCCGAACGTCCTGGTCTCGTCCGCCGCATCCTCGGCGTCATACGAGATGGGTGGCTCATCCTGGGAATCGTGCTCCTGATGTTCCTGGGACTCGAGTTCGCCTACCGCCTCTTTGCCGGCGCGCCGCGCCCGGCGCAGGCGACTCCGTTCCCGCCCACCCACCCCTATTTCCACTCCGACTGGTACCCGGCTTTCAACTCGGGGCCGGATGGGCCGAACGCGCGGAAGTATGTGCTGGATCCCTACCGGTTCCACCGTCTCGCTCCGGTCCACACCAGGTTTATTAACGTGGATTCTCTCGGGCACCGGTTCACGGCCTGGTCGGCGCCGCACCAGGGCGCCAGGCTCCGGGTGTTCCTGCTGGGCGGATCGACGATGTGGGGGTTTACCGTCCGGGACTCGTTCACCATTCCGTCGCTGTTTGCCCAGGCTCTTCGGGAGCGGGGGTTGAACGACGTCGAAGTGCTGAATCTCGCGGAGTCGGGTTACAACTCCACCCAGGAAGCCACTACGCTGCTCTACGAGATTGCCAAGGGGAACACACCCGACGCCGCGGTGTTCCTCGATGGCTATAACGATATGGCGACGGCGTTCCAATGGAAACAGCCCGGAATGGTGTACGATTTGGACCGGACCCAGCAGAAGGTGAACGCGGCGAACGCCCGGTTCTGGCGCCAGCTGGCCGCGCTCAGCCTGCAGTCGCGGCTGCTCCAGCGCCTGGCACCTGAAACGGCCAACGACGACGAGGGAGGAGGCGGCTCGGCGGGTGACAAGTCGGCGCTCTGCCCGGCCGTCGCGGAATACTACCACCGGATTGCCGAGGAGAATGCGGCGATCGGGAAGGGATTCGGATTCGAGGTTTTCTACTTCATGCAGCCGATGCACCATCTCACCGCGAAGCCGCTGAGCAAGCATGAGAGCGGCTTCAAACGGGAACCCGCGTTCCAGCGCTGCACCCAGGCGATTGATTCGCTGATGGCGGACTGGAACGGGACCCACTACTTCCAGGCCTACCGCTATTTCGACCAGGACTCGGTGACCCGGTTTGTAGACCGCCACTCCCACCTTACCGAAGAGGCCAACCGGGTGGTCGCTGAGCATATGGCGGACATCGTGGCCCCGGTACTCGAGGCCCGGCTCAATCCCCGGTAGGGTTCGCTGGCGACCGGGAGCGGCGCATGAACGCTCCGGTCATTGCTAGATTGTGGGCGTGACCCACGATTCCGACCGAACCGTAGGCCGAAACTTCCTCGCGTTGGGCGCCGGCGAAGCCGTTGCCCGGCTGGTGGCGTTCGGCGCGACCATCTACCTGGCCCGCACCCTGGGCCCCGGCGCGTACGGCGTGGTAGGACTCGCGCTGGCGGTGCTGCTCTACTTCAGCTACCTCGCCGATTGCGGGATCGAGACGCTGGGCGTTCGCGAGATCGCCGCCGATCACTCCCGGGTCGCCACTCTCGCCCCCGCGATCCTGACTCTCCGGCTGGTCGTTGCCGGAGCGATCGTGCTGGCGGTGATGGCGGGGGGACTGCTGCTGCTTCCCCAGCCGGACGGGGCGATCCTCGCGGTGTACGCCCTCACGCTCTTCGGGGTTGCCGCGAACACCCGGTGGATTCATCTCGGCCTGGAGGACGCCAGCAAGGTCGCTGTCGCTCGCGTCATCGGCGAATCCACCATGGTGGTCCTGGTGGTGCTGCTGGTCCGCGGCGCGGGGGACCTCGCGAAGGTTCCGCTGGCGCAGTTCTGCGGCGATATGCTGGCGATGACGCTGCTGGCGCTGGCCCTCCGCCGCCGCGGTGTCAATCTCCGCCTTACCTGGAACCGGGCCGCCGCGGGTCCGGTGTTCCGCCGGGCCTGGCCGCTGGTGCTGCACGCGCTGCTGGGCCTCATGATCTACAACTCGGACCTCATTTTTCTCCGCGCCTTCCGGAGCACGGCCGAGGTCGGGTACTACGTGGCGGCGTACACCCTGATCTCGTTCCTGTTGAACCTGGGCATCGCCTACAGCCAGAGCTTGCTGCCCACCCTCACCCGGCTGGCGCCGCAACCGGACCGGCAGCAGGCGCTCTATCAGAACGCGATGGCCCAGGTCTTCGCGGCGTCGCTGCCCGTGGCGATCGGCGGATTCCTGCTGGCGCCCTCCATCATCCATGTCGTCTTCGGGCCAGGTTATTCGGCCGCCGTGCTGGCGCTCCAGATTCTCATCTGGTCCATCCCGGTGGCGTTCTATCGCAATGTACCCCAGATGGCCCTGATCTCCGCCAACCGCCAGGACCGGGTACTGCGGATCACGTTTGTCTCCGCCATGCTGAACCTGGCACTCAATATCCTGGTGATTCCACGCTATGGCATGGCCGGCGCCGCAGCCGCGACGCTGGGCACCGAAGTGATCCGGACCGGGTTGGCACTCGGTTTCGCCCGGTATGAAGGCTTCGGTCTTCCGGGCTGGGCTCGGCTCTGGCGAGTGATCCTGTCCGGCGGGTTGATGGGCGCCGGGTTGATCCTGCTCAAGCCAGGCCCGCTGTGGATGGGGATCGGGGTCGGCACCGCTACGTATTTCGCCGGGCTCACCCTGACCGGCGGCGTCCGGTTCCGGCGCGGCGGACCGCCCGCTCTGACGGTCTGAGTTCGTCAAAACCGGGTAACGCCGGGGGCTGGCGCGGTGCGAGAACCTGTCCACCTGTTGTATGATCGCCACACATGTAGGCTCGCCGGTCAATCGACAACCCTGGCCCGGTCGCTAAGCTAAATGCAGTACTATATTTGGCCTGTCGCGCCCGGGCCGGGTCAGCTTGTGGCTGGCATACCGGTTGCTCACCTTACGCGGGTCATCTAGCCGCTTTCCAACACCCAGGGCTGGCAATCAAGGCCGCCATTGAGTAGTTCTGCAGGAGTCGTCCGGCATGAGCCGGGCGATGGACGCGTCTCCAGCATGTCTTCGAGGACAGAAAGGTCAGCAGATGTTGCACCTCATGAATCTCCTATATGTCGGTCCTGATCAGATTCTCCCACTGACGTCGATCCTTGGCGCCATCGGGGGAGCGTTACTCATTTTCTGGCGCCACGTCGTAAGCTTTTTCAAGAAGATCGGTTCGCTCTTCAGCAAGAAAAAGAGCACGGCTGAAGGAGAGAACACGATTTCGAAGTAGGTTTTACGGTCTCCCCATCCCTCTTGGCGGGCAGCATGACCAGCATGACGGCTGACTCCGCCCGCAAGCACCGACTCCTGCTTGGCCTGGCGCTCGGACTGATTATCGTCTGCGTGGTGGCTGCGCTGGTGATCCCCGCGGGGGGTGGGTGGGACTTCGCTAATTTCTACGATACCGGCCGCCGAGTGGCGGCCGGCCAGCTGCGGGACATTTACGATCCCACGTCGCTGATTGCGGGTGCCGAGCCCCAGGGCAAGATGGCGTTCTGGGGCGCCCCGGCTTCTGCCTGGCTCTACGTTCCCCTCAGCTATCTCCCTCCCGACTCGGCAATGATCGCATTCAAGCTGATTGCGGTCCTGGCCACCACCGCTGCCCTGGTGCTGCTGTACCGCCTGACCCGGGAATTCGTCGAGGATGAGCCGGAGGCGCGGGCTCGTTTCGCCGTGCTGTTCGCGTTCCTGGTGCTGCTGTTCCAGCCGTTCTGGACCATTTACCGGGTCGGCGGCCAGACTACGCCGGTGGCGCTGCTGCTCCTGGTCCTGGCGATGACCACGTATGTCAGGGAGCGTTACCTGGCGGCGGCCGTCTGGCTGGTGCTCGTAGTGCTGGTGAAGCCTGCCTTCCTGGTGATTCCGGTTTTCCTTGCGCTGGTCTCGGGGCGGCGGTTCCTGGTCTCGCTGGTAGGGGTGGGAGCGGTGGCCGCGCTGGGCTCGATCGCGGTCTTTGGATGGCCGATCCACCGGGAATTCCTGGAAATCCTGCGCCGGGGCAGCGAAAAGCCCTCGCCCTGGCCCTTCAACAGTTCGGTCTATATCGTCGCCGATGCCTTCCGGACCATCCAGAATTCGATCCCGATCCGCGGTTCCGGCGGCCTGTTCCCCAACATCCTGAGGGTGTGCCTCAAGCTCCTGGTGGTGGGCACCTTCGTGGCGATCATGCTCCAGAGTTACCGCGAATCCTGGCCGGCGGCCCGCCGGAGGTTGTTCAATTTCCTCATGGCCATCGCCTTCTGCCTGCTGATTTCCCAGGTGGTCTGGGAGCACTACCTCGCCCTGCTGTTCATCCCGCTCGCGTTCCTCGTGGCCGCGTGGCACCGGCTCGACCGGGGGGCGCACCGCCACATCGCGGCGATTCTCGCGCTCTGCGTGTTGCAGAACCTGGTCCTTGTGCTGCTGTTCCGGGACCATGTCCCGGTCCGGTCCCACCTGATGCTGCTGGCGGTCAGCCTGATCAAGGCCGGGCCACTGCTGGCGTTCTGGGGTTTCCTCTGGTTCCGCCGTTCGTCGATCTTCCTGGTGTCCCGCAGCCTGGTCCAGGCCTGAATGGCAGTTCCGGAACCCAACTCCAAGGTCCACGTCGTCCTCTTCACCGGGGGACGCGGGTCCGGCGTGCTTTCCTCCGAACTCATCAAGAACGACCGGGTGGCGCTGACCCTGGCGATCAACGGGTACGACGACGGCCTCTCGACCGGCGAGGTCCGCCGCTTCCTGGGTGATTGCCTCGGTCCCTCCGACTACCGCAAGAATGCGTCGCGGCTTGCCCGGCAACTTCGCACCTGCGACGAGCGGCTGGTCGACCTGCTCGATCTCCGCTTCCCTGACGGCTACACCGTGCGCGAAAGCTCGGTCGCGCACCGGGTGCTCAGGGGCGAGGCGCCGCCCGACGATGATTTCCAGCGCAAGATGCAGTCGATGGCCGCGAGCCTCGACCGGCGGACTCTCGCGGCCCTGCTGGCCCGGCTCGATTCCTTTGAGTCGGAGCTCCGCCGCACCGGGTATCCGTTCTCCTTCGCCGACTGCAGCCTGGGCAACCTGGTTTTCGCCGGCTGCTTCCTCCATGTCGGGCGACGATTCAACGAGGCGGTGGACGACTACACCGGCCTGCTCCAGTTGCCCCAGGGCATGATCGAGAACGTCACCGACGGCCGGAACATCCACCTGGTCGCGGTGGACGATGATGGTCACCTGCTCGGCACCGAGTCGGAAATCGTCACTGCCGACCGGCCCCAGCAGCTCCGGGACATTTACCTGCTCGATCATCTCCCGACCGCGGACGAACGCCGCACCCTGGACCAGGGTGGCGAGGCCGAGCTCAACCGCTTCATCGCTGCCCACAGCGTCACCCCGGTCGCCAACCCGCGGCTGCTGGCCCGGCTGGCCGAGGCCGATCTCATCGTCTACGCGCCGGGCACCCAGCATTCGAGCCTGTTCCCGTCGTACCTCACTCCCGGGGTCGGCGCGGCGATCGCGCGGAACCTGAAGGCGGTGAAGGTCCTGATCACCAATCTCCAGGAGGACGCCGAGATTTCGGGCCGGAGCGCGGTGGACCTGATCGACAAGGCCTTGCACTACCTGAGGGAACGGGACCAGGTCGTGATCCCCACTCCGTGCCTCATCACCCACTACTTCATGAACGACCCGGAGACCAGTGAGAGCCGGCCTTACGTTCCCCTGGGCCGGCTGGACGCCATCGAAGATCCGCGGCTGGTGCGGATCGGGAACTATGAGGACGGCGTTACCGGCACCCACGACGCCGCGAAGGTGCTGACCCCGTTCATCAAGTCCTTCCTGCGCCGGGGCGAGCGGATCCGGCTCGCCGTGCTGCTGGTCGACGCCGAATCACTCAATAAGGTCGGGCAGACAATTGTCGAGATGATCCGCGCCGGGATCGAGGATTTGCCGCTGGTTCTCACGGTCTACTACGATTGCCCGGAATCCTTCGATGCCGGCTTCACTGCCTCGCTGCCGTTCGAGGTGCGGAACCTGTCGACCCGGAACCGGAACAGTGCAGCGGGGATCCACCGGTTGGCCCAGGACCGGGCCTTCGAGTACGTGATGCTGTTCGAGTCCTCCGGTATGTACCGGGGCGACGACATCGTGAACCTGGCCCAGTACCTGAACGGAGAGAAGCTGGACGCGGTGTGGGGCAGCCGGCGCTTGTCGGTGAACGACATCAAGCAGGCCTACCGCATGGTCTACCAGCACAAGTCGATCAAGGCCACGATCAGCTTCCTTGGCAGCCATGTCCTGAGCTTCTCCTACTTGCTGCTTTACGGCCGCCACATCTCGGATACGCTCTCGGGCGTCCGGGTTATCCGCTCGTCCTTTCTCCGGGACGATGCGCTGGACTATCGCCGGAAAGACTTCAACCAGCTGGTGCTCTCGAGTCTGCTGCGCAGCCACGCCGAGGTGTTGGAGACCCCGGTGTACTATTTCCCGATTTCGCCGGAGAAGATCCGGCGGACCACGATGGGAGATGGCTTCCGGTCGCTGCTCACCATCCTGCGGGGGCGGCTGCGCCGGCGCGGCCCGCTCTCGCCCCAGGCAATCGAGTCTCGCCCCACTCCGGTGAGCGGGACTGAGGCCGCCCCCCTCCCCAAGTAATGCCGCGCTTCCCGCTCATCGTATTTGACATGGATGGCGTACTCGTCGACAGCGTGCCTTGCCATGCCCGGGCGTACCGCGACCTGTGGGCGATGATCGACGAGCCCAACGGTCCAGACTATTCCCACATCGCCGGCGTCCGTACGGTGCAGGTGGTGCGGGAGGTTACCGCCCATCGGAATCCCTCCGAAGCGGAAATCACCGGGTGGGTGAAATTCAAATCGGACCGGGCCCGGGAGTGTCTCAAGGGACTGCAGGCCTTTCCCGACATGTTCGCTTCGCTGGAGAAGCTCCGGGCCGCCGGGAGCCGCTTCGCCGTCGGCACCGGCGCCTCCCGGGCCACCGCTGACCTGCTGCTCGGCCAGTCGGGACTCGACCGGTTCTTTCCAATCATCGTGACCGCCGACGACGTCACTCGCGGCAAACCGGAGCCCGAGACCTTTCTTCTCGCCATAACCAAATCGGGCGGAAATCCGGAAGAATCCCTGGTCGTGGAGGACAGCGAGGCCGGCCTGGCCGCTGGGGCCGCGGCCGGAGCATTCACCGCGAGCGTTCGATCGGGCGAGACGATTCAGCATCCCCGCTTCCTCGGCAGTTTCCCCGACGTGGCGAGCTTGACTCGGCTTCTGCTCGAACCGTCGCGATGAAGCGGGTCCTGGTCGTACCGGCAGCCGGGCGGGGGAGCCGCCTGGGTGGCGAAATGCCCAAGCTGATGGTCCCGGTCAACGGCCGGCCGATGCTGGACTATATCCTCGACCGGTATCGCGAGCTTGCCGACGTCGTGATGCTGGTCCTGCATCCCGACTCGACCGAGATGGTGCGGAAGCACCTGAAGAACCGAAGGGAGAATGTCGAGCTGTTGTTCCAGGATCAGCCCACCGGCATGCTCGACGCGATCCTCATCCCGAAGCGGCGGATCCACGAGATCAAGCCCGAAGAGATCTGGGTCACCTGGTGTGACCAGGTCGCGGTAGGGGAGGCAACCGTGCAGCGCTTGGCCCAGGCGATGGTGACCAGCCCGAAGCCGCAACTTGCCTTTCCCACGTTGAAGATGGGGTCGCCGTACATCCATTTTGCGCGGGATAGCGATGGGACCATCACGAGCGTGTTGCAGCGCCGGGAAGGTGACGCAATGCCGGAGATGGGAGAGGGCGATATCGGCCTCTTCGCGCTCACCGGTAAGGCATATCTGGAGACGCTGTCCGCCTATGCCGGCAGCGCCACTTCCGGCGGCGGCACCGGCGAGCGCAACTTCCTCCCGTTCATCCCGTGGCTGGCCGGGCGTTCGCTGGTGCGCACCTGTCCGGCGACAGCGGCGATTGAGGCAGTTGGCGTCAATACACCAGAGGATCTTGCGATGGTCGGCAAATACTTAGCTCAAGCTTGATGGTTGAGCTGGTACTGTTCATTGAACTTTTGCAACAGCACCTCGCGGCGACCGCCGGAGGTGCGCGGCGCCCGCGGTCAACAGCAACAAGCGTGTATTGGGCTTTACAAGAGCAGCCCACGGCGGCTTCGGTAAAAAACACCGCAATAATCGTGAATGCATTTAAGGTAGTCATTCGTTGCAGTTCGCCGCGGTCGCCGCGCATTCGCCGCGCATTCGCCGCGGTCGCCGCGAGGAGCTTTTGCAGGTCCAACGGTGAAAGGATGTCAACGACCGCACGGAAACAATGACCGAAACCCTGTCAATCGTCATACCGGCTTACAACGAGGAGCGCTTCATCG
>DASYPP010000103.1:0-19149 GCA_036006525.1 Gemmatimonadales bacterium
ATCGTCACGGCGCGGGCCCCGGCTTTCGCCAGCGGCAGGCTATCCACGAAGATGCCGATGGGAAGTCGGTGCTGACGGAGCGAGTTCGGGGCGAACTGCCGGGCCAGGGCATCTGCCAGCGGATGGGCCGGCGATCCGTGCACTACCAGCCGCCAGGTGCCCCGGTCGTCGATGGTGTCGAAATTGATGACCTCGCGACCCCGAATCCGCTCGGCGGCCTGCTGCGCCAGGTACCGGGCGCCGATCAGCCCGAACTCCTCCGCCCCGGTGATCACGATTCCCACTCGCGGGTCCTGCACCCGCTCCGCCACCGTCAGCGCCGCCAGCAGGCCGCTGCCATTGTCCCGGGCGCCGGGCGACACTCCCCTGAGCCGGCCCCGCCCCGCGAGAAACCCGGCCACTACCGCGAGCCCCGACAGGGCCGCCACGAAGGAAACCGGCAGCGGCCCGCCCAGCCGGGCCAGCGCCGCGATCGTGAGTCCCAGCGCGGCCACCACGGTCACCCAGACGGCGACCAGCCGGCCCGCCATCGAGTGGCCCTGCGCCTTGGTATCGAGGTGGGCGACGATCCAGCGTTCCACGGCGTCGCTCCGGGTGGCGATCAGGTTGGCATCCTCCCGCATCTCGCCGCCCACCCGGTACCATCCCAGGCCCAGCCCCAGGGCGATGATGCCGAGCGCAAGGAGACCGGGAATCCAGACGAGGAGAGCGGCCCAGGCCGGGACACCGGAGGTCGCGAGCAGGAAGATTTCGAGCAGGGCCAGCCAGCCGAGGCCGGCGCCGAAGACGGGGAATCCCAGCAGTCCTGAGGGAGAAAACGCGAAACGTTCGACCTCGACCCGAAAGCCGAGCCCGGTAAGGAACTGGGCGACCCGCTCCCGCGCCACCCGGGCCGAGTCGGTACCGGCCTCGCGAGATCCAGTGGCCAGCTCGTTTACGAGATCGAGTGCTTCCAAGCTCCTCTTTTCCTGATTCACCACGGAGCCACGGAGTTCACGAAGGTTGCACGGAGAAAAGTAGTTCTCCGTGAAGACTCCGTGTTCTTCGTGGCTCCGTGGTGAATTATTAGCGTCAGTTCTTACCCTTTTTCTTCCCCTTCCCGCCGCCGAAGTGAAGGCTGTCGGGATCGGCCACGGCGGCCCGCGCCGTCTCCTGGGTGATCTGTCCCTCGTCCACCAGCTGGACCAGGTGATCCTCCAGCGACTGGGTGCCGGGTTCCTGGGCATCGGAGATCAGGTTGCGAATCAGGTCGAGGCCGTCGGATTTCTTGAGCAGGGTGCGCAGCTCGGTCGACGAGGTGAGCACCTCGATGGCGGCGATCCGGCCCTCCCCGTCTTTCTTGACCAGCAGCTGCTGGGCGATCACCGCGCGGATCGTGTCGGCCAGGCGGAGCCGACCGGTCTGCCGCTCGTCCCGGGGGAACATGCCGAGGAGCCGGGTCAGCGCGGACATCACGTCCGGGCTGGGCAGCGCGGCAATCACCAGGTGTCCCATTTCGGCGCCCTTGAGCGCCAGGTCGAGAGTCTCCGGGTCCCGTATTTCACCGATCACCACAACGTCGGGATCCTGGCGCAGCGCGGCGCCCAGGCCGCCGCTGAACGACTCGGTGTCCACCCCGACTTCCCGCTGGGTAATCGAGCAGTTGATGTCGCGGTGCAGGTACTCGATCGGGCTCTCGATGGTGACGACGTGCTTGTGATGATTGCGGTTGATGTGGTTGATCATCGCGGCGATCGTGCTGGTCTTGCCGCTCCCGGTGAGGCCGGTGACGATCACGAAGCCGCGATCGGCTTCCGCCACCAGCTGGATCGCCGGCGGCAGCTCGAGCGACTCGATGGTCGGTACGTCGAACGGGATCACCCGCATCACCACCATGAACGAGGAGCGCTGGCGCAGCACGTTGACCCGGAAACGGCCGACACCCGGCATGCCCCAGGAGCAGTCGAAATCCTTGATCCGGTCGATCCGGGACTTTTCGTCCTCGCCGGTGATCAGCTTGAGCGCGATCGCGCGGGTCTGGTCCGGAGTCAACCGCTGCTTGGTGAGCGGCACCAGCTTGCCGTTGATCCGGGCGCGAAACACGTCTCCCGCCTTGATGAGCAGGTCGGAAGCGCCTCGTTCGACAGCCGCCTTGATGATTTTTTCCATTTTCCCTTGGGAGTAATGGGAAAGTCTTATGGGTGCAGCGAGATCTCGATAGACTTGAGCGCAGGTGCGCTTACCATCCACCGCAGAGGCGCGGAGCACGCAGATGTTTCGCTGAGAACCTCACCATTAGAAAATGAAACAACTTGTTGTTCGTATGTTTTTCTCTGCGCGTACTCCGCGTGCTCAGCGTCTCTGCGGTGGATGTTCAGCGCCTCGAAGCTCAGCATTGCACCGATGCTGCAGCACAAGCTGATGGATAACTAATGTCCTGCTGGCAGGAAGCCCATCCGCCGCTTCACTTCGACAATCGTTTCCCCGGCGAGCTGCCGCGCCTTGGCCGCACCCCGGGCGAGCACCCGATCCACTTCGCCCTCGCGCTGCTCCAGCTCCTGCGCCCGCTGCCGGATCGGCGCCAGCATCGCGATCATGTTGTCCGCCAGCACTCGCTTGCAGTCCAGGCAACCCCACCCGGCGCCGCGACACTTCTCGGCCACCATCGCCAGCGTCTCCGGCGGCGAGAAATATTTGTGAAGGTCGTAAATGTTGCAGATATCCGGATTGCCCGGGTCGGTGCGCTTCACCCGCGCCGGGTCGGTCATGGCCGGGCGCAACTTCTGCCAGATTGCCTCCGGGCTCTCCAGAATTCCGATCGCGTTGCCCAGGCTCTTCGACATCTTGGACTGCCCGTCCAGCCCCATGATCCGCTTGGCCGCCGTGAGCAGCGGCCTGGGCTCCGGGAAGAAATCCACTCCGCCGCCGAACTGGGCATTCCACTTCCGCGCAATCTCGCGCGACAGTTCCAGGTGCTGGACCTGGTCCTCGCCCACCGGCACCAGCTCGGCCCGGTAGAGCAGGATATCCGCCGCCATCAGCACCGGGTAATTGAGGATTCCCGCGGGAACGCTTTCGGCCCGTTGCGACTTATCTTTGAATTGCGTCATCCGTTCCAGCTCGCCGACCGGGGTCACCGAATTGAGCAGCCACTGCAGCTCGGCGTGTTCGGGGACGTGGGACTGGACGAACAGCGTCGCGCGGTCCGGATCGATGCCGGAAGCCAGCAGGCCGGTCGCCATCTCCCGGGTGCGCGCGGCCAGTGATTCCGCATCATAGGGCCCGGTGATCGCATGCAGGTCCACGATGCAGAAAATGCAATCGTGCTGTTGCTGAAGCTTGACCCAGTTGGAAACCGCACCCAGCAGGTTGCCGATGTGCAGCTCACCGGAGGGTTGAATGCCCGAGAAGATGCGCGCCATCTGCCCAAGCTACCGAGCCCGGGGAAGAGTCGCAAGATGCTTTCCCTATTGGACTTAGTAGGCGCCGGGTGTTACGGCATCCAGGGCGGCCAAGTCCGAAGCAGGCACATCCAACGCAGAGGCGCTGAGCCCGGCGGAGCTGGCGCAGAGGAAACGATAACAAAAGAAACATGTCGTCGTTGTGTTCTCGGCGAAGCTCGGGGTACTCGGCGCCTCTGCGTTGGATGTTCGGCGCCCCGAAACCCAATCCGGATGAGATGCCGGTGCCCGTATTCGTCTCCAGAAATGACAGGCGAACATGACCCTGGTCGATTTGGCCTCGAAAGCCGCGAACGTTGCGGGAAAGTATTTGCGGGAAGTCGAGCGCCCCGACTCGGCCGACTGGTCCCGGAAGGGCCGCGGCGACTTCGTGACCGGGGTGGACCGTCGCGCGGAGGAGATCATCCGGGAGACCCTGCTGGCGGGGGAACCGGGGTCGACCGTGGTGGGCGAGGAATTGTCGCCCGAGGTGGTGACCTCCGGACTGGTGTGGATCGTAGATCCGCTGGACGGTACCACCAACTTCCTGCACGGCCTCCGCGACCACGCGGTCTCCATCGCCGCCGCGGTGGATGGCGAGCTGGTGGCCGGCGTGGTGCTCGAAGTCCCCGCCAACCGGCTCTACCGGGCCTGGCTGGGCGGCGGCGCGTGGCTGGGCGAGCGCCGCCTCAAGGTCTCCAGCATTACCAATCCGGCCGACGCGTTGATCGGCACCGGCTTTCCCTACAGCGATTTCTCCCGCATGGAGGAGTACCTGGATCAATTCCGCCGAGTCTCGACGGCGACGGCCGGCGTCCGCCGGCCCGGCTCGGCGGCCCTGGACCTGCGCTCAGTCGCGGAGGGGGCGTTCGAAGGATTCTGGGAACAGCGGCTGTCGGCCTGGGATATCGCGGCGGGGATGCTGCTGATCCGCGAAGCGGGAGGCAAGGTCACCGATCTCACCGGCGGCGACCTGGGCATCGAACATGGAGCCGTCGTTGCGGGAAACCCCGCCATCCATGAGTGGCTTCTGACTACGTTGAATCACCCATCGTAGAAAAGAATTCACCACGGAGCCACGGAAATCACGAAGGCAGCACGGAGAAAAACAATTGAATGTTTTCTCCGTGCAATCTCCGTGTTCTTCGTGACTCCGTGGTGAATCTGTTACCGAGGGAGCAGCCTGATCTCGACCTTGTTCTCGTTAAGCAACGGGATCAGGAGCCGGTGCCGTTTCCGGTCCACGCCGATGTCCGCCGGGCTGGAGAGGCCGGTCGCGATCGCGCGGAGCGTCTTGCCGTCGTAGAGGTACACGCCGGTCGAATCCCAGCTGGACACCAGGAAGTGCCCGCCCCGCAACGTCTCCACCCCATCGAAGCCGCCGGGTCCCTGCACTACGACGCTGGGCGCGCTGTCCCCGGGCGACCAGGCGAGGATGTTGGGCCCACCGTTTGGCACGATGAGCAACCGGTTGCCGGCCGAGTCCCAGGTGATGCCATTGGGGGCCGCCAGGTTTTCGCCCTGGAGGGCGACGCTCACCGCGCCGCCGGGTGCCACCCGGAAGACCCGGTCCGGGCCCGGATGCTCCATGCCCGTCGCCGTGATCCGGATGCCGGTATCGGTGACATAGATCGAGCCATCGGGCGCGCGGGTGACGTCATTCAGGAAGACGGCATGCTGGGCCGAGAAGTCCACTGAGCCCAGCGATCGGCCGGTGACCACATCGAAGATCCGGAGCGCGTCGATGTCGGCCACCCAGAGCGAGTCCCCCGCGAGCGCCATGCCCTTGGGAGCATTGAGTGTCACTCCGCCGCGGCCGCCCTGGATGAAATGCAGCGAGTCCACGATGCCGTCGGGCGTGAGCCGGGCGATGTAGCCGTTGTTGTCCTTCGCCGACGGATTCCCGTTGATGTTGGAGACGAGATATACGTCCCGGGCGACGTCGTCGAAAACCGATTCCGGCGTCTCGAAGCCGCTCACCGTGGCGACGATCGAGTCGGCCATCCGGGAGCCGGCAGTCGAATCGGCGGCGGTGTTCGGCCGCTCCTTCTTGCCACAACCAATCAGGGTCAGGGCTGCAAGGGTGACCAACAACGAGCTTGACCTTCTCTTCATTGGCGACATGTCTTCTCTCTCCATGGCTGTATTCTGGAGCAGAACTGCCATAACACCAAAACACGAAATCGCGAAATCCCTTTCACTGCCGGAACGGTGAAACCACTTCGAGTTTTCGTCTATTCGTGTTTTCGTGGCAAGTGGTCAGAACTGGAAAGTCGTGGACCTGAGTGGGGGCGGATCCTCACCCGGGAGCATCATGTGGAAAACCGTTACCTGGTAGGAGGTTCCAGCAACCAGGCCGGCGTCTGGTGTGATCTCGGTGGAATTAGGCGGAAGAACACCGTAGGTCACACCGGATGAGATTCCCGCCACACTGCCGGTATCCGACAGAACCGGGGCGTCGACGCTCCATTGGGCCGCCGACCCTTGAACCTTGATGACGGTCAACCGTCCGACAAAGCAGTCCGGGGCCCAGGAAAACACCGGAGTAGGACCGAGGTTTCTTACCTTGATCGCCGTCACACCGAGACAGCGCTTGACCGCTTCCGTCGGTTGGGTAGCGTCCTTGCAGCCGGTCAGGACAACAAGCAGAAGGCCGGCGCTGAATACTCCCTTCCAAGCCTGCAACCCGCGCCGGATTGGCTTCATGACGCGGTCAGGATTCGGGGTCCATTCCTGGTGATAGCGACGGTGTGTTCGAAGTGAGCCGACAGGGTGCCGTCGGCCGTCACCACGGTCCATTTATCTCCCAGGGTGCGAGTCGCCGGGTCGCCCAGCGTGATCATCGGCTCGATGGCAATCGTCATCCCTTCCATCAGTTTGGGGCCGCGCCGGGGAGAGCCGTAGTTGGGCACCTGCGGCTCTTCGTGAAACGCCGTCCCGATCCCATGGCCCACCAGCTCCCGGACCACGCCGAACCCCGCCGCCTCGGCCACCTTCTGCACCGCGTGGCCGATGTCGCCCACGTGGTTTCCGGCCCGGGCCTGGGCGATTCCCGCTACCAGGCTCTCCCGGGTCACCTCGAGCAGCCGCCTGGCATCGGGCGAAATCTCACCCACCGCGATGGTCGTGGCCGAATCGGCGTGCAGGCCGTCGAAATGCACGCCCACGTCCACGCTCACGATGTTCCCCTCCCGGAGGATCCGCCGGGGCGAGGGAATACCGTGCACGATCTCTTCGTTGATTGAGGTACAGAGGGTCTTGGGAAAACCGTAGAGGCCCTTGAAGGACGGCGTGGCCCCGGCGTGGCTGCGAATGAAATCCTCGGCCAGGCGGTCGAGGTCCTCAGTGGACATCCCGGGGCGGGTCTTTTCGTGCATCAATGCCAGGGTCTGGGCCACAATGCGGCCCGCGTGCGCCATGGCTTCGATTTCCCGGGGAGACTTGATGGTTATCATGGTTTTACCGCAGCCTGCCTAGCGTCCCAGCACCGCTTTCACCCGGTCCGCCACCTGGTCCACGCTGCCGACCGCGTCGATCATCCGCACCGCGTCCGACTTGCGATACCAGTTCAATACCGGCGCCGTCTGGTCCCGGTAGGCCTCGAGCCGGGTGGCGACCGACTTGGGATCGTCGTCCGCCCGGTGCTCGATGTCGCGCCGCCGCGCCAGCCGGTCGAGGATCACCTGGTCGGGGATCTCGAAGAACAGCACGTGATTCATCTTGCGGCCCTGCTCGCCCAGCAGCTTCTCGACACCCTCGGCCTGGGGGATGGTCCGCACCACACCGTCGAAGATGACGCCGTTCTTCGCGCCGTTCTTGGCCAGCTCGTCCCGCACCACGCCCATGATGAGGTCGTCACTCACCAGCGCGCCCGCCTCCATGGTCGCCTTCACCTTGAGGCCGATCGGGGTGCCCCGCTTGACCGCGTCCCGCAGGAGATCGCCGGTAGCGAACTTGGGGATCGCCAGCCGCTCGGCGATGAGGGCACCCTGGGTGCCCTTCCCCGCGCCCGGCGGACCTAAAAGCAATATATCCAAGTGGTTTCTCGTTCAGTGAATCAGTGACACGTGACAAGTGACAAGTGACAAGTATGGTGGCCGTTCGAAGCGAAAAGTGACAAGTCAAAAGAACATGGTCTCTTACTTGTCACTTGTCACCTGTCACCTGTCACGCTGTTTTACATGTACCGCTGTTGCCGTCCGCGGAACTTGACCCGTCCGGTCTTCATGAAGCTGTCGTACTTGCGAAGCTGCCGGTGCTGCTCGACCTGGGCGATGGTGTCCAGCAGGGTACCGACCACGATCAGCACCGAGGTCCCGCCGAAAGCCGACTGGAAGCCGAGCTTCTTGGAGATCAGGATCGGGATGAGTGCCACCAGCGCCAGGAAGATCGCGCCGGGCAGGGTCACCCGGGCCAGGACCGCGTCGATATAGTCCGCCGTGCTGGCGCCCGGCTTCACGCCCGGGATGAAACCGCCCTGCTTCTTCAGGTTCTCCGCCAGGTCCACCGAGTTGAAGATGATGGAGGTGTAGAAGTAGCTGAACAGCAGGATCATCGCGGTGAAGATGACGATATACGGCAGGTCGCCGGGGGTGAAGAAGTCCGCCAGGCCCTGCATGAAGTTGTTCTTGGTCACGCTGGCCAGGGTGCCCGGCACGATGATGATGGTCTGGGCGAAGATGATCGGCATCACGCTCGCCGTGAGCAGCCGGATCGGGATGAAGGTCTTCTGGGATTCGCGGACCCGGCCCCGCCCCATGACCTTCCTGGGGATCTGGATGGGTATTCGTCGTGCCGCGATGGTCATCGCGGTCGTGGCGGCCACCACCGCGATCAGGATCAGCAGGTAACCGATCACTCCGAAGGCGGATACCACGCCGGCCTTCACGAACTGCACCAGCTGAAGGATCGCCGGCCACAGCCGGTCCAGGATCGAGAACGTGATGAGCAGGCTCATCCCGTTGCCGATGCCCCGCTCGGTGATCTGCTCACCCAGCCACATGACGAACACCGCGCCCGCGGTGAGTGTCACCACCATGGTCAGCCGGCTCCCGAAGCTGGGAAACGCGATCGCGCCGGGAATCGACTCGGTGAACAGGGCGAAGGTGTAGGCCTGGGATGCCGCGATCAGGATCGTGACATAGCGGGTCCACTGGGTCAGCTTCTTCTTGCCTTCCTCGTCCTTCTGCATCTTGCCGAGGGAGGGGACCACCCCGCCGCCCAGCTGGAACAGGATGCTGGCCGAGATGTAGGGCATGATCCCCAGGGCGAATACCGTCGCCCGGGAGAGACCGCCGCCCAGCATGTCGTAGAGGCCGAAGAAGCCGGCGGCCGCGGAGTTCCGGATGTAGTCGGCCAGCGCGGTCGCGTTGACGCCGGGCGCGACGATGTGGGCGCCGACCCGGTAAATCACCAGGGCGAGCAGGGTAAAGAGGAGCTTCCGCTTGAGCTCCGAGTCGATCGCCAGCGCGGGAACCCGGGGAGCGGTCACCTTAAGCCTCGACGCTCCCGCCCGCGGCCTCGATCTTGGCCTTGGCCGAGGCGGACACTGCTACCCCGCGCACGGTGTAGGGCCGGCCGACGTCGCCGGTACCCAGGATCTTCACCGCCGCCGTCGGCTTATTGATGAACCCCGCCGTCGTCAGCGTGTCCGGGTTGATCTCGGTCACGCTCATCTTCCCCAGGTCCTTCAGGTTGACGGGCTGGGCCCGGACCTTTGAAGGATTGAAGAAGCCGTGCTTGGGCAGCCGCCGGTACATCGGCATCTGGCCGCCTTCAAAGCCCGGGTTGGTCGCGCCGCCGGTGCGGGCCTTGTGGCCCTTGTTGCCCTTGCCGGAAGTCTTGCCCAGGCCGGAACCGGGCCCCCGCCCCACCCGCTTCTTGTACTGGGTGGAGCCCTTGGCGGGCCGCAGGTTGGACAGGGTGACCGGCGTCTTGGTCGTGTCGGCCATCAGTTCTTCTCCTCCGCGGGCGTCACCTGGACCAGGTGGCGCACCTTGAACAGCATGCCGCGGATCGAGGGGTTGTCGGACACCAGCACGGTCTGCTGGTGGTGGCGCAGTCCCAGGGCTTCCAGGGTGCGGCGGAAGGTGGCCGCGTGCCCGATGCCCGACCGCACCTGCTTGACCGACAGCTTGCTGCCGGCAGGCTTTGCCTTCTTCCCGCGCACGCTGTGCGCGGCTTCCTTCTTCGCGGTCTTAGGCATGAGTCGACTCCTGGCGGCCGCGGAACGGAATCTGGTCCACTTCAATGCCGCGTTCCCGGGCCACCTGGCGCGCCGTCACCAGCCGCGAGAGCCCGTCCATGGTGGCACGCACCATGTTATGGGGATTGTTGGATCCGAGGCTCTTGGTCAGGATATCGGTAATCCCGGCGCACTCGAGCACCGCGCGCACCGGCCCGCCGGCAATGACGCCGGTACCGCTGGCCGCGGGCTTCAGGAGCACCCGTCCGGCGCCGTGCTTGCCCAGGATCTCGTGCGGTATGGTGGCGCCGATCCGCGGCAGCTCGACCATGCTGCGCTTGGCGGCTTCCACCGCCTTGCGCACCGCTTCGGAGACTTCGTTGGCCTTGCCGGTCGCGACGCCGACCTTGCCCTTGCCGTCGCCCACCGCGACCAGCGCGTTGAACGAGAAGCGGCGGCCGCCCTTCACGACCTTGGCCACCCGGTTGATCGCGACCACGTTCTCCACCATGTCGCTGGAGTGGTCCCGGTCGCGGTCGCGCCGGGGACCGCCCCGGTCGCCACCACCCCGGCCGCCACCACCGCCACCACCGCCGCCGCGACCACCACCGCCGCCGCCCCGACCACCCCGGCCCCGGCCGCCCCCGCCACTGCTGGGCGGACTGCCGGCGGTCGTGGTGCTGGTCGCCGGTTCGGCGCTCTCGGTACCGCGCTCCGGCGCGGGCGCTCCTGTTTCCATGGCCATGCTAGAACTCCAATCCGCCTTCGCGCGCGCCCTCGGCAACCGCCTGGACGCGACCGTGATAACGATATCCCGCGCGATCGAACACGACCTTCTTGATCCCGGCGGCCTTGGCCTTCTCCGCCAGCAGCTTCCCGACCGCCTTGCCCCGGGCCACTTTGCCCTTGCCGTCCACCGTGATGCCTTCCGAGGTGTCGGCGACGCCGAGCAGGGTCACGCCCTTGTCGTCGTCGACCAGCTGGGCATAGATGTGCTTGAGGGAACGGAACACCGCGAGACGCGGCCGTTCGCCGTTGCCGGCGACTTTCTTCCGGACCCGGAGATGCCGCCGGTGCCTGAGCTCCCCGCGGGTCTTGGGCGCGTGAACTGAGCGCATTACTTGGCTCCTGTCTTGCCGGCCTTGCGGCGTACGTGTTCACCCAGGTAGCGCACGCCCTTGCCCTTGTAGGGCTCCGGCGGGCGCACGTTGCGCAGTTCCGCCGCCACCTGTCCCACCGCTTCTTTATCGGCGCCTTCGATCTTCACGATGACGTTGTTCTCCACCGAGATCTTGACGCCCTTGGGCGCGTGATACGGCACCTTGTGAGAGTAGCCCACGATCAGGTCCACCCCGTACGGTTTGGCTTCGGCCTTGTAGCCCACGCCCTGGATCTCCAGGGTCTTGCTGTACCCCTTGGCGACCCCGTCTACCATGTTCTGGACCAGGCTCCGGGTGAGGCCGTGCAGCGCCTTGTGCCGCTTGTCGTCGCTGGGCCGGTTCACCGTCAGCTGGCCGTCCGCCAGGGCCAGCAGCATCTCGGGGTGAAAGGTGCGGGACAGCTCGCCCTTGGGCCCCTTGGCCTGCACGGTCTGCCCGTTCACCGAGACGGTGATGCCGCTGGGGACGACGACCGGCTTCTTTCCGATTCGTGACATGGCGAACTCCTACCAGACCACGGCGAGCAACTCGCCGCCCAGGTTCGCGGTGCGGGCTTCCCGGTCGGTCATCAGGCCGCGGGGGGTGGACACGATCGCCATCCCGAGGCCGTTCTTGACCCGGGGAAGTTCCCGGCACTTCACGTAGCGGCGCAGGCCGGGCGTGGACACCCGCTTGAGCTCGCGGATGACCGGCGCCTCGTTGTGGTACTTGAGGTACAGCCGGAGCAGCCCGTGCTCGCCATCGTCCAGGACCTTGAAGTCCGCGATGTAGTGATTGTCGCGAAGGAGGCGCGCCACCTCGGCCTTCAACTTCGACACCGGCATATCTACCCGTCGCTGCCCCGCCGCGCAGGCGTTGCGAATCCGGGTCAACATGTCCGCAATCGGATCAGTCATGCTCATACGTTATGGGTCCCCTTACCAGCTGGCTTTGCGCACGCCGGGGATCTCTCCCTTGAGCGCGAGCTCACGGAAACAGATTCGGCAGAGTCCGAATTTGCGGAGCGTTGCCCGCACCCGGCCGCACCGGTTACACCGGCGCACCGTGCGCGACTTGAACTTCGGCGTGCGCTTCGCCCGCTCGATCCAACACGTTTTCGCCATCCAAATCTCCCTCGGGCATCATGCCCTCTTGTTGTAAGCAGTGAGCAGTGAGAAGTAAGCGGGACTGGTTTGAAGATCCCGGTCTTTGTCTCCTGTCCTGCTTACCGCTTACTGCTTACTGCTTGCTGCTTACGCCGTTCAGGCCGCCGCCGTGGGTGTTTCACCCCGGAAGGGCCAACCGAATTCCCGCAGCAGCGCCAGGGCCAGGTCGTCGCGCCCGGCGGTGGTGACGATCGTGATGTCCATGCCGTGGATCTTCTCGACCTTGTCGAAATCGACCTCGGGGAAGATCATCTGCTCCTTGATCCCGAACGAATAGTTGCCCCGCCCGTCGAAGCTTTTGTTGGGCAGCCCGCGGAAGTCCCGCATCCGGGGAATCGCGATGCTGATGAAGCGGTCCAGGAATTCGTACATCCGGGCGCCGCGCAGCGTCACCGTGGCACCGATCGGCATCCCGGCCCGGAGCCCGAAGTTGGAGATCGCCTTCTTCGCCTTGGTGGTCACCGCCCGCTGGCCGCTCACCGAGGTGAGCTCCTGCACCACCATCTCCAGCAGCTTGGGATTCTTGGGCGCCTCGCCCAGCCCCACGTTGAGCACGATCTTCTTGAGCTTCGGCACCTGGTGCGGGTTGGTGAGCCCGAACTCCCGCGACAGCTTGGCGCGGATGGTGTTCATGTAGAAGGTCTGCAGCCGGGGGGTGCCTTCCGACACCTTGGGCGACGGGTCGGTCGGACCCGCGGCAACCTTCTCCTTGCTCTTCTTCTTTTCCTGGTTCGGAGGCGGCCCCTTGGGCGGCTTCTTCTCCTTGACGTCTTCGGCCATATGCGTCCTCTGTGTTCCGTTCACGGGTCGATCTCAGATCGACCCCTACAATTATCGAACCCGGGGGATCGGCTCACCCGACTTGATCGCAATCCGTTCCACCGTGCCATCCTTGTCCTTGCGGCGGCGGACCCGGGTGGGAATCCCGTTCTTGGGGTCGATCAGCATCGCCTTCGAATGATGGATCGGCGCCGGCCGCTCGATGATGCCGCCCTCACCGCTCTGGCTGGCGCGGGTATGCCGCTTCACGATGTTGATGCCTTCCACCGTGATCCGGCCGCTCTTGGGCGCGACCCGGAGCACCTTGCCGCGCTTGCCCTTCTCCTCGCCCGACATGATCTGCACCGTGTCGCCCTTGGTGATCGCGATCCGGATCCGGACCGGCGCGGTGCTCCTGGGCCGCCGCCGCGCTTTCTTATAGACCAGGGGCTTCATGCTACAGGACCTCCGGCGCCAGCGAGACGATCTTCATATACCGCTTCTCCCTGAGCTCGCGGGCGACCGGGCCGAAAATACGGGTGGCCCGGGGCTCGCCCTTGTCGTCGATCAGCACCGCGGCGTTCTCGTCGAACCGGATGTAGGACCCGTCCTTGCGCCGGGTCTCCTTCGCGGTGCGCACGATGACCGCCTTGGCCACGTCGCCCTTCTTCACCTGGCCGGTCGGGATGGCGTCCTTGATGGCGACCACGACCCGGTCGCCCACTCCGGCGTAGCGGCGCTTGCTGCCGCCCAGCACCCGGATGATCAGGGCCCGCCGGGCTCCCGAGTTGTCGGCGATCTTCACTATCGTCTCTTGCTGAATCATTGCATCCTCGTCAGGGCGGTCGGGGCGGTCAGGGCGGTCAACAGGATGCTGTGACCGGCTCGACCGCCTTGTCCGCCTCGTCCGCCTCTATTTGGCGCGCTCCACGATCTCGAACACCCGCCAGTTGACCGTCTTGGCCAGCGGACGGGTCTCCATGATGCGCACGGTATCGCCGGTCTTGGCCTCGTGCTCGTTGCGGGCCTTGACCCGGTTGCTCCGCACCACCGACTTGCCGTAGACCGGGTGGGCCATGCGGCGGGTAAGCTCGACGGTGACCGTCTTGGTCATCTTGTCGCTCACCACCACGCCGGTCCGCACCTTCCGGCGCTGCCTCTCGCCTGCTGCCTGCTGCTCGTCAGCCATTTGTCGTCCCCGTTGGCGGTAAGACGGTAAGGCGGTAAGGCGGTAAGACCGCCTCTCAACCGACCTTCCTGCCCAGCCGCACCTATACTTGAAAACTCCCTGATCTGCCTACCGTCTTACCGCCCTACCGCCCTGCCGCCTTACCGCCTATTACGCCTGGGCCTTGTTGCGCTCGCCGAGGATGGTCTTGATCCGCGCGATGTCCCGGCGAATCGCCCGGAACTGCATCGGGTTCTCAATCGATTCGGTCGCCGACCGGAAGCGGAGCCGGAACTGCTCCTCCGACAACTCGGCCAGCTTGCCCTGGAGATCCTCCAGCGACAGGTCTCGCAGCTCGTTGGTTTTCATGCTCATATCTCCAGGCGCTTCACGAACTTGGTCTTGAGCGGAAGTTTCGCCTGGGCCAGCGCCAGCGACTTCTTGGCCAGGTCCTCCGCGATGCCTTCGATCTCAAAGAGAATCCGTCCGGGTCGCACCACCGCGACCCAGCCTTCCGGATTTCCCTTGCCTTTCCCCATTCGCGTTTCCGCGGGCTTTTTCGTGATGGGCTTGTCGGGGAAAATCCGGATCCAGACCTTTCCGCCGCGCTTCATCTCGCGGGTCATGGCCACCCGGGCGGCCTCGATCTGCCGGTTGGAGATCCAGCCCGGCTCCATGGTCATGAGCCCGAATTCTCCGAAGGACACGGTGTTCCCGCGGGTCGCAATGCCCCGGGTCCGGCCCTTGAACATCTTTCTGAACTTGACTCGCTTCGGCGCCAGCATGCCTCAGGCTCCCGTGCTGTACGTCCGGCCGGCCAGGTCTTCGATGATCTCACCCTTGAAGATCCAGACCTTGATGCCGATAGTGCCGTACGTGGTGTTGGCGGTCGAGGTGGCGTAGTCGATGTCGGCCCGCAGCGTGTGCAGCGGCACCCGGCCCTCGTGGTAGCCCTCGGTCCGCGCGATTTCGGCGCCGCCCAACCGGCCCGCCGTCCGCACCTTGATGCCCTGCGCCCCCATCCGCATGGCGCTCTGCACCGCGCGCTTCATGGCGCGGCGGAACGAGATCCGCTGCTGGATCTGGTGCGCGATGTTGTCGCCCACCAGCTGGGCCGACAGCTCGGGCCGCTTGATCTCCTCGACGTTCACCGCCGAGTCCTTGCCGGTCAGCTGGGCCAGCTCGTCGCGCAGCTTGTCCACCTCGGCGCCCCGCTTGCCGATCACCACGCCGGGCCGGCCGGTATGGATCGTCACCGTGACCTTGCCGGGCCGCCGGTCGATGTGCACTTCCGCGATCGCCGCGTGACCCAGCCGCGCCTTCAGGTACTTCCGGATCAGCTCGTCTTCCTTGAGCAGCGCCGGCATGTCCTTGGTCGCGAACCAGCGCGACTTCCACTGTTTGACGATGCCCAGCCGGAACCCGACTGGATGAGTCTTCTGGCCCATTACTCGGCCTCCCTCTGGTCGACCATGATTTCCACGTGGCTGGTGCGTTTCCGGATCGGGGTGGCCCGGCCCTGGGCGGCCGCGGTGAAGCGCTTGAGCGGCTGGCCCATGTTCACGATGGCCTTCTTCACGTACAGGCGGTCCACGTCAAAACTGGCGTTGTCCTTGAGCGCCTTCTGTTCCGCGTTGGCGACCGCCGAGCGCAGCGTCTTGGCGATCTGCCTGGCCGCCAGCTTCTTGTTGAACTTGAGGATGGCGTAGGCTTCGTTCACATCCTTGCCCCGGATGAGATCGATGACCAGCCGCATCTTGCGGGGCGACTGGCGCACCAGCCGCTGAATGGCCCGGGCTTCCATTACTTCGTCTCCTCCGGCTTCGCCTTCTTGTCCGCGACCAGCTTGCCGCTATGGCCCCGGAACAGCCGGGTGGGCGCGAATTCGCCCAGTTTGTGGCCCACCATGTTCTCGGTGACGTACACCGGCACGAACTTGTTGCCGTTGTGCACCGCGAAGGTGTGGCCCACGAACTCGGGCAGGATGGTGCTCGACCGGCTCCAGGTCTTGACCACCTTCTTGTCGTTCTTGCTGTTCAGGATCTGCACCTTGGTGAGCAGGGCTTCCTGAACAAACGGGCCTTTCTTGACACTGCGCGACATAAAGTCCTCGGTGAGCGCCTATAGCTTATGGCGTACGGCATATGGCAACAGGTTCTCTTGCCATAGGCCATATGCTACGTCGTTGCCTTACCCCGCTTGCGACCTCGCACAATAAGGCGGTTGCTCTTCTTCTTCGGATGCCGGGTCTTCACGCCTTCCGGCTTGCCCCATGGCGACACCGGCGGACGACCGCCCGAGCTCTTGCCCTCGCCGCCGCCCAGCGGGTGATCGACCGGGTTCTTGGCGACGCCGCGCACCGCGCTGCGCCGGCCCAGCCAGCGGTTCTTGCCCGCCTTGCCGATCGAGATCAGCTCGTGCTCCGAATTGCCCACTTCGCCGATCGTGGCGAGACAGCGGCCGTGGATCTTCCGGATCTCGGTGCTCCGGGTGCGGACGGTGACGTAGTCGCCTTCCTTGGCCACCACCGACACCGAGGCCCCGGCGCTGCGCGCCATCTGGCCGCCCTTGCCGATCTTGAGCTCCACGTTGTGCACCGAGGTGCCCAGCGGGACCTCGGACAACGGCACCGCGTTCCCGGTCCGGATGTCGGAGCCGGGACCCGACACCACGGTGTCGCCCTGGCTCAGGCCCTTGGGATGCAGGATGTAGCGCTTCTCGCCGTCGGGATACACAATCAGCGCGATGCGGGCGGTGCGGTTGGGATCGTATTCGATCTCCGACACCTTGCCCGGGATGCCGAACTTGTCCCGCTTGAAGTCGATCTTGCGGTACATCCGCTTGTGGCCGCCGCCCCGGTAGCGCACCGTCACGTGGCCCTGGTTGTTGCGGCCGCCCTGCTGGCGCAGCGGCTCCAGCAGCGACTTCTCCGGGGTCGACCGGGTGATCTCGTCGAAGCCCGACACCATCCGGAAACGGGTTCCCGGGGTCACCGGGCGGAACTGTTTGATGCTCATTTAGCCCTCGAACACGGCGATCGAATCGCCTTCCTTGAGGGTGACAATGGCCTTCTTCCAGCGCGCGGTGGTTCCGCGGCTCCGGCCCCGGGTCACTTCGTTGCGCCGCATCTGCATGGTGCGAACATCGGTCACGGTGACGCCGAACAGCTTCTGCAGCGCTTCCCGGATCTGGTACTTGTTCGCCTCGGGATGCACTTCGAAGGCGTATTCCTTCCTGAGCTGGTAGGCGGCCGAGCTCTTCTCGGTCACCACCGGCCGCACGACGATCTCGTGGAGCGAGGCCATTATTTACCACCCTTCTTCTTCGGGGCCTTTTTCGCCGCCGGCTTCTTGGCCGTGGTCTTTCCGGCCTTCTTCGCCTTGGCCTTCTTCGCTGGAGCCTTCGCCTTCACCTTGGCCTTCGCGGTTTTCTTCTTCGCGACCGGCGCTGCCTCGGCTTCAGCCCTGGCCGCCCGGGCCGCCTTCTTCTTGGTCCGGGCCGAAGCCGGCTCCCGCTTGGCGCGCGGCGTCCTGGTATCCAGCGAGCTGGCGTCCTCGCTCACCGTGGGCACTTCGCCGGTAATGGCGCCCTGCTCCGCCACCACCACTTCGGCCCAGAGCACGTCGTACGCCGATGCTTCCTGGTAGTTCATGATCCGGAGATCGGCGATGTTGCGGCCGCTCAGGAACACGTTGCCGTTGTTGCCGTTGGTGAGCAGCAGGACTTTCCGTTCCGCCACGCCCAGGCGGTGCAGCAGCTCGACCAGCCGCGCGGTCTTCGGCGCGTCGAACTGGAGCTGCTCGACCACGAACATGGACCCCTCGGAGGCGCGGGCGTTCAGCGCCGAGCGGCGGGCCAGCTGGCGCACCTTCTTGGGAATGTCGCTGCGATAGTCGCGCGGATGGGGGCCGAACACGATGCCGCCGCCCCGCCAGTGCGGAGCCCGGATCGAGCCCTGTCGCGCGCGCCCGGTGCCCTTCTGCTTCCACGGCTTCTGGTTGCCGCCGGAGACGAAGCTCCTGGTCTTGGTCGAGGCCGTGCCCTGGCGCTGGTTGTTCAGGAAGGTTTTCACCGCCTGGTGCAGCACCGGCTGGTTCACGTCCCCGTCGAAGTACTCGCCCGGCAGGGCGAAGGCCGCGTCGCGCCGGTTGCCGGCGGGCGAGAAATGCGGAGCCTCAAGCATAACGGCCCTTGCCTCCCTGTTTCGCGATAATCACGATCCCATTCTTGGAGCCGGGCACCGCGCCCCGCACGAAGAGCAGGTTGCGATCGCTGTCGATCTTGACCACGGTCAGTCCCAGCTCGGTATGCCGCCGGTCGCCCTGGTGACCGGGCATCTTCTTACCCTTGATTACGCGGGACGGGTCGGTACCGGGGCTGATGGAGCCCGGCTTCCGGTGCCGGGTGTTGCCGTGGGTCGCCGGGCCGCCGCCGAAGCCGTGCCGGTGCACCACGCCCTGGAACCCGCGGCCCTTGCTGCGGCCGGTCACCTTCACGATTTCGCCCGGGGCGAAGATCTGCACCGTGACTTCGTCGCCCGGGTTGGGGACGCTGTCGCCGACCGGAAACTCCCGGAGCAGCCGGGGCGAGGTCTCCAGGCCGGCGGCTTTCAAGTGGCCCATCTGGGCCTTGCTCACCAGCGAAGTGCGCCGGCTGCCGAAGCCCAGCTGAATGCCGGACTCCCGTACCCGGGTCACCCGGCAGGGGCCGGCTTCGATCACCGTCACCGGCACCGAGGTGCCGTCTTCGGTGAATACCCGCGTCATTCCGAGCTTGCGCCCGATCAGTCCTGTTGCCATGGCTATTCGACCTTGATCTCGACGTCCACGCCGGCCGGCAGGTCCAGCTTGGTCAGCGCGTCCACCGTCTGGGGACGGGAATCGCTGATGTCCAGCAGCCGCTTGTGGGTGCGGAGCTCGAATTGTTCCCGGCTCTTCTTGTCGATGTGCGGGCTCCGGAGCACGGTCCAGCGCTCGATCTTGACCGGGAGCGGAATCGGCCCCGACACCTGGGCGCCGGTCTTTTCCGCGGTGCGCACGATGTCAGCCGCCGCCTGGTCGAGAACCACGTGGTCGAATGCCTTAAGCCTGATTCGGATTTTACCGGCCATATGCAATCCTTAGGTACTGGGTACGGGGTACTGGGTCCTGGGTCGGTGGCGCCGTCCCGGTATCCGGTACCCGTCACCTTATTTGAGAATCTTGGTCACCACGCCGGCGCCGACGGTCCGGCCGCCTTCGCGGATCGCGAAGCGCAGCCCCTCGTCCATCGCGATCGGCGTGATCAGCTCGATCGTCATCTGCACGTTGTCCCC
>DASYPP010000104.1:0-29873 GCA_036006525.1 Gemmatimonadales bacterium
CGATTCTTGCAAATAGGACGACCCCACGCATCGGAATAGCCGCGACCAATGCCCGCTTACTGCTTACTGCTTACTCCTTACTGCTTACTGCTTACGCCCTTATTGGTTCCGCAATGCGTACCACCTGATGTAGAGCGTCACGCCAGCGCCCAGCAACAGGTGGACCTGGCCAATCCCCACCGGAGTCACGAACGCCACCAGCACCCAGGCAACCAGGCAGAGCACCGCAATGGCCAGTGTAAGGTTCAGCTGGGTCCGGGAAACAGCCGTCGGGGCCGAGGTGGTCATGGCGGGACCAGGATTGGGGTGAGACAGGCTCAAGTGGTGCTGCTGGAATGTAGCACGTAACTTTAGCCTATGCCGCCCGCCCCTGGCCGGTTCTTCCCGCTCCCCGCGCTGGCCCTGCTCCTCTTCGGGGTCATGCTGGTGTCGGTGCGGGAGATCCTGGCCCCCCTGGTGGTCTTCCCGCTCATTCTGCTGGTGCTGTGGCCGCTCCGGAAACGCCCGGACATCCGCCGCATCCTGGTGGCCTCGGCGGCGCTGCTCGTCGCCTGGTTCTTCTATCGCTACTCGGCGCTGCTGGGGCCATTTCTCCTGGCTTTCATCCTGGCCTACCTGTTCGCGCCGGTGGTGGCGTGGGTCGAATCCCGCGGCGCCCGGCGCAGCATGGCCATCCTGGGCGCGGTCCTTCCCATCATCGTGCTGCTGGTCGTCCTGGTGTCGGTCACCCTGCCCCAGATGTGGGACCAGACCGGTCAACTGGTGGACCGGCTGCCCCAGTTCGGCGAGAAGTTGATCGGCGTGCTGGAGGGCGTGCGCGACCGGGCCCTCACCATCCGGTTCCTCAACGACGACCAGCGCCTGTGGCTGCAGAATCTCTCACCAGAGCAACTGGGCCGGATGCTCCAGGACAACGGCGACACCATCATGCGCCGGGCCTGGAACTGGGGATGGTCGCTGATCAAGCACCTGTGGAGCGTGCTCGGGCTGCTGGGTTACCTGGTGGTGACACCGGTGGTGACATACTACCTGCTCCGGGACTGGAAGAGCATGCTGGAGCGGCTGGAGAGCCTCATGCCCCCGGGCAAGCGCGGGGAGTGGGTCGCCTTTCTCGGCCGTTACGACAAGGCGCTGGGCGGCTTCATCCGGGGCCAGCTGATCGAGGCCGCCATCGTAGCGATCCTCACCACCGCAGGCCTCATGCTGCTCGGTGTGCCTAACGCGCTGCTCCTGGGCGTGACGTCCGGCATCTTCAACATCATTCCGTACGTGGGGATCGTGCTTTCGGCGGTGCCGGCCCTGGTCGTCGCGCTGACAATGGCCGACCCGATCGGCGGTTTGTGGCGGGTGGTGCTGGTGTACGGCGTGGTGCAGTTCATCGACGGCAGCATCACCGGTCCCAAGATCGTGGGCGACTCGTCCGGCCTGCACCCGCTTTCGATCATGCTCGCGCTAACGATCGGCGGGGCGGTGCTGGGATTCGTGGGCCTGGTGCTCGCCGTGCCGATCGCGATCCTGGTGAAGATGGTGGGTCAGCAGGTGCTCACGGCCTATCAGAAGTCACCTGACTTCGCCGCGACCCCGGGACCTAGCGTCCCATAGGCCCCGGAATTCCCACTCCCCGCACCAGCAGAAGCGCTTCCTCCCGGGTGAATCCCCGCTTGATCAGCTCGTCGAAATAGTTCTTGGCAAAGGTGGCCAGCTTGGCGGCGGTCTCCGGCCGGGCAAGGTAATCGATAATTCCGCCGTACATGCCACCCATCACGGTGGAAAACACGGGGCCAATGGAGTCCATCATCGCGGCCATATTCGGAGGCGCCATGCTGACGCCAACGGTCGAGTCACGACTGGTGGTGGTCTTCTTTCCCTGGGCATTGGCATTGATCGAGGCGACGAGAACCAGGACCAGTACCAGGCCGATCAAACGCGAGACCCTCATGTGTCCCCCTTTCAGTTCCTTCAATTCCCTCAATCCCCTCAATCCCCTCAATCCCTTCAATCCCTAGATTTCCCAGTTCGACCACACCACGCCCGTCTCCGGCGGTTGCTCCCCGAATCCCGCCAGCGTCATCCGCAAATCAGTCCAGTGCACCCGGAAGCCTTCCGCGACCAGGTGACCGTACGCGTCCGCGAAGCTGGTCTGGCAGCGCACCGAGATCCGCCTCAGCCCCTCGCCCAGCGTGGCCGCCTGCACTCCCTGGATGACGCTGCCGAATGCGTCCAGGTTCTCGGCCACCAGCTTGAGCACCCGCACCTCGTCCCGGGGCCGCCCCTCGGCCAGCGGCGCCGAGTGCCAGAGCGCGAAGCCGATCAGCCGGCCGTCTTTCCGGACCAGGGTGGTATCGCCGATCTGGAGGTCGCCGGTGAGTTGCAGCTCGCGGGTGAAGTCCACGCCGGGCACCAGTCGCTTGGTCAGCTCCCGGCACTCGGCCAGCACCCGCAGGTAATCGGTCCCGCTGCTCGACAGGAGCTCGCCCATCGCGACCGGCTTACGGGGAACGTCGCGGGTCAGGGTGACTGTGAGGTAGCGGGGGACCAGGTCCAGCCGGCTATAGAACCCGATGTTATCCACCGTGCGCGGCATGGTCTCGAGCCCGATGGTCCGGGCGCCGTGGCCGCGAAGCCAGTCCAGCCCCGCCCGCACGATCGTCTTGCCCAGCCCTTCGTTCTGCCGGTCGGGCCGGACCGCGAGCGGGCCCATCCAGCCTTCGGTGCCCGAGTGGTGCACCATGTTGAACGCCACGGGCCGCCCATCGCCGTCCCGCCACAACATGGCGCCGGCGCCGGCGTCTTCGATCGCGTAGCGCCACACCAGTGGATTGAGATGGGGAACTCGCACTCCCACCAGCCCGTCGCGCCGGTAGCGATCGGTGAACGCCTCCGCAAAGATCCGGTTGAGCGGCTCGATGTCCCGCATCGTCGGCCGTTCAGGACCCCGGATCCCCCGCTCAGGCAGCCAGGCCATCAAGTCCTCCGCTGTCCTCCCGTGCCACCGCCGTTCCCCGGTTCAAATCGTACGAAATACGGATCACCCGGTCAAATCCTTCCCGCACCGATTCGACATGGGTAATGAGTATGACCTGCGGGAAGCGGTCCGCCAGCCCCCGCAACAGCTCCAGGACCGACAGCCGGCGATCCTCGTCCAGGGAACCGAAGATCTCGTCCAGCACCAGCATCGAGAGCGGTTGCCCCGCGCGCTCGGCAATCATCTGGCTGATCGCCAGCCGGAGGGCCAGGTTCACCAGGTCTTCCTCACCGCCCGAGATGACCGGTTTGGGCTCGCCGTCCTCCACGATCGTGGCGGCGTAATCCTCGTCCAGCTCCAGCTCGGAATAGCGCCCCCCCGACAGGTCGCGCAAGAGGTCCGAAGCGCTGTCCGAGAGGTCCGGCCGAAGGGTGGCGTTGAGCTCGGTCCTGAGACCGGCAAAGGCCCGGTCCACCTCGGCGTTGAGCGCCAGGTCGACCGAGACCGCCCGGGCTTCCTTTTCCCGCCGCGCCCGCTCCTCGCGCCGCCTGGCGACGGCGGCCAGCCCTTCCTCCGCGGCGGCCAGCTCGGCCTTGAGCCGGGTTGCGTTGACCTCGGCCTCGCGCCGTGCCTTCTCGGCAATCTCCATGTCCGACAGCAGCGCGGTGAAGTCCCACTCCCGGTAGCCCAGGTCCTCCAACTTTTCCTTGAGCAGCCGCGCATTCTCCTCCCGCTCCGAGAGACTCCGTTCCGCCGCTTCCGCCTCCTTGACCAGGCCCTCGGCCCGTTCCGCCAGGCCGGTCAGCCGGGCGGCTTCCAGCGCGGTGCTTTCCAGGGCATTGACCAGGCGGCGCACCTCGGTGTGGCGACCCTGGTTGTAGGGAACCGCCGACGCTGCGAGACTCGCCTCCAACTCGGCGATCTTCTTCTTCAGCTGGTCGGATTCTTTCCGCAGCCCGGCCGCTTCCTCGGCCACCGCCCTCGACTGCCCCAGCTTCTCGCTCCGCACCTGGATATCCTTGTCCGCCTTGTCCCGCGCCTTCTCGCCTTTGGTCAATTCGGCCGGGACCTTACTCAACTGGTCGATCCGCTTCTTGTAGAAAGTTCCGTTCTCCGTCACCAGCTCCAGTTGCCGCTCCAGGACGCCGAGCACATTGGTGAACTCCTTGCCGAGCGGGCGGGTGCAGGTCGGGCAGGCCCCATCGGGTCCCAGTTTCACGATCCGATCCCGTTGTTCCTTGAACTCCTGGTACTGGTCCACCAGGCCCTGGCGCTTGGTCTTGGCGTCCTGGAGGTCCCGCACCCACACGGTGCGCATCTCTTCGACCTCGCCCTGCAGCCGGGCGAGCGCCTTCTGCGCCTTCTCCAGCTCCTTCTCCTCCTTCTTGAGCTCGGCGGGATCCGGCGTCTTCGCCAGTTTTTGTTGCGCCACCTTGAACCGGCCGCGCAGGTCGGCCAGCTGGTCCTCGTACCCCTTCCGGGCCATCACCGCGCGTTCCATCGCCTCCAGCTTCTCGGCCTCGGCCTTGAGCGCGGGCATCGGCTTCAGTTTCTCGAGCAGCGGCCGAACCTTGTCGCGCGCCGCGATCGCTTCGACCAGCTGCCGGTCCAGCTGCCCGTGCCGCTCCCGGGCCTCGCTCACCTTGTGATCGGCCAGCTTGAGATCGCCATGCAGCTCGGCCACCAGCTGCTTGAGCCGTTGCATCGCCTCCAGCCTGGGCTTCAATCCGTCCACCTGCTGGCTCGCCGCCTGGAGCCGTTCCCCCGCCTTCGTCGCCTGGTCGCGGGTGTTGTTGATGCGCGCCTTGGCGGCGTTTTCGTCCGCTTCCATCTCCTGGGTATCCTGCAGGGTCGACTCCAGGGCATCGAGCCGGCCGCGCAGCAGGCTCTTGCGATCGCGGAGGATTTCCTGCGCCGCGCGGAGCTTCTCGTAGCCCAGCACCTGGGAGAGGAACTTGGCCCGCTCCATCGGGGTCATCGCGGACATGACCGCCAGCTCCTTCTGGCCGGTGAAGTAGGTGTTGAAGAATTCTTCCCGGGTCATGCCCAGCATCCGGGTGAGCTTCTCGGTCACCGTCCCCAGCGACACCGCGATCGGAGCGGTCTCCAGGTCCTGGAACAGCTCGGCGTTATTGAGCCCGCGGACCACGCGATACTGGTGCGCGCCCAGCGAGAAGTCCAGTTCCACCCGGACCGCTGAGCGAGCCGGCGCGCGGCGGCGGCGAATCGACTCCCGGCTGCCCCGGGCGGCCGGCATGCCGTAGATCGCCCAGGCGACCGCTTCCAGGATCGTGGTCTTCCCCGCCCCGTTGGGCCCGATGATGCCGGTGAGGCCGGCGCCCAGGACCAGCTCGGTGTCTTCGTGCTGCCGGAAGTTGACGAGTTTCACGCGCTGGATCTGCATCAGCGCTCCGGCGCCTCGCCCTGCGCCTCGGCCAGGACCTCGAGCCCCAGCTTCACGAAGGTTCCCCGGTCGAGATCGGGAGGCAGCGGGTGCTTCGTGAGGTACCCGGTCACGATTTCCGGCAGGGCCTGGCGACGGCCGCCCTCGCCCAGCCCGACCTCGCGCTGGTATTCGGGCCGGCGGAGATCGAGCTGGAAGTGCAACGCCTGGGACTTGAGCGTGCGAATCACCGCGTGGTTCAGCTCGCGGCCGAGGTGCCGGGGCACATTGTACGCGACCAGCCGCGCGACCTGGTCGGTGAGCCCTCCGGAGATTCCCGCCACCCGTTCCGCGATCTCCGCGTCGATCTCGGTCGCCGTCATGCCGGCCGCCTGGATCGGGTCCAGGTCCATCACCCGGCGCGCACCAGGTACCGGCTGGAACTCCGCCTTGCCGCTGTCCACGTCCACCAGCAGCCAACCCTTGCCCGGGACCCGGCGGAAGTTTTCGTCCTTGAGTTCGCCCCAGGGATTGCTGCTGACGTAATCGAGCGCGCCGCTGTACCAGACATGAGGCAGGACTTCCATGCGCACGTGGTAGTGGCCCAGGGCCACGTAGTTCCAGTTCCCCCGCTTCAAGTCCAGGTCGGTCAGCAAGGCCCCGCTGTACTCCGCCATCCCGTGCTCGGCGTAGGGCAGTCCCTCGTGCTTGCCGTGGATCAGGAGAACCTGGCGCTTCTCGGGTCCGGCCGGCTCCAGGTCCGGACGGGGAACCTGGAACAAGGCGCCGTGCGGCACGGCGAGAATGCTCAGATCGAGCCTCGGATAGCTCAAGCGCCGGGCATCGTCGGGGACGACATCGACACCGAGGGTTTCGAACAGCTTGAGGATGGTTCCGGTCTCGGTGGAGCGCGGGGTGTCGTGGTTCCCGGCGATCAGGACGACCGGGGCGTCGGGCAGGGCGTGCCGCAGCCGCTGCAGCTCGCCGAAGGCGAAGAGAATGGCCTGGTTGGTGGGCCGAACCGAGTGAAACAGGTCGCCCGCGATGAGCACCGCATCGGGGCGGGCGGCGATGATGCCGTCAATCGCCCGGCGGAACGCGTTGGCGACGTCCGCCTCGCGCTGGTTGATCCCATTGGAGGTCTGGCGGTAGTATTGCCGGAACCCCAGGTGGGCATCCGCTAAGTGTGCGAGTTTCACGACCTTAGAATGCGGGGGAGAAGCTTTCGGGGCAAGGTCGCAGAGCGGGGCTGGTGCGGCAATGCAGTCAGCCCATGGCCGCCCGGCGACGCACGGCGCGAATGGCGGCGGCGAGCTGCTTGATACCGGCTCGGATGGTTGGTTCGTCCACCCGGGCGTAGCTGAGCAGCAGGGTCGGGGGTCCGCCACGGGCCTTGATGCGGTGCTTGGCCATGATGGTCACCGCGATCCCGCGCTGCTTCGCTTCCTCCTGGATCGCCTGCTCATTGTCGGACTCCGGCAGCCCGACCGTCGCGTGGAGGCCAGCACAGATCCCGAAGATGGTGGCTTCGGGTAGTGCTTCTTTCAGCCCGAGCAGCAGTGCGTCTCGCCGCGCCCGATAGCTGGCGCGCTGCCGGCGCAAATGGCGATCCAGTTCACCGCGGTTCAGAAAATCAGCGAACGCATACTGTTCGATGCGCGGTCCGCCCAGGTCGGCCCGACGCCGAGCCGCAGCGACCGCTTCAAGCAGGACCGGCGGTACGACCAACCAGCCAAGGCGTAACGCCGGCGCGAGAGTCTTGCTCGCGGTGCCGGCATACACGATGCGTTCCGGCTGGTGAGCCTGGAGCGCGCCCACCGGCGCGCGATCGTAGCGGTACTCGGCATCATAGTCGTCCTCGACCACGATCGCGTCGTGCTCGCGCAGCCAGCCGAGGATTCCGGCCCGGCGCTCGCCCGACAGCACCGCGCCGGTCGGAAACTGGTGGGCCGGGGTCAGGATGACGACGTCGGCGCCGGATCGCGTCAATACGTCGACCCGGATTCCGTCGCGATCCACCGGGATCGCGACCAGCTCAAGACCGGCCTGCAATACGGCGTCACGAGCGGCCGGGTTGCCGGGATCCTCGATGGCGACCCGTTTCCTGCCGATGGTCCGGAGCGCCTCGCACACCAGGACGCGTCCCTGCGCGTAACCGCTCGTGACGACGACCTGCTCAACGTCTGTCACCAGTCCCCGCACCCTTCCCAGGTACTCCGCCAGCGCCCGCCGCAACCCCTCGACACCACGCGGATCTCCGTAACCCAGTTCCTCGTGCGGCATGTGGGTCAGCGCCTCGCGTAACGAGCGCAGCCAGGCGCTCCGGGGAAAGGCCGACAGGTCGGGAGTTCCAACCCCAAAGTCGAAGTGCGGGCGCGACGCTGGAACCGGACGCTTCGCGGACGGCTCCCGGCACGGTCCGACGCAACCCGACACTCTCGGACGCCTTCCCTGCTTGAGGACCAGGTAACCCTCGGCCGCGAGCTGACTGTAGGCAGCAACTACGATTGGACGCGAAACTCCGAGCTGGAGTGCCAGGTCGCGAGTGGAAGGCACTCGGGTGCCTCGCTTGAGGGTGCCGATCCTGATGCCGCGCCGTAACTGGTCCTCGATCTGGCGACCGAGGGACCGCCCACTGTTCCGGCTGACCGAAAGCAGCAGTTCCACACCCAAACTGGTCAAGGTTTTATATCCTCCACTGGCTCTGGTGTAGTTACCAGTTCTAACTCAGCTTTCCTGCCAAGTCAAGCACGACGTGATGGTCTCCGGGCCCTGCTCGACTGGAGAACGCTTCTCAGTTCGAAGGTCATTTTTCGGTGGCCGACTCCAGGGAATCTCACCACATTCGCGTCGTGACTGCACCGTCCCTGAAGCAACGACACCCCGGATTCGAAGAGGTAACAGTGGCACAGCGCGAAAGTCATCCGCCTGAAGCAGTCGCCGCCGCGGACTGGCTGCTGATAGCCGTCCCCGGCCTGATCTGGGGTGCCTCGTTTCTCTTCATCGCCGAAGGCCTTCGGGCCATGGGCCCGATGGGTGTAACCGTCGTACGCATCGCGGTGGGGTTCGCGGCGCTGGCGCTCTTCCGGCCGGCCTGGCGCCCGATCGAGAGGGGCGACTGGGGCAAGGTCGCGTGGCTCGGCGTCCTGTGGATGGCTTTCCCCCTCAGCATGTTCCCCTTCGCCGAGCAGCGGATTTCGTCGGCGCTGGCGGGAATGCTCAACGGGGCCGTGCCCCTGTCGGCGGCCGTGATCGCGTCGGCGCTCGCGCGCCGCCTGCCGTCGGGGAGAATCACCGCCGGACTGGCGGTGGGCCTGGTGGGCGCGGTGCTGATGGCGCTCCCGACCATCGGCGAGCCGAGCAGCGCGGCCGGTGTGCTGATGGTGGTGGCCGCCGTGGTGTCCTACGGCTTCGCACCCAACATCGCGCGTCCCCTGCAACTGAAGTACGGCGCACTGCCGGTAATCTGGCGGGCGCAGGCGGTCGCACTGCTGCTCACACTGCCGTTCGGATTCCGCGACGTGGTCCAGGCGCAGTGGTCGGTGGGACCGGTGCTGTCGCTCCTCGCTCTGGGTGCCCTGGGCACCGGCGTCGCCCACGTTGTGATGACGATGGCGTCGGGACGGCTGGGCGCCACCCGGGCCTCGGCGACGGCGTTTCTCATTCCGCCCGTCGCGCTGATTCTCGGCGTAGTGCTGCGGGGCGAGCACGTGGCGCTGCTGTCGGTGCTGGGTGGAACGGTATGCGTCGCCGGGGCCTGGATCATGCGCCGCGCGAGCGCCGAGCCGACCGGGAAACGCAACGTCGTGTCTCCGGCCAGGGCCGCCGCCTGGGCCGCACTGCTGCTCGTGGCGGTGCCGGCGAAGGCTCAGCAGCTCGCTGCGCCGCCGGCTCAGCCCCCCGTCGATCGGCAGACCGCCTGGCGGCTTCCCCGTCTCGCCGGCCCGATACGGGTCGACGGCCGGAGTGACGACGACGCCTGGCGCGTGATCGCCCCACTTCCGCTCACTGTCTACCTCCCGGCCTACGGGAGCACCCCGGCCGAGAAAACCGAAGCCCGCATCGGCTACGATGAGGACGCGTTGTACGTCGTGGTAGATGCGTGGGAGACCCATCCCGGCGGGATCCGCGCCAGCTCCATGATTCGCGATGACGATGCGGCGGGGGACTTCGTTAACGTCGTCCTGGACACCTTCGGCGATCGGCAGAACGCGGTCTCCTTCAGCACTACGCCGGGCGGCCAGCGCAATGACTGGAGCATCAGCAACGACGCCCAGAGCGACGCTTCGCTCAGCCCGGCCTGGAACGGAGTGTGGGAAGTTGCAACCCGGCGGGACCAGCAGGGTTGGCACGCCGAGTACCGGATTCCCTTCTCCACCCTCCGCTTCACCACCCGGGACGGGCGGGTCGAGTTCGGGCTGAGCGTGAACCGCCTGACGGCACACATCAACGAGCGAGTGACCTTTCCCGCCATCGAGCCGACCAGCGGGCTGGCCCTGTGGAAGCCCTCCAACATGCAGCGGGTATCGGTCGAGGGAATCAAGGCGGTGCGCAGTCTCCGGGTCACGCCGTACGCGGTCGCCGGAATGGAAGGCTCCCGGGCTCCGGACCCGGTGCGCTCGCCCTGGATCGAGGACGACCGCTTCGAGGTGGGCGGCGACCTCAAGATGGCCGTGACGCCGAACATGACCCTTGATCTGACGGCGAACACCGATTTCGCAGAGGCCGAAGTGGACGATCAACGGGTCAACCTGACCCGCTTCACCCTGCTGTTTCCCGAGCGGCGCCCGTTCTTTGTCGAACGGGCCGGTACCTTCGAGGTGAAGACCGGTGAGACCGACCTCCTGTTCCAGAGTCGTCGCATCGGTCTCACGCCCGGCGGAGAAACGGTGCGGTTGCTCGCCGGGGCCAGGGTAGTCGGCCGGGCCGCCGGGTGGGATATCGGCATCTTCGACGCCCAGATGGGTCGGGGGCCAAGCGGAGACCGCGAGAACCTGGCCGTGTTGCGCTTGCGGCATGGCGCCTTCAACCGGGGTTCATGGCTCGGTGTCATGGCGACGTCCCGCCTTGCACCCGACTCTTCGCAGGTGGCACTCGGTGCCGATGGCGAGCTGCACCTGGGTGGCGACGACTACGCGAGTTTCGCCGCCGCGGTACTCGCCGGCGAGCCCGGCCCGGGTCTGGACCAGGGCGTGCTGCCGCGGGGTGCCTTGCGGCTGAGAGTGGAGCGGCGCCGTAACCGGAGCTTCTGGTACCGCGCGGCAGTCGCGACCACCGGGGCCCGGTACACGCCGGCCCTGGGGTACGTAGAGCGGGCCGACGCTATCCGCCCATTCGCCGAGATCGGGTACGGCCGAGTGGTGACGAGCGCGGGTCACGTCGTGCGGGCCAGCCTGAACACGGCGCTGGTCTACCGCAATGCGGCCGCGACCTTCGACGCGGCCACCACCACTGCGGGACTGGCGCTCGAGCTGCCCACCGGCGGGGTCGCCAGGCTGACCGCCACCCGGCAGGACGACGACCTGGTGCAGACCTTCGACCCGACGCCGGCGACGTCAATCCCCGCTGGCCGTTACCGCGCCAACTCTCTTCAGCTGGCCTATGCGCCACCGAACGGACCCCGCGCGGTAGTCGGCGCTTCCGTGCGGGGTGGCGACTACTACGATGGCTCGCTGTATTCAGCCGTGCTGACGCCGGAGTGGCGTGCCTCGGCCCATCTCCGAGTCTCGGCCGACTTGGAGCTGGACCGGCTGAACTTTCCGTCGCGCGACCAGCGGGAGTGGACCAAGCTGGCCCGGTTGCGCGTCTTCGCATCGGCCTCGCCGCGACTATCGCTGATCGCCGTGCTCCAGGCCAACAGCGTGGGCCGGGTCGGAACCGCGAACCTGCGCCTTCGCTACAACATGGCCGAGGGGCATGACCTGTGGATCGTCTACGGCCAGCAGGAGAACCTCGACCGCCAGAGTTCAACACCGTCGGCGCCCGGGACCGCGCGCACCAGCGTGCTGGTCAAATACACCAGGAGTTTTGGCACCTGACGAACCCGCGACACCCCAAGCGGGCGTAGTTCCATCCTATCGCGCCGGGGTCTGGCGCTTTTTCTCAGCCTGTGGGATACTGTCCCCGCGCAACAGATTGAGGGGAGTGAAGGGATCCCTTCATCCCCTCACTCCCTTCAATCCACACCCTCCCCGTCCTTCGCCGAGGAGCCTTTTGTGACTTGGGATACTGGAAACATCGGATTCATGCTGGTCTCTACCAGCCTGGTCATGCTGATGACGCCGGGCCTCGCCTTCTTCTACGGCGGGCTGGTGGGCCGGAAGAACGTGCTGACCATCATGATCCAGAGTTTCGTGTCGATGGGCGTCACGACCGTGCTCTGGGTGGCGGTCGGATATACGATGTGCTTCAGCGGGAGTTACGGTGACGCCGCGAACCCCGACATCATGGGCATCATCGGCAACTTCAAACTGGCGTTCCTCCACAATGTCGACCCCAGCACTCCGTTCGCCGGCTCGCCGACCATCCCGCTCATCGTGTTCGTGGCTTACCAGATGATGTTCGCCCAGATCACCCCGGCGCTCATTACCGGCGCCTTTGCCAACCGGGTGACCTTCAAGGCCTACCTGATGTTCCTGGTGGCATGGCTGCTGCTGGTCTACTTCCCGGTAGCCCACATGGTCTGGGGCGGCGGCATTCTCCAGAAGCACGGCGTGCTTGATTTCGCTGGTGGCATCGTGGTGCACGCCACGGCAGGGTTCGCGGCGCTGGCGGCGGTGTTTTACGTGGGCCGGCGACGGGTGCAGGAGGCAGGCTCGCACAGTATCCCGCTGGTAGCGCTGGGGACCGGGCTCCTCTGGTTCGGCTGGTACGGGTTCAACGCCGGCAGCGAGCTCAAGGTGGACACGGTGACCTCGCTCGCGTTCCTCAATACCGACGTCGCCGCCTCGTTTGCCGCGATGACCTGGCTGGTACTGGCCTGGATTATCGAAAAGAAACCCAAGTTTGTGGGGCTGCTCACCGGATCCATCGCGGGGCTCGCGGCGGTCACTCCCGCGGCCGGCTATGTCACGACCAACACCGCCATTCTGATCGGCGTCCTGGCCAGCGTGATCTGCTACTACGCCATCTGGCTCAAGAACAAGCTGCATTGGGACGACGCGCTGGACGTCTGGGGCGTGCACGGGGTGGGCGGCGTGGTGGGCGTCATCTCACTCGGCGTCTTCGCCTACAAGGCGATGAACCCCGCCGGCGGCGCCGACGGACTGATGCACGGCGATTCGTCGTTCTTCGTCAAGGAAGTGGCCGCGGTGATCGGCGCGGCGCTTTATGCCTTCCTGTTTACCTACATCATGCTGGCGGTGATCAACAAGTTCACGGCGGTCAAGGTGACGGCGGCGGATGAAGAGCAGGGACTGGATGAAACGTTGCACGGGGAAAAAGCCTACCTGTAGTGAATAGTGGTGGCCGCTCGGGGATGGAGGACGTACTGTCATTACCAGGGCGAAGCGGTGTGCTCACTCAGCCTTGTGACACACCGCTTCGACGTTGTACCCGTCAGGATCGAGCACGAAGGCGCCGTAATAGTTGGGGTGATAGTTGGGACGTAGTCCCGGCGTCCCATTGTCCCGGGCGCCGGCGGCCAGGGCGGCGCGATGGAATGCGTCCACTGTTCGGCGGTCAT
This sequence comes from Gemmatimonadales bacterium, assembly GCA_036006525.1. Lineage (GTDB taxonomy): Bacteria > Gemmatimonadota > Gemmatimonadetes > Gemmatimonadales > GWC2-71-9 > DASYPP01. The sequence goes on from DASYPP010000104.1 coordinate 13,033, forward strand.
CACAGGCGAACGCAACATGGACCGAAGGTCCACCGCAGCTGTGGAGCTCCGTGAGCTCGGCCTGCGCGCCCTGGTTCAGCGGCACACCCTGCTTGACCCAGAAATCCGGAATGAATCCCTTCCGGAACCCGGCCCCGGAAGAACTCTCCATAGCAAGGGTGTAACCCAGCGGCGCCAGCGCGGCGGCGTAGAACTTCTTGCTGCGCTCCTGGTCGGCGACCCGAAGACTGATGTGATCGAGCATGGAGTTTCCTGTCGGGAAATGATGCTGGTGGTGGCCAATATGAATCTGGCGCCGGGACACGCCACGGAATATTATAGCAGCGGAAGGCTGAACCCTCACACCTGCAGGAACACGACTACCATGGCCGGCACACTGATTCGCCGCATCGGCATTGTCCTCGGCGTCATTCTTGGGCTCATCGTCTTGGGTCTAGGCGCGTTGTACTTCCTGAGCTCTCGTGCCCTCAACAAGACCTATGCGGTGACCCCGGCACCCCTGGCGATACCGTCTGATTCAACATCGATCGAGCGGGGCCGGCACCTGGTCACCGGCCGGCTGGTCTGCGCCGACTGCCACGGTGAAGACCTGGCCGGCAGGGTGGTGATCGACGGAATGCCGTTCGGCCGGTTCGTCGCCAGCAATCTGACCCCCGGCGGGGTCGGTGGCAGTTACACCGATGCTGATTGGGTGCGGGCCATCCGGCATGGCATCAGGCCGAACGGAAAGTCTCTCCTGTTCATGCCATCCGATGTCTTTGCCCACCTGGGGTCGGAGGACCTTGCGGCAGTCATCGCCTACTTGAAGACCGTCCCCGCGGTCACCCGGGTGCTTCCGCCGACCGAGCTGGGTCCCATTGGCCGCATGCTGGTGGCCACCAACAAGGCCCCGCTCGTCATGGCCCGGCAGATCGATCACCAAGCGCCGGTTCCCACCATGCCGCCCGAAGGCGAGACGGTCGAGTACGGCCACTACCTGGTCACCAGCGGCGGCTGTTTCGTGTGTCACGGGAAGAACCTGAGCGGCGGGAAGTTCGCCGGGGGGCCGGATGATCCGCCGGCCGCCAACCTCACACCGACCGGCATCGGCACCTGGACTGAAGCGGATTTCTTTCGAGCGTTCCGGGAAGGGAAGCGGGCGAACGGCACCCCCATCAATGAGTTCATGCCCTGGAAGTTCATGGGCCGGATGACCGACCGTGAGCTTCGGGCGATTCATCTCTATCTCAAGACGGTGCCGGCTCGGCCGTACGGGCAAGGGTAGGCAGGTTCTTCAATCGGACCGAGCCTGGGCACGCGCCACCTCCAGCGCGCCATCGTGACAGAGGCCTTGCAGCCGGGCATCCCGATACCGACCCGCAGCTTCCTCGGAAAGCCCCGCAAGGTCCCGGTCGCATATCACGCAATCGAGCGGCGTGCCCAGGTGGGCGCGCCGCGACTCCTCCGTCAGCACCCACTCCCGCACCTGCCAGGGCGGGTCGTGGCGCACGTGCTGGCCGTGGCCGCACTCGAGGTCGGCGACCCAGTGGTGCTCCGGGTCCTGATGGAAGGCGGTGATACGGCGTTGCATGGGCGAAGGGTAATAACCCCTCCACCCTCGTGCCTGCGGGTGAGGCGGCAACTGGAGCGGGGTTTACGCTGGCAATCCTGCCTCTGCCAGCGCATCGGCCAGCTGGGCCATACGCTCGCGGGTTGTGATATTGCCCGAAACCAGGCCGCTAATGGTGAAACCAGGCTGTAGCTCAAGGAGGACCTTGGCCAGCGACCGTGCTTCCTCGAGCTGACCGAGACGGACCAGCGCAGCCGTGTGCAGGTAACGGGGCACACTGAACCGTGGATTCGCAGCGGACGCCCGACCTGCCGCGCTAGCAGCATCCACGAAGTTTCCCGCGAAAAAGTGCGCATAGGCAAGCCCGACATACGGCAGGTATATCAGGGGGTCGTAGGGACCGAGGCGAATCCCCATCCTGGCATGCTCGATCGCAGTATGATCCTCGCCCTTCAACACCCGAATGATCGAGCTGAAGCCGAATGCGATGGCCGATGATGGACTGAGCACCAATGAACGGCCTATGGCATCGAGCGCCCTGTCATAGTCCCGTGCCAGGATCCCGACGACGAAGCCTCCCATCGCTAATGCCATGGCGTCATCACTGCCCGTTTCGATCGCCGCGTGAGCATGGCGGAGCGCTGCTTCTCGGGCTTCGGCATGAAGTCCCGCACGCAGGTATCGCTGCTCATGGCACCAGGCGATGAAGCCATGGGCCGCGGCGTAGTCCGGCTCGAGACGGATCGCCTCCTCCAGGAGGCCAAGAGCCTTCTCTGCGTCTTCCGGCATCGCGGTTCCAGCGAGCGGAAGGGCACGCAGGAACAGATCGTAAGCATCCAGGCTTTCCGGCCGCTTGCGTCGAGCGCGCTCGACTTCCGCCTTGCGAAGCGTCGGCTCTACGGCACCGATCACGCTCATGGTCATCTGGTCCTGCAGTGTGAAGATGTCTCCCAGTGTGCCGTCGTACCGATCGGCCCAGATATGCACGGCGGTGCTGGTCTCAGCGAGCTGTCCGGTCAGACGCACCCGGTCGCCGGACCGGCGCACACTGCCCCGCAACACGTAGCGCACTCCGAGTTCCCGGCCTACGGTTGTAACGTCTACCAGCTTGCCCTTGTAGATGAAGGATGAATTACGGGAGATGACGAACAGCCATTTGATCCGAGACAGGCCGGTGATGATTTCCTCTACAATGCCGTCTGCGAAATACTCCTGGCTCGGGTCACCGCTCAGGTTATCAAACGGCAGCACCGCGATCGTGGCCCGCTCGCGCGGGATATCCACTCCCTGAACTGGCCGGGTTGCGGTCGGGGCCGTGCCGACGGTCGGGGTGAGCAACGCATCCAAATGCGGAATCAGATCGTCAGCCTGTTGCCATCGGTCGGCTGGCTTCTTCTCCAGGCAACGCAGGATCATCGCGTTGAGCGCGGCCGGCACCGTGGCCCGATGAGCGGTGATCGGTTCAGGCGACTGGGTAAGATGAGCGGCGAGGACCGCTTGGGCGGTGTGGCCGGTAAACGGCGGTCGACCCGTAAGCATCTCGTAGGCCAGCGCGCCCAAGGCATAAATATCGGCGCGGTGATCTACGTTGGGGTCGGCGGCCGCCTGCTCGGGAGCCATGTAGGCCGGAGTCCCCAGCGCGACGCCGGGAGAGGTAAGCGTTTCGATCTCGCTGGACTCGCTCACTGCTTTGGCCACGCCGAAGTCTGTAACCATGGCATGCCGACCGGTGATCAGCACATTGTCAGGCTTGATATCCCGATGCACTACCCTGTGCGCATGGGCATACTGGAGAGCGTCCAGAATGTCTTTCAGGATCCGGATCGCCTCGCTCACCGGGAGCTCGTTTTCGCGAGCCAGCCTCACCCGGAGCGACTCGCCCTCGATGTACGGCATGATGTAGAAGAAGAGATTTCCTGCTGCGCTGGCGGTGAGGAGTGGGACGATATGCGGATGCTGGAGGCGAGCCGCGAGTTGGATCTCCCGCTCGAACCGATCGGCATTGACCTCGCCCATTTCGGGGGGAAGAACCTTGACTACGACTTTGCGACCTAACCGAGACTCCTCTGCGAGAAAGACACGACTCATCCCTCCGCCGCCGAGCTCCTTCTCGACATGGTAAGCGCTGCCCAGTGCGGCCTGGAGGCGGGTCAGGAGGTCGGGGTACGACCCAGTAGCCATGAACGTCCTCGTTTGGAGCGGTTCAAGTTACCGGCGCAGGAGCGATGGGGCCAGTCTTTACGAGAGGACGGAACCCATCGTGGCAGTCAGCTTGATTGCACCCAAGCAGGATGGCAGCCTGCGGGGTTGCGACTCCTCCGTCAGCACCCACTCCCGCACCCTGCCAGGGCGGGTCGTGGCGCACGTGCTGGCCGTGGCCGCACTCGAGGTCGGCGACCCGGTGGGAATCGGGGGCCTGGTGGAAGGCCCCGATGCGACACTCCATCATCCGCCCAGCGCTTGCTTGACAACCGGTGGGAGCTTGTACTGGTGCGCCGTGATGTAATGGATCACATGCGAGTACGCCGGCCGCGGTGTCTCCGGGCTCCTCGACATCATCGCCGAGCCACCCGACCCAGAGTTCCTGCTTCTGGTCGCCGGTGGGCAGGGTCATATCGGTGAGGTCGGCGATGTAGGTCATCGAGGAGACCCCAGGCGTTTAATGCAGAGTCGACGGCGGGAACGGAGGCTCCTCGGAAACTCCGACGGCCCGGGCCTTGAGCGTTTCATATTCCAGTGCAGAGATGGCTCCCTGCTGATGAAGCCAGAGAAGCTTGTGTATGGTGTCGGCGGCGTCTCTCGATGGGGCGTTGAGCAGGTATCGCTGCCTGAGATAGTTGCGACGATGCTCGTGAAGTGCAGTCAGGAAGACAGCCACGGCCGCCGCACTGGGCCGGCTCTTCATGAGCACCAGGGGTGGCTCGCCGGCCTTGAAGACGTAGAAGCTCTGGCGGGATGCCACGTACCAGCATGCAGCAACGATCGCAAAACCACCATAGAACAGCCAGGCCCCTGCCTCGACATCGTCGCCCAGGAGCGCAGCGGCGGCAACGATGACCGCCAGCAGGGCGAGAATCACCGTAAGGATCAGTCGCGGTCGGGACGAGATGGTGACCTCGACCGGCTCACTGGTAACATTGTCGTATGAAACCCGATACGACTTGGAATAGGTGAGCCCCTTCTCCCTCACCCGGACGTCAAATGGAGTGAGGTCGAACTGGAATTCAGTAAGGAACCGACGCTGAATGAACATTATCCTCAGCTGACTGCCGTTGAAGGATTCTGCGGACTCGCCTACCCGCTCTGTCTCACCTCCACCCACTCCACCCGCCTGGCCTGGATCACCGCCTTCAACTGCCGCTCCCGGTTCGACAACCCCGCTCCCCCCGTCTTCACCTCCACGAACACCACCCGCTCCAACTCGCCCCGGTCCATCCCGTCGAAGACCACCAGGTCTACCGGAGAGCCGAGGAAGCGCGCGTCCTTCGGATTGAACGGGAACCCGGGAAAGTAGGGCAGCATCTGCTCGTACACTTTCCCCGCAATCACCGCCTGGCTCTTCTGGACGGCATCGAGCCGGATCCGGCGGAGATATCGGACGCGCCAGACCAGGAAGTAGAGAACCGAGAATGCGGCGCCCAGGAGGGCGCCGAGCAGGAGTCCAACCAGCGTTTCGGGACGATTGAAGAAGGGCATGACCAAAGCTAGTCGAGGGCTCAGAACCGGAGCCCCGGCACCACCGCCGGCACCTCGGCCTGGTACCCGCGGTACGCGTCGCCAAAGTGGCCGAGCAACAGCCGCTCCTCCTGCCGGATCTTTAGTATCACTCCCACCAGGCAAAGCGCAAATCCGGCCAGCGCGCCCAGTGTATCCCGCACCAGCACGGTGCCGACCAGCGCGAGGATGAGCCCGGTGTAGATCGGATGCCGGGTGAGCGCGTACGGGCCGCTGCGCACCAGCGCGTGCTCTTCCTTGAGGGTCACCGTGCCGCTCCACATACGCCCCAGGTGGATCCGGGCCCAGACGGTATGGCCCAGCCCCGCGAGGACCAATCCCACGCCGGTCCAGGCCATCCAGGAGTGCGGAGGCAGCAGGGGAATGTTCAGCGGACGCCCACTGCGTCGGGTATCCACGAAGAAGAGCAGCGCCGCCCCGACCCAGAGCCAAAGCCCGTGAGCGAGCCGGGATGCCAGCGGCTGCCGTATTACCGTCCGGGCAGTGAATGAAGCGGCCAGCACCCAGATCAGGAGCCAGGCAGCCCAGAGGATGTTGGTGCAGATGTTGGGTGAGATCATTGTCGTCGGGAAAGTTAACGCATTGAGTGGTCCCGTCTTGAAGTCAACCGACCCCGAGACTATGGTGCTGGGGTGACCAGGGTCGAGACGTCCATGACCGAAGCGCTCGAGCGCGGCCGTGGCTCCTTCCGTGAGGGCCAATGGGGAGCTGCGTACGCCCAGTTGTCCGCCCTGGATCGCCAATCCCCGCTTCCCGCTCCCGACCTGGAACAGCTCGCCACCGCCGCCTTTCTCACCGGCCGGGAAACCGAGAGCCCCGACTACCTGGCCCGCGCCCACCGCGCCTTCCTGGACCGCGAGGACGCGGCTGGCGCCGGGCGCTGCGCGTTCTGGCTGGCCTTCAGCCTGATGAATCGAGGCGACATGGCGCAGGCCGGGGGCTGGCTGGCCCGGGCCCAGCGCCTCCTCGACGAGGGCGGTCAGGACTGTGTTGAGCGGGGCTACCTGTTGCTGCCGGCCGGCATGCAGCATCTCGCCCAGCACGCCGATGCGACCGGGTACACCGTGTTCACCGAGGCCGCCGGGATCGGCGAGCGTTTCCGCGATCGTGACCTGGTCACCATGGCCCGCCACGGCCAGGGACGGGCAAGGATCCGGCAGGGGAAGACCTCCGAAGGCATGGCTTTGCTGGACGAGGTCATGATCGCGGTCACCGGCGGCGAGGTCTCGTCCAAGGTGGCCGGCATGGTCTATTGCGGCGTGATCTCCGCGTGTCACGAAACCTTCGATCTCCGCCGGGCGCAGGAGTGGACCGACGCGTTCACCCAGTGGTGCACGGCCCAGGTGGACCTGGTTCCCTACCGCGGGCACTGCCTGGTGCGCCGCGCCGAGATTCTGCAATTGCACGGCGCCTGGGGCGACGCGATGGACGAAGCTCAGCGAGCCAGCGAGCGGCTCTCCCAACCACCCAATCAGCCGGACCTGGGTCCCGCTCTCTACCAGCAGGCGGAGATCCATCGGCTGCGCGGCGAATTTGCCAGGGCGGAAGAGATGTACCGCCAGGCCAGCCAGGCGGGCCGTCAGCCGCAGCCGGGACTGGCCCAGCTCCGATTGGCGCAGGGCCAGACCGCCGCAGCAGTGGCGGCAATCGGCCGGGCACTGGAGGAAATGACGGACCGCCGGAACCGGCCGCGCCTGCTGCTTCCCTATGTCGAGATCATGCTCGCGGCCAACGACATTGCGGCAGCGCGTTCCGCGGCGGCCGAGCTGGCCGAGATAGCGGCCGAAGTTGGCGCGCCGTGGCTCCAGGCCATGTCGGCCCAGGCGACTGGTGCCGTGCTCCAGTTCGCGGGAGAGGACCGGGCCGCACTTGCCGCGTTGCGCGATGCCTCCACCGCATGGCAGGAGCTGCAGGCGCCCTATGAAGCCGCGCGGGTCAGATTGCTGATGGGCCTCGCGTGTCGGGCGCTGGGCGATACCGACAGCGCGGAACTGGAGCTGGATGCTGCTCGGCGGGTATTCCGGCAACTCGGTGCCGTGCCCGATCTCGCTCGAGCCGACAAGCTGGCTCCTCCGCGATCCGGTGCCCGGAGCGGCGGCCTGACTGCGCGGGAGCTGCAGGTGCTCCGTCTCATCGCCAAGGGCGAAAGCAACCGGGCGATCGCCGCCGGGCTCGGCATCAGCGAGAAAACCGTCGCCCGCCATGTGAGCAACATCTTTACGAAGTTGGACCTGGCATCCCGTTCCGCGGCCACGGCCTACGCCTTCCAGAATGGTCTGGTCTAGAAGAAAGACCAAGGACTAAGGACCCAGCACCCAGCACCCAGCACCCAGCACCCAGCACCCAGCACCCAGTACCCAGTACCCAGTACCCAGCACCCAGTACCCAGCACCCAGTACCCAGTACCCAGCACCCAGTACCCAGTACCCAGCACCCAGTACCCAGTACCCAGTACCCAGTACCCAGTACCCACACTACACACAATTACCCACGTGGCGCCCGCCTGGTGTATGGACACTTCGCCCGATGCAACGGCGTTGCGACTTTGGTACTATAGCTCTCACGGCAGATTGACCTCGGGTGCCGTGCCGCCAAACGCCCAGGAGAGGACCTGAAGATGAAGCAGACGACTGAACCAGAGCGAATTCAGACCATCGTGATCGGTGCGGGCCAGGCCGGCCTTTCGGTGGGCTACCACCTCGCCCGGCAGGGACTTCCCTTCCTTATCCTGGACGGCAACGATCGGATCGGAGATACCTGGCGAAAGCGGTGGGACTCGCTACGCCTCTTCACCCCGGCCAAGTTCGACGGCCTGGATGGTATGCCCTTCCCCGCTCCGAAAGACTCGTTCCCGACCAAGGACCAGATGGGAGACTTTCTCGAGTCCTACGCCCGGCACTTCAAACTGCCGGTCCGGACCGGGGTCCGAGTGGACGGACTCTCCCGCCAGGGCGACAAGTTCCTGGTGACCGCCGGCGACCTTCGATTTGAGGCGGACAACGTCATCGTCGCCATGGCGAGCTATCAGAAACCCAAGGTCCCGGCATTTGCCGGCGACCTGGATCCCGCCATCGTCCAACTGCACTCCTATGAATACCAGCGGCCGTCGCAGCTCAAGCCGGGAGGCGTGCTCCTGGTGGGCGCCGGCAACTCCGGATCGGAGATCGGGATCGAATCGGTGCGCCATGGGCATCCCACCTGGATGGCCGGCCGGGACACGGGTCAAATTCCCTTCCGGATTGACGGGCTGCCCGGCAGGCTGTTCCTGGTGCGCCTGGTGCTTCGCGGCGTGTTTCACCGCGTGCTGACGGTCGATACGCCGATCGGCCGCAAGGTGCGCCCCAAGGCCATGAGCGGCGGGACTCCGCTCATCCGGGTAAAGCAGAAGGACATGGCGAAGGCGGGGATCGTTCGGGTACCGCGTGTCGCGGGAGTGCGGGACGGGTTACCGCTGCTGGATGATGGAAGAGTCCTCGACGTGACTAATGTCATCTGGTGCACCGGATTTCATCCCGGTTTCTCCTGGATCAACCTGCCCATCCTCAACGAGGAACAGCCGCAGCACGAGCGAGGGATCGTCCCCGGCGCCCCCGGACTGTACTTCGTGGGGCTGCATTTTCTTTACTCGATGTCGTCCACCATGATCCACGGGGTCGGGCGGGATGCCGAGCGGGTGGTCAGGCACCTCGCCGCCAGTGGGCGGGGTGCCAGGAAAAATGGGAGGCAGGTGGCCTGAGCTTCGAGCTCAGGCCGGTTTGACGTTCCGGTTGGTCCGGAACAGGTTCCGCGGATCCCACTTCGCCTTCACCTCGGCCAGTCGGCCCAGGCCCTTCCCGAGGGCCGCCGCGATGCGATCCGGAGTTTCGTCTTCGGTCAGGAAGTTGACGTAGTTGCCGCCGGTCCCGAACGACTTCATGTCGTTCCACGCCTCGCGGGCCCAGGCGATGTTCTTGGCATCATCGCCTGCCTGCTCCCAGGACCCCGCGATGTTGAGCACGTAGCGCGCGTCGCGGTTGCCGACCGGGGAGTCCACTTCCTTCAGCTGGTTCAGTGCACCGCCGATTTGGAAGAAGACCACCGCCGAGTGGGGTGACGGGATCTTCGCCGCGTTGGCCATGACCTTCTCGCACAGGGCCGGCTCGATCTTCGCGAGATACTCACTCTTCCAGTAATAGCGCCGCCCCTTGGGCTGGGTGCCGTCGAGCAGGGACTGCAGTTGCGCGTACGGCCGCCGCACCAGGATGTCCCCGACCGGCTTGCTGAACGCCTTGATCGGGGCAACCAGTTTCTCGCCCTCCTCTGGCTTTCCGCTGTAGCAGGCCAGGATCCCGACGATGGGCTTGCCGTGCATCTCCTTGGGCAGCCACGGCGCCGGCGGCGCGGGGCGCATCATCATGACCAGCGTCAACTCAGCCGGCGCCTTGTCCGCCATCGACCGGTAGAGCTCGAGCACCCCGGGCGCCTCGCTTGCCGGCCAGGCGACGACGCCACCGACCACCTCCGGCCCAAGCGGGTAGAGCTTGTAATCGATGCCGGTGACCACCCCGAAGTTCCCGCCTCCACCCCGAAGTCCCCAGAACAGGTCCGGGTTCTCTTCGGCGCTGGCCCGCACCAGCGTTCCCTCCGCGGTCACGACATCCATCCCGGCGACATTGTCCGAGGTCCAGCCCCACCGCCGGGTCAGGTATCCAAACCCGCCACCGAGAGTCAGACCCGCGATGCCGGTGAGGGATACGAAACCGAGCACGGTCGCGAGCCCATGCACCTGGGTCTCGCGATCCACGTCGCCCAGCAGGCAGCCCGCCTGCGCGTGGGCGATCTTCTTCGCCGGATCCACCCACACCCCGCGCATCAGGGACAGGTCGAGCATCAGCGCGCCGTCGGCGGTGGCCAGGCCCGCGATGTTGTGTCCGCCGCCCTTGATGCAAAGCAGGAGCTGCTGTTCCTGCGCGAACCGGACACACGCGATCACGTCGGCGACCCCGAGACAGCGTACCACCAGGGCCGGTTTCCGGTCGATCATGCCGTTCCAGAGAGTGCGCGATTCCTCGTACGCCGCGTCCCCGGCGGTGAACAGCGGTCCTCGCAGGCGCAGCTTCAATGCGTCGACCGCCTCCTGCTTGAGCTCGATCTCGGTTCCGTCCACCGACGTTGCCTTCATTGGCCGGGTCCTTTCTCTTTACCGCTTTCATGGAAGCGGTAGCTCCCGTGACTGTCGTAGTCGATCCCGTGCTTTTTCTTCAGCTCCTGGATGTACCGGAGGTCGCTCTTGGTGTGGGGCCCCACGCCGTCAAACGTGTGCAGCAGGGTCTCCTCGAGACAACTGTCCAGGCTCATGCGCTTGTGCTCGGCCAGATCGCGAACCGCGGCGGCGAGCCGCTTCTCCAGTCGCACCGGGACATCCACCCGTTCAATCTCGATCGGGGGCCCGTCGATGAAGGTGTGATGGCCAAACGAGAGTTCGTACCCGTACAAGTCCCGCACCCGGTAGTCCCGCAGTCCGTAGTGCCTGTCATCGATGGGGACCACGACTTCCACGCCGTTCGCCCGCTGGAATTCGTAGAGCGCATCCGCATCGCCCACCACGAAATATACCGAGCAGCCCTTGGGGTTGGGCGTTCCCAGCTCCAGGAAAACCTGCACGTTGCCGAGGTTCACACCAGCGATGCTCGGCGGATCCCCCCAGGTGAAGCCCGGCTTGAAACCCAGCTTTTTCGTGTAGAACTCAACGGCGGCAAGCACATCGGTGACAGGCAAACCCGCGTGCTCTTGCTCGCACTCAACGTCTGGCGCATCGGGCGTGGTCATGTACCTCCTCGCCGTGATTCCAACAAGTCCGAGCCGATACACTGTCCCCGACCCGCCCGCTTGGCTGCCAGCAGGCGGCGGTCGGCGCAGGTCATCAATGTCTTGGGATCTGCCGCTTCCCGGTCGGCCGGCGTTCCCGCAACTCCGGCGCTGAAATCGATTTTCAGCACCTGGCCGTCGCCCAGGCTGATCGGAGTATCCACCAGTTCCCGCCGGAGCAGCTCCATCCGGGCCAGGGCGGCGTCCCGCTGGGTGCCCGGCATCAGGATGACGAACTCCTCGCCGCCGTAGCGTGCGACAATGTCGGTCCGCCGCATGGCGCGAGCGAGCAGCTGGGCCACCTGGACCAGGGCGCGGTCCCCCAGGGCATGGCCATAGTCGTCATTAATCAGTTTGAAGTGGTCGATATCGAGCAGGCCGAGGGACAGGGGCTGGCCGTCACGGGACGAGATCTCCATCGCGGAGCTCAGGGCCCGGTCGAAGTGGCCCCGGTTAAAGAGCCCGGTGAGCCGGTCCCGCGAGGCCAGGTACAGGAGCCGCTGCGCGCGGCGCACGATGGTCACCGCCAGGATCGTGGCGACGCCGAGCAGGACCAGGCGGGTGGCAAGGTCGACCGCGGAGTAGGGTCCCGAATCCGCCACGTAGATCGGATCGCTCAGGTGGTAGTGCGCCCCCGACCACGCCCAAAGCCCACCGTACTCGGCCAGCGCCAGCAGCCCCACGGCAATGCAGATCCGGGCGTCATAACGGAGGCTGGTGGCGAGGATGGCCAGGAAATACATCTCGAAGGTGACCTTCGAGTTGAGCGCCATCATCGGCGAGGCCACGATCAGGAAACTCAGGAGCGCCAGGCTCACCATGGAGACGTCGAATGCGCTCGACGCGAACCCGATCCAGGGCCGCCACCGGCCTCGGCGCAGCATCCACCAGATCCCCACCGAGGCAATGCCCGCGGCCAGCGTGACCGAGAACCCGGTGATGTGCATCGGCTCGTGGGGGAAATGCACGATGTTCCAGGTAGGCGCCATCAGGAGGAGCGCCATCGCGAGCATCCGCACCTTGGCGACCACCATTTCGCCTTCGATACCGGCGGCGGCGAGCGCGGGGTCGGGCCGCTCCCAGACCGGCGGGGGCTGGGCTGCGTCCTCGGAATAGGTGGTCAGGGGAAGAGTCGCGGTCATGCATTCACCAAATTCAAGTAAGCCATTCTCTCGTTACAGGGTGCGAGGTTGAGTGAACTCGACGACCAGCTCCGGACCTTCGCCGTAAACCTCACCGGCATACCCGCCCCAGGTGCCGGTCACTGCAAAACCCTCTGCCTGGATCCGACTCAGCAGCTCAACGGGGTACCAGCACCGCATGGGAATCGAGAGCACCGTCTCGTCCACCAGTCGATCACCGGCATAACGCCGGTAAATCAGGTCCGGGTAGAGCACCAGCGGCTCCGCCTCGCTTCGGGTGCGCCGCACGGATCGAACGACGCGACCGCCTTCGACCGGTACCTCCCACTCGATCGCTTCCTCCGTCGAGCGCCACTCGGCCCGCAACGCCTCAGGGTCACGATAGGGCCGGAATACATTCAGAATACAGCGGCCCCTGGCATCCAGATGTTCTCGGATGCCGGCGAACAGCCCGGCGACCTGGGCATCAGTCGCGAGATTCTGCAGCACCCGGAAGGGCGCCACGATGAAGTCGAACCGGGCATCCAGGTGAAGATCGGCGATATCCGCCACCGAGACGAGTACCCGATCCGGACCTAAGCCGTTGGCCAGTAGCTTGGCCCGGCAAATGTCTGCCATCCCCGCCGAATGGTCGACGCCGTGCAGAAAGCCGCTTCTCCTGGCCAGCGGAAGGGAGACACGTCCGGTACCACAACCAAGCTCGAGCACGCGGGGCGCGCCGGATGGAATTCGATCGAGGTAAAACGGAACGTCCGCGGGAAATTCAGGGCTGAGGTCGTAGTATTGGGCCGCACGCTCTCGCAAGTCCATACCTACTCCGGTTCCTCAAGCCCCCGGCTGATTCGGAAGACGTGACCATCCGGGTGCCGTACGTGCATCTCGCGAACGTTCCACGGCATATCGGTAGGCGGCCAGGTGACATCGAGACCCTGCTGGAGGCAATGCTGATAGACGGTGTCCACGTCCTCAACCCAGATCGTCATCCACGCTCCCTTCTCGGCGCGATCACTGCCATCTGGGCCGAACGTCTGGGTGAAATCGCTCTTGCCCCGACCGCCCTGGCCGTCCTGACAGAGGAAGATCTCGCACTCGCCGGAACAGACCCCGCCAAAACTGGGCGGATCGCCCCAGTCCCAGCCCTTCTGCCAGCCCAGCTTCTCGAACCAGGCGAAGCTCTGCTGGATGTCCGAGACATTCAGGATCGGCGTCACTCCTTTGGCGATCATGGCCGGCGCATCGCTTCCGCGATCGCCCGCTCCGCCAGCGGAGCCATCACGCGGTAACCTGCCTCGTTCGGATGCACCCCGTCTTCTGATAGCTCGGGTCGCATGCCCTGCCGCTGGTCGGCCATGGCCGAGTGGTAGTCCAGGTACACCGCGCCACGTTTCGCGGCGTATGCTTTTATCCAGGCGTTGAGTGCCACGATCTTGGGCGCCGGCTCCAGCCCCGGCTTCCAGGGATAGTCGAAGACCGGCAGGACAGAGGAGAGCACCACCCGGATCCCGTTGGCCTGCGCCAGCTCGGTCATCGACGCGAGATTGTCCTCGATCATTTCCAGGGTCGAGGGCCCGGTGTTGCCCGCGATGTCGTTGGTCCCGCCCAGGATGACCACCACCGCCGGCTTCAAGGCAACGACGTCCTGGCGAAAGCGGACCAGCATCTGCGGCGTCGTCTGCCCGCTGATGCCCCGCCCGACGTATGGTTTGCCGGGAAACATCGTGGGGAAGTAGCTGGCCCATGCCTCGGTGATCGAGTTGCCCATAAACACGACGCGCTGTTCACCGGGTTTCGGGGCGCCAAGCTTCATGTTGTCATCGCGATAGCGGGCGAGGTTGGCCCAGTCGGTTCGGAGGCGGTCGGGGCTCTGGGCGGCGAGGGCCGTGGGTAGCGCGAACTGCACAGCGACGACGACGGCCAGCACAGATGAACTTGTCCTTGTCACTTGTCACCTGTCACTTGTCACGCGGTTATGGTGCGTACGGATCCTCTACCCGCTTGATCGCCGACACCGGGCGCGACACCCCGCCCGCCGTTTCCGCCGCTATCCGCTTCCCCAGCTGCGCCGTGAAGAAGGCCATCACGTTGTCGGGCCGCATGCGCCGAGTGGCGTGCAACGCGCGCAGGATGTCCTCTTCGCGGCGGCCGTGGATCAACTCCTTTACCGTATTCTCGGTCACCGAACGGTCGAGACCGCGCAGCTGGCGCGCGACCGCGGACTCCAGCGGCAGATCCGCCTCGGGCGGGAACTTCTCCACCCCTTCCCGGCCGGCCAGGATGGCGGGGCGCGGAAAGCGGACGAACACCGGCTGGGTGAAGTGGGGATGCCGGATCATCAGCTCGCCCTTCGGCATTGTCGCCAGCTTGATCTTGGTCGCGGCCGAGAGCGTGCCGTAGCCCGGCGTCGCCAGCTCATCCGAATCCATCCGGCCATACACCGCGGTGCCCGCGTTCCCCACCACCCGCCGCATCACCTGGGACCGGAACTGCTGGGCGGCGAAGAGCACCAATCCCAAATAACGTCCCCGCTCCGACAAGTCCAGTAACATTTTCTTGACATAGGTCTCGGCGCCGTCGGCCGGAGCGTACTTATTGAGCTCGTCCACGAAGACGACAACGTGATCCACTCCCAGCTCTCGCCGCTCAAGTTGCTCGCGAAGTTTGGACACCACCCGGGCAAACACCAGGTCCTGGGCCAGCGGGTCCAGCCCCGCCACGTCAATCACGTACATCCCGCGGTCGTCGAAGTCTCCCCAGGGCAGGTCGTTCACCCGGCCGTCATCGGTCACCAGACCCTTGGAGCGGACACTGATGTTGGAAAGCCGGTTCCGTACCTTCCGGATGGTCGCGATGTGGTGGGTGCGCCAGACTTCCCCGCCCCGCCCCAGCGCTTCCATGTAGTCGAAGATGGCGCGGAAGAAGACTTCGAGATCACTGAAGGTCTGGACCTGGAAGGACCGTTCCCGAAGCTCCCGGTCTTCGTACTTCTTGCCGACCACGCGCTCCGCCAGGAAATCAATGAAGGCGTCGGCCTTGGCGTCGATGTCGTCCCGGTTGAGCACCACGTCGGCGTAGTCCAGCACTTCGCGGAGACCCCAGATCAGGGGCTCGGTATTGCCCGACAGCTCCTCGTTGGTCCGGAGCGTGTTCAGGTTGACTCCATCCGGCTTGTAGGGCGCGAAGTAGCGGACCTCCTGGAACGGTTCCGGCCTGAGTCCCAGCCGCTGGTACAGCGCCAGGTCCTCGACGCCCAGTTCGGTCGGCTGGTCCAGGAACAGCAGGTCCGGTCCCTTCACGTTGAAGCAGACCGCCGCGATGCTGCCTTTGTGCTTGGGAAACGTCTGGAAGATGCTGCTGAGCATGAACTCGACCGCGCTGGTCTTGGTGGCGAGGCCGGAGACGCCGGTGATGTTCAGGTGGGCGGCTTCGGGGCCCAGCAGGAAGTCGGCGTCCAGATAGACCGGCGCGTCGAGCCCGCCGGCGCGGTAGAGTCCGACCGGGATGCCGGTGGGCCGCTCGCCGCCGGTGAAGGCGTCCATCCGGAGCGCTTCGGCCACGTCGGCGTCGCTGGCCAGGTAGACCGGCGCCAACGGCACCGGCTGGAGTGGCTCTTCCGGCGTCTGCCGCAGCACCGCGGCCGCGTACAGCCGGATCTCGGCCCGCTCGGTCGGGTGATAGCCGGCCGAGGCTGGGTCGCCGTCCGCCCCGATCACGTCGTGCATGGGCGTCATCAGGTCGGAGTAGGCGAACCCCTCGGTGACGATCCCGTGCACCGTCCGTCCCGGCGCTTCCACCCGCACGATCACCCCGATGCCGATGGGCGACTCGCGCGCGGTCCAGAAATAGAATTGATGGGGGGTGGACGGCTTCATCTCCGTCGCGACGACACGACCAACGGCCTGCGGTGTTTGGGGCATGCTGGATCTTAACGAATCCGCCCGGATGCTGTAGGGGTCGATCTCAGATCGACCCGTTTTTCGGATGTCGATTCGTTGTGAGTAGGATGGTGCAATGCCCAAGACGCAGGATTGTTCCAGATATAGGTCCGAATGCTGGACAACTCGCGTTCGTTCCTGACTATCCGTTCGTAGTACCCTCGCTGCCAGACCGCCTTCCCGGGAGCACGTCTCAGTTCATTGATCTTGCGAGTCGAGAAGCCCTTCAGGGCTCGGACAATCTCCTGCAGCGCTCGCACCTGGGCGGGGTCGGGCAGCCAATGGAGCTCTATTATTCCGTGGAAATGGTCCGGCATGACGACCATCTCATCAAGCACAACGTTGGGATAGTGATCCGGCAACTCAAACCAGCATCGCTGAACGATCTCGCCGAATGGGCTCGGCGAGACAGCCTGGTTCCTGATCCTGCCAAATAGAGCTTCCCGTTGATGGGTGACGATCGTTACGAAATAACCTCCCGGCCGAGCATAATCCCGGTCTGGAAGTCGAATTTCTCGGCGGGTCTTGAACGCCATCCAACAGGATAGAGCGAGGCGGGGAGATCGTGGTAACCCAAAACCCGCGGAAGGTTCCCGAAAACCGCACGCGTGTAGGGGTCGATCTCAGATCGACCCG
>DASYPP010000105.1:0-52697 GCA_036006525.1 Gemmatimonadales bacterium
AACCTTCGCCGAACCTGCGGAACGGTGCGAGCCAATTCTGCCAGCCACTCGGGCGCGGTGCCCGAGGCCCCTGGGCGATCAAGCAACCCCTCGATCAAACTGCCCACCGCCGCGTATGGAATCTCCCGTTCCAGTTCGTAGCACTGCACACGGCTGATCGCCGCGCCTTCCAGCCCGGCGGCCGTCACCACCCGTTCCAGCAACGTGCTCTTGCCCACCCCGGAATCGCCCAGCACGAGGACATGCTTGGGAATGTTCGCACACGTGGACTCCCACGCGCTGTATAGCGTCTCGTACTCCGGGCCCCGCCCTATGAACGACCGCCCCCTCCACTGATCGGTCGGAACCGTCGGGATATTGGTAACCGGCGCCGTCTCCCAGCCTCGCTGGCGGAGGCGGATCGCCATCCCCTCTATCAAGGATGACGGTACCGCATCCAGCTCGCTGGCCAGTTTGGCCTTCCAGCCCTGAAAGACCTTGAGAGCGGTCACCCGGTCGCCGTCGAAGGCCCGGGCCTCCATCTTCGCCCTGATGCCGTCCTCGCTCAGCTCGTCGATTTCCAGGAGGGAATTGCCCAGCTGCTCGATCCTGCGGAAATCGCCGGTGCGGCGGCACCGATCGATCAGCAAGACCAGCGCATCGCGTACCAGCGGTAACCATCGCGCCCGCTGCCGTTCCCGCCACATCATGAACTCGGTCGCATCCGGCACGTCGAAGTCTTCCAGAAAACCGCCGATCTCCAGGGTTGGCACGAATTCATCCCCGAGGATCTTCCCCGCCGCAAGCCGGTCCAGGTCCACCGACAGGCCGGATCCAATCAACTGGACGTGGTCACGGTCGCCGTGCACCAGCTCCCGTCCCAGCTTGCCGCGGAGCATCGAGATCGCCGTCGCAACCGAATGACGACCATCACTGGGCGAGGCGTTGGGCCACAGCAAGTCCGCCATCCGCTCCCGGCGGTGTGGACCTCTCGGTTCCAGGGCGAGGTAAACCAGCAGTGCCAGGTGCTTGCGCACCCGGAACCGCACCGGCTCGCCACTCGGCGAGATCAGTTGGGGTCGACCCAAACAACGGAGTTGGAAAGGCAGGCCCATCGGAATCCCGGTTTTCTGGGGACCTCAGAAATCTGCGTGGTCACCTACAACCAAGTATCAACACGTGACGTGACAATGCGTTGAGCCCCACCTCCAATAGCCTGAACCCAAAAAGCCCGATTGTCCAGAGAGGCATACCCATTGCACCACCCACCGCGAACGCGAGCCCAATCAGTGTCATCTGCGCAATCTGCGGTCGCTTAAGTAAAAACCTCTCAACTGGTTACATTTCCTCTCATCGGGGCCCCCCGGTTCTCATGGGGCGTGTCCCATTGACCTCCGATCCTATGTCAGGAGTCTTTTCCATGCGCAAATTGCAAGCAGCCGGCCTGTTGTCCGCTCTCACCGCCACCCTGGTCCTTGCCGCCTGTGGCGGCGGCACCGACGAGAACCCCAGCCTGGACACCCAGACGGCCAATGCCGTGGGCGTCACGCTGGCGGCCCAGGTGGCCGGGGCCCCCACCTCCTTCACCGCGACCGGGGTCTCCTCGGGCAGCGTGGGCGGAGGCTTCTTCGGGGTCCGGGCCCAGGGCCTGGCACGCTGGGCCGCACCCAGCCTGGCGCCCAACCTGGTGAGCCGGACCTGCAGTCCCTCGGTGGATGATCCCACCGACACCGACGGGGACGGCGTGCCGGACGATGCGACCTTCACTTTCTCCCAGGCCAACTGCACCACCGGCAACTTCTACATCACCGGCCTGATCAACATCTCCGATGTCACCGCCGCCGTCGGCTACGACGCGACCTTCACCAACTTCCTGGCCTACATCAGCAGCCAGAACGGCGACTTCTTCTCCATCAAGGTGAACGGCACCCACGGGGTGGCCGGCACTCCCACGACGGGCATTCTCTCGGAGAACCTGGTCACCAGCGTGAACGGGAAGAGCGGAACCCAGACCCTCAGCGGCAGCCTGTCCAACAACTGGACCCTCCAGTTCGACGCGGCCCAGGGCCAGAACATCGTCATGGACGACGTGCTCCCCGACGGCGACTTCACCATCCAGGGGAACTTCACCTACAACATCAACGGGCAGCGCTTCGCCTTCAGCGTGCGGACCGAGTCGGCGCTGGTGTTCGACTCCACCTGCGTCCAGGCGAATCCGTTCAGCTCCGGCGAGCTTCGCGCCCACCTGGGCGGGCCTAACGGGACGGTGTTCGTAAAGGTCACCTACAACGGCTGCGGGGTGGATCCGACCGTGGTGCTGATCGGGCAAAGCGCCTAGAGGCGAGCAGGGTATCAAGAGACCACTACTACCTGGTGGAAGTGGAGCGGCGGGCAGAGCAATCTGCCCGCCCTTTCTTTTTACGGCCGCTCTTGACACGGCAATGGGAAAGCGGATACTCAGGCCGTACGCCTCCCCGCTTTTCCCCATGTCAGGAGAGTGACCATGCGGTTCCGGCTCGGTATCGTCGTGGGCCTGGCGGCCCTGGCAGGATGCAGCAGCAGCGACTCCAACGATGTCGAGGTTGCGGACCTGGCCGGGACGTATACCGCGACCAAGCTGGAGTTCGTTTCCGTGGCCGATGCTTCGGTCAAGTTCGACGCTATTGCGGCCGGGATCACCGTGGACCTGGTCATCACCAGCGGAGGCGGCTTCACCCTGACGGTCCACTCGCCGGGCGACCCGGATGACGTCACCACTGGTACCGTGGTCCTCGACGGAAACAAGATCACCCTGGACGACAGCGATCCGAGCTCCGGCAGCTTCACGCTCAGTGGGAACACACTCACCCTGCACCTCACCACCGGGGCGGAATTCGATTTCGACAGCAACGGGACGGATGACGCGGCCACGGTGAATGCAGTGTTCGTGCGAACCTGAGGCGGCTTCGCCAGAGTCCTTCGCTGCCCTCAGGATTGGCTGGTATTGGAGACCCAGCGGGAGAGTCGTTGAATCCTGGGGAGCGCCACCCACAACGTCAGAAAGACCGCGAAGACCAGGCCGGCCAGGAGCGCCGCCGCCCGCGACCCCGCGATCAGGCGCGCCACCAGGTACAGGTCCAGGCAGATGCCCACCGCCAGCGGCCCCATGCTCCAGAGCAGCAGCCGGGTGGACAGCGCGAGCATCCGAGCCGTCACCCGGCGGCTGTCCTGCTGCCGGTGAAAGGCCGCCGGCGTCATGATCAGCGCGATGGCGACCACCACGAGGGCGATGGCAACGAGATGAAGCCGCTGTTCGCCCGGCGTCAGCCGCTCGGTGAACGAGGAGTTGAACACCGCGATCAGCTGGAACCCGAACAGCGCCTGGATCCCGGGCAGGACCATCCGGCACTCCTCCAGGAGAAACTCCACGGCCTTCGAGAGTGGGATGGCTTCGGAGTGCTGTGTCACGTCCTCTTCCGCTGCTGATGCTTCCTGGCCGCCGCCTTTATCAGGTCATTGGCCCGACCCGGGCCGCGATGATCCTTGACCTTAAAGGCCTCTCCCTGCCGCTCGTGGTAGTTCACGAAGAACTCTTCGAGGTCCTTGAGCAGATCCTCATCGAGATCCTTCAGCGAATGCAGGTTCGAGTAATTGTGCGCTTCATCGGCGACCGCGATGATCCGGTCGTTCTCCACTTCCTTGCCACCATCCTCCTGGACGGCCTCGATGACTCCAATGGCATGCGCCAGCACCAGGCAGCCGGGCATGGCGGGCTCGTCCATCAGCAGCAGGACATCGAGCGGGTCGCCATCCGCGGCCAGGGTGCCGGGCAGGAAGCCAAAATCGTAAGGGAAGGCGCTGCCGGCCGGCAGGACCTTGTTGATCTTGAAGATCCCCAGCGCTTCATCGTACTTGAACTTGTTGCGACTCCCTTTCGGAGTTTCGACGATAACGTTCAGGACTTTTCCCTTGCGGGGCGACAGGTGTGCCAGGGGCCCGGCCGCTTGTCGGGGGCTCATGGGAGAAGGCTCATTGCGGTAGCTCATTTCGTTCGTGGCGTGACGTTGCGTGGTTACTTCGGAGTCCGAATTCAGGATGTTGCCCGAGCAGCCATTGTTCCGTGAGAGGGGTCACACCCGGCGGAGCACCGGCTCCCGGGACCGAGACGCGCCGGTCTCTTGCAACTACTCCCCCGGGTCAATATCTCTCAACCATGACCGCGACCCCTGGACCTGCGCGCCGCCTCCTCCTGGTCGACAACGACCCGGCGGTCGTCCGCACCACCGGACGTCTGCTCCGGGACGCCGGGTACCAGGTGGTAGAGGCCAGCTCGGCCAAACAGGCGATCGAGCTCTTGAGCGGGCCAGAGCCGTTCACCTGCGCGGTGCTGGACGTGGTGCTGGATGACGCGATTGACGGGACCGAAATCGTGCGCTGGATCCAGGAGCATCATCCCGAGACCCACATCGTGATCGCGTCCGGCAAGCGGGGATTCACCCCGCCGCCCGGCGTCACGTTCCTGCGGAAACCGTATTCGATTGACGAGATGCGGCGGGCGGTGGTGTTTGGGGAGTCGGCCTGATTATCTATTCCTGATGCGCTATCAATCCATTCTCATAGCGGCGGCCGCTCTCTGGACCGCTTCCGGGTGCTCCATGAGCTCTTCTGGAAAGCCGAGCATGACCGTCACCGGCGAGCCGGACAAACTTCAGTACGCCCAGAAGCTGGACGTGCACCTCGATCAGATGACGAAGACGCCGTCGGGGCTGCTCTATCTCGATCGGACCATCGGCACTGGAGCCACCGCGGAGAAGGGCCGGCGGGTCAGCGTGGGATATGTCGGCTCGTTGGCCGATGGAATGATCTTCGACCAGAGCGCGGCCGGTGACCCGATCCAGTTCGTGCTGGGCCAGGGCCGGGTGATCTCCGGGTGGGATGAAGGGATCGCGGGAATGAAGGTGGGCGGCAAGCGGCTGCTGGTCATTCGGCCGTCGCTGGCCTACGGCAATTCGTCTCCCGGGGCGGGAATTCCGCCCAATGCCACGCTGGTGTTCGAGGTGACGCTGGATGGGGTGCAGTAACCGGTATCAGCAGGTGATCACCATGAGATTCCGCTACCTCGCTTTCCTGCTTCCGCTCGCCCTCGGTTGCACCAGGGCCGATGACTCCCTCCACCTGGATACCACATCCACATCGACCGGTCTCGAGGGTACTGTCCGGCGCGGCCCCATCCAGCCGGTGTGCCGGCCGGACCAGCCCTGTGACGCGCCTTTCAGTGCCCGCTTCGAGGTGCGGTCCGGTGCGCGCCATGTCGCCTGGTTCCGCAGCGATTCCGCGGGCCATTTTGAAGTCCGCCTCGCTCCCGGGGAGTACACCGTCGCGCCGGATTCCACCGCACCCCTCATGGGGGCGGTGCGGCAAACCAGGACCGTGGTCGTCGGCTCCGCCGGACTCACTCACGTGGACTTCGACTTCGACACCGGCATCCGCTAGGCCGCGTCGGTTCCAATCATTCGACTGCCTTCGGGATTTTCAGCCTGAGAAACCAGGCCCCCCGGTGCTGAACCGGAGGGCCCGTTCACATCGCGTAGAGCGGCTCAGCGTTCCAAGCCGTTGCCTACCTGGTACTGCCCGTGCCTTACGGCGATCTCGCGCGGCTTGGCCCGCTCGACCTTGGGCAGGGTGATGGTAAGCAGGCCGTTGTCATAGTCCGCCTGCACCTGCTCCGGATCCACGGTGCTGGGCAGCGCGAAGGAGCGCTCGAACACGCCGTACGACCGTTCGTAGCGGTGCACCCGTTCGGTCTTTTCCTCCCCCATTTGCCGCTTCTCTCCCCGAATGGTCAGGGTGTTGTTCTCCAGCGAGAGTTTCACGTCCTCAGGACGCAGTCCCGGGATCTCCGCCACGATCTTGATGCCTTCCTTGTCTTCGAAGATGTCACAGGCCGGGGTCCAGGACGAGTTCAAGGTGGCGTCCTCGCCAAAACGCCAGCCATTGAATGCCGAGTCCACCATCCGATTGAACATACGCCAGTTGCTGAGGTCGTTCTCTTCGGTGGGGCGCCGGGAAAGAGGGGTGATACGCATGGTTTCCTCCTGTCGAGCCTTTCGATGGTATAGGGTTAACCGGCTGCGGCACAGGGTTGCCCAGCCGCTCAGGCGGGGGAGGCAGGCGCTGTGCCAACCCAGGTTGGTCAAAATGACCGAGTTCGGGAGGGGGATCTGTCAGAGAGGAAGAGCGGCAGGAAAAACTGGCAAACCGGGGGAGCCGGGCCCCAGCACCCGGTACCTAGCGGTTCCAGTCCTTCCCCTGCAGCAGCTCCGTAACCAGGCTCTCACTGTTCCGATCCGCTGCTTCCGCCGCGAAGTTGGTCACCACCCGGTGCCTGAGCACCTGCTGCGCTACGCTCCGCACGTCATCCAGGTCGGCCATCGGCCTCCCCGCCAGCGCCGCGCGCGCCTTGGCCCCCAGCACCAGGTACTGCGACGCGCGGGGGCCCGCGCCCCAGTCCACGTATTCCTTCATATAGGCCGGCGCGTCCGGCTCCAGGGGCCGAGTCATCCGGGCCAGCTGCACGGCGGAGCGGATCAGGCCGCGGGAGACCGGAATCCGCCGCACCAGCGCCTGCATCGCGCGCAGGGTGTCGGCATCGAGCACCGTCTCCACTTTCACCAGCCGGCTTCCCGTGGTCTGCTCGACGATGGCCTCTTCCTGCTCGCGAGTCGGATAGTTCACCCGGAGCTCGAGCATGAAGCGGTCGAGCTGGGCCTCGGGCAGGGGATAGGTGCCTTCCTGCTCGATCGGGTTCTGGGTGGCGAGCACGAAGAACGGCTCGGGGAGCCGGTAGGTCTCGCCCGCGGCCGTCACCTGGTGTTCCTGCATGGCCTGGAGCAGCGCGGCCTGGGTCTTGGGCGGGGTGCGGTTGATCTCGTCGGCCAGTACCACGTGGGCGAACACCGGGCCCTGCACGAAGCGGAAGCCCCGGCGGCCCGTCGTCAGGTCCTCTTCAATAATCTCGGTGCCGGTAATGTCGCTCGGCATCAGGTCCGGGGTGAACTGGATGCGATTGAACGACAGGTTCAGGGCCTCGGCCACGGTCTGGACCATCAGGGTCTTGGCCAGGCCGGGGACGCCGATCAAGAGCGCGTGGCCGCCGGCCAGGATCGCGGTGAGGATGCCGTCCACGACCTCTTCCTGCCCGACAATGCGCTGGGCGACCTGATGGCGGAGCGTGGTGACGGCCCGCGCGAGCTGCGCCAGCTGCTGAACGTCGTCCGATTGTGTGGTCTGGGGAGCAGTCATGTATTGAAACGCCGTGATTTCGAAGTGAAGAGGCGGAGCAATTACCGCATGACGGCACGCTCGGGGCATGGTTTCATGTCTTCATCTTCAATCTAGCACGGGTAGGGCGAGTCTTTGCCCACCAAACTCACCACGGAGCCACGGAGAACACGAAGGTTGCACGGAAGGAATCTGGTCTTCGTGTAGCCTACGTGATCTTCGTGACTCCGTGGTGAATTGGTAGACTGGTCGCGGGGAATATAAGTCATTGATATATAATGGTATAAAGCCATAGGAACCCGAGCTTGCGAAATATTTCACAAGCTCGTATTTTTGGCCCTGTGACTGAGCCCGACAGACCCGGGAAGCAGGCGCCCGGTCCCGCGCGCTACGCGGGGTTGGGGATCCAGCTCGCGGCCTGTATCCTGGTGTTCGTGTTCGGGGGTCGCTGGCTGGACGGGCGGCTGGGAACCGGGGTGCTGTTTACCCTGGTGGGCGCTGTGCTCGGATTCGGCGGATTCATGTGGTCGTTGATCCGTCAACTCAACAAAGACAATCAGTGAATGCTGGCCGGGTGTACCTGCAGGGGGTGGTGCTGGTTGCCATGGTCGGCTTCGGGCTGGTATTTCTCCTGCCGGGCGAGGTGGCTCCCAAGCTGACCGCTGTCGCCGTCGGGGTCGTGCTCCAAGGGCCGCTGGGCTGGTGGCTGGTGAAATCGGTGGGAACGCCCAGGTTTCTCGCGGTCTGGCCAATAGGCATCCTGGCGCGCTTCCTTGTGCTTGGTTTGATGGCCCTGCTGGTGTTCCCGGCGTTGCATTGGCGGCTGTCTCCGGGACTGCTGCTGCTGGGCGGAGTGCTGGTGGCGCTGCTGTTTCTTGAAGGTCTGGTTGCCTGGCTCAAAACGAGCGCGACGCATCGCGCCCCAACCGAGGCTCCATGAGTCGTTTCTTCCGTCTGCTGGCGCTGGTCGGTGGGTTGCTCGCCGCGACGAACGGGGTCAGCGCTGCGCAGGATGCGGTGACCGCGCCGGCGTTCAACTCGGCCCAACCCGAGTCGCATGAGCAGAGCCCGCAGGAAATCGACATCATGGAGCACCTGGCCAACAAGTCGTCGCTGGAATATCCCTGCCTGAGCCCGAGTTACATCTGCACCATCGAGCTGCCGAAATGGAAGCCGGTGAAGCTGGGCCCGCTGAGCCTCGATTTCTCCCCGACCAAGCACCTGGTGTACGTCATCCTGTCCTCACTGATTGTGGGCCTGACGTTCCTGCTGGTGGCCCGCTCGGTCACCCGGGCGCACGCCCAGGGTAAGCCGGCCAAGGGATTCGCCGGCGCCATGGAGGCCACGACGCTGTACATCCGGCAGGAAGTCATCCTGCCCAACGTGGGGCATCATGGCGAAGGCTACGTTCCGTACCTGCTGACCGTCTTCTTCTTCATACTGGTCTGTAACCTGATTGGACTGGTGCCCTGGCAGGGAACCGCGACCGGCAATATCGCGGTTACCGGCGCCCTGGCCCTGATGTCGTTCATCGTCATCGAGATCTCGGGCATGCGGTCGCTCGGCTTTGCGGGCTACATGAAGACGATCTTCTTCCTGCCCGCCGGCCTGCCGACGTTCATGAAGCCGATCATCCTCCTCATCATGACGCCGATCGAACTGATCGGGAAGCTGGCCAAACCGTTCGCGCTGGCGGTGCGACTGTTCGCCAACATGACCGCAGGCCACGCGCTGGTCCTGGCCCTGATCGGCCTGACCTTCACATTCCAGAGCTGGGTGATCGGCGGCGCATCCTCGGTGATGGCCACGGCGATCATGATGCTGGAGCTGTTCGTGGCGTTCCTGCAGGCGTTCGTGTTTACGCTGCTGACCGCGGTGTTTATTGGGTTGATGAGAGAGGCGCATTAGGCGGTAATGGGCGGTAGAAGGCGGTAATAGGCGGTAGGTGTGGTAGGTCGGGCCTCCGTGCCCGACCGGAACGACGATTCCGGGCTCGGCTCGAATCTGGGAATCGCGTAATCCGCCGAATGGCGGACAAAACTTGCTGGGACGTGCGGCGGGCAGGGACGCCCGACCTACCATCCCATTGGCGAGTCACCGAAGCGCAGCCGGTCGGGAGAATCGGCGAGCGCGACGACGAGCGAAACGACCAATCATCTCCCGGCACAAAATGGAGTTTCTCATGTTGCTCGCAATGCTGCAGGAACCTGGCGCCGTTCAGCATCTTGGCCCCATCGGCGCCGGCCTGGCCGGCGGTCTCGCGGTGATTGGCGCCGGCATCGGCATCGGCCGCATCGGTGGTTCCGCCGCCGAGGGCATGGCTCGCCAGCCGGAGAACAGCGCCCGGATCCAGACGGCCGGCATCATCTTCGCCGCGCTGGTCGAAGGCGTCGCGCTGTTCGTCGCGGTTATCGCCCTGCTGATGTACAAGCTGTAAGAAATGTGGGAATAACGGAATGTGGGAATGGGGAACGGCCGAAATACACCGCCGGCATTGTTTGTTCCCACATTCCCACATTCAGTATTCCAGCATTTCCCTACTTGGGGTTGAGTCATGAAGCGTTTCCTCTGGAGTTCGATTCTGCTGGTCGGCGTTGCTGCCCCGGTCTTCGCCCAGGAGCACGGGGCGGAGGCGCCGAGCGGGCCGCTGGTGGTGAACGGCGGCCTGATGATCTGGACGCTGATCGTCTTCGTTCTGCTGCTGGTGGTGCTCCGGAAGTTCGCCTGGCCTCAGATCCTCGGGGCGGTGCGGGCGCGGGAAGCCGCGCTGGAGGCACAGATCGCCGAGGCGGAGAAGAATCGCAAGGAGTCGGCAGCGCTGCTGGAGCAGCATAAGAAGCTGCTGGGCGAAGGGCGGACCCAGGCCCAGGGCATGCTGGCCGAGGCCAAGGTGATGATCGAGAAGGAGCACTCCGCCGCGCTGGAGCGCACCCACCAGGAGCAGGCGGAGCTGCTGGACCGGGCCCGCCGGGAAATCCAGGCGGAGCGGGAGCGCGCGGTGCTCGAGCTCCGGAAGGAAGCGGTGGACCTGTCGCTCGCGGCGGCGGCCAAGTTGATCGGTCAGCGGATGTCGGCGGATACTGACCGGAAGCTGGTGGAGGGTTACCTGGCGACGCTCGAGGCCGGCAAGTGAGAGCCGAGACGATCGGGCGGAACTACGCGGAGGCGCTCTACTCGCTGGGTGAGAAGAGCGGCCAGACCGACCGGTACGCCGATCTGCTGGATGCGGTGGCGGCAGCAATCGAAACGGAGCCGCTGGTGCTGGGCGTTCTCATGTCGCCCCGGGTAACCAAGGCCGCCAAGTCCAGGCTGCTGGCTGACGCGATGCCGGAGGCGCCCAAGGAGTTCGTCCTGTTTCTCCAGGCGGTTGTGAAGCGGGGGCGCCAGGGTTTGTTCCGTGCCATCGCGACCCAGTACATGGGACTGCTCGACATCAAGATGAACCGGGTCCGCGCGGGGGTGACGCTGGTGCGCGAGGCCAACGAGGAGACTCGCCGGGTGATCGTCGAGGGCCTCAAGCGGGCGCTCAAGAAAGACGTGATCCCGACCTACCGGGTGGATCCCGATATCCTGGGCGGGCTGGTGGTGCGGGTGGGGGACCGGGTGTACGATGGGTCGGTCCGCCGGCGGATGCTGCGGTTGCGGAGGCAGCTGGTGACGCGGTAGAGAACGAGATGAACGAATGAGGCCCATCCACGTGAATGGGCCTTTTTCTTTCGTAGTATCCATCCTGATTTGAAACGGCCTGCAGCAAACGTTAGCGGAGAAGCGGCCCGGCAGGGCCGCTTCTGGGCTCACGTTTTGACGGCGGCCCGCCATACCCGTCACACAACGGGTCCAACATACTCTTCCGCCCCCGCCCCCGGGTAAACATTCCTCCGCATCCGGGTATCCTATTACCGCAATCCTATCTAGCTTTCCCCCACCCCGCACCCCATAACTCACCGTAGAGGCCGCCATGTCGTTCGGGTTTCTCGCGCTCGTCCTCCTTGCGCAGCAGGGAGCTTCACAGGGCAACGGTTCCGATCCCCGGACGCCCTACTGGCAGCAGCGGGCCAACTACGACATCACCGCGTCGCTGGACGAGGGGCGGGGAGTCCTCTCCGGTACTGAAACAGTCAGCTACACCAACCATTCGCCGGACACGCTCCGGACCTTCGCGTTCCACCTCTATCTGAACGCCTTCCGGCCCGGCTCCCGCTGGGCGGACGCGGACTCCGCGGAGCGGCGGCGCCGCTTCAACGATTTGAAAGACCCGGACTACGCCTTCAATCATGTGAGCGACGTCCGGATCATGGGCCAGCCGGTGACGGGCACCTATCCCTTCGCACCGGACAGCACGATCGTGCACTTCACGCTGCCCAAGCCGCTGGCCCCCGGCGAGTCCATGGAGATCAGCACCAACTGGGAGGCGCGCCCCTCCACCACGCCGCGCCGCCAGGGGCGGCGGGGCAGGGCGTTTGACTTCGCGCAGTGGTATCCCCGGGTCGTGGTGTACGATCGCTACGGATGGGAGGAGCATCCGCTGTATCCGGCGGGCGAGTTCTACGGCGAGTTCGGCACGTTCAAGGTTTTGCTCGACGTCCCGAGCGATCAGGTGGTCGGCGCCACCGGCGTGCCCCTCTGCGGCGACCCGGGCTGGGCCCGCGTGAATCAGAATCCGTCGGTTGCCCCACTCTACCAGCGCGATTTCTACCCCAATGCGCCGCACTATTCCAACTCCGACGATTGCGGGTTGAGTGCCGATGAGCTGCAACGGCGTGGCGTCAAACCGCTCCCCGATCGCAAGCAGATCCTCTGGTATGCCGAGGACGTACACCACTTCGCCATGTCCATGCGACCGGACTACAAGTATGAGGGCGGCCGCTACAACGACGTCGCGATCCACGTGCTCTACCAGCCCGGCGACGAGAAGGACTGGCACGACATCGCGGTGGCCCGCACCGACACCGCGTTGACCTGGCTGAACCACGTGTTTGGGAAGTTTCCCTGGCCCCAGATCACCAACGTTCACCGGATCGAGGGCGGGGGCACCGAGTTCCCCATGATGGTCATGGATGGAGGGGATTCGCAGGATCTCATCATCCACGAGTTCGGCCACAACTACCTGATGGGCATCCTGGGCAACAACGAGTGGAAGGAAGGCTTCCTGGACGAGGGCTTCACCGAGTTCCAGACCAACTGGTACTACCGCGACAAGCCGGACGAGGGTGGTGACCGCTACGCCCAGAACGAGGAGTTCTACCTGGGACTCGACCTGGACGGCTATTCCGAGCCGACCAGCCTGGTGAGCGAAGCCTATCGCGATTTCACCACCTACAACCTGATGATCTACGGCCGGGGCAACCTGTTCTACAGCCAGCTGCGCTACATCGTGGGCGACTCGGTCATGGAACAGATTCTCCATACCTACTACGACCGTTGGAAACTCAAACACGTGAACGAGGACGCGTTCCGGGAAGTGGCCGAAGAAGTGTCCCACAAGGACCTGAAGACCTTCTTCGGCCAGTGGCTGCACTCGGTCACGCTGTACGACTATGCGGTGGGCAAGACCAGGTCCACCCGAATGGCCGATGGCAGATGGCAGACTCGGGTAGAGGTCCGGCGGGACGCGCCGGGCATGATCCCGGTCGAGGTGGCGGCCATCCGCGGGTCCGACACCACCGTGGTGCGCAGCACCGGACTCCCGGAGCGAGAGTGGGTGAACGTCGTGACGCCCTACAAGCCCAGCGAGGTTATGCTGGATCCCCGGGCGCAGACCCACGACTGGAACATGCTCAACAACCGGCGGCGTCGCTCGTGGTTGTTCGGCTTCATTCCCTCGATGAAACAGGAGACTCGGCTGGACCGGGTCTTCAGCCAGACGACCCGGCGCGACCGCGTCGTGAATGCCTTGCTTCCCACGGTATGGTACAACGATGTCGCCGGCATCACCCTGGGCTTCCGGAGCCGGTCCAACTACATGGGGAAGTTCGAGCTGAACCAGGCCCAGCTGTTCCGGAGCACTGGATGGAGCAATGACGGCGACGACCCCGATGACTGGGGCTTCTTCACCCGGATACGGAACCCGGTGCGGCTCTACTCTCCCCGCATGAGCCAGACCCTGGAGATCATGCACCTCGAGGGACGCAGCGGTGTGATGGCATCGGTAGAACAGGCCAGCCGGAACCATCTCGGGTTCGGCTCCCAGACTGTGCACGGTGCCTCGCTGCGCTGGCTGGTCACCGATGACATGACCTATCTGAACCCCGCCGTGTACGACAATGCCGGTACCATCGAGGGCCAGGCGTTCACCCGGTCGTCCGATCAGAAGGGTCCCTGGGCGCTGGCTGGACGACTCTCGCTCGGGGGTGGGGTCGAATACCTCAACGAATCACCCGGCACGGTGCGGGAGAAGCGGTTCGATACCCAGCTCTATTTCCGAGGATCTCTCGAAGCTACTGCCAAGCGCAGGTTCGGCAAGCACACCCTGGGTCTCCGGCTCTTCGCCGGCTACGCCGACGGCAAGGACGACGTGGTGAAGCAGCGGCGGTTCTACCTGTCCGGTGCCGATCCATTGGCGAAGCTCAACAATCCATTCACCCGCTCCCGCGGCGCGCTCCTGGTCCAGGAGGATGTGAACTACCACACGCCGGGGGGAGGTGACCTCAGGGGATTCAGCCCCGCGCTCTCGGGAAGCCAGGTGTACGCGATGAACGCGGAGGTGGAGCATAGCGTGATCACCCGGCCCGGGGGGAAACTGTTCAGCCGGGTCGCGCTGGGTGTGTTTGGCGACATGGCCCTGTCCGACGCGAACCTGCTGGGCGCGGGGATCGATTCCGGTCTCCACTTCTTTGCCGATGCTGGAGTGGGGATCCGGGCCGAGCACCAGATCGGGACCAGCCGGATTACGACGCGGCTGGATTTTCCCATTTTCGTCAATCGACCGCTGCTGGCGCAGGACATTAAACCGGGGCTCGACCAGAAGGCGGGATTCCGCTGGGTGTTCAGCTTTTTGCCGGCGTTCTAAGGGGCGGTAAACCGGTAGGGCGGTAAGGCGGTAAGTAGAACGGCGCAGGATTGTCATCCCGAGGGAGCAGCGCGACCGAGGGATCTTGCCAGCCTTGAGAAGATCCCTCGCTATCGCTCGGGATGACAGCTCTTAGAACCTACCGCCTTACCGCCTTACCGCCTTACCGCCTAGTTTTGTGTATATGGTTAACTTAGGCGACAGCAACCGCCGCGATCTTTTTCGCGGAGCGTTCGGCGAGTGGTTCGAGGGGTTGCTCAAGTCGGCGGAAGACCGGGTGGTTGCCAGGCATTACTTTCGCCCGCCCGGCGCCTTGTCCGAGGTCGGCTTCCTGGCGGCATGCACTCGCTGCGGCGATTGCATCACGGTGTGCCCGGTGCACGCGATCGTCCGGGTTCCGGCGGACGGCGGGTTCGCGGCCGGGACCCCGTACCTCGACCCCACGTACCAGCCCTGCATCGTCTGCGCGGACATGCCCTGCGCCAGGGCCTGCCCCACCGAGGCCCTGAATGTTCCGGAGCACGGGTGGCAGGGGTATCACATGGCGCTCCTGGAGCTGGACCCGGAGCGCTGCGTTACCTTCGCCGGCACCGAGTGCGGCCTGTGCGCCAAAGCCTGTCCGGTGGGCGAGGCGGCGCTCGCGCTGGACCAGGACGGCCGCCCGGTGCTCAAGGCGGAAGGATGTGTGGGGTGTGGAGTCTGTGTGCGCACGTGCATCACACACCCCTCCTCCTTGAAATTGACCCAACTGAACGACCGTTAGCTCGTACCCGCTGGTAGCTTTGCCAAATCTCCTCGCGAAGAACGCGAAGGAGCGCGGCGACCGCGAAGAACAACATTGAATGGTTTTCTTCGTGCTCTTGCGTGTCTTTCGTGTTCTTCGTGAGGAGATGTGGCCGGGCTTGCAACGCAAGACGATTTTAACAGCCATTGCCCCGATAACCTGATACTGGTGGACCAATGCCGGATGTGCCGTACAAGGTCGACAAGCCCTGGGGCTATGAATTGATCTGGGCCCGCACCGACCGCTACGTCGGCAAGGTGCTGCATGTGAAAGCGGGGCAGATCCTGAGTCTCCAGTATCACAACTTCAAGGACGAGACGATGCACGTCTGGCGCGGCGAATTGATTCTCCGCACCAGGGATGGGGAGCAGCTGGTCGAGCGGAGGTTCGCGGCGGGTGAATCGGTGCACATCCCCGCGAAGCTGGTGCACCAGATCGAAGCGATAGTGGACAGCGACGTGCTCGAGGCCTCCACGCCGGAGCTCGACGACCTGGTCCGGGTCCAGGACCGTTACGGAAGGAGCTGATCGGATGCAAGTCATTATCCCGCTCGCCGGCAAAGGCACCCGGCTTCGTCCCCATACCCACCTGGTTCCCAAGCCGATGCTCAAGGTCGGGGGCCGGCCGGTGATGGACTGGGTGATGGACCGCATGAACGGGCTCAACGTCACCGAGCTGATCTTCATTACGGGGCATCTCAAGGAACAGGTGGAGGTCTATTCCAGGAGCCGCTATGGGATCCCCGCCCGCTACATCGAGCAGAAGGTGCAGGACGGGACCGCCGGCGCGGTCAACCTCGCCCGCCCCTTCGTCAAGGAGCCGGTGCTGATCATCTTCGTCGACACGGTCTTCGAAGCGGACCTCACCCTGATCAACCGTACCGATGCCGACGGGATCATCTGGGCGAAGGAAGTGGAGGACTACCAGCGCTTCGGCGTCGTGGTGACCGACAAGGACGGCTATATGACCAGGATCGTAGAGAAGCCGTCCACCCCGATTTCCAGGCTGGCCAACATCGGGCTCTACTATATCAAGGACGTCGACACGCTGTGGAAGGGCATCGACCATACCCTCGCCTCGCCGGCGCAGAAGGGAGAGTTCTTCCTGACCGACGCCTTCCAGTACATGATCGACCAGGGCAAGAAGATCCTGACAGCCGAGGTGGGCGGGTGGTATGACTGCGGCAAGCTGGACACCTTGCTGGAGACCAACGAGATCCTGCTCAAGAACGGCGCCGCCCGGCGGAAGGATTTTCCCGGCGTCACCATCCACGACCCGGTGTACATCGAGGACGGAGTCACCGTGGAGCGGAGCGAGATCGGGCCCAACGTGACCCTGGAGACCGGCGCCGTGGTGAAAGACAGCAAGCTGCAGCACACGATCGTCGGGGCCAAGTCGACCATTACCGGCTCCAGGCTGCATCATTCGATGATCGGTCAGCGGGTGGTGGTCTCGGGCGTGAAAGGGGTGGCGAGTCTGGGGGATGATAGCGAGATGGTGGGAGATCGCTGATAAGAAATTCACCACGGAGCCACGAAGAACACGGAGGTGTCACGGAGACCTGCAAAAGCCTGCCGCGGATAACGCGCGAAAACACACGGATCGCGTCGACATGGCATTCGAGCCACCAAGAAGGATGTTGGTGTTCACCAATGAAGCGCCGTTTGACAGTCGGCACCCAGCCTGGTTCGATCCGTGTGAATCAGTGTTGATCCGTGGCAAGGCCGTTCTCCGTGCTATCTCCGTGGTCTTCGTGGCTCCGTGGTGAATTGGTTACCGAGAAGCCGGAGAGAGGAGCAGGTATGAAATGGATCACTCGGGAACGCCCCAAGATCGACCGCATCGCCTGTCCCTGGCTGATTCTCCGTTTTGTCGATCCCGAAGCGGAGTTCCTCTATCGGCCGGCCGCGGATGTGCTTCGGGTGGCCGGAGAGACGGGAGCCATTCCCTTTGACGTTGAGGGAGTGGAGTTGAGTCACGAAGGACCGCTCTGCAGTTTCGATGCGATTCTCAAGAAGTACCAGCTGAAAGACCCGGCGCTTCACGACATCGCGGTCATCGTTCGGGGGGCAGACACCGCTCGGCTCGATCTTGCTCCGCAGGCGGCGGGACTGCTGGCGATCTCGCTGGGCCTGTCGCACAATTTCAAGGATGACCACGAGCAGCTGAAACACGGGATGGTGGTGTACGATGCGCTGTATGCGTGGTGCAAACACGTACGGGGGGAGACCCACACCTGGAATCCGCAGCGAGTGCCGACGGGGGTGTAGGGTCCGGCCCGCGTTTTTCTGGTTACCACCCCTTTGAAATGTAGGAATGCGGGAATGCGGGAATATGGGAACGGTTCGTTCTGGCAAGCCTCGGGATGTTCCCACATTCCCATATTCCCCTATTCCATCATTCCCAGGTGGGGCGGAGGCCTCTGGTACCCCGTTTCTCCCCGCCATCCCCTTGCCCCCCGCCCCCCGCCGCTCCACCTTAAACCCATGAACCAGAACGACCTGATCTACGACTGGAACGACAAGGGCGGCGGGTACGACTACCACCGCTGCCGCGTCGAGCTGAACGACGAGACCCTGCGGGACGGACTCCAGTCGCCCTCGGTGATCGACCCGCCCATGCCGAAGAAGGTGGAGCTGCTCCACCTGATGGCCGATCTGGGCATTCACTCCGCCGACATCGGCCTGCCCGGCGCCGGCGCCCGCCAGGTCGAGCAAGTCCGCACCCTCGCCCGCGAGATCGTCACCCACAAGCTCAAGATCGAGCCCAACTGCGCGGCCCGGACCGTCATCAAGGACGTCCAGCCGATCGTGGACATCAGCCAGGAAGTCGGGATCGCGATCGAAGCGGCCACCTTCATCGGTTCGTCCGCCATCCGGCAATACGCGGAGGACTGGAGCCTGGAACGCATGCTCCGGGCGAGCGAGGATGCCGTCACCTTCGCGGTCAGCCACGGTCTCCCGGTCATGTATGTCACCGAGGACACCACCCGGGCCCATCCCGAGACGTTGAAGGCGCTCTACGGCAACGCGATCAGCTGGGGTGCCCGCCGCATCTGCCTTGCCGACACGGTGGGCCACGCTACGCCGGCCGGCGTCGCCAGCCTGGTGCGCTTCATCAAGGAAGAGATCATCACCCCTTCCGGGGAGTCGGTGAAGATCGACTGGCACGGACACCGGGACCGGGGACTCGGCATCGCGAACTGTCTCGCCGCGATCGAGGCCGGGGTGGACCGGGTGCACGCGACCGCCGTCGGCATCGGGGAGCGGGTGGGCAACGCCGAGATGGATATCCTGCTGGTCAACCTCAAGCTGCTGGGCGGGCACCAGCACGATCTCTCCAAGCTGGCGCTGTACTGCCGCACCGCCGCCGAGGCGACCGGCGTTCCCATCCCGATCAACTACCCCGTGGTAGGATACGACGCCTTCCGCACCGCCACCGGCGTCCATGCCTCGGCCATCGTCAAAGCCAAAGCGAAGGGTGATCTCTGGCTGGCGGACCGGGTGTACTCCAGTGTGCCGGCCACCGAGTTCGGGCTGGTTCAGCTGATCGAGATTTCTCCGCTCTCCGGGCTGTCAAACGTCAAATACTGGCTGGCCGAGCACGGGTATGATCCGGAAGACGCGACCGTGAACCAGGCGTTGTTCCAGGCCGCCAAGGCGGCCGACCGGGTGCTGGTCGCGGAAGAGTGTCACCGGCTCATTGCCGCCCTCGGAGTGCGCCGGCGAGCGGCCGATGTCGGCACCTGAGCAGCTGGTCCAGTCCTACCTCGATCTCCGCTGGCACTTCGATCCCGCCGCGGCCACGGCGGCCGGGATCACTTCCCAGAACGAACGCCTGGGCGACTACGACGTCGAATCCATGCGGGTTCACGTCGCCGCTTTTCGTTCCCTGGCCCTCGCGATCGAGGCACTCGATGTCGAGTCCACCGAGACCGAGATCGACCGAACCGCGGTGCTCAACGAGATCCGCACCACGATTTTCCGGTTCGAGCAGGAACAGCCCCACGTCAGGAACCCGACTTTCTGGCTCTCCCACCTCTATAACGCGCTCTATTCCCTGATGGACCGGCAGGAGGCGCCCGATCCGGTGCTGGCCGCCGCGGCGCTCGCGCGACTCCGCATGGTGCCGGCCTTCATTGCGTCTGCCGCCGCGACGCTCCGGGATCCCGCCCCGATCCTGGCCGAAACGGCTATCCAGATGGTCGAAGGCGGTGGGACGCTGATCGGGCGGATCGCCGCCTTTGCTCAGGAACGCGGGATGCCGGGGGACGAGGTGGGTGAGGCGGCCGGTGAGGCCGAGGCAGCGCTCGCCCGGTTTGGCTGGGCGCTCAAGACCGACCTGCCGGCCAGCGGCGACCCGCAGAGTTTCGCGATCGGCGAGGACGCCTTCAACCACCGGCTGCACTTCGAGTACGCGCTCCAGGGCACGGCGCCGGAGTTGTGGCGTTACGGGATGCGGCTGGTGGAAGAGGTCGAAGCCGGCCTGGTCGAGACCGCCCGGGAGATCGATCCGAATACTTCCTGGCGCGACCTTGCCGCGCGGCTCCGGTCCGAGCATCCGGCCAGCGGGGATCCCATCGTCACCTACCAATCCGGGATGGAGCAGGCCCGGGACTTTGTCCGGCGGCACGACCTGGTGTCGATTCCGGAGGCACCGCTGGTAGTGGTGCCCACTCCCGAGTTCCTTCGCCCGCTGATCCCGATCGCCGCCTACTCACCACCCGGGCCGTACCACCAGGATCGCTCGGGACGGTTCTATGTCACTCCCCGGTCCGATGGCGGTGAGGCGCGCGCCTCACGGTCCATCCATGAACTTCCCAGCCTGGTGCTCCACGAAGGCTATCCCGGGCATCACCTCCAGATGGTGACGGCGCAGTCCCTGCCTTCCATGGTGCGCCGCGTGCTGTGGACGCCGCTGACCGTGGAAGGGTGGGCGCTCTATTGCGAGGGGATGATGGACGAGCTGGGCTTCTACCAGGATCCCGCCGCCCGGCTGTTTCAGCAGGTTCATCTCCTGTGGCGGGCGGTCCGGATCCTCCTCGATGTCGGGTTACACACCCGCGGCATGTCACCCAGCGCCGCCCTGGTCTACCTGATCGACAAGGTGCCCCTCGACCAGGCCGAAGCAGCCGCCGAAATCCGCCGCTATTGCGGGGCTCCCACCTATCAGCTCTGTTATGCCGTTGGCCGGCGCGAGATCCTGGCGCTTCGCGACGATTATCAGCGGCGCGCCGGCTCCAGCTTCACGCTGCGCAAGTTTCATGATGACCTGCTTGGCTACGGCGGGCTGCCGGTTTCGCTGGCGAGATGGGGAATGGGGCTGGAACAGTAAGCAGTGAGCAGTAAGCAGTAAGCGGGACTGGATTCTGGCAATAAATGCGAAATACGGGCAGGAATGTCGCGACCAGGTCCCGCTCACCGCTTACTTCTTACTGTTTACGGGGTTAATCGCTGGAATTTCTCGCCGATGTTTCACATATTGTAGTTGATGCGCATCACCGTCCTGACCTACCTCGACAGTCCAAACGAAGAATCGAAAGACTACGATCCGGTCGTGATCCAGGTCGGGCGCGCGCTACGCCGCCTGGGACACCGGGTCTCCCTGCTCGGCATCCACGGCGACGTGCGCCGGATGGTCCTCAAGCTTTCCCGCCGCAACCCCGATCTCATCTTCAACATGATGGAGATGTTCGCCGACAACATGTTCGGCGACATCGCCGTCACCGGCATGCTGGACCTGCTTGGGCTGCGCTATACCGGCTGCGGTCCCGGGGAAGCGTACCTCACCCAGGACAAGGCGCTGACCAAGAAGATCCTCGCCTTTCACGGGATCGGATACCCCAAGTTCGCCGTATTCTCCCAGGCGGCCGACATCGAAACGGCGGGCAACCTCCGAATGCCGCTGTTCGTCAAGCCGCTCCGGGCGGATTCCTCGATCGGCATCGACACCAAGTCGCTGGTCACCGACATGAAGGCCCTGATGAAACGGGTGTCGATGATCCACGACGAGTTGAACGATTCCGCCCTGGCCGAGGAGTATATCGAAGGGCGGGAGTTTTACGTGGGAGTGATAGGGAATAACGAGGTGCAGGCCCTGCCGCCGATCGAGCTGGACTTCTCCGGCCTGCCTGAAGGGTCGCCCAAGGTGCTGGACAACGCGGCCAAGTGGGACACCGAGAGCAAGCGGTACCACGGCACCAAGTCGGTGATCGCGACGCTGCCGGACGAGCTCCGGGCCCGGCTGCAGAAGGTATCGATCGACGCGTACCGGGCCCTCCGGGTGCGGGACTACGGCCGGGTGGACCTCCGGCTCACCGACACCGGCGATATCTACGTGCTCGAGGTCAATGCCGGGTGCTACCTGGCGAAGGACAGCGAGTTCGCCATGGCGGCCGGGGCGGCAGGGATCGAGTACACGGCGATGATCAAGCGGATAGTGGACCTGGCGTGCGATCGGTACCGGGTATCCGGCAATGCGGTGGGGTCGGAGGAAAAACAGAAAAGCGTTTAACAACTCGCATATAGCTTATGGCATATGGCAGTGTCTCGAGGACGCGCCCACCGATTGTGTCCACCTACTCTGAATTATCCTCGCATACAACACTGCCATAAGCCATATGCCATACGCTGTTGGCTACGGTAGGTACGACCCCTTGTTGGCCCAGTTCATCGCCAGCGCCGTCACGATCGTCGTCAACGCCACGGTTACCGCGGTCTCGTCGGACTCCGCATACCTCAGTTTCATCGCAGCTGCCCGCTCCGCCAGGTGCCGGAGCAGGATCCTGGTGCGCTCCGGAAAATGCCCGGTCCAGCGCCAGGCGTTGCCCATCAAGTCGCCCTCCAGCCGGCGGATCAGGAGGCTGGCCGGACGGAGCGCGGGATCGGAGTCGGCCTTGGGCCGCTGGTCGATCTCTTCGAAGATGGACCGGAGTGAGCGATCCAGCTCGACCGGGAAGGCGGAGTCGCCCTCCTTGAGGTGCTGGTAGAGATCGTCGATCGAATAGTCTATCTGGGCGACGTCCTCATCCAGTTCGGCACTGGTGACCACGGGATCCCGCTGTTGCACCTCTCGCACCACCTGGTCGCACCAGGTCAGCTTGGCCAGGGCCTCGGGCCAGGTCGCATACTCCTCTTTCCAGTTCCGTCCCGGCGTCAGCCACACCGCAAAGGTCTCCGCCCAGTCCTCGTCGGGATGCTTCTGGGCGTACCACCCCGGCAGGTGCTGCACGTAGCGCCGGCTGAAAGGCTTGGGGTGATATTCTTCGATGTACGGCGTGGTGATGGGGCCGAAGAGGCGGATCCATTCCGGGTCTTCGAACAGCCGGTAAGCGTAGTTGACCACGTGCCCCATCTCGTGGCGGAGATAGCGGAGGATGTCGGTACGGCCCATGCCTTCCACGTGGCCGATACGGCGGGCATGCTCTTCAGTCAGCTCCGGCTTGGCGAGATAGAACGGGATGGCGACGGCGACGGTCTCGAAGGGAACGCCCCACTCGGTGGAGAGGTAGAAGCGGGGTTTGATCCGCTGGAACCCGGCCTGCTCGAGCTCCAGGGCGAAGTCGGCCAGGATCGGTTCCAGCCGGGTGCCCTTGAGGGTGAGGCCGAGGTCTCGGATCGGGGTGGACCAGAGATGGGCTTCGCGGAGACCAACCTCCTCGGGGCGTACGGGTGTGCTCATAGCACTAAGATACTGTGGTGAAATTCCGGGACTGTGGGCCAGGTCCGTAAGCGGGTTCCAGGGGCCGGGGTAGGGGGTTTGGGAACCGCTTGACAGGGGTGGGTGCGTGCGTCTGGCTGATACACTCGTCCAGCTTCGATGCGCTTCACCGCCGAGGGACGCCGAGCAACTGTGAGGGCCGCCGAGGAAACCAGTCATGCCTCGCTTGGTTGTTTTGTTGTAAGTAAATGAATGTCCAATACGATCGCCTAACTCAGTCCTCGGCGCGACTCGCAGTTGTTCGGCGTCCTCGGCGGTAAAGCGTCCCTGAACCAGCGGTGCAGCCGTACGTTTACGCACGTACTCCGTCTTTCGCAAAGGCACTAGACTAATCGCAATGGAACCACAGGCCGAGGAACAGAGCCAGCCAGCACCACGTATCCCGCCCGCGGTCAAAGGTCTCGGGCTCGTCTCGCTGTTCAACGACTTTGCCAGCGAGATGGTGTACCCGCTCCTGCCCGGGTTCATCACCCGGACGCTGGGAGGCAGCGCCACCATCCTGGGCGCGCTGGACGGCGCGGCCGACCTCGCCGCCTCACTGGTCAAATGGGGGAGCGGACGCCTGGCCGACCGGCCGGGGTGGAGGAAGCCGCTCATACTCGGCGGTTATCTGAGCGCTGTGCTGGTGCGGCCCCTCATGGCGATCTCCAGCGCCGCGTGGCAGGTGGTCGGATTTCGGGTGGTCGATCGAATCGGCAAGGGCGCCCGCACCCCGCCGCGCGATGCCCTGATTGCCGACATCACGCCGCCCGCGGTCGCGGGACGCGCATTTGGTTTTCACCGCGGGGCGGATCATCTCGGAGCCGTGCTCGGATCGCTCACCGCGTGGTGGCTGTTGCGCGGCGATGTCCCCGTTCGCACGGTGCTGTCGTGGAGCGTCGTCCCCGGCATCGTGGCGTTCCTGGTGCTGGCCGTGGTGTTGAAGACCGCGAGGGAAGGGAAGGCCGGCTCCAAGTCCCACATCGAGGGCCCCGCGGCAGTCGCCGTCTTCTGGCCTCCGGTGCTGGTGCTGGCCGCTTTCACCTTCTTTCGGCTACCGGAGGCCTTACTCCTGCTCCGGCTCCAGGACCTGGGCATCCCGCTCGCGACCATTCCGCTCATCTGGGCCGGACTGCACGTGGTGCGCACCGCGTCGTCCTATCCGGGCGGAAAGCTGGTGGACCGCTTCGGGCCGCGTTTGGCGGTTGCGGCGGGGGGAGTGTTGTTCAGTCTGGTGGCATTGGCGCTGGGCCGCCCGCTTTCAGCCCTGGGCGCCATCCTCATGTTCTTCGTGTTTGGTTTCGTGGCGGGACTCACCGAACCGGGAGAGCGGGTCCTGGTCGCCCGGCTCTCGCCTAAGCGAGGCCGCGGCTTTGGGGCCTACCATGGAACGGTGGGGATCGCGGCGTTGCCGGCGGGTCTCCTGTACGGGTGGTTGTACCAGCGCTTCGGAGGACCCGAGGCGTTGCTGGTGTCGGCAGGAGTGGTACTGCTGACGGTGGTGGTGTGGCTGGCGCTGCGGTTGCCCGAAACGCGCGCGGCGTAACCCCGCGACGCCGCTGTTCTTGCGCCCCCTGCGCACATCGACGAGATTCCCCTCTCTAGCGAACAACCATACCTCCCACTTCGCTCCGAGTTCATGACCATCGCAGCGCGCAGTTGTCCTGCCTGTCAGACGCCATTACCGGAAGAGGCACAGTTCTGCCTGCGATGTGGTGTTGCCACCCCCACCGAACCGGGCGTGCCCGGCCGCAGTGCGCCTACCGGCGCGGTGGAGGTCTCCCGGGTCCGCAAGGCGGTCGCTGACCGGTACAAGGTCGAACGTGTGCTCGGCGAGGGAGGCATGGCGACGGTCTACCTGGCGGAAGACCTGAAGCACCACCGCAAGGTGGCGGTGAAGGTGATGCGGCCCGAGTTCACCGCGACGCTGGGGACTGACCGGTTCCTCCGGGAAATCGATATCGCGGCCAAGCTCAGCC
This sequence comes from Gemmatimonadales bacterium, assembly GCA_036006525.1. GTDB lineage: Bacteria > Gemmatimonadota > Gemmatimonadetes > Gemmatimonadales > GWC2-71-9 > DASYPP01. Next base: position 24,710 of record DASYPP010000105.1, read on the forward strand.
ATCCGCACATCCTGCCGGTACACGATTCGGGCGAAGCCGACGGCCTGCTCTACTACGTGATGCCCTGGGTGGAAGGGGAATCGCTCCGGGATCGGCTGAACCGGGAAGGAGCCCTTCCAGTAGAAGTGGCCCTTCGGCTGGCCCGGGAGACGGCCGAAGCGCTGGAGTACGCCCACCAGCGCGGGATCGTTCACCGCGACATCAAGCCGGCCAACATCCTGTTGAGCGGCGGCCACGCGCTGGTGGCCGATTTCGGCATCGCCCGGGCCCTGGGGAGCGGTGAAGCCCTGACCCAAACCGGTCTTTCGATCGGGACGCCCCAGTACATGCCGCCGGAGCAGGCCCTGGGCGAAACCACGGTGGATGCGAGGGCCGACGTGTATGCGGTGGGCGGTGTGCTTTACGAGATGCTGTCGGGGCAACCACCGTACACCGGTGCAACCCCCCAGGCCGTGTTGGCGAAGAGCCTGACCGGACCCCCCATGCCACTGGAAACCACCCGAGCCAATCTTCCCGGGGCGGTAACCGGCACCGTGGCAAAGGCGATGGCCCGGGACGTCAACGCCCGCTACCAGTCCGCCGCCGAACTCGCAACGGGATTGGATGTGGCCCTCGAGGCCACCCGGAGCGGGGCCCGACTGGCCCTGGCGCCTGCCGCCCCGGACACCGCGCGGGTGATTGGACTGTTCAGCGTCATTGGGGTGACGGTGCTCGCCGTCGCGTTTGCCCTGATGCGCCGTGTGGGGCTGCCCATCTGGATGTTTGGTCTTGCCGTGCTGCTCATGCTGATCGGGCTGCCCATCATCCTGGCAACGGCGCGGGCCGAAGCGAGGCGCGGCGCCGGCGGCGCAGGCCAAGGACTCGCGCGCTGGCTCACCTGGCGCAACGCGGTGCTTGGTGGTGTCGCCGCCTTTGCGGGGTGGGGGGTGCTGGCTGCCGTCCTGGTGCTGCGGACACCAGTCGCTGCCGCGGGAGGTGGCGCGGTGAGGGTGGCCGTGCTCCCCTTCGAGAATCTCGGTGTGCCGGACAACGCCTACTTCGCGGATGGCATCGCCGACCAGGTGCGCGGCAAGCTGACTTCTCTCGCCGAATTCCAGGTGATCGCGCGCTCCAGCTCGATGCAGTACCGTCAAACGACCAAGTCACCCCAGGATATCGGGCGCGAGCTCGGGGTCCGCTACCTGCTCACGGCCACGGTCAGATTGGTAAAGGCGGGAGACTCGACCCGGGTCCAGGTGGTGCCGGAGCTGATCGATACCCGGACCGGCTCGGCCACCTGGCAGCAGACTTTTGACGAGGCCGTCACCGATGTCTTCGCGGTCCAGCAGGCCATCGCCTCGCAAGTAGCCACCGCCCTGGGCGTCGTGCTTGGGGCCGGGGAACAGGTGGAGCTGGCCCAGCGCCCCACCGATAACCTGGCGGCCTACGACGCGTTTCTCCGAGGCGAAGCGATCCTGTTGTCGCTTTCCGGGGCGGATCCCGCCGCGCTCCGGCGGGGCGCGTCCTACTATCAGCAGGCGGTGACGCTCGACGAGAGCTTCGCCCAGGCCTGGGCCCGACTGGCCCAGGTCCGCTCCACCCTGTACTTCCTGAGTGTCCCCACGCCGGCCGAAGCCGAGGGGGCCAGGCGGGCGGTCGAGCGGGCCCAGGCGCTGGCCCCCCGTGCGCCGGAGACTTACCTGGCAGTCACCTACTACGACCAGTATATCCTGCGGGATCAAGCCCGGGCGCGAGAAGCAGCCGTCCAGGGCCTGGCCGTGGCGCAGTCCAACGTGGAGCTCATGGTGCGGGCCGCCAATTTCGACGTGCAAACCCGGCCCGAGGAGGCACTGCGAACCCAGCGCCGCGCGACGGAGCTGGATCCGCGATCGGTGCCGAGCTGGGTGTCGCTCGGCAATACCCTGCTGGTGCTGCACCGGTACCCCGAGGCATTGCAGGCCTTGGACAAGGGGTTGACCGTCGACCCCACCAGCTTCCGGCTGCAGCAGCTGCGCGCAATGACCTTCCTGGGACAGGGTGATCTCGCCGAAGCCCGCCGCTCGCTCGCCGCGGTGCCCCGTGATCTCGACCAGGCCGGACTGGTGGCCTACCTGTCTACCTATAACGACCTGTTCTGGGTGCTCACGCCGGGCCAGCAGACCCTGCTTCTCACCCTCCCACCCAGCGCGTTCGACAATGACCGGGCCACCTGGGGCCTGGTGATGGCCCAGACTTACGATCTCCGGGGTGACCAGGCCAGGACGCGAGCCTATGCGGATTCGGCCCAAATGGCGTATGAGGGTCAGCTCAAGGATGCGCCGGACGATCCGCAGCTCCATGTCCTGTATGGACTCGCCTTCGCGTATCTCGGCCGTAATGCCCAGGCGGTCACGGAGGGACGCCGCGGGGTGGCGCTTTCCAGCGGCGTGAACACTGGCGTCTACCCCAAGCACCAATTGGCCCGGATCCTCGTGCGGGTGGGCCAGCCGGATCAGGCTCTTGACCTGCTGGAGGAGCTACTGAGGGTGCCTTACCTGTTGTCGCCCGGTTGGCTCAAGATCGACCCCAACTTTGCGCCGCTCCGTGGTAACCCGAGGTTCGAGCAGCTGATTTCGCAATAAACCCATCATGAAAATCACCGGCATCCTGGCCTATCGGGTCGAGCTCCCCCTCCACGAGACCACGTACAAATGGAGCGGCGGCAAGTCGGTCACCGTCTTCGACAGCACCATCGTACAGGTGGACACCGACGCGGGCATTACCGGGTATGGCGAGGTGTGTCCGCTGGGGCCGTTCTATCTGCCTGCGTATGCCGACGGCGTGCGTGCCGGATTGCGCGAGCTGGGTCCCCACCTGATCGGCGAGGACCCGCGCCAGCTGGCCAAGCTCAATCGCAAGATGGACGCGGCCCTGAAGGGTCATCCGTATGTGAAGAGCGGGATCGACATCGCCTGCTGGGACATACTTGGCCAGGCTACGGGATTACCGGTGTGTGAGCTCCTGGGCGGGCGCTTCGGAGAGGATGTGATTCTCTATCGCGCCATTTCTCAGGAATCACCCGAGCAGATGGCGGCGAAGGTCGCCGGCTACCGGGCGGAAGGGTATCGCCGCTTCCAGCTCAAGGTGGGCGGCGATCCCGATGTGGATATCGAACGGATCCGGGCCGTTGCAGCCAAGCTCCAGCCGGGCGACCGCCTGGTCGCGGACGCCAATACCGGCTGGGTGCAGCATGAAGCGGTGCGAGTCGCCAAGGCGGTGCGGGACGTGGACGTCTACATCGAGCAGCCCTGCCTCACCTACGAGGAATGTCTCGCGGTCCGCCGCCAGTGCACTCATCCGTTCATTCTGGATGAGAACATCGACGACCTTAATATCCTGCTTCGGGCCCGCGCCGACCACGCGATGGACGTGGTCAACTTGAAGATCAGCAAGCTTGGCGGACTCACTAAAACCCGGCAGGCCCGCGACCTGTGCGTAAGCATGGGTATCGGGATGACGCTGGAGGATTCCTGGGGCGGTGACATCGCCACCGCGGCGATTGCGGCCCTCGCGCACAGCACGCCAGCCGAGTTTCTGTTCACCACGACCGACTTCAACAGCTACGTCACCGTCAGCACCGCCGACGGCGCCCCCCAGCGGGTGAACGGACGCATGGCCGCGTCGACGTCGCCTGGCCTGGGTATCACGCCGAAGATGGGCGTGCTGGGGAAGCCGGTGGTGCGGATCGCGTGATCGTACCAGCGGAAGAGCTGGGGCTAGCCGGTGTTTTTGCGCCGGGCTGCGGGTTTCTGGTGAGGATCCTGAACGCAATCGCGCCGATATTCCCCATATAGGGGGCGGAGGCCTCTCGCCGGCAGTGTCGCGCCGCCCCGTGGTGCCGCATTTTCCTGGTTACCACTGCGGGACTGTTTCGCACGATATTCCCCATGTAGGGGGCGGAGGCCTCTCGCCCCGACTTCGTCCATCCGCATAGGGAAGACCCCAAGGCCAAGGTTGAGCATCAAGGGGCCCAATGACCACTGAAGATCATCGCGCTGATGCTGCGATTGAGCTCGTGCCGTATGATCCGTCCTGGCCCTCGCTGTTCGATCGAGAGCGAGCTGTGCTCGCATCCGCGCTTGCGCCATGGCTCGCCGGCCCCATTGAACATGTTGGGAGCACGGCCGTGCCTGGGTTGATCGCCAAGCCGGTGATCGACATCATGGTCGCCGTCGAGAGTCTCGACGTATCGCGTGCCAGCATCTCTGTCCTGGCCGAGATTGGATACGTCTACTTTCCGTACCGGACGGACGTGATGCACTGGTTCTGCAAGCCGTCACCCGCCTTCCGGACCCACCACCTCCACTTGGTTCCGATGAGCAGCCGGCTGTGGACCGAACGGCTGGCGTTTCGCGACGCTCTCCGAAACAATCCGGCGACGGCCGCCGACTACGCATCGCTGAAACAGCAGTTGGCGAAACAATACAAGTTCGACCGAGAGGGATACACCAATGCCAAGGGCTCCTTCGTTCGGAGTGTCGTAGCACTTGCCTCGGGGCGCGACGGCACAGAGTCCTCCTGATACGCACCTGGCTGATGGCTTCTGAAAAAGCGAAAGGGCCGCGGATTTTGCGGCCCTCTCCCTTGCACCCTGCACTCTGCACCCAGTAGGGCGCGCCCAGCGCGCCCCTACTGCTGGCACTGCCCGTGTGGGTCCGGCTTCGGCTGGTCCACCACGATCCGGTGATCGAGGTTCGCCACCCGGACCGCCAAATCCGCGATGAAGCTGCTGACCCGCATCAACCGGTTGTAATCGATATACTGCGGCTCGTCGGTCACCTGGTGGTAGTCCGCGTGGCCGCCAGTCGTAAAGAACGCGATCGGAATGCCATAGCGGGCGTACATGTAGTGATCGCTCCGGCAATAAATATTCTGCGGATGGCCGTTCGCATCCAGCGCGTAGTCGAAGCTCAGCGGGTTGCGCTCGGTCTTGTCCACCGCGACCGCCAGGTCTCCCAATTCGGTCGAGAGCCGGCGCGAGCCGATCACCTGAACATAGTCCGGGTTGCCGTAAATGACCCCGCCTTCCTTCTTCTGGCCGGTCACGTCCGACGGCGCGCCCCGCCCGATCATGTCGATATTGAGCTCCGCCACGATCGAGTCCCGCGGCACCGTGGGCTCATCGGTGAAATGCGCCGACCCCCACAGGCCTTCCTCTTCGCCCACGTGCCAGATGAAGAGCAGCGAGCGCTTGGGTTTAGTCCGCTGGCCTGCAAAGTACTGGGCGATCTCCAGCAGGCCCATGCTGCCAGAGCCGTCGTCGTCGGCGCCGTTGAAGATTGAATCCACCCGGGCCGAGGCGCCGTTGGTCTGCCGCCGGATCCCGACGAGGATGTCGTTCACCTGGTGGGCCTGGTCCGGAGTCAACTCGACCGGCGGATCATCCGCGCCGCTGGTCCGGAAGAGGTGGTTCACGACGTACATGGAATCGTGGGCCACCGGCGGGCCGGTGCCGATGTGATCGTTGTGCGCGCCGATGGCTACATACTCGCCGGCCAGCGCGGGATCGCTGCCCCGGATCAGGCCCACCACGTTGCGAGCGGGATACTGCACCGGCTGTTCGATGAAGTGCGGCGCGCCGTGCACCGTGCGCCCCGTGGTACCGGCCGTAAGCCCGGCCAAAGGAGCACCCATCAACTTGGTTCCCATGTCCCGGGTGACGTACATGAAGGTGGGAACCTGGGTCGGCGCGTCGAAGTGCACCGAAGGAAACAGCTGCTGAAAGACGCCCCGGTTCTCGGCGGGAATGTCATCCAGGCCGACGACCGCGATGCCGGCCGCCTGGATATAACGACGGGTCACCATGCCGCGGTTGGCAGTGCCCGGAGCATCCGGCGCGCTGTATCCCGCCGGGATCAGGGAAAACACCACGAACTTGCCCGCAGCCAGGTCGGGAGAAATGAGCGAAGTGGAATCTCCCCAGGTGCCGCCATAGATCGCGGGCACGCCGTCCACCGGCCGGGCGCCCGGCCCCTGGTCCCGCGGAATGAAGTCGGTCCAGACGGTAAATGAGCTCCCATCCACCGAAACTGGCGTGGTGGGGTCGAACACGCGGTTGAAGACGCCGACAGTCTGGAAGTAGGTGCCGTTCTCTCCGGCCGGTTCGATGCCCAGCTTCTTGAGCTCGCCGGCGATGTACTCGACCCCTTTCACGTTCCCCGGCGAAGCGACCAGCCGGCCGCCCATTGAGTCATCCGAGAAAAGGTAGAGCCGGGTCTTGAGATCGGTCTCGGTGATCGGAGTGGTGGTGGGCTGGGCCGCATGGGTCCGGGGTCGGGAGAGCGGGGTCCAGTCCTGGGTGGTTTGAGCGGGCTGCCCGGCGGGTGAAGCGGCCTGGGCGAAAACGACGGAAGGGAGTACCAGGCCAAGGCCCATAAGGCCAAGACGCGAAACGTGTTGACGGAACATGCGTTGCCCTGTTGGAGGAAGTGGAGGCGCCCACATTGGCGCGTCCCTCCCCAACGGTTTCGGCCGCCGGATGTTTCAAGCGGGTTTCATGGGTGGACGACCGCAGCCAGAGGACACGCCGATAGCGTGCCTCGGCGCATTCTGTCGCCACGCGAAAACCCTCAATATCTGTACACGTCCCTTCTCGCCGAGGGCCCTAAAGGACTTCCTTCGGTCGCAGGCTTCAGCCTGTCCTATTAAGAGAAGTGCCCCACCATGCTTCCGCCTGCGCCTCACTCCACGGTTCAACCGGGATGGCGCGGAGCAGTGCCGCGAGTTCCTTCGCGCCCGGCGGCCGTCCTTCGGGCCGCTTGACCAGGCAGGCCATCACCACCCGCTCCAGCTCGGCCGGAAACGGCACTCCGGTACGCTCCGATAGGGAAACTGGTTCGTGCTGGATGTGCCGCGCGATGACCTGGAGCGCGTTTTCTGCGCTGAATACCAGTTTGGCCGTCAGCAGGTAGTAGGCGACACAGCCCAGCGCGTAGAGATCGGCCCGACCGTCCACCATCTCGCCCATCGCCATCTCCGGCGCCATGTAAGCGGGTGTGCCGGGTGTGCGGCCCGCGGCGGTCTCCAGCGAGTGGCCGGTCAGTTTCTGGTCGATCGGCTTCACCAGCCCGAAGTCGAGCACCTTCACGAAGTCGTAACGCAGCCCCAGGCGGCCGATATGGATGTTGGCCGGCTTGATGTCCCGGTGCACCAGTCCCGCCGCGTGGGCTTCCTCCAGCGATTCGCACACCTGGAGCAGGATATGGATGACTCGGGCCGACGGCACCGGGCCGTGCTCCCTGACCAGCGACTCGAGGTCCATGCCCACCAGCAGCTCCATCACGAAATAGAGCGTGCCGTCGTCGGTCACCCCGAAGTCGTACAGCTCCACGGTATGCGGCGAACGGAGATTGGCCGCGGCTTCGGCTTCGCGCCGAAAGCGCTTCACCAGCAGCTCCCGGTCGCCCAGGTCGCCGATCTTGTCAGGCCGGATCAGCTTGATCGCGGCGGGGCGGGCCAGCATGCGGTGGGTCGCCTTGTATACCTCGCCCATGCCGCCTTTGCCCAGCAGCTCGTTCAGCTGGTAACTCCCCATCTCCCGCGCCTTGACCACCTGCTGCCCCAGCCGGTTGATCACCCGGGAGATCACCACCGCTACGCCGAGCAGGATGTAGTCGGGATAGTGCATCAGCAGCAGCGCGCCGGCGCCGAAATCCCAGTCTCCCCGGGCCCGCTGAATCAGCATGCCGACCGGGTTCATGGAGACGGCGATAAAGCCGGCCAGGAACATCTTCCAGGGCGTGGTCGGCAGGATCGCGGCGAACATCAGGATCACGGCACCGATCCAGGAGATCATGGGAAAGATCTCGGTGTTCGCCGCGATGTGATCCCAGTGCATCATGATCCCCAGGCCCACAGCGGTCAACACCATGTACCCCAGCCCGAGGTTGAGAACGAACTCCGGGTCCCGGCCCTGTCTCCGGCTGTACAGGTAGAGCCCCAACGACAGGGACACTACGACCAGTCCGATCACATCGTCCACGTCCGGCCGGGCCCAGCCGGGCACGCCGAGGCCGCGCATCGCGAGGTGATCGGCCCCTACCCCGATCACCCAGAGCGCGCCACCGAGGAGCGCCATCACGGCGACCCGGTGCGACGCCTCCCGCAGCAGGTCGGGCGGCAGGGTGCGCCGCCGGCTGGGGGTTTCCCCCGTCGGGGTACTCCCTGGTAGCGGGCCGATCAGGTCAGGCTTGGGCATGACCTCGTTTCACAGGTGGTAGATGGTGATGGTGCTGTCCTCGAACGCCTGGCGGTGGTTGCCGCCCGGAAGCTGGTGCGCCCGCGCATGCTCGACCGCCAGGATGCGGGAGAACCGGTTGGCCCGCCAACTCTCCAGCACCCGCTCGAGCAGCCGGGAAGTATAGGGGGGATCGGCGAAGGTGATGTCATAACTGTCCGGCCTTAGCGCGGTGGCGAAGGGGATCGCGTCGCGTTTGAAGATGCGGGTGCGCTCCCGGAGCCTCAAGGCGGCGACGTTGGCCCGGAGCGCGTGGAGGCTGGCAGGGCGGAACTCCACGAAGTCGGCGCTCCGGGCGCCGCGGGAGATGGCTTCGAGGCCGAGGGCGCCGCTGCCGGCGAAGAGATCGAGCACCCTGGCGTTGAGGAGGTCCGGCGCGAGCTGGGTCAGCAGATAGTCGCGGACATGCTCGGCGGTGGGCCGGACCCGGGCGTCATTCGGCGAGGTGAGGTCGCGGCCGGCGAACTTGCCTGCGACGATTCTCAGGAAGAGTCTCTGGTCCGTGGAGCGTTTGGTGCCTGCACGTCCAGTGACTGGCGATACCGGACACAGCCCTGCAGGAACTGGGGCCATTCGGGGACGGTGGGTACCGGGTCGGTTTTTTCCGGCAGGAGTCCCCACAGCGCGGGATGGTGCCAGCAGAGTTCCTGGCCCGTGCTGTCGCGGTGGGCGCGGATCCCCTGGCGGAGCCTCCGAACCTCCGCAATCAGCTGGTTCCGATCCATCCTTTCGAGATCTTCGTCCACAGCGACGACTCCTCCATATTCTTCTGTGAATTGCCGAGCACTTCTGTTCCGGCAACAGCTCCTGGCGAAGGACGCGAAGGAGCGCGGTGAACGCGAAGAGAAACTACTTATGCTTTTCTCCGCGGCCTCCGCGTGTACTCCGCGTTCTCCGCGAGGAGCTTTTGCAAACTCAATCCGTCTTCAATCGATACTGTAGTGCACCGGACGGACACCGGGCCACCTGCGCGGCCACTTCGTCCGCTGGTGCCAGCTCGGGCCGGACCCAGCGTTTCCGGTTGACATCAAAAACCGCCGGCAGCCCGCGCGCGCAGACCCCGGAGTGGATGCAGATCTCAGGATCAAAGGTGACGGTAATCTCGTCGGTCTCGTAAACCTGCAGACGCTTGGTCACTGGTCAACCTCGTCTATGATCGAGACAACTCCAAAAGCTTTACCACGAAAACACGAAAACACCATAACGTCTCAATTGCTGAATCTAATTCGTGTTTTCATTGTTTCGTGATTTCGTGGAAAAGCTGTTGCCAATGCGCTGGTGCTCGCCTAGTCCGCTCGCCGCAACAACGCCTGGGCCTCTGCCCAGATCACCGGCCAGTCGGTCCGTTCCGCCTCGCGGGGCATGGTCTCCCAGATCGGCTTGATGCCGAGCAGGACGACGGCGGCCGTTACCCGGACGAGAATCGGGTGCATTTCCGCCGCGGTCAAGGGCGCGCCACGATGGGGCGGTTGCCAATAGAGGGCGTTGGGTTCGTCGTACAGGATAATGGAGACCCCGGGCCCGGTCGACATTTCGGACTGGAACTGTAGCGCCCGACCACCCTCGCGGTATTCGAGGCGGTAGGGGAACTGCTCTTCGACTTCCCAGCCCGGCAGGCCAGCGACCGTGCGGTTGCCGGTGCGTTGGAGGATCATGCGGGCTACGCCGGCTTCCGCGCGATGAGATAGATCAGCGCTCCGATGAAGCTCAACACCGCAACCGCCGGGCCCACGTAGAAGAAGCCGGTCATGACCGCCTCCATGCTCTTGTCGGGCCGGGAGGACGAGGACAGCTTGACCAGGCCGATGCCGAGGAAGACTCCGACCACGTAGCCGGCCAGGGCGATCAGCAGCGCGAGACCAAGTACCTTCATCGCTCCTCCCGGTGCGGCGAGTCCAGTCGACTTTCAATTCCTGATGCCGTAGCATTATGTCCTATGCGACTCGCGTCAACCCTGGCCCTTCTACTTGTGATCGCCCGCCCGGCCGCCGGGAGCCCGCCACCGCCCCGAACCGCCGAGGTTCTGCGCGCCGTGACCTCGCTGATCGAGCGGGTGGTGCCGGGCCAAGCCAGGTACTTTGTCGTAGAGCAGATCTCAGCCCAGGACGGGCTCGATGTCTTCGAGGTCGAGAGTCGGGGTGACCGGATCGTCCTCCGCGGTTCCAGCGGTGTCGCGATCGCCTCGGCTCTGAACTGGTACCTGGAGCACAAAGCCGGGATCACCATTGCGATTCCGGTTCGCCCGGTCGCCCTCACCATACCACTCGCGCGCGTGCCTGAGAAAGTACGGATCACGACGCCGTACCGCTATCGCTACTTCTTCAACTACTGCACCTTCTCCTACAGCATGGCGTGGTGGGACTGGGACCAGTGGCAGCGGATGATCGACTGGATGGCGCTCAAGGGGATCAACCTGCCCTTGGCGGCCACCGGCCAGGAAGGCACCTGGCGGCTCACGCTGCGCGACCTGGGCTTCAGCGAAAAGATGATCGACGACTTCCTGGTGGGCCCGGCCTACCTGCCCTGGGGATGGATGGGCAACATCGACGGGCTCGGCGGGCCGCTGCCGGCCAACTGGATCGACAGCCACGTGGAGCTGGAGCGTCAGATCCTGGCCCGGGAGCGCGAGCTGGGCATGACGCCGGTGCTCCAGGGATTCACCGGGCACGTCCCAGCCTCCATCCGTGAAGTCTTTCCCAATGCCAAGATTCACCAGACCGGGGACTGGTCGGCCGGGTTCTCGGGGACCTGGTTCCTCGACCCGCTGGATCCGCTCTTCCAGCGTTTTGGCCGGCGCTTCATCGAACGGCAGACCGAGCTGTTTGGCAGCGACCACGTCTATGCCGCCGACAGCTTCAACGAGATCGACCCGCCGTCGGACGATCCGGAATTCCTGGCCGGGATGGGGCGCGCCGTTTACCAGTCGATGCAGTCGGCGGATTCGGCGGCGATCTGGGTGCTCCAGGGTTGGTTCCTCTACTACCAGGCCAAATTCTGGAAGGAGCCGCAGGCTCGAGCCCTGATCGGCGCGGTGCCCGACGACCGGATGATCGTCCTCGATCTCTGGGGCGACCGGCACCCGGTGTGGCAGACCCGGGAGGCCTTCTATGGCAAGCCGTGGATCTGGAACGTGCTCTACAACTTCGGTGGCAAGGTAAATTTCAACGGAGACCTGCCACAGATCGCGTCCAACCTGGACTCGGCGCTCGCCAGCCCCGGCAAGGGCCGGCTCTCCGGACTCGGCATGATGATGGAAGGCCTGGGCTACAACCCCATCGTTCCCGACTTCGTGATGGATATGGCCTGGCGCAGCGAGGTTCCTCAACTGGATCAGTGGGCCCGGGCCTGGGTGGATCGCCGCTATCGGGGTGCCAATGTCCATGCTGAGAACGCCTGGAAGATCCTGATGGAGTCTGCGTACCGCTCGGCGCCGCAGACCGGGACCTTTCTGGCAGAGCGCCCGGGGTTCTATGTCCCCCGGACGCCTTATCGCACGGAGCCCATCGCCCCTTACGACGTGAAGACGCTGGCAGCCGCCCTGGACACCTTGCTCGCGGCGTCGGGCGAATTGGGTCAATACGACTCCTATCGCTACGACGTGGTGAACCTGACTCGCCAGGTCCTTGGCCAGTTGGGTCTCCCGATGGTAAATGCGGTGGAGGCGGCTTTCACCCGAAAGGATGGGCCGGCGTTGATCGCGGCGGAGGCGCGCGTGGTCGGGCTGCTCAATGATCTCGATCAGCTGGTCGGGACCCGGGAGGAATTTCTGCTGGGCCGCTGGCTGGAGGATGCTAAGCGCTGGGGGAAGACGGCGGCCGAGCGGGACCTCTACGAGTGGAACGCCCGAAACATCATCACGCTCTGGGGTACCAGGTGTACCGAGGGTCAGAACGACGACCTGAATCTCTACGCCTACAAGGAATGGCAGGGGATGTTCAGCACCTACTACCTGCCGCGATGGAAGGAGTTCTTTGCCCGGCTCAATCGCGCCCTCGATTCAGGAACGACGTTCGACCGGGCGCCATTTGCGGCGGACATGTGCCAGTGGGAGCAGGACTGGTCCCATCAGCACGACCGGTTCTCGACGACTCCCCAGGGCGACCCGGTAGCGACGGCGGCGCGGTTGTATCAGAAGTATCGGGGCGACATCAGCCAAACCACCCACGACTGAACCGCAGCACCAGCCATCGGTAGAGCCACGGACGGCCCAGGATTCCAGCGACGCCGCCGATCAGGAAGAAAAGCGTCACCATTATGATCAGCGGCAGCACCCACCACGCGTCCGGCATGTTGGCTCCACCAGGGCGGGGCCAGACGATCCAGCCCACCACGAATGCCAGCCACCCGCCGATCGCCAGCCAGGCGATGGCCGCTGAGATCTGGAGCCGGCGCCAGGTCACTCGGCGGGCAAAACAGCGCTGGCGATTGCACCGGGGGCATTCGGCGAGCCGGCTTTCGGTGGGAAAGTCGCAGAAGACGCAGACGTACTCGGCGGATTCACTGGAAGTCATGGAACGCGCGCTAGGGACTGGTCCTGCTGGTCGAGTACAGGTAGCGACGCACGAACTCTACAGGATCCCGCTCGGTCCGAGGGATCGACACGGCAGGCGTGATTCCGACGTGATCGATCCGGGCACCGTGCGCGCGGTTGGTCGGAAGTGCGACGCGACGCCAGCCAGGTAACCAGACGCGGCGCACCTCACCGTAGTCGTGGACTCCCGCTGTATGCCCGGCACCCATCACGGTAACCTTGGCACTCTGCCGCACCTCGAGCACAAAGTCCTCGCACGAGCTGGCGCATCCCGAGTCCACGAGAACGGCGACGGTCCGCGGCATGGTGAACACGGTGTCCAGCGCGACGACCGTATCGCGCCTGAGCTCCAGCCACTGGTTCACGTGCCTCTCCATCCGGACAACGGCCTCCTGGATCGACTCCCGAAAGTCCCCGGAGAGCAGTGTGTCGCTGAGCATCGCCCGGTAATGCGCGATATTCGCCGGCGAGGCCCAGACGTCAGCGCCCTCGAAGCGTACGGGGTTGGTGTAAACCAGTGGCGTGATGCTGCGGTACGATTGGGTGGAACCGCCGCCGTTGCCCCGCACATCGACGACGAAGTACCGAGTTGCCTCGAGCTGAGGGCGATTCGCGCCGACCACGCTGTCGATCACCGGCCCGTACTCCTCCGAGAACGTGGGGAGCCGGAGCAGCGCGGTGCTGTCGTCGAGGAACTGCAACCACGGGCGATCTGAATCGGGGGCCGCAGGAGCGGGAGGTGGCGGCGCTGGCCTCGGGCTGCTCGGCGCCGGAGGCGGGCCGGACTGCCACGGACCAGTCACGTGGGGGTCTCGAAAGAACCCAGCCCACCGCTGCAGGGCCGGGATGCAGACCTGATACCGGGTGGCGGTGCGTGCCACGGCCCCTACGCTGTCGGTAAGGGCGGCCAACTCGGCCTCATGACCCGTCACCTTCTCGCGGTATCCTGGATAGTCGTGCCGGAAAATGGCCTTGAGCGAGTCGAGTGCCGCCGAGCAAGATAAATCAGGGGCCGAGGCCAGCCCGGGGGCGGGCGGGGCGCCGGGAGTCGGTCCAGCAGATGCGCAGGCCGTGGCTAACATACCCGCCAGCAGGACACGATAAGTGAACATATCGTCGAGACCGAAATTGAGAATGCGTCGGCTAACGGTTTGCGCCTTGAGGAGCAGCGTTAGCGATTGCCCCTAGGGCATTGGGCGAGCCGGCTGGTCAAGACTCAAGCTCACGTCGCGGAACGTGCGTCTACCCCAAAGTCGGCCTTGACGCGGTCGTACCAGGCATCGTCCGCGAGCGCCCCGTAGTCCACCCACTGCTCGTCGCTCATCGTCTGGCGCCACCCGAGGAACGGTTCAGCGTCCGGCCCGACCGGATGCCGGAGCTTCCAGGTACCGCTGGCGGCAATCTCGAGCACCTTCTCGGCAACCAGGGATGGCGGTGCTGGGTTCTTCAACACCGCGGCGAAAAGGGCCGCATTGCGACGCTGGTGGGGGTAGAGCGAGGGCACCCCGACGACGCCGATGTGCCGAGCCATCGCGGTGTCAATAATCCCCGGCTCGACGATCGCCACGTGGATATTGAAGGACCGTACTTCCTGGGCGAGTGCTTCGCTCAATGCCTCCAAAGCGAACTTTGTGGCCGCATACGCGCCGAGGGGCGACAGGGAGATGTGCCCGGCGACCGACGCCACATTGATGATGCAGCCATTCCGCCGCTCTCGCATTGCCGGTACCACGGCCTGGACACAACGGATCACTCCGAAATAGTTCGTCTCCATCAGGGCGCGACACTCCGCCAGCGGGAGTTCCTCCACGGAACCGGTTCGTTCGATCCCGGCGTTGTTGACGAGCACGTCGATGGGTCCCATCTCCTTTACGATTCGGGGAATCGCTTCTTTGACCGATGCGTCCGAATCGACATCCATAGTGAACACCGTGATGGCCAGCTTCTCGCGCGCCGCCGTGTTCGCGAGTTCTGGCGCCCGGGTCGGGCTTCGCATCGTCGCGGCGACTTTGTAGCCCGCTCGGCCGAAGGCGAGCGCGGTAGCGAAGCCTATGCCGGTACTGGTACCAGTGATGAGAACTGTTGCCATGTGTGTCTCTCCCGGTGGGTGGAACCTTGAAGTCAGAACTATCGGGGGACTGTGAACTTATACCCACCGGAGCCGATCTGGAGAACCAGGTCGTGTGCCTGCTGCTCAACCTTCCGCAACCCAGCCTGTTGAATCGGGCGGCCTCCTTCCAGGGTGCGATCCAGGCCCGCATTCCACAGCGTAACCGTCGCGGTTGTGTTCGGCGGCACCACGACGTCCAGCGCAAACCCCAGGCTATCGAGCCGCCACGAAGTCGATAGAGTTCCGTAACCCGTTTCCAGCACGGTACGGGCGCTGGTCAACCCACCGCCGGGTCGCGGGGCGATCAAGGCATGCTGGTAGCCCGGCTGTGCCGGATCCACGTCGATCCCGCCGATTGTCCGGTACATCCAGTCGCCGATGGCTCCAAAAGCGTAGTGATTGAACGAGTTCATCGACACTTCCTCGAAGGATCCGTCTGGGCGAATCCCGTCCCATCGTTCCCACATCGTGGTCGCACCGCGAGTGATCGGATAGAGCCAGGAGGGATACTCCCGCTGGTTGAGCAGCGCATAAGCGGCGTCAAGGTGCCCGTTGCTGGAAAGTGCGCGGCTCAGTTCCGGGGTGCCGAGGAAGCCGGTAGAGAGATGGCCATCGTGGCGGGCGATGTCCTCCACCAGTCGCGTTGCCGCGCCCGCTATCTCCGCCGAGTCCAGCAATCCGAAATTGAGCGCGAGGGCATAGGCGGTCTGGGTGTTCTCGGCGACCCGCCCGTTGGGTGACACGAACTCCCGGCGGAACGCCGCGCGAATCGCGCTGAACAGTTCCCGGTACGTTCGGGCGTCGTCGTCCTTGCCGAGCACGGCCGCCGCGCGGGCTACGATGTCCGCCGAGTGCGCCAGGTACGCGGTGGCGATGAAGTCCTTGCCGGTGGTGGCCCCCGGGTATCCGGCATCGTCGCTGTGCCAGGCGAGCCAGTCACCGAAGTGGTCTCCAGTGCGCCAGACCAATCCCGGCCCGGCCTGGCGCCGGGCGTACTGCACCCATTGCGTCATGCTCAAGTACTGACGCTCCAGCAGTCCGCGATCGCCATACATCAGGTACATGGTCCATGGCAGCACGGTCGAGGCATCGGCCCACCCGGCCGCGGCCGCGTAGCGCACCGAATCGCCGCCCAGCGGATTGGGGATCACCCAGGGCACGCTGCCGCCCGGGTGCTGGTCGGCGGCAAGGTCGGCCAGCCACTTCGCGAAGAAGCCGGAGACGTTCATGTTGAAGCTCGCGGTCCGCGCGAAGACCTGGGCGTCGCCGGTCCAGCCCAGCCGTTCGTCGCGCTGGGGACAGTCGGTGGGTACGTCGAGGAAATTGCCGTACTGTCCCCACTGGATGTTGTGCTGCAGCCGGTTCAGCATGGAGTCCGAAGTCTCGAACACTCCGGTCTCGGCCAGGTCAGTGTGCACCACGATTCCAGTGATCATGGCGAGCGTGGGCGGCGCCGGGAGTCCTTCGACCGCGACGTAGCGAAAGCCGTGATAGGTGAAGTGCGGTTCGTACACTTCGTCGCCGCCGCCCTTCAGCGTATAGCGATCGGTCTGGTAGGCGGCGCGCAGGTTGTCGGTGTACAGGTCGCCGTTGTGGTCGAGTACCTCGCCGTGCCGGAGTGTCACCGTAGTGCCTGCCGGACCCTGCACCCGGAGCCGCACCCACCCGGTCATGTTCTGTCCCAGGTCGTAGATCGTCTGTCCCGACGGCGAATGAAGAATCGCGACTGGCGCAATCTCCCGGATCCGCCGCACCGGCTCCGTCTCGGGAGCCACCAGCTCCGCTCTCGCGTCCTCGGACACTACCACGGGGGTCCATTGCCCGGCGTCATAGCGCGGCTCCGACCAGCCGGCTCGCTCCAGCCGCGCATCGTAGGTCTCGCCTCGATATATGTCGGCAAAGACAATGGGACCGGTCGTGGTGCTCCAGTTGCCGTCCGTGATGACTCGCTCGGTCCGACCGTCGACGTAGGTGATCTCCAGCTGGAGCAGTAGCGCTACCCGGGTCCCGTAGTCGTTCTTTCGGCCGGAGAAGCCGAGGTATCCCCGGTACCAGCCGTCACCGAGGATGGCACCTATGGCGTTGTTGCCGGGAGCCAGGAGACTGGTGACATCGTAGGTCTGGTACTGGAGTCGCTTGTGGTAGCTGGTCCACCCCGGAGTGAAGAAATCCTGGCTCACCCGCTGTCCGTTGAGATGCAGCTCGTAGAGGCCCCGGCTGGTGACGTATACCCGGGCGGATCTGACCTTGCGGGGGACGGCGAATTCACGACGGAACATCGGGGCAGGGGCGCCGGAGGAATCTCCCGCGGCCGGCGGCCCGATCCACTGCGCGGTCCAGTCGTTCCGCTCGAGCAGGCCGGTTTCCCAGAAGGCCGGGGTGCTCCAGCGCGAAACCCGCCCGGCGGCGTCCCACACCCGCACCCGCCAGTGGTACCGGGTGCGCGAGCGGAGCGCGGGGCCCCCGTATGGCTGGAAAATGGATGCGTCGGATTGAACCTTCCCGGAGTCCCAGATCAGTTGCCGGCTGGAAACCAGCGAGGCCGCATCGGTGGCAACCTGCACCTGGTAGGCGGCCTGAACGGTGTTACGGGTGGCGCTCACGATCTTCCAGCTGAGCCGGGGACGCGGCGTGTCGGTGCCGACGGGATTGGTGCGGTATTCGGTCGTCAGGGCATGGACGCTGGGGGCCTGGGCAACGGCCGGTCCGGAGCTGAGTGTGAGGAGCGCTCCCACGGGGCCGACTCTCCCCAGCGCCATCAGGAACTTCATCGCGTCTCCTCAGCTCTTGGGCTGGTACGGCCCATGGGTCTCGCCCCAACCCCACCGGGGCATGGGAGCCTGGGGATCGACCTGGGCGCCCGGCTGTGAATTGATGACCGCGAGCCGCGAGCCCCATTCGAGGTAGCTGACCAGGGCGGAGCGAAACTCCGGATCGGCCGGCAGGCCCACTTCATCGGCCGTGCTCAGCAGGAGATCAAACCATCTTCGCCGCTGCTGCTCGCTCAGGTGCCGCTCCATGTGCGCCCGGATCATATGCGGATGCCCGCCCCGCTCGGCCGAATAGGCCGTGGGCCCGCCGAAGACTTCGGCGATGAACTGGGCCACAAAGCGGGGATGCCGCTCATCCATTTTCGCGAAGAGGGGGCCGACCAAGGGGTCTTGAGCCACGTTCTCGTAGAACCGGGTCGTCAGCCGCTCCAGCGCCGGCTGGCCTCCGGCCCATTCATAGAGTGAAGGCGGGTGTTTACCGGACATCGCGTCACTTTCCAGTCTTGCGGGGGGCTTTCGCTTTGGACCTGGCCCGGGGCTTCGGCTTTTTCTTCGTCTTCGGCTTCGTCCGCTTCCCGGTCTTTGCCGATCGCTTTGACTTCGGCTTGACCCGCTCCGGCAGCTCCTTGCCACCCGTCGAGCGGTTCCACTCCTCGTAGGCTTCGGGCGTGATCTTACCCTCGACCAGGAGCTCGGCGAACTTGCGGCGTTGGGCTTTGCTTTTGAAGGGCATGTTTCAGTTCCCGGAGATTAGAAAACCGCCGCCTCGTCGCTGGACAGTTGAAAGAAATCACGGACCAGGCCTACGGCGCGGTCTTCGTCGAAGGGCGCGCAGGTATAGATGATCGTCGAAAGGAAGCGGGGATTCAGCCAGACCGAGATGTATATCCCCGAGTCTATCAGGGGTATGAAGGCATCGAACCCTTGATTGGACAGCTTCCCCTGGCCGGCTGTCTCATGGATGACAGGCTCACCGTATACCCGAAGGCCCAGGCCGCTGGTGAAGTGCTGAAACCAGGCGCGGAGTGTATCGGCGGTAATGTCGATCCCGAAATACCCCTCGACGAGAAGCCGCTTGCGGAAAATGTCCGGGGCAATCGTTGTCAGAGCAGTGCGGTTCAAGGCGTCCCCCGGTGGACTCGCGATCCCGTCATCCGATCGACTCGTCGAAAAACTCCACGATCCCGCTCTCCAGCGAATACTCCGCACCCACCACCACCAGGCCCTCATCCTGGATCAGTTGTTCCAGCACCGGGGACCCGTGTCTGAGGTGATCGACCGAGGCATGGATGTTGGCACGCACGGCAGCCTTGACCAACGTCTCCTCATCATGTGGAGGCACGGCGCGAACCAGCCCCTCGACCGAGGGCCGCACCCGCTCGACGATCGCCGCCAGATTTTTCGACTGGTTCTCGGTCGGGATTCGAAGCTCCTCGATGGTGGCCAGGATCGCGCCGCACTGCGAATGGCCCAGGACCACCACCAGCCGGGCGCCGTGGCGCGCGGCGGAGAACTCGACGCTGCCGACCTGGGAGGGCGCCACGATATTGCCGGCCACCCGGATCACGAACAGATCGCCCAGTCCCTGGTCGAACACGATCTCGGCCGGCACCCGGGAATCCGAGCAGCCGAGGATGATCGCGAAGGGCTGTTGCCCCGCCGTCAGCTCGGCACGTCGCATGTGGCTGACGTATGCGTCGGACCCGCGCACGTTGGAGACAAAGCGGAGGTTGCCCTCTCGCAGGCGGGTGAGCGCTACCTGGGCTGGAACCATGGAGTCCGGGAAGAGGGTTTGGATTCGAGCCAGATAGTCAGTGCCAGAATGAAGGCGCCGGTACAGACAGCGATATCGGCGACATTGAACAGGAAGAATCGCCAGGAGCCGACGCCGATGTCGATGAAGTCCACCACGCCGCGCGGGTTTTGCACCCGGCTGATCAGGTTGCCGAGCGCGCCGCCGATCAAGAGGCCCAGGGCCGCCCGGCGCCAAGTGGAGCCGGAAGGAGTGCGCCACAGCGTCCGCAGCAGCACGGCAACGATGACGACACCCACGGCCACCAGCGGCCAGCGGCCGTGATCGCCGATCGGCATACTCATCGCCGCCTCCCGATTGTAAGCCAGTGTGAAGCGGAGCAGGTTGCCGGCGACGGCGTGAGGTGTATGCTCCGGGGCCAGCGTCCTGACCGCCAGCTCTTTCGTGGTGCAGTCAAGGAAAAGCACCGAGAGTGCCAGGGGCAAGGCGAAACGCAGGCGTCTCATTTGGCCCTCACCTGATCCGCTCGAATCGACAACGCATGCCGGAACTGATTCCGCGGGTCCCACCGCGTCTTGATCCCACGCAGGCGCGAGTAGTTGTCCTGGTAGTACAGGGCATGCCAGGGCACGCCTGACTGGTTCAGGGCCGGATCCGCGAGATCGGTGTCGGGATGATTGATGAATGCGCCACCGTAATGTTCTCCGGGCACCGGTACGCCTCCCGTCTCGGCGAACAACTCCCGGTAGAACGCCCGCACCCAGGCCAGATTCCTCGCCTCTTCTCCGGGATCCAGCCAACCCGTGGTGCATGCCATGTCCAGAATCGAACCCCGTTGCGCCGAGGCGGTCGCATCAGGCGCGACGGTATTGATGCGACCGCCATAGGTTGCGAGCCCCAGCATCCCACCCATGATATCGTGGTCGCGACGCGTCAGGTAATCGTATGCCACGCCGATCTGGGCGTCGGAAAGCCGTTTCTTGAGCAGCGCGTCCTTCACCTTGACGCTCACTCCGCCTGGCGGCGCCGCGAAAAGATCGGGAAACGGGTTGAGGGCGAATTCGAGCCACGACATGCGGGCCGGTGCGTCGGACTGTGGCGGTGGGAGCCCTTCCCCAACCGCCGCGAGCTGGTCCTTGACCTGCTGCTCCGCGGCCGCGCCGGCCGTGCTCACGCCGCGAAGGATGATCTTCCCGAATTGCTTCCGATGAAGCTCCAGCAGAGTCCAGAGCGACGCATTCGGGGAATCCGCATGACTGTTCCGTTCACACCAGTTCCCGTGGTTCCGAAGCAGTCGGAGGAAGCAGGCCTGGTCTATGTCGTTCCAGCTCCACTCTGCCTTGAAGGTTGTGATCGACTCCGGTGCCTGGGGCAGAAGCCCGGCCGGATCCCCGCCGGAGGCGCCAGGCGACCGAAACCAGTACCGGGTGACGACGCCGAAGTTGCCGCCGCCCCCGCCGGTATGCGCCCACCAGAGGTCGCGATTCGGATCGGACGATTCTCGGGTCGCCACGACGCTGCTCACCCGTCCGTCCTGGTCCACCGTGACCACCTCGACCGCGTAGAGATAGTCTGCCGCCAGGCCGAGCTGGCGGCAGAGAAAACCAAAGGCTCCGCCGGCCACATGGCCACCCATGCCGATCGCCGGATACTCGCCCAGCGGTATCACGGTTCCCCACCGGTCGTACAGCACCCGAAACGTGTCGCCAACCGTGGTGCCTGCCTGGACGGCCACGGCCCCTCGGGTCGGGTCGTAGAACACCCGCTTCATGGGCGAGACATCGATAATCACCCGCACATCGGGGTCCGATACAAATCCCTCGAGACAGTGTCCGCCACTCGTCACGGCGAGACGCCGTCCCTCGCTCACCGCCTCCGCGACGGCCGCTATCACCTGCTCAGTCGAATTGACCAGCCGGACGTAGTCGGGTCTCGCGCTAAACCGCTTGTTAAAGCGCTTGTTGACCACCGCGAGATATCGCGGATCGCCGGGGCCGGCCTTCGGGGTTGGGTTCATGGCTACGGGACGCTGTCCCCATGCGCCCACGCCAGCGCGGGAGTGAGCCAGGCCGGCCGGGGCTGGAAGAAGGTGCCATGACCCAGGCCCAGGCTCACCGGGATCTCCCGGACCTGGGATCCCCGGCCGGCACGGGCAAACAGGGGAGCGCACGAAACGCCCAGCGAGTCGCTGGTCTCATAGAGCGACAGGATGCGTCCGGTCACGTGCAGGTCGGGGCGGTCGAACGCCCAATCACCGCAGGCAGCCATGAAAACGAAGGAGATTTCGGGATTGTTGAGCCGGGACGACGCCAGGATGGCGATGGCCCCGCCTCGCGAGAATCCGAGGACGCTGATGTCATGCGGGCGCACTCCCAGTTTGCGCAGGCTATCGACCTGGTGCACCAGGCGGGTGACGAAGGTGTCGATACCGATACCCGGCGGGCGCTGCTCGCTCAGGACGGTAAAGCCGGCGTGTCGCAGGCTGTCGAGGATTGCATCGTATTCATAGGTCCCATAGCTGGGATCGGTCGGCCGGCGGCCGCCTTCCTCCACGATCCGGGGATGCAGATAGAAGAGGTACCGTTGAGGGGCCTGGCTGGAGCCCCAAGCGATGGGGAACGCCAGGGCGAGGAGTGGGAGGAGCCATAGACGGGACATCTACTTCAAAGCCTCCACCGTTGTCGGTTCCACCAGTTCCACCCAGCGCCGATACATTTCTCCCGACGGGTGCAACCCATCATCGGCGGTCAACAACGGATTGCCGGCTGCCTCGCGGGAAATCAGCGTGATGTTCACATACCGGGCTCCGGCGTGCCGAGTCTCTTCCTTATTGATGCGGTTGAACTCATCGATCCCCCGCCCGATCCCTGCCCGGTCCCGATCGCCGGCGAACGGCGTTACGCCCCAGTCTGGAATCGACAGCACGATCACCCGGCTTGCTTTTCCGCCGGCAAAGTCGATCGCGCGGTTCAACAGTCCCCGGAATTGCCGGCGGTACTCTTCCGCGCTCCGTCCCCGGTACTGATTGTTGACCCCGATCAGCAGGGTGACAATATCGAAGGGTCCCTTCGGATTCACCTGGTCGATCGCCCCGTCCAGTTCGTCCGTGGTCCAGCCGGTCTGGGCGATGACGGTGGGCTCGGCCACCTCCAGGCCGCGCGCTCGGAGCCGGGCGGCCAGTTGCACCGGCCAGCGCTCAGCGACGGTAACGCTCTCGCCGATCGTGTAGCTGTCGCCCAGGCATAAGATTCGGATTGCGATTGCCAATTCGATAACCACCTTTGAGTCCTCAGTCCTCAGTCCCTTTTAGCAGCACCGGCTCGTCCCGGCACCATAGCGTCGTTCCAGGTATTGTTCGTAGTACTCCCGCTCGCTCGGCACCGCGCGTTCCGGATGACAGGCACGCACGTGGTCGACATAGCCCTGGTAATCGGGCATCCCGACCAATCGCCTTATCGTGGCCACAACGTTCTGGAACATCAAATCACCCCTTGTCACTTGTCACTTGTCACTTGTCACGCAGTTTCAGCCGTCTGAACGAACGGCGTCTCGCTCATCCGCACCGGCTTCCTCCCCGCCAGCACCAGCAGCCACTCCCGCAGCGACATGATCACCACCAGCAGCACCACCAGCATGAAGCCGCCGGCGACTACCGCGTCCAGCCGGTCGTTGAAGATGAGCCGGGCGGCGTTGGGCACCGCAGTGCCGGCCGCGACCTGGGCTTCGACCAGTGCGGCGTGGGCCAGGAAGCCGAGCTTGGGCAGCGGGGAGAAGACCTTCTGGTACCCGGCGGTGAGCGTCACCAGCAGCAGCCACGCCAGCGGCACCAGGGTCACCCAGCTGTACCGCGCCTTGCCGCTCTTGATGAGGATCGTCGTCCCCACGCAGAGCGCGATGGCCGCCAGCAGCTGGTTACTGATGCCGAACAACGGCCACAGCGAGTTGATCCCGCCCAGCGGGTCCATCACGCCCTGCACCAGGAAGTAACCCCAGCCCGCGACGACAACGGCGGAGGTGATGATGATGCTGGGATACCAGCTGGTCCGGCCCAGCGGCTTCCACACGTGGCTGCCCAGTTCCTGGAGCATGAAGCGGCCCACCCGGGTCCCCGTGTCCACCGTGGTCAGGATGAACAACGCCTCGAACATGATTGCGAAGTGATACCAGAGCGCGGTCAGCCCCTGTCCGAAGGCACCGCTGAAGATCTGCGCCATGCCCACCGCCAGGGACGGTGCGCCGCCGGTCCGCGCCAGTAGCGACGCCTCGCCCACCGAGCCGGCCAGCGCGTTCATCTGCTCCGGGGTCACCACGAATCCCCATTGGCGGATCGTTTCGGCGGCCGCCTGGAGATTGCCGCCCAGCACGCTGGCCGGCGCGTTGATCGCGAAGTACACTCCGGGATCCAGCACCGCGGCGGCGCAAAGCGCCATCACCGCCACGAACGACTCGGTCAGCATCCCGCCGTAGCCGATCATCCGGGCATCGCTCTCCCGGCGCAGCATCTTCGGCGTGGTGCCGGAAGCGACCAGGGCATGGAAGCCGCTGATGGCGCCGCAGGCGATGGTGATGAAGCAGAACGGAAAGAGCTTGCCGGCGAACACCGGGCCGGTGCCGTCGATGAACCGGGTCAGCGCCGGGAGCTTCAGCGGCGGGAGCACCACCAGGATCCCGATCGCCAGGAGCAGGATCGTCCCGATTTTCATGAAGGTGGAGAGGTAGTCGCGGGGGCAGAGCAGCATCCACACCGGCAGCACGCTGGCCAGGAAGCCGTAGGCGATCATCCACCCGGCGATCTGGATACTGGTCAGGGTGAAAATCGGCGCCAGCGTGGCCGATTCCGCCACGTACCGGCCTGCCACCAGCGCCAGCAGCAGCATGGTGACGCCGAAGACCGAGGCCTCCAGGGTCTTGCCCGGACGCCACACCTTCATCCAGTACCCCATCAGCACCGCGATCGGAATGGTGCAGGCGATGGTGAAGACGCCCCACGGGCTGCCTTTCAGCGCGTTCACCACCACCAGCGCCAGCACCGCGAGCAGGATGATCATGATCGCGAGTACCGCACCCATCGCCAGCAACCCGGTGACCGGCCCGATCTCCTCCTTCGCCATCTGGCCCAGCGACTTGCCGTCGCGCCGGAGCGAGCCGAAGAGAATCACGAAATCCTGTACCGCACCTCCCAGCACCACGCCGAGGACCAGCCAGATCGTCCCGGGCAGATAGCCGAATTGCGCGGCCAGCACCGGTCCCACCAGGGGACCCGCTCCGGCGATCGCGGCGAAGTGATGGCCGAACAGCACC
Organism: Gemmatimonadales bacterium; assembly: GCA_036006525.1. GTDB lineage: Bacteria > Gemmatimonadota > Gemmatimonadetes > Gemmatimonadales > GWC2-71-9 > DASYPP01. The sequence continues at coordinate 49,430 of DASYPP010000105.1, forward strand.
CACCGGGTGGTCGGCACGAAGTCACAGCCGTTGTTGTGCCGCTCGGCCGGCGTGGCGCGGCGATCGTCCAGCCCGAAGACGCGCTGGGCGAGAAACCGGCTGTAGAACCGGTAGGCGACCAGGTAGGTCCCCATGGCGGCGATGACCAGCCAGGCCGCGCTGACCGTCTCGCCCCGGTGGAGCGCCAGCATACCCCAGCCGGCCGCCCCAGCTAAGGCGATGAGGAGCCAGAGGATTCTACGCATGAACGTGAATCTACGGGTGGTTGTCTAATGAGGGAATGTGGGAATACGGGAATGTGGGAACGGATCAGATCTGTTCCCGGATTCCCCCATTCCCCCATTCCCACATTTCATTATTACTTGCCCCTCACCCGCCCGACCCGTACCTTGATCCCCCTATGCCCAGTTTCTCCAGTTATGGCTCAGAGTCCGGGTGGGAACGCAGCCCGCGAGCTTCTGGTGCGACGCTCGAACGTCCCCAGCCCCAGGCGATCGCCCCGGGTTTTCGGGGCAAGGTCGCCGTGGTGACCGGTGGCGCCACCGGGCTCGGCCGCTCGATTTCACTGGAGTTCGCCCGGCTGGGATGCCACGTGGCGTTCTGCTTTCTCGACCTGCCCGGGCGCGACGTCACCGAGCAGGCGGTACTCACGGAGACCGCGCTCAAGGCGATGGGCTCCCAGGTGCACGCGGCCCGCTGCGACGTGCGCGATCGCGCGGCGGTCGAGCGCTTCATGAGCGAGACCCGGGCCCGGCTGGGCGGGCTCCACTACCTGGTCAACAACGCCGGCATCGCGATCGACGGCGCCCTCTGGCGGCTGACCGAGCAGGCCTGGAGCGAGGTGCTCGATACCAACGTCACCGGTGCCTTCAACTGCATCGCCGCCGCTTCGGCCCCGTTCCGGGAACAGCACTTCGGCAAGATCGTGAGCATCAGCGCCCACCAGGCGGAACGGCCCGGGTTTGGCGTCTCCAACTACGCGGCGAGCAAGGCGGCGCTGGGCGGGCTCACCCGCGCGGCCGCGGTCGAGCTGGGCCCCGCCAACGTCAACGTGAACGCGGTCGCGCCCGGGTTCATTCGCACCGAGCGGATCACCCAGCTGCCCAAGGAAGTCCTCGAGCGGGCCCAGCGGACCTCCGTCCTCGGCCGCCTGGCCGAGACCGAGGACATCGCCCACGTGGTCTCGTTCCTCTGCTCCGACGAGGCCCGTCACATCACCGGACAGACCATCGTCGTGGACGGAGGGCTCTCACTGGAATAGGCCCTTCATTAGCTTACAGCCCACCTACTCCTGGACAATGGCCTGCATGCCGGTTTCGTCTCTCTCTGTTCCCACATTCCCACCTTCCCGCATTCCCGGATTATTGCTCTTGGGAATCGCTCTGACGATTGGGTGCAAGGGCAACTCCAGCCAGAACCCCGCACCCGAGAAGCCCGAGGTGCCGGCCCGGCCCCTGATCGTGCCGCCGCTGGCGGGACAGACCATCGCCGTCCTGCCGCTTACCATGATCATCAGCGACCCCGGGCTGGGCGCCGAGGCGCCGCTGATGGACCGGACGACCGCGCTGCATTGGGCCGATTCTTCGCTCAGTCTCGCCCTCACCATCCGGGCGCCCGATGTGAGCTGGGTGCTGCCCCCCGAGCTGCGCCGCATGGCGCACCGGGCGCCTAGCCTGAACGTCGATCCCGACAAGATGGGGCAGAGCATCATGGGGGCACCCAAGATTACCACGGTTCCCGATCCGCTCCGCACCTACGCCCGCAGCCTGGTCGCCATCGCCGGGGGACGGCTGGTCCTCATCCCCGCCTTCATCACGTTCAACCGGACGCCGGAAGGAACCGTGAAGGCGGAAGTGTCCATCGTCATGGCCGACGCGCGGAGCGGTCAAGTAGTCTGGCGCACCCTGATCCCCGCCGTGGGCCCCACCCCCCTCGCCGCGCTCGACGCCGCCTACCGCCTCATGCTGCCGCTGCCCTCCGACCAGCCATGACCCTCGACGTCACGCTCATTCCGGGTGACGGGATCGGTCCGGAAATCACCGCCGCCACGGTGAAAGTGCTGGAGAAAACCGGGCTCGGCTTCGAGTGGGATGAACAGATCGCGGGGATGGCGGCGGTGGAGGCCACCGGCACCCCGCTGCCCGACACCACCCTGGAAAGCATCCGCCGCACCCGCCTCGCCCTCAAGGGTCCCCTCACCACGCCGGTCGGCACCGGGTTCCGCTCGGTCAATGTCGCGCTGCGCAAGGAATTCGAGCTCTATGCCAACGTGCGCCCCGCCCGCTCCATCGTGCCGGGCGGCCGCTTCACCGACGTGGACATCGTGCTGATCCGGGAGAACCTGGAAGGCCTGTATGTCGGGGTCGAGCATTTCGTGCCGATCGGGGACGACCCCCGCGCGGTCGGCGAATCGCTCGCCATCGTCACCCGGGTCGGCTGCGAGCGGATCCTGCGCTATGCCTTCGAGTACGCGATACGGCGGGGCCGCAAGAAGGTCACCATCGTGCACAAGGCCAATATCCTGAAGATGGTGAGCGGGCTCTTCCTCGAAGTCGGCAAGCAGATGCAGGAGAAATACGCGGGCCGGATCGAATCCAACGACATGATCGTGGACAACGCGGCGATGCAGCTGGTCATGAAGCCGGAGCAGTTCGACGTCATGGTAACCACCAACATGTTCGGCGACATCCTGAGCGACGAAGTGAGCGGGCTGGTGGGCGGCCTGGGCCTGGCCCCGGGCGCCAACATCGGCACCCATGCCGCCATCTTCGAAGCAGTGCACGGCAGCGCCCCCGACATCGCCGGCAAGGGAATCGCGAATCCGTCGGCCCAGATGCTGGCCGCCGCGCTGATGCTGGATCACATCGGGGAAGTGGGGTGGGGTGATAAGCTTCGCCAGGCCATCGAGCGCACCATCGTGTCCGACAATATCCGGACCCGCGACCTGGGCGGGACGGCCAGCACCAGGGAGTTCGGCGATGCAGTCGCTCGCCGGGTTGCCTGACGTCCCCTGCGCCCGCTGCGGCAAGCGGGGCAGGATCCAGTGGGGAGAGCTATGCCCGATCTGCCAGGGCGAGCGGATGGAGAAGGCGGCGAAGCTCTCCCGCTGGGTCTCCCTCGGCGCCGCCCTGCTCGCCGGGATCTACGCGGTCCTCCGGATCGGCCCGGAAAACCGCTGGTACTCGGCGATCGCCGTCATCGCGGTCTACCTGATTGCCCGCCGGGTGGTGACCCTGGTGGCGATGGAGTTCCTGCCAAGAGACTGGGA
>DASYPP010000106.1:0-21956 GCA_036006525.1 Gemmatimonadales bacterium
GGGCATTGTCGTGGTCTCGGTCGCCATCAACTGGTCGCTCGCCATGGTGCGAAGCCAGGGGACGGTGTTCGAGAACGTGAAACATGTCGTTCTGGAAGGACTCCAGCTGCCCTGGCTCACAGTCATCGGCAAGACCGCGAAGCAGTATGCGCCGTGGCTGGGGTCGGTCTCACCGTCGTTCATTTTTCTGCTTCTGGCCGTGATGATCGTCCTGATCTGGAGAGTTCAGAATCCGTGGAAGCGATTTGAGCTTAGTGGAGGGGGCTGAGGCCGCGGAGAACGGCACACCGCAGAGCAACTGAGGTACGCAGAGGATATTCGCAGAGGCAAACAACAACTTTGATGCTCTCTTGGCGGTTGGCGCCTGTACGTTGGGCGGTTTGCAGTCCTCTGCGGCAGCCTCAGCGGACCTCGGCTTCTCAGCGGTGGGCTGGTCTCTCAGGCCTCGAACATGGCACCGGACTTGCCCCTCATAGCCGGGCCATATTTCTGTAAGTAATTGTAATACAATAAGTTAGAATGTAGCCTCTTGCCGACCGGCAATAGGATCGCCCCGATTGGTGGCGAGACTGTTGCCTTGGCGCATCAGTGGGGCAGCCTGCATCAGCCGGTTAAACAGGGGTGACCATGACGCAGTCCATCGCAACGCGATCCGAGCCCGGAAAACTGCCACTTGTCGATGTGGTAATTCCGGTGCTGAACGAGGCGCATGTGCTGGAAAAAAGCGTCACCACCGTGCGTGACTTCGTCACCGCGCATCCCCAATGGTCCTGGCGCGTGGTGGTCGTGGACAACGGATCCACCGACGGGACCGACCGGGTCGCCCTCAAACTGGTCGAGCGGTTTTCCGACGTGCGTTTTGTCCAGCTGCCCCAGCGGGGCCGGGGCCGGGCGCTGCGTCATGCCTGGACCCAGAGTGATGCGGACGTTTGCTGTTACACCGACGTTGACCTCTCGACCGAGTTGGCGGCGCTCCCCAAGATGGTGCGGGCTATTCTCGATGACGGGTATCATGTCGCCACCGGATCCCGGCTGATGCGGGAATCCAGGACGACCCGCGGACTCAAACGAGAATTTATCTCCCGCAGTTATAATATTCTCATCAAGGTCGTCCTCTTCACCTCCTTCAGCGACGCCCAGTGCGGTTTCAAAGCGGTGAGCCAGCGGGCGGTGGCGGAGCTGGTCCCCCAGGTCAAGGACCAGGCCTGGTTCTTCGATACCGAGCTCCTGGTGCTGGCGGAGAAGCAGGGCTACCCGGTGAAAGACATTCCCGTCACCTGGATCGATGACGATGACAGCCGGGTGAAGATCGTGAAGACGGCATGGGAGGACATCAAGGGAGTCTTCCGGCTGCGCTGGAAGTTGTGGCGCTCGATGTTCATCTCCGACGCCCGGCGGGCGCCGGTCAAACGGACGGTCGTATAGCGGATACCCCGGTTCGGTCCCGATCACTCTTTGTCACCGGCGCGACCGGGTTTATCGGCCGCTACCTGCTTGCCGCCCTCGAGCGCGAGGGCTTCGACAAGGTCACCTGGCTTACCCGCCGACCCAATCCCCGACCGAATGCTCCCGCCGGCTGGACCATGCTCTCCGGCGACCTGGCCGATCCCGCGACCTACCAGGCCGCGCTCGCCGGGTGCGATGCGGTGGTCCACCTGGCCGCGGCGACCGGCAGCGCGTCGGACCGCGACCTGCAACTGGTCAATGTCGAGGCCACCCGTTGGTTGCTCGATAGCTGCGAACGCCAGGGTGTCGGCCGAATCCTGTTCGTCAGCTCCATCGCGGCCGACTATCCCGACCTTTCCCGCTACCCCTACGGAAGATCCAAACTGGCCGCGGAAACGCTGGTACGGCAGAGCCCTCTCGACTACACCATCCTCCGCCCCACCATCGTGCTGGGCCGGGAGAGCCCGATCTGGCAGAAGCTGCGCGGCCTCGCCATGCTGCCCGTGATGCCGGTGTTTGGCGACGGCAGTGCCCGGGTCCAGCCGATCAGCGTCGAGGATGTTGCTCATGCCATGGTGTACCTGCTCGACCACTCCCGCTTCTCCAACGAGGTGCTGGAGCTGGGAGGCCCCGACGTGCTCACCATGCTCGGGTTGTTGCGCCGCATTCGCAAAGCCTGCGGCAAGTCGGAAGGACTCGCCCTCAGGATCCCGGCCCGTCCGGTGCAGTTCGCGCTTGGCGTCCTGGGGAAAGTTGCCGGTGGCCGGCTGCCGGTCAGCCCGGGACAACTGGTACCCTTCATTTCCGACGGGGTTGCCGATCCCAGCGACCTGGCCACCGTATTGCGCCCTACCATGATTCCGCTCGATGACCTCCTCGGTCAGCTCGCCGCCGCCTGAGGTCGGGCGCGCGGGCCCGGCGCTGGACGCCGAGTGCCGCGCGTTCACCCGGTATCTCATCCGCCAGGATCCTGACCCGTACGTTGTCCTCCGCTACCGGGAGGGACATCGCGGCATTCCGTTCCGCCGGACCGGCCAGCGTGACGCGGTGGACGGCATGCTGGTGCTCTTTGCCTCGCGTGGGAGCTGGCGCGCCCGGGTGGCGGACGCGTATTCCCGGATCTTCCGTCCCCATGGAGTGCTGCGGCAGAAGCTGACGCTTCTGCTCGCGATCCTGGAGAACGCACCGGCCACCCATCGGCAGTTCACCACCGGCGGGCGCGGAATGGCCCGCGCCATTGGCGGCTCGGCGCTTGCCTTGCTGGGATTTGGCGTCGCGCTGTCGGCCGGGGTCCTCCTGCTCGGCCCCGGCCACCTGGTGCTCTCCCGCGCCAGTCCTCCCCGATGAGCCGGTTTCTCATCGTTGGTTCCGGGGCCACCGGGGTGCATTTCGCCGCCACCCTGCTGGAGCGTGGCCACGATGTCCTCATGCTGGACGTGGGATACCAGCGGCCGGCGCCCGTCGCTCCGGACCAGGATTTCGAGGGACTCAAGGACACGCTGGAGGATCCGGCCGCGTACTTCCTCGGCTCCGAGGGCGAGACAGTGGTATATCCCGGACCTGGGGCCAAGTTCTACGGATTCCCGCCCAGCAAGACGTATGTATTCTCGCCGCCCGGTCGCTTCGCCTCGGACGAGACCGGCTTCGCCGCGGTCACCTCGTTTGCGGCCGGTGGGCTGGCCGAAGCCTGGACCGGCGGCGTTTATCCCCTGAACGATGCCGAGCTGGAAGATTTTCCTTTCGACCAGGCGGCGCTGGCTCCGCACTATGCCGCCGTAGCCCGGCGCATCGGGATCAGCGCGGCCGACGATGACCTGGCCCGCTTCGCGACCTACTTCCCGGAATACCAGCCGGCGCTCGAGGCCGATTCCCATTCGACACTGCTGCTCTCCCGCTATGCCAACGCCCGCGACTGGTTTCATCGGCGCCATGGGTTTTACCTGGGCCGCTCCCGCGTCGCGGTCCTGAGCCAGCCCCTGGGCGATCGCCAGGCGTGCGACTACCTGGGTCGCTGTCTCTGGGGCTGCCCGAGGGATTCGCTCTATGCGCCGAGCGCCACCCTCAGGGAGCTGCGCCGGCATTCGCGGTTCACGTACGTGCCGGGGGTGTATGTCGAGTACTTCGCCGGGAAGGCCGGCAAGATCGAGCGAATCATCGCGTCGCCCGTGGGTGGGGGAGAGCCGCTCGAGTTCACTGGGGACCACTACGTGCTGGCCGCCGGCGCGCTCTGTTCCTCGCGGATCGTGCTGGAGTCCCACTATCGGGCGACCGGGCAGGTCGCCGAGTTGCCCGGGCTGATGGACAATCGCCAGCTGATGATTCCGTTCATCACCCTGCGGCTGCTCGGCGCGGCGGCGGCCACCCACAGTTACCAGTTTCACCAGGTCGCCCTGGGGATCAGCGGGCCGGACCCCAAGGGATACGTGCACGGCCAGATCACGGCGCTCAAGGCGGCCTCGGTGCATCCCATCGTCCAGAGCATGCCGGTGGATACCCGGACTGCCCTGGCGCTGTTCCGGGCTACCCACGCCGCACTCGGCGTCGCCAACGTCTGGCTGCACGATACCAGGAGGGAAGGGAACCGCCTCACCATCCGGCCCGGACCCGAGGGGGACCGCACCGCGATGGTCATGCGCTACCAGGTCGCCGACGATGACGCGCTCCGGGTGAACCGAACGCTCAAGACCATGAAGCGGGCGCTCCGGAAGCTGGGCGCGATCGTTCCGCCCGGGATGACCAAGATCCTCCCGCCCGGGTCCAGCATCCATTATGCGGGGACCCTGCCGATGTCCCGGGAGAAACGGCCCTTCACCAGCGACAGCGACTGCCGGAGCCACGACTGGGAAAACCTGACCTTCGCCGACGGCGCGACGTTCCCGTTTCTGCCGGCCAAGAATCTGACCTATACCCTGATGGCCAATGCGGTACGCGTGGCCAGTACGCTGTGAAACGATTCACCACGGAGCACGGAGAACTCGAAGGCTTCACGGAGAACTACAACAGCATGCCACCGATAACTCGCTGAAACCAACGGATAACTTACCAATATTTCGAGATCAGTTAGACTGAAATTGCTTAGAAGGTGAAAAGGAAGATCCTCCTAGATGTCCACAATTCATCGGAGTCAATCCGTTTGTTTCGGTGGTGACCCGTGGTGAGCTGTTCTCCGTGCAGCCTACGTGTTCTCCGTGGCTCCGTGGTGGATTCTTGAAAAAGGAACTTGAATGTCATTGTCGGTAGTGGTGACGGTTGTTGACGGCGGCGAAACTCTCGCCCGTTGCCTGACTTCATTGGCGACGCAGCAGGGCGGGCCCTCGCTCGAGGTCATTGTCCCCTGGGACGACAGCGTGCCGGGCATGGAATCGCTGGCGGCGCGCTTCCCGACATTCCGGTTTCTTCCCCTTGGCACCCTGGAAACCCAACGTCCCAAGTTCGGGCCCGCCGGGCAACATGAGCTCTTCGACCGGCGGCGGTCGGCGGGCCTGACGGTGGCGAGCGGCGAACTTGTGGCAATCGTGGAGGATCGCGGTGTGCCCCGCGCCGACTGGGCGTTCAAACTGGCGGAGATGCACCAGAGGATGCCGCATGCGGTGATCGGGGGCGGCGTGGACAACGGACGCGACCGGGCGCTCAACTGGGCGGTATTCTTCTGCGACTTCGGCCGCTACCAGCTGCCCTTCGAGTCGGGACCGCGCGAGTACGTCACCGATGTCAACATCGGCTACAAGCGCCGTGCGATCGAGCAAACCCGAGAGCTGTGGAAGGAACGGTATCACGAGACCACGGTGCACTGGGCATTGGTTCGCGCCGGGGAGACCCTGTTTCTCTCCAACGAATTCGCGGTGGACCAGATGCGAGACGACCTGAGTGTGCGACGTCTGATGGGAGAACGGCTGGGATGGGGGCGACTCTTCGCCTATACCCGCGCGAGGGAAACCGGGCTGGGCAAACGGCTGGTCCTCGCCGCGCTGGCTCCGGTGCTGCCGCTGCTTCTCTTTGCGCGGCTGGCTCGGCACCAGGTGCAGAAGCGGCGCACCCTCGGCAAATTCCTCAAGGCCTCGCCGTTGGTGGCCCTGCTGCTCGCAGGGTGGAGTCTTGGTGAGATGGTCGGTTACCTCACCGGCCGGCCATGAGCGGGCTGAGCGCGCGGAGAACAGCGCACCGCTGAGCAACTTAGTCACGCAGAGTTCTCGCTGAGGCCTGCAACCGCATAACGCAAAGCCGCTAAGAAATCATCATGTTGTTGCTTGTCTCTGCGAGTGGCTCTGCGGATCTCAGCTTCTCAGCGGTGCGTTGTTCTCTGAGTTCTCTACCTGCTCCGCGGAAATCTTGACTTCGAATGTCGGAATTGCGAAGTTGCAGGGCCAGAATCGGATGAGAATCACTATCAATGTCGCGAAAACTGCTCAAGAAGCTCGGCTTGGCCGGCGTTATTCTCTTCGCTATCAAAGGACTCGTATGGCTGGGCTTTGCCTTGCTCGTTATGTTTAGCGGCTGCCGATAATGACCAGCCAGACACTCAATACTCCCCCCGCCGAATCCGCCTCCGCGGCCCTCAAGCAGGCAACTGCCGCCGAACATCGCCGGGCGGAGCAATCTCCATTTCAGCGCCTGCTGGTCTCCGGGCGGATTCCCCTGGATTCCTACCTTGACTGGCTGGACCAGCAGTGGCGGATCTACCGGACCCTCGAAAAGACTTTGCAACCCGGGCATTCGGCGACTCGCGATCTCCTGATCAACGAGCCCTGGCGCCGGGCACAGGCCCTGGAGGACGACCTCGGCCACTTCGGCGAGCAGGGCGGGGCACGCATCCCGGCGCCGTCCACCCTCAAGTTCATTGCGCAGTTGGAGCAGAGCCATCGGGAGGATCCCGCGGCACTCCTGGGCGTGCTGTATGTACTGGAAGGCAGCACCAACGGATCGAAGTACATCGCGAGGAACATCCGGCGGGCATTCGGCCTTGATCGGCCGGGGACCAGGTTCATGGATCCTCACGGTGAGGACCAGCAGGCGCGCTGGGCCAGCTTCAAGCAGCTGCTGGACCAGGCCATCAGCCCGGCGACCGTCCCCTCGGTCATCGCGGGAGCCCATGCGACCTTCTCCGCGGTGACCGCGATCGGGCAGGAGTTGCTGGAGCGCGCTGGGTTAGCCGCGGAGTCCGACGCCAACCGGTCGGAGATGGACGGCCACGGGCATGGCCACTCCGCAAACTGAGACCGCAGTTCCAGTCGACTTCGCTCCAGTCTTCATCGTCGGTGTCCCGCGGAGCGGAACCACGCTGCTCCGCGCGATGCTGAATCGCCACCCCAGGATCGGGCTGAGCGACGAGACCTACTTCTTCTACTACGTGTACCAGCGTCGCCGGGTCTTTGGCGACCTCGCGGATGCCGCCAATCGCCGCCGGCTGATCGCCAGCTACGGCGCCACCCAGCGGATGCATCGGCTGAAGATCGACCTTCCCCGGCTCAACGAGCGGCTCCTGGCGGAAGGGACCAGCTATCCCGCCTTCTTCGCCACCATTCTCCAGTTCTATGCCGAGGCACACGGGAAGGTCCGCCCGGGCGAGAAGACCCCACACCATGCCTGGAACGTCGAGACCCTGCTCGAGTGGTACCCGGGAGGCCGGGTCATTCATCTGGTCCGGGATCCGCGCGACGTGTGTGCCTCGCTGTTCAGCGTGCCGTGGGGCCGGAAGACCGCCACGGCCAACGCGGAGCTGTGGGTCAACCTCACCGAATCCGCGGACCTGGGGCAGGGCAATCCCCGGTTCTGCCGGGTTCGCTATGAGGACGTGGTGGCCGAGCCGGAGCAGGTCATGCGCAATCTCTGCGACTTCATCGGCGAAAGCTACGATCCGGCGATGCTGAGCACTTCCCCGGTTTCCACCGCGGACCAGCCCTGGTTCCTCCGTTCCCACGACGCGCTGAGCAAGGATCGATTGGGAGCCTGGCGGGGCCGGCTCTCCGCGAATGACGTCAGCTTGATCGAATCCACTGCGGGACCCCTGATGCAGAAGCTGGGTTACCAGCTCACCCAGAGCCCGGCCTCGGCCGGCCTTCGCTTCAAGGGCCGGCTCCAGTCACGATTGGAAGATCTGAAAGAGAGGGTGCTGCGGGCTCCGCGGCTCTGGTATTTCTGGATGCAGCCGCGGAACCTCGCGGCCGAGGAGAAGTGGATTGACCGGTGACAAGTGACATGTGACAAGTGACAAGGCTCGTGGCGGTTACCTGTCACCTGTTCCTTGTCACATGCTTTTGAGCGTCTGATAATCAATCTTGTCGGTCGATGTCCGCGGCAGCGCTTCCAGGAAAGTGAACACGTCGGGCACCATGTACTTGGGCAGTTTTTCCATCGAGAAGGCCTTCATCTCGATGATGCTCGGCTTCACCCCGTCCTTGAGCGAGAGGAACGCCTTGATCTTCACGCCGGCGTCCTTGTCCGGCAGCGCGACGACGGCTACTTCCTTGGCCTGTACGTGGGTCGCCAGCCCGGCTTCGATCTCACCCAGCTCGACCCGGTAACCCCGCCGCTTGACCATTCGATCCCGGCGGCCGTGGAAGATGTAGCCGTCCTTCGGGTCTTCGACCACCAGGTCGCCGGTCTTGTACCACGGAGTCCCGTCGGGATCCACCAGGAATGCCGCCGCGTTCTGCTCCGCCAGGTTCCAGTAACCCACCATTACCCCGGGTCCCTTCACCACCAGCTCGCCCTCGTCGCCCGGGCTGACGGTGCTGCCATCGAGGTCGACCACTTTGCACTCGAGGTGTTCGCAGGTCTTGCCGATCGGGAAGGGTTCTGTGCGTTCGGCCGGGATCTCGGCGGGGATCTCGTAGTAGGTGCAGACGTTGGTCTCGGTCGGCCCATACAGATTGAAATAGCGGGGATGGGACCATGCTGCCTTGATTGCCCGGAGCTGGGGCACCGGAAACACTTCGCCGGCAAAGAACACGTAACGCAGCGCCGAATAGTCGTGACGGGCGAGTTTTCCATACTGCGCCAGCAGGCTCAGGATGGAAGGTGTCGAGTACCAGACCGAAATCCGCTTCTCCGCGATCACCTGCGCCAGGTTCAGCGGGTCCTTGCCCAGTTCTTCCCCGATCAGGACCAGCGTCCCGCCGTGCTTCAGGGGGACGTAGATGTCGAGAATCGAGAGGTCAAAATGAAGCGGCGCGTGGGAACTGAACCGGTCGTGCTCGGTCGGGTGAAACACATCGGAGCACCAGTCCACGTAGCTCACGCCGCACCGATGGGTGAGCATCACCCCTTTGGGCTTCCCCGTGGAACCCGAGGTATAGAGGATGTAGGCGAGCCCGTCGGGGCCCGGATCCGCGGTGGCCGCGGCCGGAGCGGGACGGGCAGTGTCTTCATGGTCCAGCATCCGCGCCAGGGGCAGCGCGTGGGAGGGGCCACCGTGCCCATCGTTCCCGTCCATATCGAGCAGCAGCAGCGGTGGCACGCTGCCCAGCTTGCCGGTCTCCTCTCGAAGCGCCGGTTCCAGCCGCCGTTCGGTCAGGATGACCCGGACCGAGCAATTGTTGAGGATGTAGGCGCAGCGCGCGGGGGGTGCCGTCGGGTCCACCGGCACGTACGCCGCGCCGGCCTTCAGGATGCCGAAGATCGAGGCGATGGCATCGGCCGATTTCACCATGTAGAGTCCGACCCGGTCGCCCGGCTTCACGCCGAGCAGCACCAGGCGGTCGCGCACCCGGTCCGAGAGCGTGCCCAGCTCGCGATAGGTGAGCGTGGCCCGGCCTGGATCGTCTACCGCGGTCCGATGGGGGGCGCGGCGGACGGTGGCGTCGAGCTGTCCGTGTAGCGTCTCCGGGTTCACGCGCGGGCCGATGCCTTGGACTGGACCAGCGCGGCGATGCTGGTGAGGGTTCCCAGGTTGGCAGCATCCACCTCATGGGCCTGGAGCTCGATAGAGTACTTCTGTTCCAGGAAGGAGACCAGCTCCAGCGTGGCCAGCGAATCCAGGATACCGCCGGTGATGAGCTGGGTGCTCTCCGTCAGCGCCTTGGGGTCTTCGCCGGGGAGAAACGTCGCCAGAATATACTCCTTCACTGTCCGCATGATTTCCTCGTTGGTCACCCTACCTCCTAGTGAGAGTTAAGATCCGGTGTCATCGGCATATGGCTTATGGCAATCCGCGTGGAGGCACGCTTCCGACAGGAATTGCCATACGCCATACGCCATATGCCATACGCTGTATGCTATAAGCTATTTCAGTCCCAGTCCCAGCGAATCTCCCAGTTCCTCCAGCCGCTGGTACATCGCGTCGGCCAGCAGCCGGTGGCCGGCCTGGTTGGGATGCCGGTCCCACGCGGCGAGCATCAGGGTCGCCGGATCGTGGCCCTGGCTGGCACGGCGGAGGTCCATGATGGCAAACCCCAGGCTGTCCGCGTAGCGGATCAGGGGCTGCTCAGCCGGCGATTCTTCGTTGATGGCGTCCATGACCAGGAGGATCGCCGGAATGTTCTGCTCCCGGCAGGTCCGCGCGACCTCCCGCAGGCTCCACTGCATCATTTCCATGACGTGGGGCCACATCCGCCGCTTGGCCACCGCCTCCTTCGTGGTGCTGTCGATGTCCGCGTTCTGGACCAATTCGCGGAGATCGGCGTAGGGCACTGCCCGGCCGGCCCGCACCACGTCTACCAGGTACCGTAGCGAAGTTGGCGGATCCGATGCCGGATGCAAGGTCATGATGACCAGGTCGGGCTGGAAGTTGAGCGCCCGCTGCTGCAACATCGCCGCCTGCTGCAGCACCGTGAAGGCGGCCACCCCGAAATTGAGAATCTCGTAGCGCTGGAACTTCCCGCCCGCGTGCTCCTGGTTGAGCCGCGCCTCGACCAACGCTTCAAATGTATCGTCGGCGCCCACGCCGGGGCCCATGACGTCGGAAGGGCCCAGCAGGGTGATGCGGAGCGTCCCCGCCGGTTTTTCCCGCTCGTAGTCCTGGTCGTGCATGCCCCAGCGGTTGGTCAGGAACTCCTTGTCCTTGAACATGACCCGGGCGCCGGGAACCAGCTCGCCACCCAGGAAATCGTCCCGCTCGTGGTAGATCGGCGTGCTGGTGATCCGCACGCCCTCGTCCGGCTTGTCCTGCTCGGCCTGCCACACCTCGGTGCCCAGGCGGGCCTCGTTGTCGACCTTTTCATAGTAGCCGCGCAGCATGGCGGCGTTGTCCCGCCGGTTCAACTGGTTCTCCTGCACCGGGCGCATCAGCGTGGCCAGCCTCGAACTGGCCCGCCCCACCAGCGCGGGCTGGCCCAGCAGGAAGAGACCGCACAGCGTGCCGCTGGTGAGCAGCGCGGAGCGCAGCATGCCGGGTTCCTTGCGCTCCGCCAGCTCAGGGGAGCGCCAGGGCAACCCGGCCAGGGCAAGGAAGAGCACCAGGCAGCCCAGGACGATGAGCGCGCCCTGGAGCGGCCAGCTCCCGAAGCCGGACCACATGGCGACCCACTGGTCGACCGAGTCCGCGGTCCAGAACGACCACAGGATCATCAGCGTGCTCATGGTGAGCAGCGCGTTGACCGACCGCTTCGGGCTCCATCGCTTGACGCCGGTGTCCAGTCCCCGCTTGCGGCCCGGCTTTGCCTCTTTGAGCGATTGCCAGATCACCAGGGCGCCGAGGAACACGTAGAACAGTCCGTCCTGCCAGGAGAGCAGCCAGTCGCTGCGGAGCCAGAACCACTGGTAGGAATGCAGGGCCCAGGTCGCGATGAAGACCAGGATCAGCGCGAGCGTGATCGCCTTGCGCATCCCGATCCTGCGGAACCGGAAGAAGCTGGGGTAGTACACCAGCTTCATCATCATGTCCTTGACGTAGATGTTCATCCGGCGCCAGAGATCGGTGAAGCTCTGGCAGAACAGCCAGAAGTGGTTGGTCTCGGGCAGCCGAAATCCGAACAGGTGCAGCATGCCGATCGCCAGGTGGTACATCCCGGAGACCCGGAGGTACAGCATGAACGAAGAGAAAACGTACTGCACCACCTGGGGACCGTTCCTGACCTCGGTCAGGTCCATCGTCATGTGATGGTAGATGATCCGGTAGAGCACCAGGTGAAGCAGGCCCCGCGCGATCCATCTCAGCCCGCGCTGGTAGATCCGCCAGGCATCGTCATCGAAATAGGTACGGACGTAGGTCTTGTAATCCACCACCGGGAACAGGGGGAACGCGACGTTCGGCACCATGAAAAAGTAGGCCATGGTACGAGTCAATGGTCCCGGTTCCACCCCGTGCCGGACGTCATAGAGGTAGATCGCCAGCCGGAACATGAACATCGATCCCAGCACCGGCCACACGGCGGGCGGTACCTGGGACGGCAGCAGCGAATCCCGGAAGATGCCGAGGCTCACGGCGGCCAGGAGCAGCAGCCCAAGCCGGATGCTGAATCGCAGGGGCAGGGACACGAGCAGCACGAGGCCCACCCCGATGCTCAGGGTCCAGAGCCCGTTCGTGACCCCCATGAAGAGCCCGGTTCCGGCTACTGAGAGCGCCAGGAAGAACGTGAGCCGCCAGGCCAGCGGCAGCAGTGCGTGGACGACGAAGCCCGCGAACACCAGCACCGCGAGCTTGGTGAACGCAGGCCCTTCGATCTTGAATTGCCGGATCACCAGAACGGCCAGGCCGAGTTGAAGCACCACGCCGAGGAGGCGGGCCGCGGCGGTCCAGCGCAGCGCGACATCGGCCTCCTCCCGGGACTCGGGGATGGCAATCGATCCGGCCGACATCAGGCCCCGCCCATCAGCGCGGTTTCGGCAGGAGAATGGCGCGGCGTTCGACCAGCTCGGTGAACAGTCGCTCGGCGATCAGGTGATGGCCCAGCGCGTTGGGGTGCTTGTCCCAGCTGGCCAGCAGGAGGGTCTGGGGGTCCCGTCCGGCGTACACGTCGCGGATGTCTACCACCGCGAAGCCGGCGCTGTCAGCCCAATGCAGCATCGGCTGCTCCGGCTCGGAATGCTCGGCCGGCATGTCGCGCACCAGCAGTATCGTCGTCATGCCCTTCTCGCTGGCCAGCCGGCGAATGTTCCGAAGCGAGAACTCCACCAGCCGGTCGCCGTAGGGCTTGAGTCGCCGGAACGATTCGACCTGCCGCATCCCGGGCTTCACCCCCGCCTCCTTCACGATCTGCTGCAGCTCGGGGTAGGGAATCTCCCCGCCGTACCGGGCCAGGTTCGCGAGGTACTGGAACGCGAATCGGGCATCGGAGATCGGGTGGTACGCCACGATGACCACGTCGGGCTGGAACCGGAGGGCGCGCTGCTTGAACATTTCCATGTCCTGGAGCACGCTGTACGACACCACCGCAAAGTTCAGGATTTCGTAATGCGCGGAGTCCTGCGGACTCAGCTCCCGGTTGAGCCGCGCCTCCAGCACCGCGTCGAAGGTCTGCGAGTCGGACACGCCGGCGCCCATGATGTCGGAGGGGCCCAGCAGGGCCATCCGCAGCGTGTGCGGTGGTTTCGCCAGGCTGTAGTCGTGGTCCCGCATGCCCCAGCGATTGGTGCTGAAGACATCGCCCTTGAATTCCAGCGTCGTGTTGGGGACCAACTCGCCGCCCATGAAGCTGTCGAGCAGGTGGTAGACCTTGGTATCCGTGAGCGGGACCCAGTCGCGGGGCCGGTCTTCGTTCACCTCGCGCAGTTGCGCCCCGCCGATGCCGCCGCCGTTGGTGTTGAGTTGCTCATAGTAGCCCCGGTGCTGTGACGCGGCGTCGCGCTCGTTCAGCTTGGTTTCCCGGAGCGACTGGGCAAACCGGGTGAAGGGCATCCCGCCGACCAGGTTCGTCATGGTGGGATGGGCCAGCGCGAGCAGCCCGGCGCAGATCATCACGGTCTGGAAGTCATCCCGGCGCCAGAAGGCCTTTGACTTCCCGGCGCCGAGCCCCGGCATGGTCCAGGGCCAGCCGGCGATCGCCAGCGCCGCGACCAGGAGGACGCCCACCACGATCAGGGTGTGCTGGTCATAGTTGCCGGCCAGTTTCCAGAGCGAGAAGAAATCGCCGATCGACTCGCTGTCCCAGAGCGCCCACAAGCTGGAGAAGAACAGGAAGAAGCCGACCGTCGTGAGCGCCCGCTTCAGGCTCCATGCCCGCCGGGGCAGCGCCCGCGCGGTGGCGGCCTTCGAAGTGTCCCTCAGCATCTCCAGCAGCATGAAGAAACCGACGCTGCCCCAGAAGAGCGCGTCGGTGCCGGTGATGGGGAAGTCGCCCCGGATCCAGAACCACTGGTAGGAATGGAGCAGCCAGGTGATCACGAAGACCAGCAGCGTCGCGCCGATGAGCGCGAGCTTCTGGCCCCGCTGGCGCAGGCGGAAGAAGCTGGGGTAATACACCAGCTTCATCATGAAGTCTTTCCAGTAAATGTTATTGCGACGCCAGACCTCGGTAAAACCGTTCGCCAGGTAGTAATTGTTGTTGGCCCGCGGCATCCGGTATCCGAAGAGGTGCAGGATGCCCACGATGATGTGGAACTGGCCCGAGACCCGGACGTACACCAGGAAGGTGGAGACCACGTAGGTGAGCAGGTCGGCCAGGTTGCCGAGCTCGGCCGGGTCTTTCACTACGTAGTAGTAGACGTAGCGGTACACCACGAGGTGAAAGAGGCCGCGGGCGATATAGCGGAGCCCGGTCTGGTACGTGGTGAACGCGTCCTGGTCGTACCAGGTGGAATCGAAAGTCTTGTAGTCCATCACCGGGAACAACGGAAACGCGACGTTGGGCAGCATGAAGAAGTAGGCCAGTGCCCGCCCGATGGAGACCTTGTCCGGATTGTGCCGGAGGTGATGGAGATAGACGATGAGCCGGAACATGAACATCGAGCCCAGCACCGGCCAGATACCGATGGAGAAAGGCAGCTTGACCACTTCCAGCCTGATGAAGGCGAGGCCGATGCCCGCGCCGAGCAGCAGGGCGACCCGGGCGCCCCAGCGGATCGGCAAGTGGCAAATGCCGATCAGCCCCAGCCCGATCGCGATCAGCCAGAGCCCGTTCCGCACCCCGAAGATGGTTCCGATGCCGACCAGCGAAACCAGGATGAACCAGGGCTGGCGAAATGTCTTGGGGAGCGTCGCGTTGACGATGAACCCCACCGCCGCAATGGTGAACATCGTGGTGAACGTCGGCCCTTCGAGCGCGAACGCCTTGATGACCAGGCCGGCGAGGCCCAGCTGGGCGGTGATGGCCAGGATGCGGAGGGCGCTGAGCCAGGTTTCCCGGGTCCAGAGCCGTTCTTTGCTGAATCCCGCCGTGATGCTACTGACAGTCATCGAAGATGCTCCGCTCGGCGACCAGCACGTCGAGGCGCGCCGGTGTTGATGGGGCCGGATTGCCGTCCTGAAAGTGGAGTCTTGCTGGAAAACTTTTGTGGCAAGAACTGCGAGGTAGTTAAGCTACCGCCGTGCCAATGGGTCCTCTCTTCGGAATATGGATGTAACACTATGGTAGATAGTAGTTTACAATGATTCACCGCCTCCATTCTGCCCGGCAATTTGCGGCAGATGTTGCGCTAAGACTACATGATGTAGGTCCTTACAATCCCAGGTGCCGGGCGATCAGGTTCCGCTGGATCTCTGAGGTGCCCGAGTACAGCGTTCCGCCAATGGCGTCCCGCATGTCCCGCTCTGCCTCGTACTCCGTGGTATAGCCGTACCCACCTCGCACCTGGATCGCGTCCAGGCAGGTTTGGACCCACGCCTCGCTCAGGCACAGCTTGGCCAGCGCGGCATCCACCCCGGCGTGCCGGTCTCCCCGGTCCTTGATCCACGCTGCCCGGTACAGCAGCAGCCGGGCGGTTTCCAGCCGAAGTTTCATGTCCACCAGGCGGTTGGAGACCGACTGGAAGTGCCCGATCGGCTTGCCGAACTGCTTCCGTTCCTGGCAATAGCGGACGCTCTCTTCCAGTTGTCGCTCCATCGAGCCGATCGCGCTGGCGAGGATGCAACCCCGCTCCCATTCCATGGAGTCGTTGAAGACGGTTCCTCCCCGGCCCTCGCGTCCCAACCGGTTCTCCTCGGGCACTTCGACGCCGTCGAAAATCACCTCGGCCATCGGCGAGGTGCGGAGGCCCATCTTCTCGATTTCCTTGCTGACCGAAAGCCCCGGTGTATTCCGCTCGACGACGAACCCGGTGAGGCCGAGAAAGCCCTTGGAGGGATCAATGGTGGCGAAGGTGACGAAGACATCCGCTACCGGACCCTCGCTGACGAAGGTCTTGGTTCCGTTCAGGACGTAGCGATCTCCCTTCCGGGTCGCCGTGGTGCGGAGCGCGAACGCGTCGGAGCCGGAATCCGGCTCGCTCATGCCGTGGGCGCCCACCCATTCGCCGCTGCAGAGCCGAGGCAGGTACTTCCGCTTGGCCGCCTCGGTGCCGTGCTTGAAGATCGGCATCTGCACGCTCCACATCTGCGCGGCCAGGCCGAACAGGAGCCCGTTGTCCCGGCACCCATATCCCAGCGCTTCCATGGCCAGGATGGTGGTCATGATGTCGTTCCCCGAGCCGCCCAGCTCCTCGGGGAAGGGGAGCCCCTGAATGCCGAATTCCCCGCACTTCTTCCAGAATTCGTGGGAGAAGGTGCTGGTACGGTCCCGGGCGACCAGGTCGTCCTTGAGCGCCTTCTGGGCGAATTCAATGACGGCCTGGCGGAATTCGAGCTGCTCCGTTGACCAGGAGAAGTCCATGATGTTCTTACCTTACGGTTGGGCGGAATGGGCGGCCGATACGCAGCCTTCGTACCGCAAGATATCAGTCCCTTGCTCCGAGGTGCGGTTTTTGCGAATTTTCTCCCACCTAATGACCATACTCCGATCTGGTTGGCTCCTGGGGCCCCTGCTCCTGAGCGCGACCCTGCTGCGTGCCCAACAGAAATCCGGGGCCTTCACCGCCGATGGCTCGGTCCGGGTGAGGGCCGAGTCGTGGGACTGGTTTGAGCCGCAAACCGGGGTCCCGGGAGACAACAGCTACACCTTCTTCGCGATCCTGGGGCATGGCATCTTCGGATACGACAGCCGGCGCTGGTTCGACGCCCGGGCGGATATCCAGAGTACCACGCTGCTCAACCTTCCGGTGCACAGCAATGCCCCACCGCCGGCCGGTGATCTTGGCCTGGGCGCCTCGTATTTCGCGACTCACAAGGACGGGAATCCCAGCCGCGCATTCCTCAACCAGGGTTACCTCACTCTCAAGTCCCCGGGACGGCCTTCCACCTTTCTCCGGGCCGGCCGGTTCGAATTCCAGGACGGGCTCGAGGTGATGACCGGAGACGCCACCCTGGACTGGCTCAAGCGAGCTCGGCTCGGCGCCCGGCTGGTCAGCACCGTGGGATTCACTCATTCCGGGCGAAGCCTCGATGGTTTTCAGGCCAGTTTCGATCGGCCCCGATTCAATTTCACCGCCCTGGCCACCCATCCCCGCCAGGGCATCTTCGAGCCGGAAGGGATGCCGGACATCTCCAAGGTGGACCTCGGGCTTCTCTCCGCAACGCTCAAGCCGGGCACCATCCTGCCGCGGAGCGAATTCCGTTTCTTCTACCTCTACTATGGCGATGACCGCTCGCCAGCCGATACAGTCGTGAAGGTGGATAACCGGGCCGCGCCGGCCCGGGCCGCGGATTCGGCGGCCATCCAGCTCCATCAATTCGGCCTCCACGCGGTGAAGGCGGTTCCACTCGGCAATGGTGAAGCTGATCTCCTGTTCTGGGGTGTCTTGCAACGGGGGGACTGGGGTCTTCTCAAGCACCGGGCGGCGGCGTTTTCGATCGAAGCGGGATACCAGCCCAGGATGGCCTGGCGACCCTGGATTCGAGCCGGCTTCTTCCGGAGCACCGGCGACGCCGATCCCAATGATGGGACCCACGGCACCTATTTCATCACCCTGTATACCGCGCGGCAGTTCGCCCAGTTTCCCTTCTACAACGCGATGAACAGCCGGGATCTCTTTGTGCAGTTCCTGGTCCGCCCGATCCCTGGCAAGCTGACGATTCGGAGCGAATTCCACGATCTCCACCTCACCGAGGCGGCCGATCTCTGGTACGGTGGCTCCGGGCCCTTCGAGCGGCGGGGAAACTTCGGCATCGGGGGCAAGCCAAGCGGGGGAAACAACGACCTGGCGAAAACCCTGGATCTCGCCCTGACGTGGGATCCCAGCCCCCGCTGGACCCTCTACGGGTACGTGGGACACGCCTGGGGCGGAGAAACCACCAAGTTCGTATACGGCAACGACTCAGCAACACTAGCCTACCTTGAGCTGGTTTCCCGATTCTGACCGGTCCCGGGTCGTGCCGGGGCACGGTTTCTGCTTTTCGAAATGCGGCTATCTTCTCGTTTCTTCGGGCTTCAAACCCAAGTGGTTGAGTTGATGTCGGACAAGGGCCCTCTTGAGCTCTTGCGGAGCTTGGCGCTTGGCGAGTTGTGGCGTGCATGCCACACCCTATAGCACCCCCGCACGGGCCAGGGACCAGGTAAACCTGCAGGGTTGAAAACCCTGCTTTTTTCGGAGGAATCACCATGCAGCAGGTGGAGCGATTTGACGTGGTCGTGATCGGCGGTGGCCCGGGCGGGTCCGGTGCCGGTGCCTTCCTGGCCAGGAATGGTCTCAAGGTGCTGGTGCTGGAGCGGGAGAAGTTCCCCCGGTTCCACATCGGTGAGTCGCTGCTGCCCGCCGGGTGGGAACTGTTTGAGAAGATTGGCGTCACCAAGGACATCGAAGACGCGGGCTTTGTCCTGAAGCAGGGCATCATGTTCGGGATGTTCCAGAAACCCGAAGTGAAGCTGCTGACGGCAGAGTACCCCCAGTACTTCGTGCACCCGTGGGCCTGGCACGTGGAGCGGGCGAAATTCGATCAGGTTCTGCTCAATAACGCGCGAAAGCAGGGGGCCGAGGTTCGGGAGGAATGGACCGTCAAAGAGGTCATCTTCGAGGGGGATCGGTCGGTCGGCGTGATGGCCGGCCCCAACGGGCAGGCGCCGCATCGGATCGAGGCGCCGATGGTGGTAGACGCGACTGGCCGGGACTGCATGATCGCGCGCCGGATGGGCTGGCGGAAGCCGGACCCGGTGCTCAACAAGATCGCGCACTTCACCCACTTCAAGGGCGCGTTCCGCCGCGATTCCAAGGATGTCGTCGATATCGGGCCCGTGTTTGAGGGTTCGGTCACCACAGACATCTACACGATTGACGGGGGCTGGATCTGGTACATTCCGCTTTCCAACGACATCGTGAGCGTGGGCGCCGTGCTCGACGCGCGGCATGCCCGGAGCCTGGGCAACACCCCGCAGGAGCGGTTCGAAAAAGCGCTTGCCTCGGAGCCCACGATGCTCCGGTTTGTGGGTGACTCCAAACAGACGATGGAAATGCAGACGATCTCCAACATCTCCTATTTGAACGATGAGTTCGTGGGGAACGGGTTCGTCCTGGTCGGCGACGCTTCCATGTTCGTGGACCCGATTTTCTCGGCCGGGGTCACCCTGGCCATACGGGGCGGCGTGTATGCCGGTGAGTGTATCCTGGACTGCTTCAAGCACAACGACTTCAGCGCCGCCCGGCTCAAGCCGTACGAAAAGCGGATCAAGCACCCGATGCACTCGATTTTCAAGATGATTTACAACTGGTACAGCATCCTGGACAAGAAGGACGCCGATAACATCATCAACCGGGCGCGGCAGATCCCGCTCCTGCGCGAGCGGTTCATCGTGCTGCTCTCCGGCGGCTATGACAAGATGGACCTGGAAGGCATCCTCACTGCCGCGGGAGAGAATCCGGCGGATAAAGCTCACTTTACGCTGGCAGAAACCGCCCTGAAGGCGGCCGCCGGCACCGCGAACTAGGGATGATCATGAATCAGGAGCAGCCGGATTTCGATGTAGCCGTCATCGGCGGTGGCCCTGCCGGTGGTGCCCTTGCCGCCTATCTGGCCAAGGCGGGAAAGAAGGTCGTCGTGTTCGAGCGGGAGCTGTTCCCCCGTCCCCACGTCGGCGAGTCGCTGGTGCCTTCGTCCACCCGGGTGTTCCGGGATCTCGACTTCCTCCCCGTCATGGAGCGGGAAAAGTTTCCCCACAAGTTCGGCGCGGTCTGGACCGCCACCGGCGGCAACCGGGCCTACGAACACGGCTGGGAAGGGCTGGAAGCGGACTGCGTTGCTGACATCCGGTTTGAAGAGCGGGAGCAGGCCGGAGTCAACCAGAACTACACCTATCACGTGGACCGGGGGCGGTTCGACAACCTGCTGCTGCACCACGCCCAGAGCCTGGGCGCCACCGTGGTCGAGGGGGTCGGCATCCGGGACGTGGACTTCAGCGGCACTTTCCCCCGGCTCAAGTTCATGATCGGCCCGGTGGAGTCGAGCGTGTCCTGCCGGATCGTGGCGGACGCCAGTGGCCGGAAGACTTTTCTCGGCAACCGGCTCAAGCTCAAGGTCATGGACAAGGTGTTCGACCAGTACGCCATCCATACCTGGTTCGACAACTATGACCGGTTGTCTACCATGAAGGGCCAGGAGACCAAGGGCGACTACATCTACGTCCACTTCCTGCCCATCACCAACAGCTGGGTGTGGCAGATCCCGATCACCGATACCATCACCAGCATCGGGGTCGTCACCCAGAAGAAGAACTTCAAGGCCGCGGGCGACCGGGAGAAATTCTTCTGGGACTCGGTGGCCAGCCGGCCCGAGCTGTTCGAGGCGCTGCAGAAGGCCGAGCAGGTGCGGCCTTTCACCGAAGAGGGCGACTACAGCTATGCGATGAACCAGATCACCGGCGACAACTGGCTCATGGTGGGAGACGCCGGGCGGTTCGTCGACCCGATCTTCTCGACTGGCGTCAGCATCGCGCTGAACAGCGCGCGGTTTGCGGTGAAAGACATTCTGAAGGCCCTGGAGACCGGGAATTACAAGAAGGAATCGTTCGCCGAGTACGAGGCGACCCTGCGCCGGGGTACCCGGAACTGGTACAACTTCATCTCGGTATACTACCGGCTGAACGTACTGTTCACGGCGTTCATCCGTGATCCCCGCTACCGGCTGGACGTGCTCAAGCTGCTCCAGGGCGACGTGTACGAGGAGCAGGAGCCGCCGGTGCTGACCAAGATGCGGGAGATCGTCGAGACGGTGGAAAACACGCCCACCCACGTCTGGCACAACCTGCTGGGCGACCTGACCCACAACGCATTCAGCCCGACGTTCTAATCCCTCTCCCCCGACCTCTCTTCCGTTCCGGGAGAGGGGACACGGGTGAGGGGACCTTATCCGGAGCTTGCCATGCTCGCCTTGCTCCAGACCGTCACGCCGCCCGCCCCCGCCGCCCCGATTACCGGTCCCCTGCTCATCGCCTACGTCCTGCTCGACGTATTCCTCATCGTGGTGCTGGCACGGGTCCTCGGTACTCTGATGACGAAGATCGGTCAGCCCCGGGTAGTGGGTGAGATCCTGGCGGGGGTGTTGCTGGGGCCCACCCTGCTGGGCGCGACGTCTCTGGTCATTGCGCCCGCCGAGGCGAGACCGGTCATCAACAATCTGGCGACCCTTGCGCTCATCATGTTCATGTTTCTGGCGGGCGTGGAATACGATCTTTCCAGGGTGAAGGGCCGTGGCAGGCAGGCGCTGCTGCTGGCCCTGCTCGCCGTGGCCATCCCGGCGGCCCTCGGATTTCCCATCGCGAAGCTGATTCATTCCCCGGACTATGCGGGCACCGCGGGGACCGAGCTGCTGCCCTTCGCGCTCTTTATCGGCGCGGCGTTATCGGTCACCGCATTTCCGGTGATGGCGCACATTCTCATGGAGCGGGGCGAGTTGAACTCGCCAATGGGCTCGCTCGGCGTCGCCACGACCGGGATCATGTCGGTCGTCATGTTCAGCTACATCGCCTTTGCTGCCGCGGTATCCGCCGCCAAGGGGTATGGCGACTTCGCCACCAAGTGCGGGTACATCGTGCTCTTCGGAATCTCCACCTGGTTCGTGGTGCGTCCGCTCTTGGGTAAACTGCTGCCGGACAATCCGGCCGGGCCGCCGGTTACCGGCAACGGGATGGCCATAGTGTTTGGCGGGATGGTGCTGTTCGGATTGATCGGACATGTGCTCGGGATCCATGCGATGGTGGGTGGCTTTGCCTTCGGGCTGGTCATTCCCACGATCCCCCGGCTCCGCCAGGCGATTGCCGACAAGCTGCGCGATGTGGCGATGATTCTCTTCCTCCCCATCTTCTTTGCGGTGGCCGGCTTTTCCACCGATCTGAAGCTTCTCGGATCGCGGAGTATCACCGCCGTACTCCTCATGCTCGCCGGAGCGATCGCAGGCAAGTTCCTGGCGGCGGTGCCCGCCCGTGCCTTCGGCCTGAGCTGGCGCGATGTGGGGATCCTGGGTGCCCTCTTCAATACCCGTGGGTTGCTGGTTCTCGTCGCCGGGCTGATGGGCCTTCAGCTCAAGATCATTACCGTGCTGACGTTCACCATCATCGTGGTGGTGGCGCTGGTAACCAACCTGATGACGCTGCCGCTGCTTCGCCTCTTTACTCCGG
>DASYPP010000107.1:0-34615 GCA_036006525.1 Gemmatimonadales bacterium
GAGGCCGTTGCGGGCGTAGCCCAGTGCCCCGTCAGGCTGCAGCGCGAAGTGATCGTTCATGCGACGGCCGCGCCAGGAGTATTGGGTGACCCCGGTGAGGTCGGCGCGCCAGATGAATGGACCGGCGTCCTGCAGCTGGCCGCGGACCGAAGCGGGCGCTGCGAGGAAGGCGAAGATGATGAGAGCGGCAGGGCGGGAGTTCATCTACCTTTAGTCTGCTGTTGATGGTCCAGAGCGCAAGGGGTTCCACCCCACCACTCCAGACTACCAGGCCATGGTCATCCTGCTGCTCGCCCTCGCGGCCACTCCCCCGGCCCAGGACACGCTCTCTCTCACGGTGGACTCCCTCGCCGCGCAGGCCATGGTGGAACACAAGATCCCCGGCCTCACTATCGCGGTGGCCCGGGGAGGCCGCACTGTCCTGAGCCGGGCCTACGGCACGGCGAGCGTCGAGTTCAACGCGCCGGTGACTCCGCAATCCGTCTTCCTCATCGCATCAGTCACCAAGACCTTTACCGCACTCGGGATTCTCCAGCTTGCGGTGGAAGGCAAGCTCGACCTCGACGCACCGATCGAGCGCTACCTGGGACCGCTCCCCGACGCGTGGCGTCCGATCACCGTGCGCCACCTGTTGACCCACACTGCCGGCCTCAAGGACCGTTTCGAGTTCACCCGCGATGGCCGGTTCTATATGGAATACACCACCGGGCAGATGCGGGCGGCCGCGGAGGCGACTCCGGTAGACACGACGCCCGGCCAGAAATTCCAGTACAGCGATCAGGGCTACTTCCTGCTGGGCCAGATCATCGAGAAGGTGAGCGGCAGGACCTACCGGCAATACCTGACCGAGCGGATCTTCACCCCGGCAGGGATGACGAACAGCACGACCCTGAACCAGCGCGAGCTGACCATGGGACGGGTCCCGACGTACGTGCTGCTTCAAGGCAAGCTGTCGCCGGCACCGCGCGCCTACCAGTTCGGGCTGGTCTCCCACTTTGGAATCCTTACCACCGCGGAAGACCTGGCCCGCTATGGCATCGCGCTGGAAAACGGGAGCCTGCTGCCGCCGGCCGAACGTGAAGTGATGTGGTCCCCGGGGAAGCTCGCCTCCGGGGCGACCACGCGAGTGGCGCATGTGGGGATGGGACTGGGATGGTTCCTGGAGCCGTTCAACGGACGGCGGATGGTGTATCACGAGGGATCGACGGGGACCGCGCTGTTACTGGCGCCGGACGACAGCCTCGTTGTGGTCGTGCTGACCAACCTGGAGGCGCTCTCCGGCTCCGATGCGATAGGCCTGGCGCGGGACGTCGCCAGTCTATACGACCCGGCGCTCGACTGGTGGAATATTCCGCCCCGCGCCGATCCGGACTCGGCGTTCACTCGCAGGGTGGAGACCGAAATCCGGAGTCTCACCGCGGGAACTCCTGATTCGACCGCGTACACAGCGGAATTCTGGAAGACCTTGCGGCCGATGCTGGCCGCGCAACGACAGGGGCTTCAGTCCCTCGGGCTATTCCGCGGAATCACCCACCTGTCCACCGATCAACTGGGGAACGAGAAAGTAGTGAGTTGGAAGGTGGTGTATGCGGACGTAACGCTGCTGGGGAAAGCGATTGAGACCGCGGACGGCCGGATCGCGCACCTCGGGCTGCGGCGCTAAAGGGACGCCGCCCACGCCTGGATCGAATGGAGATCCTGGGCCATCTGGCTCACCAGCGGCTCTTCCCGTCGTTCATCGATTTTCGAGGAGTTGAGATGATCCGCCGAGAACCGCTCGATGGCGAGATCGTCCTGGGGCGGCGGCGGTGGAATGACGGTGAGGGCGACGGTGGCCGCCTTCGCGGCGGCCGAAATGGACTGGAGCCGGGCCAGCATCTTGTGCTGGCCCAACGGAATCCAGGCTCCAATCGGGTCCAACCATACGTCGGCCGTCGCGGGCAGGCGACCGGACTCCAGCGCCCGGCGAACCCCGTCCGGGAGCGAAAGGGTCACCCGGCCGCGGCCCGGTATGCGAAGATGTACGTAGGGATATGATTTCATGGCAATCAGGGTAAGTGGTGTATCTGTGGACTACTGGCTGTCCCATTGTGGTATATCGGCCGCCGGGGAAAATGCTTGAGGCCGCGGTCTATACCCGGGCATCGAGTTCTTGCCGAATCCGCTGCACCCATGCCCCGGTAACCCCGGCCTCAGCCGCGGCCGCCTCCCACCCGGTGAGGGCGGCGATCACCCCGTCGATGACTCCATCGGCGCGCCGCCCCAGGCCGAAGTCGCGGCCCAGCTTCTCGAGATCGGCCCGGGTAATCCCTTCCCGTTTTCCAGCCACCGTCATCTGGTGCAGCCGGGTCCAACCGTGGCCCTTGGCGTAAGTGACGTCATAGGCCGGTGAGAGCGCCCACTTCCCCGCCCCGTCCATCAGGAACGAGAGATTCTTGACGTGGTCATCCTGGTTGACGCCCAGTACGTTGAACACCGCGCGGCGAAATCCCTCTTCGATCGCCTCGCGGCCGAGGCCGAGGCGCAGCACGGTGCGCAGGTACTCCTCGTAGGAAACCGCGGCCGGCAGGTTGTAGTCGACGTGGAGCATTCCGCCCAGGGTGTGCTGGTGGAGCCGGCCCGCGCCCACCCGGTCGAACCGGCGCACCATGAAGTGGGCATAGTCCCGTTCGTGCAGCAGGTGAGTCTCCGGCAGCACGAGGCCGGCCGCGCGAGCCATGATGGAATAGGCGTATTCGATCCGCATGAACGGCTGCGGCCGGGTTCCCGGGTCAGGGCCGGTAGTGATGTCGGCGCCCAGTGGCGGCACCCCGTCGAACTTGATCAGCCAGTGCTCATCGCCCGGTTCGGGCGTGGCATGGCCGGACTTGACGGTGTTGGTCTTCCGGTTCCACAGGATCTGCGCCTTGGGCCGCATGCCCCCCGCCGAAGCGCCGATCAGCATGATCTCGGCGACGGCCACGTCGCTCTCTCCCTGGATGATGCTCCGCGATTGCACGACAAGGTCGGCCACGTCGAGCGGCAACTGTTCGGCCGGCCGCCGCGGCACCTCGAGAGATGGCTGGAACTCCAGCCCTCCCATGGCCCGAGGTCCCACGTAGAGCAGCCGCTGCACCGGGCTCATCGACTTGGACGCCTCTCCCCGCTGCTCGAAGTAGCGCCGGATGACGGCGTTGCCGAACCGGTCGGGCAGCGCATCCGCCAGCACGCCCGGAAGGCCGAGAAACGCCTCGCTCTGGCGCAGCTCGGGGAATTGCACCGGTCCCCGGGTCGCAAGCGGCAGCTTGATGGGCGACAGCTCCAGGCCGGTGCGACGGAAATCTTCGTCGTACTCGAAGGTGATGATGCCATCGGTGTCCTCGACGACGGCGCCCACCAGGCGGCCCCAGAGGATCACCCTGGCGCGAGCGACGATATCACTCATGCTTCGGCACGCCGATCCGGGCGACGTCGGTTCCCGGCGGGAAGATCGGCGGGGCGGAGGACGCGGGTGGAGGCGACGGGGCTTCGCGCAGCACCCGCTTGCGAGAGGCCCGCCGGCGCACCGGCCCCGCGCCTTCACGCACCTGGTCTAGCGGTGACACCACTGGAGGGGGAAGCAATGCGTCGAGCGTGTCGAGCCGGCCCAGCGCGCGGAGCACCCCCAGCAGGGAGCCCACCCGGAAATCCGCCCCCGACTCGAGATTGGTCAGGGTGGTCTTGCTGAGGCCCGCCCGACGGGCCAGGTCGGCAACGGGAACGTTCTGCTGCAGGCGATAGGCCCGTAACCGGGCGCCCAGTTCACGGAGGATTTCGATATCGTTGCGATCGCCGAGCATATGCCGCCTTTGACTGATTTATGACCAGAATAATGGCCATAATTATGACAGAAGTCAAGAGTATAATAACCAATAAAATGTCCGTTAAAGCCGGAATGTGGCTATAACGGACATTATTATGAACTCTATAGCTACTAACTTATTGTCTTCTAGAATCCCGTGAATCGCATCAGGATGCCATCCATCGTCCCCCCGCCAAACCCGGCCTGGTAGGCTGACGCCAGGTACCAGTTCGACGATTGGGTCATGCCACCGACCACGACGGTGCCGCCGGCACCGACCGCGATGTTCCGGGCCTCGTCACTCTGCGACCCACCGAGGAACTCGGCGAACAACAGCGAGTCCAGGTTGGGCGACATCACGACCAGGCCGGCACTGCCGTTCTTCAGCAGGCCCAGGGTCCCGGCGGTCGTCGGAAGCAGCAGGGACTGACTGATCGTCGACAGGAACACCCGGCCGGTATTGTCCACCGCCACGCCTTGGAACTGGTCCCCGAGAATTCCACCATAGTAGGAGGACGCCAGCAGCGCACCGGTCGGCGAGATTTTCATTACGAAGCCGTCGTAACCGCCCTGGTTCGTTTTCTGGAACTTGCCGGTGGTGCCAGGCAGGTCGGTGGACGCTGAGTTGGCCGCGAGAAAAGCGTTGCCGGCCGCATCGATGGCCAGGTTGTGGGTCTCGACGTCTTCGACGTTGCTGCCCCCCACATAGGTCGCGAAGACCAGCGACTGGAGGTTGTCGGTGAACACGGCGAGAAAGTCGTCCCAGGCTCCGCCGCGGGTATGATCGAACCCTCCGGGCGTGGGCAGGTCGGCGCTGGCGGTGTGGCCGGCAAAGTAGACCTTCCCGTTGAACCAGCGAACGCTGGGGTTGCCGCCCTCCTCACCCGATCCGCCAAACCAGGTGCCCCCCAGAATGCGGCTGCCATCCGGCGCGATCTTCACGATCAGGTTGCTGGAGCTGCCCGGAAATGTGGATTTGTATCCGCCGGTCGTCCAGCTCGCGGAGATGCCGGACTGGTCGGCGAGATAGGTCGCGTAGATGTTGCCGGACGGATCCACCGCGACATCGCGGGTGATGTGCTCATCCAGGGTGCCGATGTAGCCACAGAAAATGACGGCGCTGGCGGTGGGGTTCAGCTTGCAGACGAATCCGTCCTGCTGCCCATACAAGCCCACGACCTTACCGCCTTTGAACGTGGGATTGAACTTCCCCGCCGTCCCCGGCAGGCCGCCACCGGTGCGTCCCCCGATGATGATATTGCCCGACGGATCCAACTCCACCGCATAGGCTCGATCATAGGCCGGCCCACCGAGAAAGGTGGAGAACAGGAGCTGGCCGGTCGGGCTGAACTTGGCCACGAAAATGTCGTAGCTGCCGTTAAAGCTGCGATCAAAAGCGCCCGCCGTAGTGGGGAAATTGGCCGACATGGTGCCGCCGACGACGTACATGTTCCCCGCCGCGTCCAGCGCGACGTCACGGACCTGGTCCTGCCCATTCCCGCCGAGATATGTGGAGAAGGTGGCATGTCCGGGGAGTCCCTGGAGTAATTGCTCGGCTACCGCGTTAGCCGGCGTTGCCGTCACCGGCCCGGCGGTGTCCTGGTCCTCGCAGGCCCATCCCGCGAGTGCTGCTAGGAGAATGAGGCCATGAGCGGCCCGGAATGAATGTCTGGGGGTAAAGCGGGTGAAATGCATGATCTGACCAGCCTCTCTTGAGGAATCATTTCTTCGTTTAGGGGATTGGAAGGGGTTTTCGAAGGAACGGCGCAATATGGAGCGACGCAGAAACCGAAAACCGTGTGCTAAATCATCTGCCGAATGGTCATATGACCCGAAAGGCAAATGCTTGCACGCGAGACTGAAAGGATTTGGAGTATGGGCGTTTTCCTGACACCCCTGGTGTGACTGCGGGAGAATGGCGCGGCCGCTCGGGTGCAACGATTCATAGGGAGATGCCTGATGGGATTCATGTCTCGTCGCCATTTTGAAAGGTTCTCACGGTCGCGTCGATGAGTTTCGAAGAGACGAGCAAATATGCGGAGCGCACCTATGATCGAGCCGTGCGCCAAAGCCTGCGGAGAGTGGCCATATGGCCGGGATGTAAGGATTTATCCGCTGGTTTCTACCTCCATTGAGTTGGGTTCTACCTACCTTGAGTTGGGTTCTACCCTCTTTGAACGATGAGGGAGACATCCGGAAATGCGCTCGCGATTTCTGGTACCATTGTGCGCAGAAATGATTCGAGGTTTCCTGCCCCAGTCCCCCACATTGGAGCATGAATCACCATATCTATTTTCACATTCTGTGGAGTACCCGTGATCACCGGCGCTTGATCACCAGAGACGGGGCGAGATTTCTCGACCGGACGCTTCGCACTATCGCCGACCAGGAGCGCGCCCGGGTCCTGGCGTTGGGCATGGTGACGACTCAC
Organism: Gemmatimonadales bacterium; assembly: GCA_036006525.1. Classification (GTDB taxonomy): domain Bacteria; phylum Gemmatimonadota; class Gemmatimonadetes; order Gemmatimonadales; family GWC2-71-9; genus DASYPP01. The sequence goes on from DASYPP010000107.1 coordinate 6,252, forward strand.
GTTCACCTCCTGGTGCGAGCCCACCCGATGACCTCGGTGCCCCGGCTCCTGCAACGCCTCAAGGGCGCCAGCTCCGCGCTGGCGGGACGCGTCCTGCGCCAGGCGCCGGGCCGGCAGTTGCAGTGGGCGCCGGGCTACACGATTCACACGGTGTCCCCATCCGCCGTGGCGCGGCTCGCGGACTACGTGAGGAACCAGGCCGTGCGGCACCCGCGGGAGGCGATCAAGGGATGGAAGGGAAGCATGGGAGACCCGCGGGAGGAACGTTCGCCGCCGGGTCAGTTCGAGGATGAGCTGGGCTGCCTGGAGAAAGTGAAACGGCTGAGACCAGGATGAGGTAGCGGCTCAGGCCTCCCGGGTGTAGTGCGCCACGACTCGCCGCACCCGCCCCTCGTCGTCGAATTCCATGAACTCGGCGCCCACCAGGCTCAGCACGCTCTGGTAATAGATGACCACGCTCCGGGTCCCCGGCAACGCGGCGAAGAGCTTGAAGTTGAGCTCAGGGAACCGGGCCAGTGCCGGGCCCCAATAGGCGCGGAGGGCCAGCTTGCCGGTTACGGTATCCTGGTTGGTGCCCAGGACCCGCGCGATGAGCGGCGAGGTGACAGAAATGTCTTCGGCGTAGTGGGTCAGGATGCGCTCCAGGTCGTGGCTATTCCAGGCGGCGATCCACTCGATGGCAAACGCCTGTGCCTCGGCTTCGGTCATGGGATCCTCCTCGAGTCCTACCGGCTGAGCTGTTTCGCCGCCGCAACGAACGCCTGCGCGAACGGTGAATGCAGTACGTGTTGGCGAGAGATACGCCCGAGCGCCCCTTCTCACTGCATGAGCCGACGGACCTCGGGCGGTTCCTTTCCCAGCCATTCGGGGTTCTCGGCGGTACTGTCAAACAGTGATGTTGTCTTGAAGGGTTCGTATTCACCGGACGCGGCGGCCTTCGCAGTTCGTGCCAGCAACGAGGCGCGTTCCCCCCGGCCAAGCGGCCGGAAGGTGCGCACCGCTTCCAACGCCTGGTCGAGGAGTTCAAGCGAATCGATACCGGTGATCACCACTGACGTGGGCAGGCTCAGGGCATAGTGCAGGCATTCTACCGGAGACACGGTCTTCGACTTCAACAGGATGCCGTTCGCCATGCTCTTCATTCCCAGCACACCAATCTTCTGTTTCACCAGCTCCGGCAGCACCAGCTGCTCAAAGCTGCGATAATGCGCATCCATGACATTCAAGGGCATCTGGACGGTATCAAAACGGAATCCGCTCTCCGCCGCGACCCGAAGCATGTGGAGATGGATGTGCGGGTCCTTGTGCCCGGTGAAACCGATGTAGCGGAGCTTTCCGGCCTTGCGGGCCTCCATGAGGGCCGCGTTGGCACCGTCCTCGCGGAGGATACGATGGGGGTCCTCCCAGCGAATGACCTCGTGATGCTGCACCAGGTCAATGCAATCCACCTGCAGCCGGCGGAGCGACTGCTCCAGCTGCCGGGCCGCTTCCTTCCGGCTCCGGCCGTCGATCTTGGTCATCAGGAACGCCCGATCCCGGTACCCGTCACGGAGAGCGTTCCCCATGCGACGTTCGGACCTGCCGCTATTGTAGTCCCAGCTGTTGTCCATGAAGGTGATGCCCTGGTCGATCGCCGTGCGGACAATGCGGGTGCTGAGCCTGGGGTCAACGTCCTCGTGGCCGAGGTGGGCACCCCCCACCCCAATGGCGGAGACCTTCTCGCCGGTGCTGCCGAGTGTTCTGTATATCATTGTGCGGCCCCGTTCAGTTGCGGAGTTGCAATGTAACTTCAACGATTTACCACGGCGCGACGTTTCCTTCTCCAGACAGGCTTCGCATTCCGGGGCAGCTCCCGGCACACTCGAAGGAGGCATCATGCGTGGAAGGTCTTACCTGCCCCTGGCCCTTGCCCTGCTCCTCGGAGCCCGCAGCGCGGCATCTCCGGTGACCTACCTGGTTACCACCGCTGACGGCAACGAGGTCCGCTATCGGGTCCAGGAGCAGTTGATGGGATTCGATCTGCCCAACGAGGCGGTCGGCCACAACCCGAAGGTGACCGGGGCCCTCGCCCTCGATAACAACGGACAGGTCATCGCGAGCCAGTCGAAATTCGTGATCCAGGCCGGCAGTTTCACCAGCGATCGGGATCGCCGGGACGGCTACGTGCGGGGCCGGCTGCTGGAGTCGGACTCGTTTCCCACCATCGTGTTCTGGCCGGAGAAGATCGACGGGCTCTCGGCTCCCTGGCCCAAATCAGGCACTCGGGCGCTGACCCTCCGCGGCAGGCTCACCGTCCGGGACCAGACTCGTCCCGTGACCTGGAAGATGAACGTCACCTTCGCCGCGGACCAGATGTCGGGCAGCGCCTCGACCGGTTTCACCTTCAGCGACTTCAGCATGACCAAGCCGCGGGTGCCGGTTGTCCTGAGCGTCGCCGATTCCATCCACCTGGAGTATGACTTCAAGGTGCGGGTGGCCGACAGCGCGGCGGCAGCGGCCGCGCTGTGACCGGCTACTCCCCGCGGATCCGCGCCGCCACGCCAGGATAACGGGGATCTGCTTTGAGCGGGTTCAGCAGCGGCTCGAAGAAGTTCTCCGGGAGGATCGCGTCCCGTTCCCTGATGCCGCGCTCGAGGAATTCGAACGCGCGGTCCAAGTCCCCCAGGTTGGCGTAGGCGATGGCGAAGATGCCAGGCGGGATGTATTCATGGGCCGCTCGCCTGGTCATCGAGTCGAGCAGGGCCCGGGCGCTGGCCCGGTCGCCCGAGCGGGCATAGGCGGCAATCAGGGTAGCTTCACCGTGCATGAATTCACCACCCAGTTCGAGCGAGCGCTTGAGGGCGGCTATCGCTTCGGGATAGCGCTTCTGCTCGACCCGGATCTGACCCAGGATGAAGAGCCCCTGCGAATACGCCGGATCCAGCCGGAGGACCCGGGCAATGGCCGAGTCCGCGTCGTTCAGCCGGCCCATCGAGCAGTAAATCCACGCTTCCTCCGTGCCGATGATCCGCGACAGCGGGTCGAGCTGATGGGCCCGCGTCATCTCGGCCAGGCCCTCCTGCAACCGCCCCCGCCCCACCAGGAAATCCGCGTACCAGTGGTGCGCCGTCGGGTAACTCGAGTCCGCGGCGATCGCCTGGCGGAAGGCGCGTTCCGACCCGGCCATGTCCCACTGGTACAACATGGTGCCGTACGCCAGTGCGGCGGATGCCTCAGCGCTTCCGCTGTCCAGCGCGATCGCCTTGAGGGCAGCCGCCCTGGCCCGGGGCCACGTCGTGTCGGGTGACGCCGGGGTGTACAGCGGGAGCAGGACGTAAACATCGGCCAGTCCGGCCCAGGCGCGCGAAAAGCCGGAGTCGCGCGCTACGGCCTGGGCGAAGTAGCGCGCCGCCTGGGGTAGCGACGATTCGGTCCGCTGGTTCCAGGCGAAGCGACCCTGCAGGTAGAGATCGTAGGCCTGGAGGTCGGCGGTAGGATGCCGCCCGATCGCCGAATCGACGCCCGAGACGAGGCGGACCCGGAGGGCGCCCCCGATGGCGCGCGCGATGTCCTCCTGCACCTGGAAGACATCCGCCATGTCGCGATCGTAAATGTCGGACCACAATTCATAGCCGTCGCGAGTGTTGACCAGCTGGGCACTCACCCGGAGCCGAGCGCCATTTCGCCGCACGGTGCCCTGCAGTACGGCGCCAACGCCCAGCCGGCGGCCAACTTCGCGCGGATCCACATTGGTGCCCCGGAACTGGAATGCCGACGCGCGGGCCACCACGCGAAGACCGGGGATACGGGCGAGCGTCGTCGTCAACTCCTCGGCGAGGCCATCGGCAAAGTAGGCCTGGTTGGTCTCCGGGCTCTGATCGGTGAACGGCAGCACGGCGGCTGACGTGGGGAGCGCGTCGGCCGTGGACGAACCCCTGCTCCGTCGCAGGTAGTAGCCGGCAGCAACAAGGAGCAACGCGAGAACAGCCAGGGCGACACCGACCCGGTGTTTCCGAGTCCCGGAAGCTCGTGACACCCCATCCGGTCGGTCCAGCGCGGTGGCGAATTCTTCCATCGAAGGGAAGCGCTGCGAGGGATCCGGATTGAGACCCCGCTGCACGATCGCCTCGAGGGCAGTGCTCACCTCCGGCCGCTCCGAGCGAACCCGCGGCACCATCGCCGACACCGCTTGGCCGGTCAGCAGCTCGTAGAGGACGGCGGCGAGACTGTAGACGTCACTCTGGGCATTGGCCTGGGTACCGAAGCGCTGCTCCGGCGCCATGTAGGCCGGCGTTCCCACCGCAACACCGGTCTCGGTGAGCTGGGTGGTGCCACCCGGCGTCTGGGTGACGGTATCGCCCGCGATGGCCCGTGCAATACCGAAGTCGGCGACCAGGACGGAACCGTCCTTCGTCAACAGGATGTTTTCCGGCTTGATGTCGCGGTGGATGACCGAGTGCTGGTGGGCGTATTCCAGGGCCTGGGCTGCCTCCCGCGTGATCCGGACAGCATCATTCACCGGGAGCCGACCCACGCGGGTCAACCGGTCGCGAAGGGATTCCCCTTCCACGTACGGCATGGTAAACCAGAGCTGGCCCGCACTCTCGCCCGAATCATGGACCGACAGGATGTGGGGATGCTGCAGCCGGGCGGCGAGACGGATCTCCCGGGTGAATCGCTCGGCGGCGCCGGGAAACGTGAAGTCGGCGCGAATCGCCTTGAGCGCGACCTGCCGCTCATGCTTGAGGTCGCGGGCCAGATAGACCACGGCCATCCCGCCCCGGCCGAGTTCACGCTCGAGGATATAGGTGGAACCGAGGGCCGTTTGGAGTTGGCTGAGCTGGTCGGTCAGTCTCTTGGCTTCTGGAGGGGACGGAAAAAATGTAGTGGCTGGCCGGAACCGGGGCCAGATGGCCCGGAGGACACGCTGGAGAGCGCGCCCCCGGACATCCAGCCTGCCTTCAGGCCTCCTTCGCCAGCAGCCGGTCGAGCGCGGCGTAGCTCTCGTTCATTCCGCTCTCCATACCTGCCTGCAGCATGCCATCGCGGTCTGCCTTGCTGTCGAAAACCAGGATCGCGATGATCTTCGTGCGTCCGTCACCGAGGTCTTCGAACATCATGGTCTCCACCAGCTCATGCCCCTTCATCCCGTCCCATCCGAACGTGATAGTCAAGCGTTCCAGCGGCGCGATCTCACGATAGGTGCCACTGAAGCCATGGACCCCGTGATCGCTGTGCTCCACGAAGCGCCACTGCCCGCCCGGGCGAAACTCGTAACGCTCGATGTCGAGCTGGTTACCCCGGCCCCACCACTGGGCCAGCTGCCCGGGTTCGGTGCAGGCGCGCCAGACCCGGTCGCGGGAGGCATTGACGATGCGCTCGATCCGGATTTCCCGGTCGCTGGGAGTCGTGACAACCGCCTTCGGTCCTGAGTCCTTGAGTGCGGCGCTCATTGGGTTCCTTTCGTGCGCTCGAGAAAAGCCTCGAGCCGGTCAAACCGGGCTTCCAGCATCTGCTGGTAGTTCGCGATCCAGGCGGTCTCCTTGTCCAGCCGACGAGAGCCAAGCCGGCAGGTGCGGACCCGGCCGACCTTCTCGGTCTTCACCAGGCCGGACTGTTCAAGGACACCGACATGCTTCTTCATGCCGGTCAGGGTCATGTCGAAGCGTGCAGCCAGGTCGCTGATCGAGGCATCCTCGCGCCCGAGGTATTCGAGGATGCCTCGGCGCGTCGGGTCCGACAGCGCGGCGAAGGCAGAATCAATGTTCCTATACTGAACCATATGGTTCAGTATACTGGAGAAGGCCAATCGCTGTCAATAGGGCGGTACTTCTAGGGAATCAGGCGATAGAGATCGTTGGTCCGGGGTTGGGGCGGCGGCAAGCCGGACGTGTCCACCGCCGAGGCGACAAGGTCGGTGCCGTCGCGGCGGATGGCCAATTCGAGGATGACGAGGTTGAAAGTCGGAATCGTGTCGGTGTGGCCGTTCAGGAGATTGATCCGCAGCACGGACCCTGGAATGGCTGCCGCAAGGTAATGGTCGCCCACCGCTACCTGGCCCGTGTTGTCCGCGACGCCGAAGTCATGGAAGATCGCGAGCCCGGCGGTCGCCATGTCCCAGGCCAGCACCCGGGTGTCGCCCGCCAACCTGAGGTACAGGACCGATCCGCCCGGGCCCGGTTGCATGGAGTACACCGCCCCGGGCAGCGGAAGCCGGACAAAGACCCGGGGCCTGGTCGCACTCGCCGGATCGGTGAGGTAGACCGCGCTGTCCGCCAGGATGGCGAGCGTGTCCCCGCGGAGCCAGGCCAACCGGGTGATCCGCAGGTGGAGAACTCCGTCCACGCTGGTCACGAAGGGAACCGGAATTACCTCGCTGGTGTCCCCAAGGTCAGCGAGCGGGCCGACCACCACCGCCTTATAGAAGGGAGCGGGTTCATCGTCCCGCTGCCGAGTCAGCAGGAAGGCCATGTGGCGGCTGGCCGAGACGGCGGGATGACCGTAGGAGTCCGACTCGCCCTGGACCTCAGGAGCACATAGCCACACGCTATCGCGGGCCTGGTGTGCAGGCAGAAATGCCACGCAGGCCTGGTCCAGGCTGTAAACCAGTTCCCCGCCATCCGGCGTGAAGCTGATTTCCTCGTCGTTCCCCCGGTTCGCGGTGAGCCGCGCCGGAGGCCCCGGGTCAAAGGGCTGGTCGGTCCCGGTGTCGAGCGGAGGGAACGGCTCGGTGTGGCAGGCGACGGCGCATAGAGCCGCCATGAGGAGTATGGGGACCAGGCAGGGGCGGCGCATGGCGTCTCAGGATGGTGGTCCGGCTGGAGACGAGCGCGCACTGGAGTCATGACACGACTGAATCCTACCAATTCACTTCAGCAGCGACATGCCATTCAGTCTTCGGCCATCCAGGTACCGCTCCAGACCGGTTGCACTCTGCTCCGCGCCGGCAAAGGCGACGGAACCAACGGCTGTCGGGCACAGTGGGTTAATATTGAGGCGATCGCAGGGGCTTTGAAAAACTATCCACCGGGATTTCCTATGCGCCTGTTGCTCATTCCACTCAGCCTGTCCCTTATTGTCGCCCCGCTCCGGGCCCAGGATGAGGCGAGCGCCGATCAGGGTGCGCTCCAGGGCGACTGGACCATGGTGTCGGCCTCGATCAACGGGGCCACCTACCCCAACTCCACCGGCACCCGGCACGTCGCGGGGGACACCACGACCGTGACCGTCAACGGCACGGTCCTCATGTCGGCGATATTCACGCTGAATCCGTCCACCCAGCCGAAGTCCGTTGATTACGCCGTGATCGGCGGGTCACTCGAGGGGCAGCACCTGCTGGGGATTTACCGGCTGGAGGATTCCACGCTCACCTTCTGCATTACCGGCCCCGGCGGCGTCCGGCCTACCGAGTTCGCGACGACTGCGGGGGACGGGCGGACCTGTTCGGAGTGGAAGCGGCAGCCATAGGAGTCCCATGAAGGTCCTGTCGATCTGTGTCGGAAGGCCGCGTGAGGTGGAATGGCGGGGGAAAACCGTGCTGACCTCCATCTTCAAGACGCCGATCTCCCACCGGGTCCAGGTCGGCGGGGAAAACCTCGAGGGTGATGAGCAGTCGGATCTCACGGTTCATGGCGGGCCGGAGAAAGCAGTGTATGTCTATCCGGCGGAGCACTACCCGTACTGGCGCCGCGAGCTGCCCGACGCTGAACTTCCCTGGGGCGCCTTTGGCGAGAACCTTACGACCGAGGGGCTCCTGGAGGACGAAGTCTGGATCGGGGACCGGTTCCGGATCGGGAGCGCCGAGTTCCTGGTCACCCAGCCGCGAATGCCCTGCTACAAGCTGGGGGTTCGATTCAATCGCCCGGACATGGTCAAGCGATTCCACTTGAGCCGGCGCAACGGGTTTTACCTGGCGGTGGGGAAACCGGGCGAAGTCGGCGTGGGCGACGTCATCGAACGGCTCGCCCGCGACGAGCGAAGGCTCACGGTGTCGGACGTGGTGGCGCTCTATGGGACCGATGACGAGAACCAGCCGCTGCTGGAGCGGGCGAGCGAGCACCCGGGGCTGCCCGAGTCCTGGCGGGAGTACTTTCGGCAGCGCAGATGGGGACCGGACGGGTGAGGCAGCGCTCATTCCCCCGGTCTGGGCCCGGCTTCGATCGACACCTTGAACGGCAGGTCGCGGTTCCCCAGCACCCGGTCCTGGTCCTTGTCGATATGCAGCACCAACTCCCTGGTGTCCCGCGCGTCCACGAAGCGCTCGAAGCGGAGGGGGCCGTTGGGCCCGCCGGAGCGGAGGCGAACCCGGCCTCCGCTGTCGCTGACCTGGTCGAACTCGACGACATCGGCGCTGGTCGCGAAGCCATAGAGGTGCAGCCTCCGCGCGAGATACCGGTAGTACTCCGTGCTGTACTCCTCCAGATGATCCCGCCGCGCCTTGAGCGCCACGACCAGGCGCTCCCGCTCGAGCGCCAGGTACGGCGGAGGCAAGGCAGCAACCGCCGCCGCGATGACGGAATCGGTCAGGGCGAAGCGGACCACGCGCGCCGCCGCGAGGAAGTCCTGGCGGTCCAGGCGATTGAGCACCCGGTGATCGATGTGGTCGGCCTGTAACGCCAGGCGTTTCACCGGGGGGAGTTGAGGGGAGAAACCGACGTACTGGGTATAGGCCAACGGCGCGAGTGCGCCGACCACGCCGTTCATCCTGGCAAACGCCCAGTCGCGGTCTTCCGGAATGGCCCGCCACCGGTTGCCATCGCGAGCCCAGCGCCACTGGCCCGAATGCCGGTCCCAGTCACCGACCAGCATATCGATCAGCCGGATGCGGAGGTAGTACTGGTCGTCGAAACTGCTCTCGGGATTCCTGCGAAGGTCGGCATACATTGTGTCGCTGTCTACGATCCGGGTATAACCGGCGAAACCTGGTTGATTGACCGGGCGTTCGTCGGCATGCACGGCGAACAACCCGACCCGGCCGGCAAACCGGGCCCGGTAGGGTCCCAGCCGGGGGTCGTCCGGCATCACGACCGGAACCGGGGTGGGGGCGGCGATCCCGGCGGCATCCAGCAACCGGGCGACCACGACGGCCCCGAAGGGGAACTGGGCCGCCATCTGATCGTCGAGCGCCGCGGCGACGGCACTGCGCCACATCCAGCGGGGCAGGATCGGCACCGGGTATTTGACGATCGGGCGGAAGTCATACCCCATGCTATCGAATCCGAGCAATCGGAGCCCGACCGTCTGCTCACCGCCGGTGATACGCACCGGAGAGAGGCCTCCTCCCGCCGTCTCCAGGTTCAGCAGCGGCAGCCGGACGGGAATCTCCCACAGTCTTCGGTTGAGACTCCCGGCGAAGAAGCGTCGAACCAGGCCCGCCGGATATGCCCGCCCCGCGGTCGTCGTGACCGAATCATTGGTTACTACCGGGGTCGTGAGATGGCGGGATTCTACCGGGTCGGGGTTCAATGACCGGGCGGCGCCAATGGCAACGACGAGCACTCCTGCGATGAGGGCCAACGACCCGGCGGCGGCGACCCCGCGGCTCCGCACCCCGGCAAGGCGCAACCCAATCAGCAGTAGAGCGATCCCGCCACCCATGACTGCGCCGGCCCAGGGGCCGACCAGCAAGACGCCAATGACGATCCCGGCGATTACTGCGATTGCTCCCACACCCCTCCAGTCGTGGTCCGGAACCAACTTACGCGGTGCGCGGCAAGGGGGAAGGAATCCACCTCACCGCCCTGTTGTAACAGGCCGATCGGCCGGCAAACCGGTGATTCCCTGCAGGAGGCCGGGATGTCGTCTTCGGGATCCAGGCCCGTGGTACACGGTGGGATGGAAAATGGCGGTGACGCTCGAGCTGATGGAGGCGGCAGACAAATGGCGGGGCAGCGGGGGGAGCGGTTAGCCCTGTGCGATGAGGGTTGGTTCAGAGGATGGCCAGGCCCTAGCCCCTATGCCTGATTCACGACCTGAACGCCCCGCTCGAGCGTCTGCTTCACTGGGCAACGATCGGCGATTTCCAGGAGCTTGGCACGCTGCTCCTCCGTGAGCGGCCCGGACAGGTCGAGCCTTCGCTCGATCCGGGCGATCCCCACCGCCGCCTTTTCACAACTCTCGCAGTCTTTTTCGTGGGACCGGGCACTCCGGAGCCGGACCTCCACGCCCTCGAGCGGCCATCCCTTCCGATCAGCATAGAAGCGGAGGGTCATGGCCATGCAGCTGCTCATCGCACTCAGGAGATACTCATAAGGCGTTGGGCCCCGGTCGGTCCCACCCTGGGTTGCGGGCTCATCGGCCACCATGCCATGAGACCGGACCTCCAACTCGGTGCGAAATCCATCGGGGCCGACGCGGGCGGTGACCCAGCCATCGTCGGTGGAGGCAGTAGATCCTGACTCAGTAGGGGTTCCGGTCATTTGGTATCCTTGTCAACTCGAGTCGTGTTAGAGGAGGACAATCGATCGTAGTGACGCGTATGCCCAGCGACAAGTCCTCCGGCCTGCCCCATCCTCGATCCTGTGACCCACATCCCAGCCCGTGGAATCTCCGGTGCCCTATGTTGATCGGCCATAAACCGGAGACTCGTCATGAGCACGTCCAGGGGACTCATCGCCACGGCCACGACTACTATTGACGCGCCCATCGCCAGGGTATGGGACGCACTGGTAAACCCCGCCATGGTCCGGCAATACATGTTCGGCACCACCGTTGTTTCCGATTGGAAACAAGGCAGCCCGATCCGCTGGAAGGGGGAATGGAAGGGGAAGCCGTACGAAGACACGGGCACCATTCTCCGGATCGAGCCTGAGCATGTCCTGGAGTACAGCCATTTCAGCCCGCTGGCCGGACAGCCGGACCTTCCGGAGAACTACCATACGGTGACGATCGAGCTGGCCCGCGAAGGCGAGAAGACGGCAATCATGCTCGAGCAGGACAATAACCCGACCAGCGAGGCCCAGGAGCATTCCGCCGGCAACTGGAAGACGATGCTGGATGGAATGAAGAAGCTGCTGGAGCAATGACCCATGCCCAGCGTTCATCTCTTCGTGCTGGATACCCTGGCCGACTGGGAGCCGGGATTTGCCGTCGCCGGGATCAACAATCCGGAAGGACAGAAGCAACCCGGCCGGTTCAAAGTGCGCACCGTCGCCATAAACCGGGACCCGGTGACCACCATCGGCGGAGTCAGGATCCAGCCCGATCTCTCCCTCAACCAGCTCCATCCGGTGGACAGCGCCCTGCTCATCCTCCCCGGCGGCGACACCTGGGACAAGGGCGGGAACATGGAAGCCGTCGAGAAAGCGAAGACGTTTCTCGCGGCCGGAGTACCGGTAGCCGCGATTTGCGGCGCGACCGCGGGACTGGCCAAGGGCGGGATCCTCGACACCCGGAAACACACCAGCAACGCCGCCGAATACCTGGCAGCGACGGGATACAAGGGCGGCCACCTGTACCAGGAGGCCGACGTGGTGAACGATCAGGGTGTGATTACCGCGAGCGCGATGAAATCCCTGGAGTTTGCCCGGGAGATCTTCCGTGCGCTGGGACTCTATGAGGAGAAGATCCTGGAGGCGTGGTATGGGCTCTTCAAGACGGGTGACCCGAAGTACTACGCCCAGTTGACGGGGTAAGGGACCGGGGGAGGCGGTCCGAAGGGGAAATTGTGACCCCTGCCGCATCAAAGCAGGCCAGGACAGCCCATGTTACCTCAGATCGACCCCCCACGAGCCGGCCCCGATCTCAACCTGGACCATCGAGTCATCGAGCCATGAGAAAACTGATTGTATCGGAATGGATGTCCCTGGACGGCGTCTTTGACGCGGATACCATGGACCAATGGTTTAACCCGTATGAGAGCGACGACCGGGCCGAATACATCAAGCAGAATGTGCTGACTTCCGGGGCCATGCTCGCCGGCCGGGTGACCTACGAAATGCTGGCCGGCTACTGGCCGCAACAGAAGAACAATGAATTCGGCATCGCGGACAAGCTGAACAGCATGCCCAAGTATGTCGTCTCATCAACCCTGAAAACGGCGGACTGGAACAATTCCACCATTATCAATGCCAGGGCGATGGAAGAAGTCACCCGACTCAAACAGCAGCCCGGGCAGGACATCATCACCTTCGGCAGCGCCATCCTGGTCGGGGCGCTACTGGATGCCGGTCTGGTGGATGAGTTCCGGTTCCTGGTTCACCCGAATGTCGCGGGGACCGGCAAGCGCTTCTTCATCGATGGAATGGGGGCCAAGCTGAAACTGGCCAGGACCCGAACGTTGAGCCTGGGTGTCCTGGTGCTCTACTATCAGCCGGAACAAACGGTCCCCCAGCTGGTACGACCGGTCGCCGAAGTTGAATCGGACGACGATCATTCGGTCAAACAGGGGCGAGGAAAAGCGGAGGCAGTCGCGAGATAGACTCAGCGAGAACGCCACACGGCCCAGGCCGCCGCGGCGAGCAGCATGGCCACGATGATCGCGGTGAGCACGACCGCTTGCCGCGGTCCTCGCTTTCCAGCGGGCGGGTTGGGTTGGAAGTCCGGCATGGAAGGGGAGGAATATACTACCGCAAGACAAACGCCCGCGCCTCCCCGACCTCCATCCTGTTACTCCCCCCCGCTACCTCCAGCAACTGCCCATACAACGTGCGCGCCAGTGGCGGGGAACCGGCCGCCCGAGCGGCCCGCGCGGCTCCCAGCAGGCTGTTGAAGCGGCGGGGGTAGAGATCCAGGGAGTGCTGGTACGCGACCAGCGCATCCCGCGGCCGCGCCTGCGCCATGTAAAGGTCACCCAGCAGCTCGTAGGCCGGCAGTGTCGGACCCGGTGTGACGGGATGCTTGGGCGTTGCCAGCTCGAGGGCGACCGCTTCTCCGAGCAGCACAACGCTGGATGCCGTGTCCCGCTCCTGCTGAGCGAGCCATGCGCTCACCTCGAGCCGCAGGATCCGGATGTTGCGAGCAAAGAGGTCTTCGCCTGACCTGGTGGCAGCCGTGTCGAGACCCGCGAGACGGGTGACGGCCGCGCGGGCCTCATCTGCCTTTCCTTCGTGGGCAGCACCCAGCCCCCTGGCAAACCAGGTCACGGCTTCGGCCCACGGAAACCGGTCCCAGGCGAGCGCCGGCGGCTCGCGAGGGACCAGGGACCTGGCTTCGCTCCAGGCATGCCGCTCCAGCGCATACCGCGCACTGGTGGAGGCCAGGTGAAAGGCGGTCTTGAACGTGGGCTGGAGCCGCTCGGTTCCGTGCAGCCGACCGAGCTGGGCCAGGGCGGAGTCATCGGCCCCCTTCTGGAGATAGGCGTAGACCAGGTATTCCATCGCGTGGGGAAATTCATCCCACACGTACTGGCCCGAGTCGCCGGCGGGGGTTTCGAGGGCGGCGTCCGCCGCCGCTAGGTTCCCGCCGATCACCGCATTCCAGTCTCCGAGCCGGGTGTAGATGTGGGTCGGCATGTGGAGCGCGTGGGCATTGTGCGGAGCGATCATCGCATACTTCCGAATGATCTCCGGCGAGTCGTGCTCCCGCCCCGGCGCATCGTCGGCGTGCACCAGGTAGTGCATGGCGCCGGGATGATCGGGGTTTTGCTGGTAGACGGAGAGCAGGAGAGTGGCGGCGCGCTCCCGGTGCGTCCGATCTGATACCGGCTCGGACGGCGGCAGGGCCAGCAGAGCCAGGGCGTAGAAAACGGTGCCTTCGGGGTCCTGGGGAAAGGCGGTGTAGAGCCGCTCCATTGCCAGCTCCCACCGCCGAATGCGGGCCCAGTAATCCGCTGAATCCGGTGCCTGGAAGAAGGCGCCAGCCGCATCTACGAAGAGCCGCTCCCGCTCGGTTGCCGGTACCAGGTCTCTCGCCTGCTCGACCTCCCCCCACCCGCGTCTCAACTCCTCGGGGCTCGGCCGAGTAGGCCAGAGCGGCTGGAACAGCGTCATCGCGATCCCCCAGTGCGCCAGCGCGCACCTGGGATCGGTCTTCGCGACCTGGGCGTAGGCTTCTCTCGCCTGCGGATAGGTCATGTGGTGCAGCAGAGCGGTCGCGCGATTGAACTCGGCCTGCGCCGAGGCCGAGCAGGAGACCGGAAAGGTGACGGTGCCGAGCGCCTCAGTCCCCACGGCGCTGGAGGGCGCCTGTCCCCAACTCGCCCCGGGGATGGCCAGCAGCACTGCGACACCGGCCCCGAAGCAAGCGTTTCGACTCACTGGCCCTTTAGTCGTGAGGGAGAAATCACACCACCGTTCGCAAGTAGTCTTCGAGCCGATCGAGGCTCTGAGACCAGCCCTCTTCCATTCCAGTAGCGAGTGCCCGCTCACGAGCGTGGCTCGATTGGTAAAGAATGGACACTTCGATGGTCGTCCTGCCATCTTCTTCGGTGAGAACCAGGGTATTCAACGTTTCAGACCAGTCAAGACCCCACGACTCTGTGTTAACCAGCCCAACCGGGGGCATGATCTCCAGGTAGGTGCCGTGCATATCCATCTCGAACCCATTGGGTTCTCGCCATTTGAAGTGCCATTTCCCTTCGGGGCGAAGGTCGATCTCGCAAACCGGCATGGTGGTCCCGGCTGGGCCGAGTACCCAGTGAGGCAGGTGCCTCGGACTGGTCCAGGCCTCCCAGACCAGGCTCCGCGGTGCGTCAATGACGCGGGTTGCAACGAAGGTCCGATCCCCAGTCAATGTAAATATCGTATCGCCGAGCGTATGGGTCGTAATTCCGGATGTCATGATGGTCCTCCTCTGGTGCGCATGGCTCATTTTGATGGATCAAGTTTCAATGTGGCGGCCCGGAATTATTCACGGCGTGATCTGTGTCACGGATAGCGGGGCTGAATTGCGAGCGGACCGACCGGAATTGTTACCAAATCACGGGGTGACAGAGAGACGATTCGATGTAGTTTGTGAATTCGGTTTTTCGCAGGTGTGACTTCAGTACCTCACCAGGAGATTCATATGAGCACCAAGACCGCCCCGGCATCCAGCGCCACTACTGAAGCCGTTGCGCACGAACTGGTCGACCTGTGCCGCGAGGGCCGCAACCTGGAGGCCATCGAGAAGCTGTACTCACCCAACATCATCAGCATCGAGTCCACCGGCAGCGAGCAGATGCCGGCCGAGATTTCCGGGATCGACGCGGTACGGGGGAAGAACGAGTGGTGGTTTGAGAATTTCGAGGTCCATTCCGCGGAGACCAACGGCCCCTTCGTGGGCGACGGCCAATTCGCCGTGCAGTATGACTTCGACGCCACCGAGAAGGCCACCGGCAAGCGGAACCGCATGGTCGAGATGGCGCTCTACACAGTGAAGAACGGGAAGATCGTCAAGGAGCAGTTCTTTTATAACTCGACGCCCAAGTAGTTGAGCGGGCGAGGTTCGGGCCCATAGGGGCGGCTCGGAGCCAGGGCCGCCCCTGTTTTGGGTGCCACCCGTTCCTGATTGTCCTGTGCGGACGGTTGTCGGGAACGGCGGGCCGTCCTTTGAACAAGGAGAGAGTGACCTATGCGGAAGATCATCGTCGGCGCCATGGTTTCCATGGATGGCGTCATGCAGGCTCCCGGCGGGCCGTGGGAGGATCCGACCAAGGGCTTCAAGTTCGGTGGCTGGGTGATGCCCTACTTCGATGAAGAGTTTGGCGAGGAGCTCGACCGCGTCTTCAAGGAGAAATTCGACCTCCTGCTCGGCCGCAAGACCTACGAGATTTTCGCCGGGTACTGGCCCTACTACGACGCGGACGCCCGCGATGGCGGCATCGCCAAGCTGTTCAACGCCATCAAGAAGTACGCGGTTTCGCGCTCCGGCGAGCTGGATACGAGCTGGGCGGGCACAGTGCTCCTGCGCGACATCGCCGAGGTGAAGCGCCTGAAGCAGGAAGACGGCCCGAACCTCCTCACCCAGGGCAGTACGGCGCTCGTCCATGCGCTACTCGCCAATGACCTGGTCGACGCCATGAGCATCTTCACGGTGCCTGTCGTGCTTGGCGGCGGCAAGAAGCTGTTCGCCGACGGCTCGGCGCCACATTCGTTCAAGCTGACCGGGTCCCGCGTCTCTCCCCACGGCCTGATCATCGGCCACTACGAGCGCGACGGTGAGATCAAGATCGGCGACACCGCCCTCGATTCACCGAGCGATCGCGAAGTCGCCCGCCGGGAGCGGATGAAACGTGAGGACTAAACCCATGCCACTCCGCCGCCCCGTCCTGCTCGGCCTCCTCGCCTCAGGCCTGATCCTCACGTCGTATCGACCCGCCCGCCATGACGGACCGATGGCGGCGGCCGCCGCCTGCGATGCTCCCGAATATCACGGGTTCGACTTCATGCTGGGTGACTGGGACGTCTACGACATGGACGCTCCGGCCACGGTGACCGCGCGGAACCAGGAGACCGCCATGGTCGGCGGCTGTGCCATTCGCGAGGTGCATCAGCAGAATGACGGTTTGCTGGGCGAGGCGGTCACCATCTATGATCGGAGCCGCGGCGTGTGGCACCAGACCTGGGTGACCAACCGGGGCGGCCTGCTCGTGCTGGAGGGTGGCCTGGTCAACGGGCGCATGGTGCTGACCGCAACCGATCGGGGAGCGGATGGAAGCACATCTCTGATCCGGGGGACCTGGTGGGTGGAAGGGCCGACGGTGCGGCAGCTGGCGGAGCGTTCGAAGGATGACGGAAAGTCGTGGACCAAGTTGTGGGACATCGTGTTTCGGCCGCACTGAGGTGCGGGGACTGGAACGCTACACGGTCCGCCGCGGCGCGACGCCCTTGATGATCAGCCAGAACGCCAGCGGCACTTCGAACAGCAGCATGGGTAGCCACATGAGGTTGGTGATCGACCCATCAAGGTATCCGGCGAGCTGGAGCGGAAGGCCCACTACGAGCAGGACCGACGCGACGACGCCCACCCATGACAGGGCCACCGGGACCATTCGTCCGCGCAGCAGCAGGTACGAGAAGGCGGTGCTGCCCACGGCGAAGAAGATGGCGCTGATCGTAGTATTCCAGCCTTCCACCTTGAACAGGAAGCTGCCGAGGGTTTGGGACGAGGCCGCGTCGGGGGCGGCCGGGCCGGTGAGGGTCGCGAGCCAGAGCAGTCCCAGCGACGCGAACGTGGCCGCGGCGCCGATCATGCCTTCCCCGGCTCGGCTCACCAGCACCAGCATGGCGAGGTCCGGGTCCTCATCACGGGTGAGCGCGTACAGCGTCACTGCCAGGGCGATGGCACAAAACCAGAGGATCGGTGACAGGAGGAGACCGGCGCGGAAAGCGGATTCGTGCCGGGCAATGTTGGCGAGCTGCGCCGCTGTCCCTTCCCCGCCGGTCCCCCCGAGAAAGAGCGAGGTGACGCCAAGGGCGATATAGAGAAGAAAGGCGAAACCGGCGATCCTGGCGTTGGTCGAGCGGGTCATGGGTGTCACCTACGAGGCAGCTTGGTGAAGAGTTACAATCTGGAACCGACACCTTTCTGAGCGATGCCGCGTCGGTAACCGATGACTACCCCAAAACCCCGAACCATCCGCGCCGGCATCGCCGGTCCCCTGCTCGCCAGCCTCATTTCCGCCAGCGCCGTAGCGCAAGGCAAAGACGTCCCGCTGGTCCCCGAAGCCTGGACCGCCACCGACAGCCTCAGGTTCGTGCCCTACCTTGGCCGAACCTCGCTCTACATCAACCGGGGCGTCGCCCTGGTGCGCGGTGCCTCCATGGAAAACGGCACCCTCGACCTGGACCTGGCCGCGAGCGAGACCACGAATTTCCTAGGGGTAGTGTTCCGCGCGGCTTCCCCACGTTTCTCCAACGTCATCTTCTTCCGGATCAGGTCCAGCGGAACAGAAGAGGCCGTCCAGTATGGACCGGCATTCAACAGCGTCGGCGTCGCCTGGCAGGTCTACCATGGTGACGGCGCCAACGCGGTGGCGGAGCTGGCGCGGAATCGCTGGATTCACGTCCGGATCGAGCTCGAAGGTCCGGTCGCCCGAATGTATCTCGATACTGCCACCACGCCCACGCTGGTGGTTCCCCGGGTGGTGACCTCGGGAGGTGCGGGCTTGGGCGTCTGGGCCGGCGCGTTCGGCCGCGGCGCGTACTTCTCCAATATCCGCTACACCGCCGCACTGGTATCCCAGGCCGCGACACCGGCACCCACTCCGCCGCCAGGAACGATTCTCGATTGGGAAATTTCCAGCCCGATCGAAGCCGCCGACTTCACTCCGGCCGCCTTGGGCGACCTCGGCCGGCTGACCTGGCAGAGGGTCGAAGTGGAGCCCGAAGGCTGGGTCCTGGTCAACCGTTACCGTGAGGCCCCGGTGGGCGGGGTACCCACGGACAGCACCGGTGCGGTTCTGATCGACAGCGTGATGACCGGCAAGATGGCCGGCTCGCGGATCGTGTACGCGCGGACTTCGATCACGGCGGCGCACGCTGAGATCCGACGGATGCAGTATGCCTACGGCAACGGCATCGTCATCTACCTGAACGGCCGGCCGCTCGCCTTCGCGATGAATCCGGGCGGGCTTCGCAGCAACCTGGGTGTCATGGCCCGGGTGGGAGACGCCGTGTATCTGCCGCTCCGGCAAGGGACCAACCAGCTGGTCTTCGCGGTGATCGAGGCGACCGGCGGCTGGGCCTACTCGGCACGGCTGGACGCGAACGGCAACTGACCCGGGTTCTTGCGCGCTCCGTTTCCCACCTTCATGCTCTTTGGGGTAGTTCACCCCACGAGGAGGCGGAATGGAAGTCCAAGCCGGTGGTTCAGTCGTCGCGCAGACGGCCGCCAACCAGCAGGTGACCAAAGTCGTCGTGGCGGTGCACGGTGTGGGCGATCAGTACAGTTTCGCCACCATCCAATCGGTGGTGAACCAGTTCTGTCGTTTTCACGACCAGCCGGCCGCCGTTCCGCTGGGCCGTTTCCACACCGGGCGGGCGCCCTTTTCCATCAGCCCGCCCTTTCCTCCTGGCATCTTCGATCATCTTGCCTTTGCCGAGGTGTACTGGGCCAAGATTCCCCGCGCGGTCGTCAGCGACCAGCACACGATGGAGGAGGCCAAGAAGTGGGCCGGCACTCTGGTCGAGCGGGTGCGGCTCAACTGGAAACAGTCGGGCATTGGCCGGGGATTCCACGACGCCGACTTCGACCGGATCAGGCTGGTGCTGGAGGAAATGATCCAGACGCTCGCCGTCACCGAGCGGTTGAGCTACCTGGCCGAGCGGGCGGGGCTTTTCAGTTTCAATATCCGAAAGCTGCTGGACGATTACCTGGGTGACGTGCAGATCGTCGCCGAGTTCGATACCGAGCGGCGCAAGATCCTGGACGCCTTTGACGAGACGATGGCCCAGGTCCACAAGGTGAACAAGAAGGCCGAGCTCTTCGTGATCGCGCACAGCGAAGGGACGGTGATCTCGCTCCTGGGCCTGCTCGAGGCAGGCCGGAAACCCGAGCCGCCGGAATGGCTGGGGCAGGTCCGCGGATTCATGACACTCGGTTCCCCGATCGACAAACACCTCACGCTCTGGCCCGGGTTGTTTCCCCCCGGGCCGCCGTCCCCGCGGGCTGCATCGGCTGTGAAAATCCAGTGGTGCAACTACTACGACCGGGGCGACCCGATCGGCTTCGCGCTGGACGGCGCCCGGGAATGGATCGCGGCCAATCACTGGGACCAGGTCTTCAGCTTTACCACGGCCGACGACTACGGGTTCGTACGCTATCCCTTTCCGGGAAAAGCGCACGTCGATTACTGGAATGACCAGGACGTATTTGGCCATTTCATCGAGACCGTCGTCAAGGAAGCGCCGCCAGGGGCAACCGCCCCGGGCCGGCCGCCGGAGAAGCGGCGGCCGCCGGGCACGCTGCAACTCAAGAAATGGTCGAGTTTCGTGATGCCCTACCTGGGATTGACTGCGCTCCTCACGCTCGGGGTCTTCATCCTCTACAAGGCGGTGATCAACGCGACCGAGCCGGCGACGGCGGGTAATCTCCGCGTCATGGTGCACCTGGTTCCTGGTGTCACCCTCATGCTCCTCGGGGTGACGGTGGCGTCCCGCGTCCCGCGACTCACCCATTCTTCCGGATGGCGAATCTTCGCCTGGCTCCTCGGTCTAGGCCTGGCGGGACTCGCCTTGCGGATCGCCGAGGCAGCGCACGCGCCGCAGTTTCTCAACGACTTTTCCGATTCGAACTACCTGTTCGGCGCCCTGGCCCTGGTCCTCCTCGTCACGGCGGTGACGGCGTTCCGCCCGGCGCTCGGCCTGAAGCCGCTCATCATGCTCGGCACTGCGGCCGTGGGGGCTGTCGTCTGGTACGGGGTGAGCAAGCAGGGTACCGGCGAGGGTGGCGCAATCTGGCCGGTATTCCTGGCGACCGCTGCGTTTCTCTATCTCTGGTGGCTGGCGGCGCTGCTGTTCGACCTGGTGTTCGTGTGGCACAGCCAGATCCGTACTTCGCGGGCTGTCGAGACGCTGACCCGATTGTCGGCACCACAGTGATCCGTGCGACAACAAGCCGCGATAATGCATTGCGCAACTATTGGCGCTCGACGTAACGTTCACGCCAATCTTATGACTAGACGACACAAGGATCCCGGTGCGATCGTCGAGGTCCCTCGGCCGTCGCTCCCGGCGATGCACAGCAACGAGACCGGCCGGAGCTATCAGCTCGACCAGCTGATCGGCAAGGGCGGCTTTGGGGAGATCTATCTCGCCACGCCCACGCCACTGCGCGGCCTTCCGCCCCGGGTGTGCGTCAAGATCAGCTACTCCATTACCGGCTGGGTCCGCGAAGCCTATTTCGCCCAGCTCCTGGACCGGCAGGCGCGCGCGCTTCGGGTGTTCGACCGTTTCGTCGAGCCGGAGCCGGTGCGGACCCGCTATTGCCTGGTCATGGAGTACGCCGAGCATGGCGACCTGGGCACCTGGCTGGAGGCGAAGGGGGCCCAGGGAGAACGTTTCGTCCGGCACGAAATCGCCGCCATCCTGGAGACACTGGACGTCCTGCATCGGGGCCAGGCGATGCACCGCGACCTGACCCCGTTCAACGTGTTCGTCTGCGAGGATGAATGCCTCAAGATCGGTGATTTCGGCATCGCCACCCACCAGGCCAGCCGCCGCGGCGTCACCGCCGATGCCTTCAACCTGCTCAACGCACCGACCGAGATCGCCTGGGGGAAGGTTCGCAAGTGGCAGCAGAAGGACGACATCTACCAGGTGGGCCAGCTCATCGCGATGCTGCTCCGGGGCGACATCCACAAGCCCATGCGGAGCAAGGATGTCCGCAAGCTTCCCTGCAGCGACCACCTGAAAGAAGTCATCCACCGGTGTCTCGGCGCGCGGGCGAAGCGCTATCAGGCCGCGGGTGAGTTGATCGCGGCACTCCGGCATCGTACCAAGGAGCTGAAGCCGGGGCGAGTGCGGAGCTTGAAGGGCGCCCGGCTCTCATTCACCGGGTTCCTGGGCAAACCCCGGAGTGAAGCGATCACCGCGGCGCGGCGGGCGGGCGCGCTGGTGCAAGGGAGTCCGGGCCCGTCCACCGATGTGCTGGTCCGCGGCCGGCCCAACGCGCTGCAGGTGGCCGGGAAGGATGCGGGCACCAAGTTGATGGAGATCCGGCGGCTCAAGGCCAAGGGGCAGCGGATCACGATCATCGGGGAGGCGCAGTTCTGGAAACTGGTGGCGCCGGCAGCGAGGGAAGCGGGGAGGCGAGGGATGCGGGGGAAGTAATCGCTTCCCTCGCTTCCCTCGCTTCCCCGCTCCCTCCCTTCCCCGCTACGCTACATATTCCTCGACGGCGCGAACTTCACACTCGCACTCGAAACTCGGCCAGTGGACCCGGTGCAGCTCCATGAATCGCTGCGCGACATCGTGGGCCTCCTCCTTGGTCTTCACCTCGACCATCGCGTAGCCGCCGACGACCTCTTTGGCCTCGGTGAATGGTCCGTCCGTCTGCTTCAGTTTGCCTCCCTTGGAACGGATCCGATAGCCGTCAGCGGTCGGCTTGAGTCCGGCGGTGTCCTTGAGCCAGCCCTTCTGGAACCCTTCGGTCACGAACTCACCCATGGCATCGTTCAGGGCCTTGGGGATGGTCAGGTCGCGGTCCCTCTCGGTGTGTTTGATGAACATCAGGAACTTCATGGTAGTGCCTCCGCGTTGCACAAGGCCTTGGCCTTCTGCGAGTTATGGGATGGGAACGGTCCGGAAACCAGGCTCCGTTCACTGTGTTCATCTAGACGTCGAACGCGGCTTGCTGGAATCGACATTGCCTGCAGGGTTACGAATTGAAACCTTTTGCCATCCCTGGAGTAGTACCCTCAGTCACGAGCCCTGCAGGTTCCGCGGATCCTTCCTCTTATAGGTGGCTGACCATGACTTCCAGGACCGTAGGCCTGTTGCTGCTCGGCCTCTTCGTTCCCGCCCTTTGCTCGGCCCAATCCATCAAGCCCGGGAAGTGGACCGGTAGCGCGGTCAACCCCGATGGCCAGCCCCAGCAGCTGACCTTCGACGTCAATCAGGCAGGCGATTCCCTGGTCATCGTAATCCACGCCGGGCTGCATGGCGACTTCACCGTTACCAACGGCCACGTTGGCGACAAGACAATCACCTTCGGCTTCAAGCCGGGGCCCGAGGTTCACTGCACCCTTCTGCTCGAACCGGCGGGCTCGTATGCCGGCGACTGCGTGGTGGGCGACGGCTCGGGCGCCAAGATGGGCATGAGGATGGTGCCGCCGAAGGAGTAGAAGGCTGGACATTTCGTCCCATCCTGGGTGCCGGGTGGGCATCTCCCGTCAACTGGAGGTCACGATGCGATCCAAAATCCTTGCCATGCTTTTCCTTGGCCTCATTATCCCGGCCGTCTGCTCGGCCCAGGCGATCAAGCCCGGCAAGTGGACCGGCAGTGTGACGCCGCCGGAGCAGGACGAGGTGGCTGTCACTTTTGACGTGCTCGTCTTTGGCGATTCGCTCGGCGTCGTGATTCACGCCGGTGAGCATGGGGACTTCGTTGTGACAAGCGGACACTACGCCGACAAGACGATCAGCTTCACCTTCGTACCGGGGGGACCCACGGTGCACTGCGTGCTGAAGGAGAATGCGGAGAGCGTCTACGCCGGCGATTGCCTTGGCGATGACGGGTCGCTCGCGACGATGAAGATGGTTCCGCCGAAGGAGATGTAAACTCAGCGATCGATCATCCGCTGGGCGCCCTCGGAGTACCGGGCCCCCTGCACCGTGATCTCCCGGGTGGCGCGGTCGATCTCGCGGAGATCCCCGGACGTGAGCTCCAGGGCGGCCGCGCCGAGGTTCTCCTCCAGGCGGTGCAACTTGGTGGTGCCGGGGATCGGAACGATCCAGGGCTTCCGGGCCATGACCCAGGCGAGCGCGAACTGCGCCGGCGTCACCCGCTTTTTCGCCGCGAACTTGGCCACCAGGTCCACCATCGACTGGTTCGCGGCCCGGTTCTCCGGAGTGAAGCGGGGGACCGTGTTGCGGAAGTCGGATTTGTCGAAGGTGGTGGTCGCGTCGATTTTTCCCGTGAGGAAGCCTTTACCCAGGGGGCTAAAGGGCACGAAGCCGATCCCGAGCTCCTCGAGAGTCGGCAGTATCTCGGCCTCGGGCTCGCGCCAGAACAGCGAGTATTCGCTCTGGACCGCCGTGACCGGCTGCACCGCATGCGCGCGCCGGATAGTCTTGACGCCGGCCTCCGAGAGGCCGAAGTGCCGCACCTTCCCCTCATTAATCAGCTGCTTCAACGTCCCCGCGACGTCCTCGATCGGCACTTTGGGGTCGACGCGGTGCTGGTAGTAGAGGTCGATGGTCTCCACCCCAAGCCGCTTGAGCGAGCCTTCGGTCATCTGCCGGATGTACTCGGGCCGGCTGTTGAGTCCGAGCTGCTTACCGTTGGCATCGTACTCGAAGCCGAACTTGGTGGCGATCACCACCTTGCCCCGGAAAGGGGCGAGGGCCTCGCCGACCAGCTCCTCGTTGGTGAAGGGCCCGTAGACCTGCGCGGTATCGAAGAACGTGACGCCTCGCTCGACGGCCGCCCGGATCAGCGTGAGGCCCTGCTGCTTTTCGACGGCCGGGCCATAGCCGTGGCTGAGACCCATGCAACCGAGTCCGATGGAGGAGACTTCCAGGTTGCCGCGTCCGAGTCTGCGTTTCTGCATACTTGATCCGTATCCTGACCTCGTCACGGTACGAAAGTAGTCATGTTTGAATAATACTTGGGTGTTGGGATTGGTCTGAAGACGTGGCTCTGGTTGGAATGCTCCGGCTGGATCTCACTGGTTGTTATTCCTCACGAAAACCTCGAAATCCCACCAAGGACACGGAATAGCAGTCCTTTAATGAGTCACCATCATAGGTGGCCTTGCCAAGCTGGTGTAGTTCTGTGGCTTTCGTGTGGTGTTATTCGTGGTTTTCGCGAGGAACGCTACTGGCGCGATCCCACCCTTTCTCTTTCCTTGCGTACTAAGCACCGGCTGGCCCTTGATGTCGGCCTATAACCCTACGGGCCTCATGAGACGACTATAGCCTTTTCTCAAACCAGTGGTGCGCGTACACCTCGTCGCTGAACGGCTTCACCTCCCGATATCCGTTGCTGCGATACATCGCCTGGGCCTCGGCAAGAACCTTGTTTGTTTCCAAGCGAACGAATGGAAGCCGCCGCTTTCGGGTCAGCTCTTCCAGGTAGTGAAGAATACGCTTTCCGACGCCGAGCCCGCGACTGGAACCTGCCACCCACATCCGCTTGATCTCACCGTAGTCCGAATGGTAGCGCAGGCCACCGCACCCGATCGGCTCGCCGTTCAGAGTCGCCATGACGAAACTCCCGCGGGGCGGCGCAAAGTCCGCCCGACCCACGGCGATGCTCCGCGCCGGGTCGAAGCCGGTTTCGAACCGCTGGGCCAGCTCCTGGTAATAGCGGGCAATGCACTGCTGGGCGGCCGGGCTCTCGGGATCCTCGATGGTGAGTCGTACCGCGCCGGCCAGGAGCAATCGCTCCACCTTCTCCATGGCGGCAGCGAGGTCGGAGCGCTGGGTTGGGGTGAGCGGATCCAGCAGAGACTTCGCGATGGCGTCCGAGAGGCGGTTGAGGACGGCTAGTTCCTTCCGGCCACGGCTGGTCAGCTCGACAAAGCGGGCCCGGCTGTCACTCGGTGAGGGGCCGGTCTTCACCAGCCCTTCGGCTTCCAGCTGGCGGAGCAGCCGGCTGGCGTATCCCGAATCAAGGTTCAATCGGGTGCGGAGTTGTCGAACCTCGAGTCCATCGAGGCCGATCTCGAAGAGGGCGCGGGATGCGCCGAGCGGCCGGGGACGGCCGAGGTAACTGCTCTCCAGCGCGCCGATCTGCTGGGTGACGGTGCGGTTGAAGCGGCGGACCAGGGCGATAGTGTCCATATCTGACTTTAGTCAGATAACTCCTGATTTGCAACGTCCGGATCGGTTTCCTAGCAGCTGGCTAGCCCGCTGTGATCCAAGTCGCAGCCTCCACCGGGACTCACCACGAAAGATGAGTGCGGACCACAGCAAGGAGGATCATTGAATAGCACTCCCACGCAGCAGACCAGGGAATCCGGTACGACGAAGCCGGAACCCGACGGACGGGTGGCCGCCTTTCACGGCGTGCGCTACCAGGTCACCGACGTGGCGCGGTCGGTCGCGTTCTATGCCAGGCACCTCGGCTTCACCCTCGGGCATCAACAACTGCCCGCGTTTGCCGCCGTATCGCTCGAGCATCTCACCCTGCTGTTGAGCGGACCGGAGGCGTCGGGGTCGCGACCCATGCCCGACGGTCAACGGCAGGAGCCGGGTGGCTGGAATCGCATCGTTCTCCAGGTGAAAGACCTTCCTGAGCGGATCAAGACGTTGAGAGAGGAGGGATTGCGCTTTCGCAACGAGATGGAAGTCGGGCCCGGCGGCCGGCAGATCCAGCTGCAGGACCCCGACGGCAATCCGATCGAGCTGTTCGAGCCGGCACAAAGGTCATGAAGCCTTCCGCCACCTCGCTTTTATCGGTAAGATCCTCGGCGGCCCCGATGCGCGAATCCACCGGGGCCGCACCACCTCGCTCCAACCAATTTCCCGGAAACCTGTGTACCCACTCGTGCGGCGGCTGGCGCGGGGACTCGGCGGCACCGGCGCGATGCTGGCCATCGCGGCGGCGGCGCTGCACGCGCAAACCGGCGACTCATCGGCGCTCGCCGCCGGATGGGTTCGAGAATCCTGGACCATCGCCGACGGCCTCCCGGTCAACTCCCTCAATGCGCTAATCCAGAGCCGGACCGGCTATCTCTGGGCCGCCACCTTCGACGGCCTGGTCCGGTTCGATGGCGTACGGTTCACGGTCTACAACTCCGCCAATTCGCCCGGACTCCCCAGCGACCGGATCCTGTCGCTGGTGGAGACCCGGGATAGCGCCCTCTGGATGAACACCGAGCAGCTGTACCTGGTGCGGTTCGCGCACGGCCGGTTCACCCACATTGACGAGAGCCGGGGCCTGGTGGGCGGGGCCTCTGTGATGTACGAGGATCCCTCCGGGCAGCTCTTCATCGGCGGCGCCAGCGGCCTCGGGCGCATGGAGGGCGACCGCTACGTTCCCGTGGCGCCCGACCTGATCCGGGGCCAGGTCACTAGTATCGTGCGCCGGCAGGACGGCAGCCTCTGGGTCGCCACCCATACCAACGGGGTCTTCCGGATCACGGACGCCGGCCCGGAGCGGGTGACGGTCGCTCCCGCATTCGAGGGAGACTCGGCGTTCACAGTGTGGGAGGACCCGGAGGAGCGCCTGTGGATCAGCGGCGCGCGAGGAGTATGGCAGGTTCCCAAGGGTGCGGTCGCTGGCATCCCCATGCTGGGCCCATGGCCTGGTGACATTCAGCGGTTCGTCTACCTCCCGGGCACCGGCGCGGTCCTGAGTTACAGTCCCTACGGCGTTTTCCGGTTTGATCCCGACCATCACGTCGTCCCGGTCGACCCCCGGCGTCACCAGTTCACTCTGTCGGTGCCACTAAAGGTGTTGGGCCGGGATAGCGCCTGGCATGCGTTGGACCGCGACCTGATGCTCAATGGCCGCAGGGTCTACACCCTGGACCCGGGATCCAATCGCACGGTGCGCATTACCGATCTGCTCTTCGATCGCGAAGGTGGAATCTGGCTCGCCACCGATGGCATGGGTCTCCACCGGCTGCGCCGCAGTCTGTTCACCGCCTTAAGCGGCCCCGAGGGGCTGGCCGCTCGCAATGCCTACGTGGTGGCGTGGGACTCCACTGACGCGCTCTGGGTCGGCAGCCTGACCGAGGGAACCAGTCGGGTTTCGCCGGATCGTCGCACCATTCAGAATTTCACGCCACCGGAAGGGTACCCGCCCCAGATCACCTCGGTCATTCAGGACGGAGGTCGCATCCTTTGGGGAACCCCCTATGAGCTTCGAACCTGCACCCTGGCGGGGACGGGCTGCACCCTGGTGCCCTCGCTGTACTTCGACTGGCCGGGCATTTTCGCGCTGTATCAGGCGAGAGACGGCCGCATCCTGGCGGGCACCAAGACCCAGGTTCTCGAGCGCCGGAATGGCCAATGGACTCCGATGTCCGAATGGCCGGGCCAGGCGCCGGCCCGCGCGTTTGCCGAGACTCCCGATGGGGCCCTGTGGGTCGGCACCAACGGCGGTGGCGTGGTACGCTGCCTCGCCGGTCGCTGCCGCATCCTGACGACCCGCGAAGGGCTTCCCGCCGACATCATCCGCTCGCTCTACGTCGATGGAGATGGCTGGCTCTGGATCGGCACCGAGGGTCGGGGCCTGGCCCGGCTGGACCCGCGCCGCTGGCCGGCCGAGAACGATCAGTACGTTCCGCCGGTCGTAGGATTCGCGACCAAGGACGGCCTGTACGATCCGGTAGTGCACATGATTCTGGAGGACGAGGCCGGCCGGCTCTGGATGAACAGCAATCGCGGCATCTTCTGGGTCCGGCGCGACGAGCTGAACGCCTTTGCCGAACACCGCATTGCGCGGATTCACTCGACGTCCTACACCGAACGCGATGGGCTTCGGAACCGGGAAGGCAACGGGGGATTCCAACCGGCCGGGGCCAAGACCAAAGACGGGCGCCTCTGGTTCCCCACCCAGGATGGCATCGTCGGCGTGGACCCCTCCCGCGTGACCCAGGGACGGGAGCCTCCTCCCGTAACAGTGGAGCAGGTCACCAGCAACGGGCGGGTACTCTCCGCGGATACCAGCATTGCGTTGAGTCCGAAGGAGCGGGACCTGGAGATTACCTATACCGCGCTCACTTTTGTCGAGCCTGGCAACGTTCGCTTCCGCTACCGGCTCGAGCCCTACGACCCGGACTGGGTGGATGCCGGGAGCCGGCGTACCGCCTTCTATACTCGAGTCCCTCCGGGCCACTACACCTTCAAGGTGGT
>DASYPP010000108.1:0-6579 GCA_036006525.1 Gemmatimonadales bacterium
CACGAACCCGGCCCGGGCCAGCGTTCGCAATACCCGGGCGGCTGGGTAGCGATGGTACTCCATCACCCGCCGCATCCCGAGCAGCCGCTTGAGGGCGATCTTGAGCCGACTCGCGATCCGCCGGGGCAGGGAACCGGGTGACGTGAGATGGGCCCCGGGTACCGGGATGTGAAAGCAGATGCTGCCGCCGGAACGGAGCACGCGGAAGGTTTCGTCGAGGTAGGCGACGATCGCGGCGTAGTTGGAGAAATGCTGGAAGACGTGGGTGGAGAACATCGCGTCGCAGGTCTCGCCGGGCAGCGGAATCGCGGGGCGAGCCACCAGGTGAAAGTGCACCCTGGCGGCGTTATCACCCAGCAGCTTCTTCGCGGTGGCGATCTGGTCGGGTGACACGTCCAGCGCTTCGACCTGCTGGAAGATCGAGAGGAGTGCGTTGGTCATGCGGCCGGCGCCACAGCCGATCTCCACGCAGCACCCCTCACGGAGTCCGAAGTGCCGCCAATGCTTCTCGATGTCGGCGACGTCGGACCGGCCCAGCTCGAGAAACTCTTCCGGCGTCCAGGCGTTCCGCCCGCCCGCCTGCTTGCCTTCCCAGGACGCGACGGCAAAGAGCGGATCCGCGGCACCCCAGTACTTCCATTCCTGGTCTGACTTCACGCGGCTACTCGACGCCCTCGCGCCGAATAGCGCGGTCCAGCCGGAGCACCCGGGCCGCCCGGGGCTGCTCCCGGACGAAGCGCTGCAGCAGGTACCGTACGGCCAGGACGCCGACCCAGGCCAGGAACCCGAGCAGCGCTCCGAGCAGGACGATGCCCTTCCGCGACGGACCGGACTTGGAAGCCGGGACATTGGGGGGAGAGAGCACCGTGAGGATAGGAACGTTGCGGGCTTCCTGGATCCTGGATTGCTCGTACTGCTGGATCACGGTCTGGTACACGGCGCCCTTGATGTCCACCTGGCGGGAGAGCCGCTGGTCTTCCAGCTCCAGCATGGGGGACCCCCGGATGATCCGGTTCCGCTCCAGGAAACGGCGGTGCTCGTTTTCGGCCTGGTCCATTTCGTTCTGGGCTTCCTGGACCCGGGTCTCGAAAAAGATCCTGAGGTCGCGCGATTGCTGCTGCCGGAAGCTCACGTTCATCGAATCCAGGGCCTGCAGCAGCCGCTGGAGCACGTCGTGGCACAAGGTCGGGGAGCGCGCCGTGACGCGGACCGTCGTAATGCCGGTACGCACATCGGCCCGCGCCGACAGCTTGCGAGCCAGTCGCTTGAGCGCGGCCTCATCGGCCAGGGCCGGATTATCGGCCTTGATACCGCTGATCTCGATGTAGCTCTGCCGGGGCTGGCCGGGACTCACCTGGAAGCTATCGTGCACCACGCTCAGCATGATGACGCGGCTGGTCAGCAAGTCGGTGTAGAACTTGGGGCTGAAGTCGGTTCCTCGATCGAACCCCATCGTCGCGGCAAGGCCCTGCAGGGCGCTGGGGAAGATCGAAGTGCCGGAACCGCGGGCAATGAACACGGCTTCCGAGGTATAGCGCTTGGGGATGTTCAGGGCGATGACCCCGGCGATGATGGCTCCGACCAGGGCGAGCACCAGGCCAGGCCAACCTTCGAGGACCAGCCAGGCGAGCCATCGGTTGGCTGCCCCATGAAAGACCTCACCTGCCACCGGTGATGGGGATGACGGCGACAGGTGAGGCGTGGGGCTCTTCGCTTCGTACAAGGGATTACTTCGCCGTGCTATCCATGGCCATCGGCGGCATAGCTGGCAGCGGCGTGTCGCTGTTCCAGATGTCGTCCACGATCTTCCAGGTGGTGCCGATCTTGTGCCAGTGGACCAGGTACTTGCCGGTGTCGTGCATTGTCCCCGCGTTGAAGGTGTAGGTCCCGGCGTCGGTCGCCATGTCGCCCGAGCTGGCTACGGTGATCGCGGTGGACGTGATGACCAGGTTGGCATTCATCGGCCACAACATGGCGAAGAAGGACCGGATGGCCGCGGTGCCGGTCACGATCTTCTCATTGGGCGGCATCAGCGTGCCGTTGTCAGCGTAAATTGCGGCCATGGCGGAATCACTCTTGGCCACGACCGCCGCATTCCACGCGGCGTTCTGGGCCCGAATCGCGGTTTCTTCGGCCGCGGTATCGGCCTTCTTCTGGCACGCGAAGCCGGTCAAAGCCAGCGTCGCCGCGAACAGGGTGAGACGGGACAGGCGCATCGGGATTCTCCGGAGCAAGGGTGGCCGCGAAGACGAGGGCGGGCTTGCAAGATGAGGACTTGCGGGAGGGTGTCAAGAGAGCCATGCTTCGGCCCCCATGGACTCGCCCTTTCAATATGACCTCGTCTGTCTCGGCAGCGGTCCGGCCGGCCAGCGGGCCGCGGTGCAAGCCGCCAAGCTGGGCCGCCGGGTCGCCATCGTCGAAAAGCGCGTCATGCTGGGCGGCGTCTGCGTGGATACCGGCACCATTCCCAGCAAGACCTTCCGGGAAGCGGTGCTGTCGTTCAGCCGGGCCAGCCAGCCGTTCGACCAGGGCAGCACGGCCGGCGCGAACCAGCGGCCCACCGCGGCCGAGCTGCTGAAGCGGGTCGAGCGGGTGGTACAGCAGGAATGCTCGGTCATCGAAAACCAGCTGCGCAGGAACGGGGTCGAGCTCATCCTCGGCCACGGCTCGTTCCTGGATCCCCACACCCTCCGCATCGAGCAGGGCGACGGCGTTCGCACCGTCACCGCGGCGAATGTCCTCATCGCCACCGGCACCCACCCCACCCCGCCGCCGGGCAATGCCCCGGTGGACGGCACCAGCGTCATCACCAGCG
Source organism: Gemmatimonadales bacterium (assembly GCA_036006525.1). Taxonomy (GTDB): domain Bacteria; phylum Gemmatimonadota; class Gemmatimonadetes; order Gemmatimonadales; family GWC2-71-9; genus DASYPP01. The sequence goes on from DASYPP010000108.1 coordinate 2,816, forward strand.
ACGACATCGTCAAGCTCACCCGGATTCCGCGCTCGCTGGTGGTCGTAGGCGCCGGAGTGATCGGCATCGAGTACGCGTCCATGTTCGCCGCGCTGGGCGTGGAAGTGACGCTGGTGGACAAGCGAACCCGCCCGCTCGAGTTTCTCGACGCGGAGATCGTGGACGAGCTGATCCACCAGATGCGAAAGCGGAACGTCACCTTCCGCAGCGGCGAGGCGGTGGAAACCCTGGAGATGCGGGATGGTGCGCCTCCCAAGGTGGTTGTGCTGCTGGAATCGGGGAAGCGGATCGTCACCGACATGGTGCTGTTCTCGGTCGGCCGGGTCGGCGCCACCGATCTTATTCACCTGGAGAATGCCGGGATCGAGGCCGACGACCGGGGCCGGCTGAAGGTGGACCAGGGCTTCCGCACCGCCGTGCCGCACATCTTCGCGGCGGGCGACGTCATCGGCTACCCGAGCCTCGCGGCCACCTCGAGTGAGCAGGGCCGGCTGGCCGCCTGCCATGCCCTGGGCATGAATCCCAAGGCCATGACGACGAATTTCCCGGTCGGGATCTACGCCATTCCGGAGATCTCCATGGTGGGCGCGCCGGAGCACGAGCTCACGGCCCAGAAGGTTCCCTACGAAGTGGGCGTGGCACGCTACCGGGAGATCGCCCGGGGCCAGATCCTGGGCGACGACAGCGGCTTCTTCAAGATGCTGTTCAACCGGGATGACCGGCGGCTCCTGGGGGTGCACATCATCGGCACCGGGGCGACCGAGTTACTGCATATTGGTCAGACGGTGATGGGATTGGGCGGCGGGCTGGACTACTTCCTGGATACCATCTTCAACTACCCCACGTTGGCCGAGTGCTACAAGGTGGCGGCCTTGAACGCGGCGAACAAGATCAACAACGGGTAATGCAGGTAGGGGCCGATCTGAGATCGGCCCCTACACTTGTGTTACGCGGATTTGGTCGCGGGCGCCGGCGCATGCCGCGCCGCGAGATTCCCGAACGCCCCCACCACGCCAAGCGTCAGCGCGATCCAGGTAGCCACCGGCGGAATGACCGTGTCGAAACCCAGCACGTGGTCCAGCGACATGGTGCCGGGACCGGCAAAGGCGACGGCGAGCGCGCCGGTGATGTAAAGCAGCGGCAGCTCCATCCCGTTGGTCCCCGCAAAGAAGCCATGGCCCTTGTGCACCGTGAGGATCGCCACCAGCATCACGGACAGCATCAGCGCAGGACCGATCGGGCCCAGAAAGCCGAGGGCAAGCAGCAGCCCGCTGGTGAACTCCGTGAGTCCGGCGGCCAGCGCGAACCGGACACCGGGGCGGAACCCGATGCTCTCAAAGAAGCCGCCGGTGCCCTTGAGGCCGTAGCCCCCGAACCAGCCAAACAGTTTCTGGGCGCCGTGGGCCGCCATCGAGGTGCCCAGGACCAGGCGGAGAATGAGCAGCGCGGTGTTCATGGGGTCTCTCCTTAAGATAATGTGTGTCATGCTACTAGATGTTATAACACTTAAATAGGACGACAAGTTCCCTAGTCCACCGAATATCCCGTCCTCAGGTCGGCCAGGAGGTCGATCAGGGTCCGCAACTTCTCCGGGCCCAGGTGGGAAACCCGGGCCTTCAGGAACTCGTGGAGCGGTTGATCGATCCGGGTGAGCACCTTGAGTCCCTCCCTGGTTATCCGGGCGGTGACGCAACGCCGGTCATCGTCGCCCCGCTCCCGCTCGACCAGGCCTACGGCCTCCATCCGGTCCAGCAGGCGGGTGACGTCCGGAACCCGGTTGATCATCCGCTCCCCGATCTGGTTCCGGCCCAGGCCCGCAGTGCCGGCGCCCCGCAGGATCCGCAGGACGTTGTACTGGGTCTGGGTGATTCCGAATCCCGCCATCAGCTCCTGCCCGGCGTGATCCTGCAGGGCGGCGGTCCGGGCAAGACTCACCACGGCCTCTTCCTCCAGGGTGGTGAAGGGCTTGGTCTGCTTGATCTCGGCGGCGAGTTGTCCGGGCATGGGATGTAAGATAGATGTGATAACACGTATTGTCAAGAGCCCCAATTCCTGTGGGCGGTCGGCGGGCTAGGCATTAGAATTGTCATACTTGTCACTTGTCACCGGTCACTTGTCACTCCAGCGGGGCCCTTAGCTCAGCCTGGTTAGAGCAGCGGACTCATAATCCGTAGGTCCTGGGTTCAAATCCCAGAGGGCCCATAAACTTCCGCTCCAACTCCACGGTGCCGACCCAACTGCGGGGCCCCTTGTGTTCGGTGGCTTTGTAGTGTAAAGTACTTCACGCAAGCCCCCACCCCGGAGACAAGGTCATGGCAGGAAACACGGAAATCGTCAGCGGGCCGCGCGGAAACCCCTGGAGGATGGCGATCTGGGGCATCGCGGCGTTCCTGCTGCTGCTGCCCCGGGTGGCGATGCAGTTTACCAGCGACGTGAATTGGACTCTGCGCGATTTCGTGACGTTCGGCGCCATGCTGCTCGTCGCCTGCGGGACTTACGAGCTGGCAACGAGGCTGTCGGCCAATACCATGTACCGGGCCGCCGTTGGCGTCGCCGTCGTGGGCGGATTCCTGCTCGTCTGGATGACCCTCGCCGTTGGCATCATCGAAAGCGAGGCGGACTCCGCCAACCTGATGTTTGGCGGCGTACTCCTCGTCGGGGCCATCGGTGCCATCATCGCGCGCTTCCAGCCCCGTGGAATGGCCCGCGCGTTGATCGCGACGGCGATCGCCCAGGGATTGGTCGCCGTGATCGCCGTGATCGGCGGATTTGGTGGGCGACCCCTGTGGCTCCTGACGCCGTTCTACGTCGCGGTCTGGCTCGTATCGGCTGCGCTCTTTCGGAAGGCGGCGCGGGAGTAAACTCCCGCCCGGACATCCTAGACCTGGACTTCATAGCTCCCCCGGCCGGTACATGATCACCCGGACCTTCTCCAGGGTGATCAGCCCACCCCCGATCATCTGATCCAGCTCGGGCAGGATCGCCTGGATCCGTTCCTCGGTCTCCACCACCTCGACGATGACCGGCAAGTCGAGCGAGAGCACTTCGATCCGGTCGGTGCGGACGTGGGCGCTGGCGCCGAAGCCCATGATGGCCCGGTATACCGTTGCACCGGCGTAGTGGCGCTCGCGGAGCAGCATCACGATAGCTTCGTAAAGCGGCTTGCCCTGGTGCCGGTCCCGTTCGCCCAGGTGAATGCGCATCAGAGTGCGCTCCCCGTTGAGCCCGTGCATATCGCCTCCTAGAGTGCCCGGCGAAGGGTGAGCAGTTCCCGGGCGCCGGCGATGCCGAGGAAGGCGCCCAGCACCGACCCGGCGACGCTCAGGGTCACATACAAGCTCGCCCGCTTCCAGTCGCCGGCGTCGATCAGCATCGCGGTCTCATAGCTGAACGCGGAAAACGTGGTATAGCCCCCGCAGAATCCCGTGGTCGCCAGGGCACGGACCTCGGGAGATATGGCGGCGCTGTCCAGCGCATAGCGGAGCAGGAATCCCAGCAGGAGGGAACCGGAGATGTTGATCAGCAAAGTGCCCAGCGGGAACTCGGTGCCGGAGCGGGCCTGGATCAGGATCGAAAGGAGATAGCGGGCCACGCTGCCGACCGCTCCGCCCAGGGCCACGTACCAGATCATCCGCATGACACCTCATTGGAAACCGGGTATACAGAAAATGGCTCCCACACGCCTGCGCGCGTAGGAGCCATCAGCCGTTGCCGGCGGTTTTGGGGAGCTCCATCCCCGATTCAATCGCTGAACTCCAACGTAA
>DASYPP010000109.1:0-123165 GCA_036006525.1 Gemmatimonadales bacterium
TATATCGGCGAGTCAGCGCGGCGTCGAATCTGGGATAATCCGAAAGCCCTGCACTTCCCGGAGAGTACCACCCGGGCGGACGCGCAAAGAGACCACCCGGCCCGACCGGCGACCGGTGACGGTGATGATCTGGTCGACAACGCTGTCACCCACTTCTCCGCGATCGCTCTTGATCAGGTAGCCGAGTCTCACAACCGAATCGGCCCCACATCTTACGTTAGTGTTGCAATCGAGCGAGCGAAAGGCGAAGCCCGAGTCCCTTTCCACCTTGGCCAACAGGAACTCAGCGTTGACGGTGTCGGCCCTCGATGCGGAGGGCGGCCCGACATCCGGCACCGTTAGGAGCTCAGCATTGACGGTGTCGGCCTTCGATGCGGTTGGCGGCGCGATCGGATCCGGCACCGGTGCCTCGCACGCCAATGCGACGATCAACCCGATGCCGGCGGAGACCGAGATAATTGCGCCGCGGCGATGCCGGGGCTGAAGGGTCGCGGTCATGGCAAGAATTCTCCTTTCAAGAAACGAGCGGGATCCGCCCAGCGCTGTCGCCCAGGCGAAGGGGATACGGGACATCCGTTCACCAACGGCGAGGAGCAACGTCGCATAGTGGTGCGCGTCGACCCCGCGGCCCAGGACCCGCTGATCGCAATCAATCTCGACTGCGAGACGGAGCCGACGCATTGCCCACCAGATGGCGGGATTCCACGGCATGAGGACGAGCGCGACCAGCGCGGCACTGCGGAGGTACGGATCGCCCGAGCGGGCGTGTTCCGCCTCGTGCTGCAGGATGAGGGCACGGGAACCCTCGTCGAGGCTGAGCGCCCACCGTGGAATGACCGTCGTGAGTCGCCGCCAGCCGATGACGGCCGGGCCGAGTTGATCGGCAACCAGTATGGAGTGACCACCGAGCGTGGCGGGGAGCCACCGGTTGCGCCGGCGCCGGAGGCTGATGGCGGTGCCGACGATGCGGGACGCCAGCAGGGTGGACGCGAGCAACCACAGGATCAGCAGCGGGGCATCGATGGCCCGGGGGAGTTCCGGCGACTGGTCGAACCGGACGGCGCCACTTGCGTGAGGCGTCCGGGTGATGCCTGGAGAACCGGGCCGGAAACTCAACCCTGTGGGGATCATCACGATCGCGACAATCGCGGCGAGCCAGATCCAGCGCGCTGGCTTCGCTCGCCAGCGGGCGATGCGCTCCATCAGCAACGCCATGATTCCGAGCAGCGCGCCAAGAGCCGACGCATAGAGCAGCCAGGGCGCGAGCATCAGTCCCCTCCCGGAAGGCGTTCGTCGATCAGCTGGCGGATGCGGCGCAGGTCCTCGTCGCTCAATCGCCGATCGCTCACCAGCTGGGTCAACAGCAATTCGGGCGCACCCTGGAACACCGTCTCCACCAGCTGTTTGAGGGCGCTCCGGCGGACCGTCTTCTCCTGGATCAGCGGGAAGTACCGATAGGCGCGGCCCTCCGCCTCGTGGCGCACCAAGCCCTTCTCTTCCATGGTGCGAATCAGAGACAGCACGGTGGTGTAGGCGAGATCGTCGGGGAGCTGGTCGCGAACCTGGTTGACCGTCCCCGAACCGAGGTTCCAGAGGATGGTCATGATTTCGAGCTCGCGCCCGGTAAGCGTCACGTCCATGGCGGGTGCCTCCTGAAGGTCGACTTACTAGTTGTCTAGTAGTTTACCGTCAGGAGGATACTTTGTCAACTAGGCGACTAGTAGTTAGGAGCCAGGAGCCGGGGACGGGAGTTCCCGGTGCCCGGAGATTTCAAAACCAGTACCGCACCGACCCGTAGACCGACCTCGGCTGGCCCGGAATCACGAACCCGCCGGCCCGGACCTCCGGATACTGGTGGTCCAGCAGGTTTCGCACGCCGACATCCACCAGCGCCTTGCCCACCAGGATCCCGCCATTGAGGTGCAGCAGCCCATAGCTGGGCAGCTCTACCCCGGGCTCATCGAACGGGGTGTAGGGCCCCACCGCGTTGCCGCTCACTTTGAGGTGCCACATCGCCCCGACCGGGGCCAGCTCGAGCGCCGCGATGCCGACATGTCTCGCCGTGTTGAAGACCCGGGTTCCCGAGAGCGTATCACCATCTTCGGTGACCAGTTTCAGATACTTGGCGTCGTTGATGGTCCAGTCCGCGCTGAAGGTGAGCCCGGGGGTGACCTGGGCATGGATATCCGCTTCGATGCCCTGGCGCCGGCTCCTCCCGCCGTTCGACGACGAGGCGGTGATGGGATCGAAGGTCTGCTCGTCGCTGACATCCATTCGGAACAGCGCGACCGAGGCGTGGACCTTGTGCCCGTCCAGCTTCAGTCCGGTCTCGTAGGCCCATGCGGTAATGAAGGGAAGCGAGGGGTCGTCGATCACTCCGTCGCTTTGCCGGAAGCCCCGGGAGACGTTGGCATAGAGATCGGCGATGCCGGGAACGTGGTAGAGCACGCCAATCTTGGGAGTCAGGATACTTCTGGTATCACTGGCGGCGGGGGCGCCCGCCGGCTCGGAATGGGCCCGGAGCATGTCGAACCGACCGCCCAGCGACAGCCTGAGATGATGCCCGAAGTCCGTGGTGGACTGGAGGAATAGTGCCCCGGCCACCTGGTTCGCGATGTCCGCGGTCTGCACCGAGTCGCGACTCCGCCGAGTGGTGAACCAGTTTTCATAGCTGGAGTGATCGTAGCGTCCTTCGATCCCCAGCGTAATCTCGGACCGGTCCAGCGCCCAGGTGACCGCGCTCGTGCCTCCCAGGCCGTACCGCCTGTCCTCCTCCTCGGTCTGGCTTCCGCTGCCTTCGCCCTGGCCGCCTTCCGGCGGCGTGGTGATGAACAGCTGCCAGCGGCCCTGGGTCGAGTACAGCGTGCTGCGCCAGAGGGCCGAGGTACCCAGCAGAACCCGGAGACTGGCCCGCTCCTGGGCGTGATGCTTGTACCCGCCGTCGGTCTGGTCCACCACGACGTGGTACTGCTTCTGGTTGAACTGGTCCACGGTGAGGAACCCCGGCGAATCCCACCCCGCGCCGTACAATTCCACGCCGAAATCCGCCGTCGCATTCGGCGAGAGGCTCTGCACGATCCTGAAGTGACCCTGGCCGAGCTGCGAGCTGCTGTTGGGCCGCCAACCGTTGTCCTGCATGCCCCGGATGCCGAAGACCCCACCCGAAATACCGTGATCGTAGCCAGTGACCAGCGTTCCATCCGCCCGCCCATAGGATCCACCCGAGAACGAGAACTGGGTGCCCGTGGTTCGCTCCAGGGTGCGCACGTTGACGACGCCCGCCAGCGCGAAGTTGCCGTACAGCGCGCTGGCCGGTCCCTTGAAGATGTCAATCGAGCTCACCGCCGCCGGGAACAGCAGGCTCCAGTCGTTGTACCCTTCGGCGTGGCCGTTCACCGGCTCGTTGATCGGTACCCCGTCGATCCAGAGTGCGAGGTCGGTCGAGTGGTCCGAGCTGAATCCGCGCACCGAGGCATTGGACGCGAATCCCGGACCCTGTCCCTGGTCGTGAACCTCAATGCCGGTAGTCTGGCGGAGCAGGTCGTAGGCGTTGATCGCCGGGGTGCGCGCGATGACCGCCGGTGACACGCTCACGGCGGACATCGGCTCCTCCCGCCGGGCCTGGGTGGCGGTGACGGTGACTTCCTGGATCTGGATCGGCCGGCGGTTGAGACTGTCGCCGTGCTGGTGCAGGGTGTCGGCCTGGGCCAGCAAGGACGATGGGCCCGCCAGCAAGGCGAGCACCAGCAAGCGTCGGAACATGAATGATCTCCACGGGTGAAAACGCGTTTGAAATACCGGGCCGGAAATCGGCGCCGGCGCTGCGTATCAGGCGAGGAGCAGGGGAGGACCTAGCGCGAGGGGGTGAAGAAAACGGGGAGAAACGGCAGCCACTGCCTTCCACCGGAAACCAGGCGCCGCCAGCCAGCTCGGCGCCGCCGGGAGAGCCAGGGAATCCGGTGAGCCATGTAAGGCGATGCCCGAGCAGGCGACCGAACAGAGGTCGCAGCAGTGCTGGGGCATGGCCGGCCGGTGCTGGTCATGCGACTGGTGGTGTCCCGCCATCACCGGCTCGGTGCAGGCGGCCGCGACCATGGCCTGCGGCCCCACCAGGATGCCGGTGAGCGCGCCGATAGCGGCGATTCGGTAGAGCCACAGAAGTGGGCGGGGGGTCATCGTTTAGGGAATAAGGCCGGGAAGGGCGTGGCAGTCAAGCAGGCCGCCTTGGGGTGACTCCACTCACAGCCCACCATCTATTATTTCTCCATATTGCCCGCCCTCGATGGACAAAATGGAGGTAATGTGATGCGGTCCGTTGCTATCACGGTAACTCTCGTCACGTCGTTCGTTCTCGGCGGTTGCCAGCCACATGCCCAGGCTACGCCGCCTCCGGCCGAAGCACCGGCCGCGCTGGTGGCCCTGACCGGGGCATCCGTCCTCATGGCTGTGGGGGACATCGGCAACTGCGCCACCAACGGCGATGAGCTGACGGCCGTCCTGGTCGACAGTCTCCTCAAGGCGGACAGTGCGGCCAAGGTGACTGATGCCGTCGCTACCCTCGGTGACAATGCCTACCCCGACGGTTCGGCGCGCGACTTCGTGCGTTGCTTCACGCCCTCCTGGGGTGATAGCAACAAGCGCATCATGAAACAGATCCGTCCCTCCCCGGGCAACCATGAACATCTGAGCGGCATGGCGGCGCCGTACTACGACTATTTCGGCAGCCGGGCGGGGAATCCCAAGAAGGGCTACTACAGCTACAACCTTGGCGACTGGCACATCATCACGCTCAACAGCGAACTGTTCGTCAACCTCGGGTTCACCGAGGCCGAGCGCCAGGCGCAGCTGGACTGGCTGGATGCGGACCTCAAGGGGAACACCAAGGTCTGCACCATGGCGTACTGGCATAATCCGCGGTGGAGCTCCGGCTGGCACGGGAGCGACCCCCGGCTCGACGTCCTCTGGCAACGGCTCTACAATGCCGGGGTAGATGTCGTCCTGAACGGCCACGACCACGAATACGAACGGTTTCTTCCCCAGTCCCCGGCCGGCGTAGTGGACTCGGCCAAGGGTATCGTGGAGTTCGTCGCGGGAACCGGCGGCGGTTTGCTCCGCGGCTTCACACGCAAGAACGACGCAAGCGCATTTCGGCTGGAGGGATACTACGGGATTCTCAGGCTGACCCTCGGTGCCTCCGAGTTTCAATGGGCGTTTCTCGATACCAGCGGGCGCATCTGGGATCCGGGGTCGGGGAAATGTCACTAACCAAAGACTGAGGATAAAGGACTAAGGACTAAGGACTGATAACTAAGGACTCTGGGCTGGTTAGTCCTTAGTCCTCAGCACTTAGTCCTTCCTTATTGGCGGCACGGCGCATTCGGATCCGGCTTCGGCTTGTCCACCACCAGCCGGTGGTCCAGGTTCGCCACCCGTTCCGCGACATCGTGAACCAGCTGTGCGATCCGCGCCATGTGGGGAAAGTTGAGGTACTGCGGCTCGTCGGTGAGCTGGTGGTAGTCCACGTGATAGCCGGCGGAGAACTGGGTGACCGGGATGCCGAACCGGGCATACATCGCGTGGTCGCTCCGGCAGTAGCGGTTGTACGGGTGTCCGTTGGCATCGAAGCTGTAGTCCAGCTGCATCGGCTGGCTCCACCCCGCGTTGACGGCCTCGATGATGTCCCCCAGCTCGGTTGAGAGTCGCCGGGGACCGATCAGCTGGATATAGTTCGGCCCGCCCCCGGTGATGTCACTCGCCATGCCCCGTCCCACCATGTCCTGATTGAGGTAGGCGACGATCGAGTCCAGCGGCACCGCCGGGTGGGTGGTGTGCCAATTGCTGCCCAGCAGCCCGGACTCCTCGCCGGTGTGCCAGATGAACAGCAGTGTTCGCTTGGGCCGGGCTCGCGCGGTCGCGAAGGCCTCCGCGATCTCCAAGAGCGACGACGACCCGGACCCGTCGTCGTCGGCCCCGTTGAAGATGCTGTCCGGTCGAGCAGGGCGCAGTTTGCGCAGGCTGTCCACGTTCACCACCAGGCCGGCGACCCGGCTGCTGCCGTATCCCATCGCCGGCCCCTCGAGGCCACGCCGCTGCAATTCTATGTTATAGGCCCGGACCGAGTCGTGGTCCAGCGGCTCGGCCTGCATGCCCACGTGATCGTTGTGCGCTCCCATGGCGACGACCTGTCCCTTGAGCACGGGGTCGCTTCCCGGCAGCAGGCCGATCACGTTGCGGGAACCCAGGGAGCGGGCCTTGATGGCGAGGTCGCCATGCAGAATGCGGCCCCCAGCTCCCGGAGCCAGCGAGTCCAATGGTTGGTCGAACAGCTTGGCGGCGCCCGCGCTGGACAGAACCATCACGGCCGGTATCCGGCTGCTGTCGCCATCGGCCATCATGGTCGAAGGCTGCCGCAAGGCGCGACCGAGCTGGGGTGGTGCGACATCGAGCGAGATGCTGGCGATGCCGGCCGCGTCGCGCAGCCGCGGTAGCTGTGCCAGTGCGGATACCGAGACATACTGCCGACTGCCGTTGGGACGCAGCGGCATGCTGAACACCACGACCTTGCCTCGAGCCTGTTCCGCCGTCACCATGTGGGCGGAGTCTCCCGCAACGCCACCAAATACCACCTGCATTCCATCAACCGGCCGGAAGCGGTCCGCCGGCGTCCGGATAAAGTAAGGTGCGAACTCGGTCCACGGCACCAGCGGCGCGTCTCCGCCGCTCAATCGGGCTTCTCCGATGCTGATCTCCTTGAGCGGTAGTTCCTGGAAGTAGCTGCCCTGGTCTCCCCCCGGCACCAGCTTGAGCCGCGCCAGCTCCGATGCGATGTATGCCGTCGCGCGGGTGGCGCCCGCAGTACCGGGGCCGCGGCCCTGCATGGAGTCGTCGGCCAGGATGTAGGCCCGGGTCATGAGGTCGGCGGAATCGATCGCCGGCCGGGTCGGCTGGGGCGCATGCTTGAGCGGCTGTTCCTGGGCCGAGAGGACTCCGGAGAGCGCGAACAGGAGGAGGGATGTGATTTTCATGGTTGATGTTCCACGGTATGTGAGCGACGGGAGTCCTGGTGTAGGGGTGGATCTGAGATCGACCCTTACACCAAATCCATTTTGTGGCGTAGCGCAATGGCCCGCGGCTCGTCCTGGATGCGGCTGAGCAGGGGCAGCGTCGTCAGGGTGACAAGATTCGGGGTCCGGTCCAGGTAGGATCGGTCCAGCTCGCCCAAAGCGAGCTCGTTCTGACCCAGGGATGCGTGCACCACCGCGAAGTGGAACGGTGCCACGTACCCCGTCGCGCCTCGCTCCGTCAACTCGCGGAGCGCCTGTTCCGCCTCTTCCCGGCGGCCGGCCCGGGCCAGCGCGCAGCCCAGTGTGCTCACCAGGAACGTGCTCCGCTGTGACAGGTCCACTCCTTTCTGGGCCGCGGCGATCGCCTCGTCAAACTCCCCCAGCTCGACATGGGCCAGGGCGCGAATCCACAGTGCCACGGGAAATCCGGGATCGATCTCCAGCGCCTTGCGGCACTGCTCCAGCGCTTCCTGGTGCTGGCCGGCGACGTAGTACGGCCATGCCGCCATCGCGTTCACCAGCGGGGACACCGGGTCCAGGGTCTGCGCCATCCGGCCCTCCGCGATCGCCTCGGGAAACCGGGCCTGCATGGCGTACAGTTGAGACAAAAAGATGTGCGCTTCCGCCTGCTGTGGTTTCCGGTCGAGCGCCGCCCGAAACGCGGCCTCGGCCTCGTCCCAGTTCCAGTCGTGCCAGAACGCGACCATCCCCTTGGAGAAGTGCGCCTCGGCGAGTTCCGGGTCGAGCGCCATCACCCGGTCCGCGGCCTCCCTGGCCTTGGTGAACGCGGCCCGGGGTGCCAGGTAGCCGTAGAACCCCAGCACGCTGAAACTGTCCGCGATCCCCGCGTGGGCCAGCGCGTACCCCGGGTCCTTGGCGATCGCGGCCTGGAAAAATTCCAGTCCGCGGTGCAGCCCCACCTCGTAGCGCTTGTTCCAGTAGTACCGGCCCTTGAGATAAAGGCTGTAGGCCTCGATGTCGTCGGTCTGCGGCCGCACCAGGGTCCGCGAATCTCTCAGCTTCACCTTGAGGGTGCTCACGATAGCACGCGAGATCTCGTCCTGCACCGCGAAGACATCGGACATTTCCCGGTCGAACCGTTCGCCCCACAGGTGATAGCCATCGGCGGTGTTCACCAGCTGGGCGGTGATGCGGAGCCGGTTGCCCGCCTTGCGGACGCTGCCCTCGAGTACGGCGCTGGCGTTCATCTGGGCACCGATGGCGCGGACGTCCTGGGTCTTGCCTTTGAAGGCAAAGGCCGAGGTGCGGGAGGCGACCCGTAGGCTCTGCACCCGGGTCAGGGCATTGATGATCTCTTCGGTGATTCCGTCGCTGAAGTACTCGGCGTCGGCGTCCGGGCTCATGTTCGCGAAGGGCAGCACCACGATGGACGTCGGGCCGCCGTGGGGACCCGGGGCCGAGATCCGCTGGAGACCGGTGGCCGGCGTGGTGAGTGCCGTGGCGAACTGGCCGGCGGTCGCGAAACGGTCAGCCGCCAGCCGGGCCAGCGCGCGCATGACCGCGTGGTCCACCCACTCGGGGATCGCCTCGCGGAGCTGGCGCGGCGCGGTCAACGGATCGCCTCCTCCGCTGCTTCGGCGCAGCGAAGGCGGGTCCGGCCGGTGGCCGGTCAGCATCTCGTACAGCACGCATCCCAGGCTGTAGATGTCGCTGCGTCCGTCCAGCCGGTGATCGCTGGCCGTCTGCTCCGGGCTCATGTAGCCCGGCGTGCCGATGCTCAGGCCCGGCTGCGTGATGTTCTCGCTTTCTGCCGCGGTGATCGCCCGCCCGATGCCGAAGTCCACCACCACGGCGTGCCCGCCCTGGAACAGGATGTTTTCCGGCTTGATGTCGCGGTGCACGATGTCATGGCTGTGGGCGTAGCCCAGCGCTCCCGCCACCTCGGCCGCGATGCGCAACGCGTCCTCGATGGGGAGCTGCTGTTCCCGGTGGATCCGGGCCCGGAGCGATTCTCCCGGCACGAAGGGCATTACGTAATAGACGCAGGGGCCGGCCCGGCCGCTGTCGTGCAGGGGGAGGATGTGGGGATGACTCAGGCGAGCGGCAATCTGGATTTCCCTCAGGAATCGATCGGGACCGAAGGACGCGGCGACCTCGGGCCGCAGCACCTTGAGGGCGACTTTGCGATCGTGCTTGGCGTCCCAGGCGAGATAGACCGTGGCCATTCCGCCGTGCCCGAGCTCTCGCTCAAGCCGGTAGCGCCCCTCGAGCGCGAGTTGCAGGTCTCGCAGCAGCGCATCCATGTGGCGGATCGGTCCGGGTGGGTCTATTCCAGGGGGAGGTCGCGTTCGATGTCCAGGTACGTTCCCAGCGCGGGGATCTCCAGCCTCGCGCGGGCATGCACCGTGTCGCCGTCCAGGGTGCCGGCCCGGAGTCCCGCCGCGACTGCGTCTTCAATCGCTTTCTGCGCCGTGATGCCAAACTCCTTCAGAAACCGGCGGATTCCCTGCTGCAGCGCGTCGTTGTCCATGCCGGCTCCCTCGGGCGGATCGGTTTCAAGGGCCATGAAATGGCCCTCCAATACTAACCCTTGGAAGCCATGCCAGCTATCGCGGGTGACTCTGGTCACGTGAAGATCAGCCTGGACGATAGCAGATTGGGATCCAGGAAGCCGATCACTCGAAGCCGGGACAACGATACACCCTGGAGTGGAGCGCCATGAGCAAGCTGTTGCGAGGGCTGGCGGCGGGTTGGGGAGCGAAGAAAATGGGTGGGGGATGCATCAGCACGGTCTTGATATTCCTGCTCCTGTGGTGGTTGCTGGGGCATTTCAACGTGTTCAAATAGGCTCGCGCTTTTCTGGTTACCACCTCAGGGATCCGTGAAGCGATATTCCCCAAATAGGGGGCGGAGGCCTCTCGGCCACTGGTCCCGGCGATCTGGCCGACCGGGGTTTTCCGCACCGGCGCGCTGTTTCCTGATGACGGAGTTCATGAAGCGCGGTCCGATATTCCTCATATAGGGGGCGGAGGCCTCATCCCCCACGCGTCAGGCCTCCCAGCGCACCTGACCGTTCGCCACCGTCAGCACGCACGCGTTAGGCCTGAAGTGATACAGCCACTGCTCCACGTCCGGCGCCGCGATCAGTGCGAAGTCAGCCCGCTTGCCCGGCTCCAGCGACCCGGCCACTGCCTCCCGCCCACACGCCCGCGCCGCGTAAATCGTCGCCCCCTTGAGGACCTCGGCCGGTGTCATCCGCTGCTGGATGCAGGCCAGCGTCATCGCCAGCGGTAAGTGGTAGCTCGGCGCCGAGCCGGGGTTGAAGTCCGTAGCGACCGCGACCGGCACCCCCGCCTCCATGAACTCCCGCGCCGGCATGGGCGATTGCCTGAGGTACAACGACGCCAGCGGCAGGCTGACCGCGACCACCCCCGCTTTGGCCATCGCCTTCACCCCGTTCGGCGATGCGTGCTCCAGGTGGTCCGCGCTGGTCGCCATGACCTCGGCCGCCAGCTCGGCCCCGCCGCCCGACCGTAACTGGTCCGCATGCAGCTTGAGGCCCATCCCGGCCTTGCCGGCCGCGCCGAGGATTCGCCGGGCTTCTTCCACCGTGAACGCCGTCTCTTCCACGAACACGTCGCAGAATTCCGCCAGCCCTTCCGCCCCGATCTCTGGAATCATCAGGGTGACGAGCATGTCCACATAGGCGCCTCGCCGTTCCTTGAACTCGACGGGAACCGTGTGGGCCCCGAGGAACGTGGGGACGATATCCAGCCGGCCTTCCACCTTGAGTTGCCGGTAGACGTGCAGCAGCCGGTTCTCGGTTTCCACGTCGAGCCCGTAGCCGCTCTTGGCTTCGACCGTGGTAACGCCCAGCCGTACGATGTCCTCCAGAAAGACTCGGCAGCGCTGCAGGAGTTCATCAGCCGAAGCTGCGCGGGTGGCGCGCACGGTCGAAAGGATCCCGCCGCCGGCCTGGGCGATCGCCAGGTAGCTGGCCCCCTGGATCCGCTGCTGAAACTCGCCGGCCCGCCAGCCGCCGAATCCGAGATGGGTGTGAGAATCGATCAGGCCGGGAATCAGGAGCTGGCCGCCCGCGTCGCGGGACGGGGCTTTGGCAAATGAGGAAGGGAGATCGCGCTCCGGCCCCACCCACTCAATGACTGCGCCATCCCAGGCCAGGGCGGCATGGGGAATCGCGTGGATGTCTGCCTGGCTGCCGGCGGCGCGGCAGGTGGCGAGAAGACCAATATTGCGGAGAACGGGCATAGTGATCGGTAGGGTACGAGACGTCTGGAATCTGGGACTTCGGGATTTTGGGATTCAGGGAATAACCGGTGATCTATTCCCGGAATCCCAGAGTCCCAGAGTCGTTATTCCAGCATCGGCAGGTCCACCCCCCGCTCTTTCGCGGTCTGAATCGCGATCTCGTAGCCCGCGTCCGCGTGCCGCATCACGCCGGTCCCCGGGTCGGCCGTCAGCACCCGCTGGAGCCGGCGGTCGGCCATCTCGGTGCCGTCCGCGACCGCCACCATCCCCGAGTGAATCGAGTACCCGATGCCAACCCCGCCGCCGTGGTGCAGCGAGACCCAGCTTGCCCCGCACGCCGTGTTGAGTAGCGCATTCAGGAGCGGCCAGTCCGCGATGGCGTCGGAGCCGTCCTTCATGCCCTCGGTTTCCCGGTTGGGCGAGGCGACCGATCCGGTATCCAGGTGGTCACGGCCGATCACGATCGGGGCGGAGACTTTTCCCTTCTTCACCAGCCAGTTGAACTTGAGCCCCATCTCGGCCCGCTCACCGTACTCCAGCCAGCAGATCCGGGCGGGCAGACCTTGGTAATGCACCTTCTCCTGCGCCTGGCGGACCCAGCGGGCCAGCGCGTCCTTCTTCGGGAAGGTCTCCAGCACCGCCGCGTCGGTCATCGCGATGTCCTTCGGGTCGCCGGAAAGCGCGGCCCAGCGGAACGGGCCGGCGCCGCGGCAGAACAGCGGCCGGATGAAGGCCGGCACGAAACCTTCGATGTCGAACGCCTGGCGCATACCGCGATGGTCCGCCACCTGGCCCCGGAGATTGTTGCCGTAGTCGAAGACGATCGCGCCCCTTTTCTTGAGGTCCAGCATCGCCTGCACGTGCGCGACCATTGAATCAAGTACCCGCGATTGGTACGTCCTGGGGTCTCGTGTCCTGAGCTCCGCCGCCGCCTCCAGGTCGAGCCCGCTCGGGATGTAGCCGAGCAGCAGGTCATGCGCGGACGTCTGGTCGGTCACCACGTCGGGGACGACGCCGCGCTTCGCCATCTCAGGCAGCACCTCGGCGATGTTCCCCACCAGCCCCACCGAAAATGCCCGTTTCTCCCGCTGGGCCTGGCCCAGCTGGCGGAGCCCATCGTCGAGGTCATGGCTCAGTGCGTCGCAGTAGCCGGTCTCCACCCGCCGTCGAATCCGGCTTTCGTCCACGTCCACGCCAAGGAAGGCGGCGCCGTTCATGGTGGCGGCCAGCGGCTGGGCGCCGCCCATTCCGCCCAGGCCGGCGGTGACCACCAGCCGCCCCGCCAGGCTGCCGCCGAAATGCTGCCGGGCCAGCTCGGCAAAGGTCTCGTAAGTGCCTTGGAGAATCCCCTGGGTCCCGATGTAGATCCAGCTGCCAGCGGTCATCTGGCCGTACATGGTGAGACCGAGCGCGTCGAGCCGGCGGAACTCCTCCCAGGTGGCCCAGCGGGGGACCAGGTTCGCGTTGGCGATCAATACCCGGGGAGCCTCCTCGTGAGTGCGGAACACCCCCACCGGCTTACCGCTCTGCACCAGCAGGGTCTCGTCGTTCTCCAGCCGGCGCAGCGTCTCCACGATTCGATGATAGCACTCCCAATTCCGCGCTGCCTTCCCGCCTCCGCCGTACACGATGAGCTCTTCCGGCCGCTCCGCCACCTCGGGGTCGAGGTTATTCATGAGCATGCGAAGCGCCGCCTCCTGGTGCCAGCCTTTGCAGGAGAGCGCCGTGCCACGGGGTGCGCGGATGGCGCGATGCGAATCAATACTCGTTGTCATTGGAGCACAAAGTTATTGGCCTGGGTCATCGTCGGTAGGGACCGGTGAGATGGTACTAGGTTTTCAACTCAGCCACAACTGGAACACGAAGGGCACGAAGTCCCGAAGATCACAAAGAACAACCCGTAGTAGTCTATTGATGTACTTCGTGTTTTCCCGGTGTTTCTTCGTGTTCTTCGTGTTCCAGTTGTGGCAAGGCTCAAATCCTGTACGAGTTGACCCTGCGCCTTATGCCATGCAATCTAGATACGTCATCCGGAGAGAGCATAGCGACTGAAGAATCTTCACTCGAGGCTGCATCTTGCATGTCCAATCTGAGGAGAAAATGACGTACCTTTTCGGGGCTCACACCATAGACAGGGGCGGGATCGACAAGGCCGTCCTCCGCGCCGGTAACGGCGGGATGCAGGCCCTCCAGCTCTTTACCGCGATTCCGAAATACTACGGCGACAAGTCCACCATCCGTCCGGAGCGGATCCAGCGCTTCCGGAAGGCCTTGGACCACACCGGGATCAAGCCGGAGAACGTGCTGGTGCATTCGGCGTACGTGCTGAACACCGCGACGTCAGACCAGGAGAAGTGGTCACGGGCTGCGGCCGGTCTCAAGAAGGAGCTGGAGCGCTCGACCGCGCTGGGGGTAGGCCAGTTCTGCTTTCACCCCGGCGCGGCGACCGACGGCGACCGGCTCGGCGCGGTGAAGCGGATCGCCCAGGCCATTACCCAGGCGCTGGAGTCGATTCCCGGGAAGACCAGGATCCTGGTGGAAAACACCGCCGGCGCCGGCCTCACTATGGGGAGGACACCGGACGAAGTCGGCGCCATCCTCGCTTGTATTCCTCCCAAGCTCCGGAAGCGCACCGGCTACGGCCTCGATACCTGCCACCTGTTTGCAGCCGGGCACGATATCACCAAGTCGGCAAAGGCGCTGGCCGGCATACTGGACCAGTTCGAAGCCGCGGCCGGCGAGCCGCCTTCATTCTTTCACCTGAATGACAGCGAGGGCGCCCTGGGATCCAACCGCGACCGGCACCTGCTGATCGGGGCGGGAAGAATCGGCGTGGAGCCGTTCCGCTGGCTGCTGGCGGATCCCCGGTCCCAGGACATCCCGCTTATCCTGGAGACCCCGCAGCAGAATTTCGAAATAGGCGAGGAGGACCTGACGCCGGATCCGTTCGATGTGCAGATGATGGAACTACTTGAAGGACTAAGGACTAAGGACTGAGGACTTACCAGCAAAAAACAGAGGCACCGTCCTTTCAGAAAGTGCCTCGTTTACTACGTTCCCGCCCTAGTCCTTAGTCCTTAGTCCTTAGTCCTTAGTCCTTAGTCCCGTTTTATTGCCCACCCAGACGTAGTCTCCGGATGCCGTATTCCTGCCGCGCCGCATTGTAGACCCGTAGCGTCGCGATCTTGCCGCGGCCCACGGCACGGAGTGCCGACTGTAGGTCGGCTTCGCTCTTCACCGGCTTGCCCTCCACCGCGATGATGATATCCGGACCGCCCCGCTCATCGGCGCCAATCAGGGCGTCGGCCGACGGACCGGTGGGATCCACGCTCGCCACGACGAGCCCGTTCACGGTGTTGGGAACCTCCAGGCTGGAACGGGCGTCGCGATCAAGCGGCGCGACGCTCACGCCGAGGAGCCCCTTGCTGCTGGTCGGCTCGCCCGGGGTGTTATCGTTCTGGCCGTCATCCGAACTGGCTACGGCCTCTTCCATGGGGACCAGTTTCACGCCGTAGGTCTTGTGAACGCCACCCTTCCGGGCGACCTCCACCTGCACCGTCTCGCCCGCATGCCGGAAACCGACCGCCTGCTGCAACTGGGCGGTGTACTCCAGCTGCTTCCCGTCGATGGCCAGGATGATGTCCCCGACCTCGAGCCCGGCCCTTTCGGCCGGCGAGTTGTCCTGGAAACTCTGGATGGTCACGCCACGGATTTCTGGAAGCCCGACGTACTCCGCGTCTTCCTTGCTCGCGGTGGAGACGGAAATGCCCAGTGCCGCCCGGTGTACGTGGCCTTCCGCGATCAGCTGGTTCATCACGGTCTGGGCCAGGTTGATCGGGATCGCGAAGCCGTACCCGCTGTAATAGCCAGTTTCGCTGGCGATGGCGGAGTTGATGCCGATGACTTCGCCCCGGACGTTGATCAGCGGGCCGCCCGAGTTACCGGGATTGATCGCCGCGTCAGTCTGGATGAAGTCCTGGATTCCCCGCGCGTCGCGATTCAGATCCAGGTTCCGGCCCTTGGCGCTGATGATGCCGGACGTGACCGTAAATGCCAGCGCACTGCCCAGCGGGTTGCCAACCGCCAGGACCCATTCCCCGATCCGGGCGTTGTCGCTGTTGCCCAGCGCGAGCGGCGGCAGGTTATGGGCATCGATCTTGATGACGGCGATGTCGGTATTCTCATCCGAGCCGACCACCCGGGCGGTGAACTCCCGGCGGTCCAGGAGCCGGACAGTAACCGTCGTGGCGCCCTGGACGACATGGTGGTTGGTGAGGATGTAACCATCGGCCGAGACAATGAACCCCGAGCCAGTGCCGCGCATGACTTCGGGACGCTTGCCGCGGAAGAAATCTTCAAATCCCTGCGGCGCGTTGTTCGCCGTCTCGGTGCGCTCCGAGCTGACGTAAACGACGCTGGGACGCACCCGCTCGGCGACCGCGGCGAAGGCTTCGCTCAGGTCGACCAGGGGACGAGCCGCGGGAATATCAGGCGCCTGAATCCGGGTAATCGCCGCCGGCGATCCGGATTGCTGCGCGGAGGTACGGGCTGGGAGATCGAGCAGGCCGGCGAACAGCAGTCCCATGGCGAACGCCAGGGCTACCAGGCTGCCAAACTTCAACCAATTGTAGTTACGAGCTGACATGCGGAATTCACCTTAGGTGAGTGGACGAATCGACCGGATACTGCCCTCTTCAATCTAGACGGGATGCGCCGCCCCGGGTTTCGGTCGCACCCGGGGCAACGCCTTGTGCTTATGACTTCTTGCTCTCGTCAACGATCTCGTAATCCGCTTCTACCACATCGTCTTTCGGAGCCTCAGGCGGAGCCTGACCGCCATCGGTACCCGCGGCGTTACCGCTGCTGGCCTGGCTGGCATAGAGCGACGCTCCAGCGGCCTCGTAGGCGCCTGAAAGCTCATCGAGCGCAGTCTTGATGCCATCGGCTTCGCCGGTCCGCAGGGCTCCCTTGGCCGCTTCAACTGCGGTGTCGAGCCGGCCCCGGACGTCCTGCGATAGCTTATCCACCCATTCCTTGCTGTCCTTCTCGACCTTGTAGACCAGGGCATCGAGCTGGTTCCGGTGCTCGATCTGCTCCCGGCGGGCCTTGTCGTCCGAAGCGTGCTGCTCGGCGCTTTTCACCATCTTGTCGATCTCGCTGTCGCTGAGACCGCTGGACGCCTCGATCCGGATCTTCTGTTCCTTGCCGGTCGCCTTGTCCTTGGCCGAGACATGGAGAATGCCATTGGCGTCGATGTCGAAGGTGACCTCGACCTGGGGCATGCCCCGGGGAGCCGGGGGGATGCCGGTGAGCTGGAATTTGCCGATGGTGCGGTTGTCCTGCGCCATCTGCCGCTCACCCTGCAGCACGTGGATCTCAACCGTGGTCTGGTTGTCTTCCGCGGTAGAGAAGGTTTCCGACTTCTTGGTCGGAATGGTCGTATTCCGCGGGATCAGGACCGTGGTCACTCCGCCCAGGGTCTCGATACCGAGCGAAAGCGGGGTCACGTCCAGCAGGAGAACGTCCTTCACTTCGCCGCCCAGGACGCCGCCCTGGATCGCGGCACCGATCGCCACGACTTCGTCCGGGTTGACCGAACGGTTGGGTTCTTTGCCGAAGAAGTCCTTGACGATCGCCTGGATCTTGGGAATCCGGGTAGACCCACCGACCAGGATCACCTCGTCGATCGACTTGGGATCGAGCCCGGCGTCCTTGAGCGCCTGCTGCATCGGCGGAATGGTCCGCTGGATCAGGTCGTCGACCAATTGCTCGAACTTGGACCGGGTCAGGCTGTAGTTCAGGTGCTTGGGGCCAGACTGGTCGGCCGTGATAAACGGCAGGTTGATGTCGGTTTGCTGCACCGTGGAAAGCTCCATTTTCGCCTTCTCGGCGGCTTCCTTGAGCCGCTGGAGAGCCATGGCGTCCTTCGACAGGTCGATGCCCTGGTCCCGCTTGAACTCACTGACCAACCAGTCAATCACCCGCTGGTCGAAGTCATCGCCTCCCAGGTGGGTATCGCCGTTGGTGCTCTTTACCTCAAACACGCCCTCAGCCAGCTCCAGGACTGAAATGTCGTAGGTGCCGCCACCCAGGTCGAAAACGGCAATCTTCTCGTCCTTCTTCTTATCCAGCCCATACGCCAGTGCGGCAGCCGTGGGCTCGTTGATGATCCGCTTCACTTCGAGTCCGGCGATCTTACCGGCGTCTTTGGTCGCCTGCCGCTGGGCATCATTGAAATAGGCCGGGACGGTGATGACGGCCTCGGTGACTTTGACGCCGAGGTAGTCCTCCGCCGTCTGCTTCATCTTCTGGAGGATCATCGCGGAAATCTCCGGCGGGGAGTACTTCTTCCCCTGGATCTCCACCATCGCCATGTCGTTGGCCCCGGGGGCGAGCTTGTAAGGGACCCGGCGGCCTTCCTCGGTCACCTCTTCCACCCGGCGACCCATGAAGCGCTTGATCGAGAAGATGGTCTGCTTCGGGTTGGTAACCGCCTGCCGCTTGGCTACGGTCCCGACCAGCCGCTCACCATCCTTGGTAAAGGCAACCACGGATGGGGTGGTCCGGCCTCCCTCGGCATTCGGGATTACCACCGGGTCGCCACCCTCCATGACCGCCACAACCGAGTTGGTGGTTCCCAGATCGATCCCGATAATCTTTGATGCCATAATTGGTACTCCTTTGGTTATGCGTTCTGTCACCCGCTACCGAGCATGGGTGATCTTGCCTGGTCGGACGCAAGCGACGTTCCGAGAATGTGTGCCTTTTTGGCAGAAATCAGCCGTGATTACAGTCACCGCAAGTGACGATGGCTAAACGCTATATCCTTTGTGGCGGCGGAATCCCATCAGGGGATCCACGCCTCGGGACTCACAACGAGCTTCGGAGGCTCCAGATGCTTTGGACGATATTCGTAATCCTGCTAGTGCTATGGCTCCTGGGGATGATCACCTCCTACACCATGGGTGGCTTCATCCACATCCTGCTGGTCGTCGCGATCGTTGTCGTCCTGATCCGGGTGATCCAGGGGAGAAGGGTGGTCTGACCGTCTGGTCAGTCACATGTCGTGGGTAATCCATGACTGAGCCTGGGAAGGCGGAAAACTCCAATGTCATCGCCATCCTCAATCAGCTTGTGGTGACATGCAAGGACGGTGAGAAGGGGTTTCGCGCCGCATCTCTGGGGGTGGCCGACAGCGAGTTGGCCACCCTCTTTTTGAACTACTCCGAGCAACGCGCCGGGTTCGCCGCCGAGTTGCTGACCGAGGTCCGCCGGCTGGGGGGCAATCCTGAAACGGGTGACGACGACGCCCCTGTCGCGAAGCAGCGGGGATGGACTGGTATCGAGGCGGCGGTGGAGGCCAAGCTGGAGAACGCGATCATTGCCGAAGCGGAGCGGAGTGAGAATCAGGCGGTGGAGGAATACTGCGAGGCCCTGGAGGGGAATCTGCCCACCGCAGTGCAGGTCGTCGTCGAAAACCACTACATCCACGTCCGTGACGCGCATGACCACGTCCGCGCGCTGGAGCGGTTGCACCAGGAAAGGTCGGCTACCAGGGACTCATGATTTGCCCAAGGCCGCCCGCATGTCTTCCGCT
Source organism: Gemmatimonadales bacterium (assembly GCA_036006525.1). Lineage (GTDB taxonomy): Bacteria > Gemmatimonadota > Gemmatimonadetes > Gemmatimonadales > GWC2-71-9 > DASYPP01. The sequence continues at coordinate 18,892 of DASYPP010000109.1, forward strand.
CGCTGCCAACGCAGGGTGGGGTCCTTTTCCAGCGCCTTCTTGAGCGCCTCCGCGATCGGCGCCGGGGTCTCCGGCCTCCGTTCCCGCACATCCGGGGGTGGGGCGGTGAGCTGGAGTTGGAGCACCATGGCCTCACTGCGGTGGTTGAACGGAGGCTGCCCGGCCAGGGCTTCGTACAGCACGCAGCCCAGCGAATAGAGGTCGCTGCGATGGTCCAGGCTGTCCAACGCGGAAACCTGCTCCGGGCTCATATAGGTTGAGGTCCCCACCGTAAATCCCGACTTGGTGAGCCGCTCGGTTCCCGCCGCCTCGATCGCCTTGGCAATCCCGAAATCCAGCAGCATCGCCCCTTCGGGCGAGAGCACGATGTTATCCGGCTTCACGTCGCGGTGCATGATTCCGCGGTCGTGGGCATAGCCCAGCGAGGAAAGCACATCGTTGGCGAGCCGCATGACCTCCTCGATTGGCAACTGGCGGACCTGGTCCATCCGGTTCCGCAGGGTCGGCCCCTCGGCGAAGCTCATGGCGTAAAACACCAGCCAGTCCCGCTCGCCGTAGTCGAGCAGCTTGGTAATGAGGGGGTGGTCGAGGCGGGACAGCAGGCCGATTTCCCGGAGGAACCGCTGCGCGGTGACGCTGACGGCCAGTTCGGGATGGAGCACCTTGAGCGCGACCCGGTGCCCGGCCCGGTCGGTCGCCAGGAATACCCGGCCGGCGCCGCCGCGGGCGAGCTCGCGCTCGACGTCATATCGGTCCGACAGGGCCTGTTGAACCAGGGGGAGAAGGTCGCGGCGGATGCTGCCACTCCGGTGAGCTAGGTGGGCAGGAAGGTCGCGTTGAGAGCCCCGCACCGCAAGGGCGGGCGGGGCGGGGGAGCAGTCAGCTGGTCCGAATGAGGACCTGGCGGCCCAGCACTTTCGCCAGCACGTCGGATTTCTGGCCTGCGCTCCAGCATTCGAGGGCCAGGTCGGCCCCGGCCAGCCGGGGGATGGCGGTGACGATGAGCCGGCCCCGGGTGAGATCGGCCGTCACGCTTTCCACGGTCGCCGTGTGGCCCCGGTCCAGCCCGTCCGCCACCCGGAGAACGCCGGACAACCGGCGAACAATGTCCTGGTCGTTGGACTCCAGGTTGGCGAACTCCTCGTGCTTGCGGCGCGGTCCCTGGCGACGGTGATAGCGACTGATCAGGGCCACCAGGTTGCGTTGCCGGGGATCGAGGTTGAGCCGCTCGGCGTGCATGATCAACTGGTAGCTGTGTTTGTGGTGGCGGCGGTAGCTCACCATCTGCCCGACATCGTGCAGCAGTGCCGCGGCCTCGAGGATTCCGCGCTCCTCGGGATCCGGCTTCAACTCCTCCGCCAGCAGGTCGTACAGCTGGAGGGCAAGCAGCCGGACGTGTTCCACGTGGCGGCGATCGCCATGACACCGCTCCACGAACTCACGCATCAGCCGCAGCGGGTCCACCGCCACCGGCACTGCCTCGATCCCGACCATCTCCAGCAGCAGCCCCTCCCGGAGGCCGTAGGCGCTGATGGTCAACTCGCGGGCCTCGATCAGGTCCAGGATCGACGCCGTCACCGCGAGGCCGGCGACGATGATGTCGGCCCGCTGCGGATTCAGGCCCGGGATCCGGATCCGCTGCTCCGGCGTCATCGGTCCCATCCACTCGACCAGGTGCTCCACCTCGGCCGCCTTCACGGTCAGGCCGTGCACCGGGTTCTGGGGCGGCATGCCGCGCCGGGTGGCGGCGATCCGGCCCAGATTGGTGAAAGTGCCGCCGGACCCGATCATGTTGGCGCCTACCCACTGTTTGCGGGGGAACGCCTTACGGACCCGCTTGCGAACCTCGGCGCGGAGGGCCGCAATTTCCTTGCGGCTGTCGCGCTTGCCGGGAAGCCAGGTCTCGGTGGTGCGCACGGCGCCGAACGGCAGCGAGGTGCTGTATTCCACCAGGCCATCCACCGCCCCGATCAACTCCAGGCTGCCGCCTCCGATGTCCGCCACAATGGTGCGGCCGCCTTCCAGCTGGAAGTGGTGGGCGACCGAGCGATAGCTGAGCGCGGCCTCGTAACCTGCCTCGATGATGCGAAGCGGGATCTCCAGCTCTTCCCGCACCAGGTGGGCGAAGTCTTCGCCGTTTTCGGCGTCGCGGACGGCCGCGGTGGCTACCGCGTTCAGCCGGCGGACGCCGCGGCGCTGGCAGACTTCGCGCATCCGGCGCAGGGTCTGGAAAGCGCGTTCGATCGCCGCGTCGTCCAGCCGGCCGGTGGCGGCCAGGCCGGTCGCCAGCCGGGGCTGTTCCTTGACTTCGTCGATGATGGTGAGGCCGGAGCCGGGTTCATACTCGGCGACCACCAGCCGGATCGAGTTGGAGCCGACGTCGATAGCGGCGATGCGCTCGCCCGGCCCGAGCGGTGCCGGCGGCGGCGGAGCCGGTGCGAGAGCCGAGGTCGTCACGCGGTAGGCGCGGCGTGGGCTCCGCTGGGCCGAGCCTCGCCGCGATCCTCGGCGTGGTGCTTGATGGACTTGCCTTCCACCAGGAAGACCACGTCCTCGGCGATGTTGGTCGCCAGGTCGGCGACCCGCTCCAGGTTGCGACTGACCAGAAACAACTCCATGCCCGCCCCGATGGTGTGAGGATCTTCCATCATGTGCGTGAGCAATATACGGAATACCGAGCCGTGCAGGGCGTCAACCCGGTCGTCCCGGAGGCAGATCTCACGGGCCGCGACCGCGTCGCTCCGGATGAAGGCCTCCAGCGCGTCGGAAAGCATCTCCCGGGCCAGCCGCGCCATCTCGACGATCTCCGGTTCCGGCGCGATGGGCCGGGCCTGGGCCAGCCGCTCCGCGGACTGGGCGATGTTGACCGCGTGATCGCCCACCCGCTCGAGATCGTTGGCGATCTTGAGCGCCGAGGTGAGCATCCGAAGGTCCCGGGCCATGGGCTGCTGCAGGGCGAGCAGGTTGATAGTCTGCTCCTCGACCTGCATTTCCATGTTATCGATGATCCGGTCGCCATGGATCACGCTGCGGGCCTTTTCCGGATCGCGTTCCAGCAGGGCCTCGACGGCGAGCCCCAGCGCGGCTTCCGCCTCGCCGGACATGGTGAGCAGCCGGACCTTCACATGGTTCAGCTCGTCGTGAAAATGACGGTGGCTGTCGAGCGTCATCCGAATCTCCCGGTGATGTAGGCCTCGGTCCGTTCCTGGGCCGGGCTGGTGAAAATGCGGTCGGTCTCCCCGAACTCGATCAACTCCCCGCGATCGAAGAACGCGGTAAAGTCGGAGACCCGGGCCGCCTGTTGCATGTTGTGGGTCACGATCACGATCGAGTAATCCCGCTTCAGCTCGAAGATCAGCTCCTCGATGCGCTGGGTCGCCACCGGGTCGAGGGCGGAGCAGGGCTCGTCCATCAGCAGCACCTCGGGCTGGTTGCCCAGCGCGCGGGCGATGCAGAGCCGCTGCTGCTGGCCGCCGGAGAGGCCGGTGGCCACGTCATCGAGCCGGTCCTTGACCTCGTCCCAAAGGGCGGCCCGCCGGAGACTCCTTTCGACCAGGTCGGGAAGGTCCCGCTTGGCGACCAGCGCGTTCAACGCCGGCCCGTACGCCACGTTGTCGAACACCGTCTTGGGGAACGGGTTGGGGCGCTGGAACACCATGCCGATCCGCTGCCGCAGCGCGACTACGTCGGTGCCGGAAGCGAAGATCGACTTGCCGTCCAGCAGGATATCTCCGGTACTGCGCGTGCCCGGAATCAGTTCGTTCATCCGGTTGATCGACCGGAGAAACGTGGACTTGCCGCAGCCCGAGGGGCCGATGATCGCGGTGACGGCCCGGGCCTGCATCTTGAGGTTGATGCCTTTCAGCGTCGCCTGGGGCCCGCCGTACCAGAACTTGAAGTCCCGGGACTCGATGATCGTAGCGACCGGGCCCCGGTCTGCCGCCGGCGCGCGCGCAGTCAGGGTCGCCTTGGGAATGAGGCTGCTGCCCATGGTGAATCCCGTCGTCTGAGTATGCGTCATCCGAACCTGCCTGTAATGTAGGCCTCAGTCTGCTCGTTCTGGGGCGCGGTGAATATCTGGCGCGTGGGCCCGGTTTCCACCATGGTCCCGACATAAAAGAACGAGGTGGTATCGGACACCCGGGCTGCCTGCTGCATGTTGTGGGTCACGATCACGATAGTGAAATCCTTCTTGAGCTCGAACACCAGCTCCTCGATCCGCTGAGTGCCGGCCGGGTCGAGCGATGCCGTCGGCTCGTCCAGCAGGATCACGTCAGGCCGGGGTGCGATGGTCCGGGCGATACAGAGCCGCTGCTGCTGGCCACCGGAAAGCGCCATCGCGCTGGTCTTGAGCCGGTCTTTCACTTCTTCCCACAGCGCGGCCTGCTTCAGCGATTGCTCCACGACCTGGTCCAACTCCGCCCGGGGCACCTTGCCGTTCAACCGGAGGCCGGCGGCCACGTTGTCGTAGATCGTCATGGTCGGAAACGGGGTCGGCCGCTGAAAAACCATCCCGACCCGGCGGCGCAACTGCATCACGCTGACCTTGTCGCTGTATACGTCCTCGCCGTCCAGCAGTATCCGCCCGGTGACCCAGGCCTGGTCGGTCAGCTCGTGCATCCGGTTGATCGCCCGGAGGAAGGTTGACTTGCCGCAACCGGAGGGGCCGATCAACGCGTTCACCGAGTTGTTGGCGAAGGTGAGCGACACGTTCTTCACCGCGGTGAACTTCCCGTACATCGCGGTGAGCCGGTCGGTCATCAGGCGGGGGGCTTCAGCCGGTGGCACTGAACCTCCGCCGGGTAGCCAGCCGGGCCCCGATGCTCAGCACCAGGACGACGATGATCAGCACCAGCGCCGCCGCCCAGGCGAACTGGTGCCACTGCTCGTAGGGCCCCGTCGCATAGGTAAAGACCGTGAGGGGCAGCGCCGCCATCGGCTGGCTGGGGTTCAACACCAGGTACTGGCTGCCCAGCGCGGTAAAGAGCAGCGGCGCGGTCTCGCCCGCCACCCGGGCCACCGCGAGCAGGGACCCGGTGACGATTCCCGGGAGCGTGGTGCGCAGGACGATGCCGAGGCTGGTGCGCCACCGGGGATAGCCCAGGGCGAGGGCGGCCTCGCGGAGCGAGTTGGGCACCAGCTTGATCATCTCCTCGGTGGTGCGCATCACCATCGGAATCATCAACATCGCGAGCGCCACGCTGCCGGCGAACGCCGAAAAATGCTTCTGGGTCGCGACGATCCAGGTCCAGGCGAAGACGCCGACCACGATCGAGGGCGTCCCGTTCATCACGTCGGCCACGAAGCGGCTGATCCAGGCGATCCGGTTGCCCGGATACTCCGCGCAGAAGATCCCGGCGCCGATCCCGATCGGCATCCCCATGGCCGAAGCCAGGCCGACCATGATCAGGGTACCGACGATCGCGTGCATGACTCCGCCGCCGGTCTCTCCCGCCGGTGCCGGCATCTTGGTGAAGAAGTCCAGGCTCAGGCTGCCGGCCCCTTTCAGGACCAGGTTGACCAGGATGAAAATGAGCGGCAACAGGGCGAGGAGCACGGCGGTGCCCACCAGGCCCACCATGATGTTGCCGCGCAGCTTGCGGAGGGTGCGCCGGTTCACAGCGCCTTGCTCCCGATCGCGGCGCCCCGGGACACCCGCCAGATGAGGAGCCGGGCGGCGGCATTCACCAGCACCGTCACCACGAACAGGACGAACGCCACGTAGGCCAGCGCCGAGAGGTGCATGTCGCCCACCGCCTCGGTGAACTCGTTCGCGATGGCCGAAGCCATGGTGTACCCGGGGGCAAAGAGCGACGCCGCGATCTCATGCCGGTTGCCGATCAGCATGGTGACGGCCATGGTCTCGCCCAGGGCCCGGCCCAGGCCCAGGATGATCGCTCCGATGATGCCGGAGCGGGCGTAGGGAACCACCGCCGTCGTGACCGCTTCCCAGCGGGTCGCTCCCAGCGCCAGCGCCGCCTGGCGCTGGCTGTCCGGCACCGCCAGCAACACCTCGCGGGACACCGACATGATGAACGGCATGATCATGATGGCCAGGATGATGCTGGCCGAGAGCATCGACGGCCCGTAGATCGGCCCTTGGAAGAACGGGAGGAATCCCAGGGTACTCCGCAAGAAGGGAAAGAGGGTGGCCTTCAACAGGGGAATCAGGACAAAAATCCCCCAGAGCCCGTAGACCACGCTGGGGATCGCCGCCAGCAGCTGGAGCATGAACGCGATCGGCTCGCGGATCCTGCGGGGCGCGAACTCGGTCAGAAAAATGGCGACACCCAGGGACAGCGGGATCGCAATCAGCAGCGCGAGGGCGGAGGAAAGCAGGGTGCCGAAAATGAGGGGCAGGGCGCCGAAGGTTTCGGCGACCGGATCCCAGGTACTGCTGGTGATGAAATCGAAGCCAAACTTCCCGATGGCGAGCCGGGATCCCTGATAGAGCTCGGCGACCAGGAATCCCAGCAGGACCGGGACGCTGATCGCCGCCAGGGTAAGGATGAGCTTGAAAACCCGGTCAGCGTAACTGACCCGTTCCAGCGAACTCTTGACGCCTTCACCGGCAACGTTGGCGGGGATTGGGGAGGCAGTCATAGGGTGGTGAGTCTAGCCGCACCCCGCCCCCGAAGCGTCACGGCTTTGTAACGGATGGGTCACACCAACAGGCGGTAAGGCGGTAGGGCGGTACGGCGGTAGGTAAAACTCGAGGGACCCACCTTCAGGCGGGTCCCCCGGTCTACTTACCGCCGTACCGCCATACCGCCTTACCGTCTATCTCGCAGCGATCGCCCGGCCGTTCGCCTTGAGGGTCGTAATCCGCTGACGCACCAGCTCGACGACCTCCTGCGGCAGGGGCGCGTACTGCAGGTCTGCCGCCATCTTCTGAGCCTCCGGAGTGATCATCCATTCCAGGAAGGTCTTCATGCTACGGGCCTTGGCCTCATCCTTCATGTCGGGATGAACCAGCAGCCAGGTAAAGGAGGAAATCGGGTAGGACTGGGCCCCGGGAGCGTTGGTGATCGATACCCGGAAGTCGGTGTTCGGGGTGAAATGGGCGCTGGCGGCGGCGGCGGTCACCGATGCCAGGCTGGGGTCAACCACGCTGCCCGCCGCGTTCTTGACCAACCCATGCGGCAGGTTGTTCGCGATAGCGTAGATCAGCTCGACATAGCCCACCGCCCCTTCGGTCTGCTTGACCTGCTGGGTGACGCCTTCGTTGCCTTTTCCACCCAGTCCAACCGGCCAATTCACCGCCGTGGCGAACCCCACCTGGTTCTTCCAGGTCGGCGAGACCTTGGACAGGTAATCGGTGAAGATGTAGCTGGTGCCGGAACCATCGGACCGGTGGACCACAATGATGTCCTGGTTCGGCAGCTGGACGCCCGGGTTGAGGGCAGTCAGCCGCGGATCATTCCACTTCTTGATGCTTCCCAGGAAGATGCCCGCGATGGTCACACCGTCGAACTTGATCTGCGTGGTTCCCAGCGAGGGCAGGTTGTAAGTGAGCACCACGGCGCCCATGACGGTCGGGATATGCAGCACGTGGCCGCCGACCGCGGTCATCTGATCCGTGGTCATCGGGCCATCGGTGGCCCCGAAGTCCACGGTCCCCTCGGTGAACTGGCGGATGCCGCCGCCGGACCCGATGGATTGATAGTTGATCTGGACGCCGGTCTTGGTGTGAAAGGCGTCAAACCACTTGGTATAGATCGGGTTCGGGAACGTCGCCCCGGCCCCGGTGAGATTCTGTGCGGCGAGCGTCCGGCCGGTCATGAGACCGGCCAGGACAGCTGCGCCGGCGAGAAGTCTGCGAATCATCGTGCACTCCCTCGAAAAGGATTTTCAGAGCCTAGAACTTGTACTCCAGCTGGAACAGTGCCTGCGACCGCGTCGAGTTGAACGAATTCGCCGTGGTGCCGCCTTCCAGCGAGTTGTTGTCGATGTCCGCCAGGAGCCGCAGGTTGGGTGAATGAGCGTAGGATACGCCGGCGATGAACCGGGTCAGCTTGTCGTTGTCCACGTCCTTGTCATGATCGATCAGGTCCAGGCGGCCGATCAGGGCGAAGCGGGTATTCGGGATATTCAGCACTCCGAAAGCGCTGATCACGGTGCCTTTGACCAGGGGAACTGAAACGGCGGTATTGCTGTCTTTCACGGCCGCGAACTCGCCGGCCAGCGTGAGCAGCTTGGAGCGGTAGGACAGCATGCCGAGGAACCGCTGGCGGTCGCCGCCGCCGGTGGGCTTGCCGGTCTGGGCATAGCCGGAGAGCCGAAGCCCGCCGACCCGGCCAGCGAAATCGGTCTCCATGAGCCGGAACGACGCGCGGGCCATGAAGTCCTTGCGCTGGTCGCCGGTGCCGCCGTTGTAGTTCTCGCCGTTGTAGACGCCGGCCGAGACGCTCACCCGCTCGAAGCCCCAGGATCCGTCCACCGCGGCGCCAAAGTCCGAGGACGACATGTACTTGTTGCGGTCCACGGCGATGGTCCCCTGCATCCGGTAGTCCCACAGCGTCTCTTCAAAGTCCACCCAGGGGGTCTGCATCTGGCCGAACTTGAGGGTGATGTGGCTGCTGTCGGGCGTGTAGGAGACGTAGCCGTACTTGAGGCGATAGGTCAGCGAGCCGTCGGAGGTGCGGAAGATGTCCGCCGTGACCCGGCCCTTCACTCCGGCCGGCAGGGAGCCCAGCACGTTGATGTACGCCCGGGTGTCGTCGAAGCTGTTGAGATGCGAATCGGTAATGCTGTCCTTCTTGAGCTGGTACAGGAACTGGGTGTACACCACCCCGGTGACAGAGACGTTGGGATTCTGCGCGAAGGCAGGGTGGAATGTTCCGGCGATCAGGGCCAGAACAGAAACCAGGGCGAACCTTCTCACGACAAGACGCATGACTCCCTCAGATGAAGAGAATGGCGCCAGACTGCGGACGCCGATGGGTTGGTGATGGCGCTATAAACACGACCCCAAGCGTCACGAACCAACCCGAAATCGGTAACGATGAAGTAACGACGACGGATTGAGCCGTTCCGCTACCGATCGCTCTCCCTTTGAGAAGCAAAGGGATCTTCGAAGATTTCCTCCCCGGTCGAGAGGAACTCCTGCAGCGGATGGCTGCGAAGCTTCAGCACCAGGTCTTCCGCCATCCCGGTCAGCCGGATCCGGGTGCCGATGGTCTGCTGAATATTCCGGCACAGCAGCCAGAGCAGGGCCGCGCCCACCGGGTCCAGGGCGGTCACCCGGTCGCAACGGATGCGGAGCGCTCCCGGCCCGACGACCAGGCGTCCGAGGTCGGCCCGGAGCTGATCAACGCCCGCGCTGTCAATGGCCTGGCGCAGCTCGAAACCGGTTGGGGAGGCGGTGCGACCTTCGCCTTCGAATGCTGGAGAGAGACTCGTCATGTTGGGAAATACGCCTGGGCAGGGCACGACAGTGTGAACAACGTGTAACAGTTCTCATGTCATGACGGGAGGGCCTCCCTGGATTCGGGGTTCTCCCACTCCGCTGTTCTCGACCATCGGGAACCAGGCGAACACCGTGGTGCCTTTGCCCCGCTCGCTTTCGGCCCACACTCGCCCGTCGTGGGCTTCCACCAGGTGCTTCACGATCGCGAGACCCAGTCCGGTACCGCCTTCGTCCCGGGCCCGCGACGGGTCGGCCCGGTAGAACCGCTCGAAAATCCGGGGCAGGTGCTCGAGGGCGATCCCCTTGCCCATGTCGCTCACCGAAATCACGATGCCGCCATCGGCCGGCCGAGCCACGCACTTGACCATGCTCCCGTCCGGCGCGTAGCGCAGGGCATTGTCAAACAGGTTGGTAAGAATCTGCCGCACCGCGTCGGGGTCGGCCTGGACCGACTCCGCGCCCGGCGCCACCTCGACGGCGAAGCGCACCCGTTGCCGGGCCGCCGGGTCGCCAACCGCCGCCGCCACTTCGCGGGCCACGGCGCCGATGTCCACCGGCTCGACCCGGGGCTGCCAGCGCCCCGATTCGATCCGCGACAGGTCGAGCAGGCTATCCACCAGCCGCTGCATCCGGCGGGCATTGCTCAGGATGACCTGGAGAAACTGGGCGCTGGTGTCCGGGTCGGGATGCTCGGTGGTCAACGTCTCGGCATAGCCGGAGATCGAAGTGAGCGGTGTCTTGAGTTCATGCGACACGTTGGCGACGAAGTCGCGGCGGACCAGCTCCAGCCGCCTCATCTCGGTCATGTCGAGCAGAACCAGCACCACGCCGTCATTGGGCAGCGGGCGCGCGTTCACCACCAGGTTGCTGCCATCCAGTTCGATCTCGGCGCCGTTGACCGCGTTGCCGGCCAGCACCGCGCTCACCACTTCGCGGGCCGCCTTGCTGCGGAAGAGGTGCAGCAGGTCGGGCATCGGGGCGTCCGCGTCGTACCCCAGGAGCTGGCGCGCCGCCTGGTTCGCGGTGATGATCCGGCCCCGCTGGTCGGCGCCGATCACGCCCTCGACCATCGATTCGACCAGCGCGCCGATTTCCGCCTGCTCCCGCCGCAGCGCCTCGAATCGTTCCTGCAGCGTGAGATTCATTTCCCGGAGCGCCCGCACCAGGGCGTCGATGTCAGGGATGCCGGAACGGGGGAACCGGGGAACGTTGCCGGCGGAAATGGCGCGGGCCGCGCCCGCGATCTGGGTGAGCGGCTGGGCGATGGAGCGCCCGGCGACAAAGGCGAGGGCGGAACCGAGCAGGATCGCCAGGATCGCCGCGGCCAGGACCGCGCGCTGGGCGCGGTGCACCGGCAGGTTCACCTGGTCGAGATCGGCCGCCACCCGGACGACTCCGGGACCGCCGGGAACCGCGACGTACAGTAGCTGGTGGCCCACCGTGGCGCTGCTTCGCTCGGAACGCCCGGTCTTTCCGGTGAGAGCCGCCCGGACCTCGGGCCGTCCCGCATGATTCTCCAGGCTGGGAAGCTGCTCCGCCGGAACGTCGCTGTCGGCCCGGACCCGCCCGGACCGGTCGATCACCGTGATGCGATGGCCGTTCTGCCGGGTGAGCTCATGGACCGCCAGGTTCCACAGCAGGCTGTCCGCCGGGAGCGCCTCCCGGATCAACAGCGCTTCGCGCTCCAGCGCCGCGGCGAAATCATCCTCGAGGTCGTGGCGCAGCGACACCTCGGAAACGATGACCAGCACGCTGATGGTGACGAGCAGGATCGCCACCGTGCCGGCCACCATCCGTCCCGCAAATCTCATCGCGCCGGAGTCCCCCGCTCCCCGCCCCGGAAGCGATAGCCGAATCCCCGCACCGTTTCGATCATCGATCCGGCGTCGCCCAGCTTGGCCCGGAGTCGCTGGACGTGCATGTCCACTGTCCGGGTCTGGATGTCGGGCTGGGCCTCCCAGACCGTTTCCAGCAACTGGGGCCGGGACTGGACCCGTCCCCGGCGTTCCAGCAGGGTCAGCAGCAGCTTGTACTCGGTCGCCGTGAGCTCCAGCTCCTGGCCGTGGACGGTGGCCCGGTGCGACGAGCGATCGATGATGATGGGGCCCGCGGTGATGGTGGAGCCGGAGGCCACCGCCGGCGCGCCGAGCCGGCGGAGCAGGGCATTGACCCGGAGCGCCAGCTCCGGGGGAGAGAACGGCTTCACGAGATAGTCGTCGGCGCCCAGGGAAAGGCCCCGGATCCGGTCGGCCTCGTCGCGCCGGGCGGTCAGCAGGATCACGCCGACGTCCCTGGTTTCCTCCCGCCGCCGCATTTCGGCCAGGACGTCATAGCCCGACACGCCCGGCAGCATCACGTCGAGGATGACGACATCGGGGCGTTCCTCCCGCGCCGCCTTCAGGGCGTCGGGCCCATTGGCCGCGGTGGACACCCGGTAGCCCGCCTTGGCGAGGTGGTAGGCCACCAGCGCCGTGATATCCGGTTCATCATCGACCACGAGAATGCGGTGGGTCATTTACTCCTCAGCATCACTGGAGGCGTCGACTCTGAGTCGGGTATGTGAACGGCTGCGATCCGAGGCCCGGTGCCGCTCGCCCCGCATGACTTCATCATGCGCGAGCGCATCGAGCACGGCGGTGAGCAAGCGGCCCCTGGGATCGGCGCCGCGGCGCAGCCGGTAAAGCACGAACTGGGAAATCGGCGTGTCCCGCACCACGTTGGCGCTGCGCAGCACCTTGAGATGGCGGGAGACGGTCGGCTGCGGCAGGTCCAGCACGTTCTGCAGGTCGGATACGAACAGGGGCGCCGCCGCCAGGCAGTTCAGAATCCGGAGCCGGGTGGGCTCCGCGATGGTGAGCAGCAGGTCGGTGTTGCTGAGCCCGGTGGACATATGCGGCTAAACGAATAGACTAGCAGCCCGATGGACGCAAGTCCAAACAGGTGGGTCGGTGGGTACGTGGGTCGGTGGGTATGTGGGTAGGTGGGGCAGACAATGGGATGAACCAGGTTGCCCACTTACCCACTTGCCCACTTACCCACGTTACTTTTCAGCATGCTCCTCGCCCTCCTGCTGGCTCTTGGCACGCAGGCTCCCGACACAACCCACCTGGTCATCGTGTCCACGACCGACGTGCACGGGCACGCCACGGAGTGGAACTACCTGACTGACGCGCCGTACCCCGGCGGACTGGCCCGCGCCGCCACGGTGGTGGACTCACTGCGCCGCCAGTATCCGGGACAGGTGATCCTGGTGGACGCGGGGGACATTATTGAAGGCGAGCCGTTCGCGGCCTACTTCGCCCGCGAGGCCCCCCGGGATCCCCACCCGATTTTCGATGTCATGGCCGCCATGGGTTACGACGCGGCAACGCCTGGCAACCACGACTTCAACTACGGAGTTCCCTTCCTGTTCCGGTCGCTGCGCTCGGCCGGGTTTCCCTATGTCAGCGGAAACATCTACACCCTCCCGGTCGATACCCTCGCCTTGCCCGGGTTCGTCGTGGTGCAGCGCGGCGGCGTGCGGGTCGGGATCACCGGCTTTACCACGCCGGGCGTGATGCTCTGGGACCGGGATAACGTGGCGCAGAAGAGCCGAGTTGCCCGGATTGCCACGGCGGCGCCGGCGATCCTGCGCCGGCTCGCCGCCGCCTCCGACTTCAGCATTGTCCTGGCCCACTCCGGGCTGGACGGGGCCAGCTCCTACGATACCGCCGGGGTCGGGCCGGAGAATGTGGCGGCCGGCTTCGCGGCCTTCGAAAACAAGCCCAACCTGGTCATCGTCGGGCATACCCATCGCGAGTTCGCCGACTCGGTGATTAACGGCGTGCACTTCGTACAGCCGAAGCCGGGCGCCCAGAGCGTCTCGGTCGTCCACGTGACGCTGGAACGAAACGGCGAGGGCTGGCGGGTGCGGCGGATCCGGGGAGAACTGATCCAGCTGGCGCGAGTCACTCCATCGGTGGCGATCACCCGCCGGCTGGCGACCGCCCACGAAGCCGTGCGCCGCTGGGCGACGGCGCCGCTCGCCAGCGCCAGCCAGGCGATGCCGGCGTTGACCGCCCGGGTCGAGCCTACGGCGATCATCAACTACCTCAACGAACTGCAGCGGCGCAAAGCGGGCACCGATCTCTCGGCCACCGCCGTCTTCGATCCGAATGCCGGGTTGCCCGCCGGTGACTTTACCCTGGCGCGGGTGACGGCGCTCTATCCCTATGAGAACACGCTGGTAGGCATCCGCATCACCGGGGTCCAGCTCAAGGCATTCCTGGAACAGAGCGCTCGCTACTTCAACCTGGATGGCGCCGGGAAGGTATCGTTGAACGACAGCATCGCCGGATACAATTACGACGTGGTGGGCGGGGCCGAGTATGCCATCGATCTCCGGCTCCCGGTCGGAGACCGGATCCGGGGACTGTCGGTGCGTGGCCGGCCGGTCGAGCCGGGGGATCAATTCACCATTGCGCTCAACAGCTACCGGGCTGCCGGCGGAGGCGGATACGCCATGCTCGCCGGGTCGCCGGTGGTGTACAATCGCGGCGAAAACATCCGCGAGCTCATCGTGACCGACCTAAGGGCGCGCAGCATGCTTCGGGCGGAGGATTTCGCCACCCAGAACTGGCGGATCCTGCCGGATGAAGCTGCCCGGGCCGCGCGACGCCTCTTCACGCCGACGCCGGAACCGCCCCGTGCGATGCCGCCGCGGGACACCATCCTGCTCCGGATTTTCGCGATCACCGATCTGCACGGGGCGCTCGAAGCGAAGGTCCAGAGCTGGTCCGGGGACCGGCCGGTCGGCGGCATGCCGGCGCTCAAGCGTTTGATGGATAGCCTCACCACCCAGTGCGGGTGTGCCGATCTCCGGCTCGACAGCGGTGACGAAATGCAGGGGACCCTCGCCTCCAACCTGGAATACGGCCGCTCCACGGTCAGCGCGATGAACCGGCTGGGGATCGACGCGGCCGCGGTGGGCAACCATGACTTCGACTGGTCGGTGGATACCCTGCTCCGGCGCATGGCCGATGCCCGGTATCCCTGGCTGGTGGCGAACCTGGTGGACTCCGCCACCGGGGCCCGCCCCGATTGGGCGGTGCCCTACAAGGTGCTGCAGGCGGGGCGCCTTCGGGTCGGCGTTATCGGCTACATCACACCGGAGACCAAGGAGATCGTTCGCGGCGACCTTCTCGCCGGGCTCCGGTTCGAAGGCCCGGCCAGCCTGGTCCAGCCGCTGCAGGCGCTCCGGGCGGAGCATCCCGACCTGGTCATTCTCCTGGCCCACGAAGGCGCCAGCTGCGAGCAGGGGGCGGATGGCGGATGCAGTGGGCCGATCCTGGATCTGGCCCGGAACCTGGACAGCACGTCGGTGGACCTGATTCTGGCGGGTCACTCGCACCGGCTGGCCAACACCCGGGTCAACGGGATCCCGATCCTCGAGGCGGCCAGCAGTGGCACCGCGGTCGCCCTGGTGGACGTGGTGAAGACGCTGGTGGGCTCGCGCGAGTTCAGGACTCGAATGATCACGCCCTACGCGGACAGCATCGGGGCGGATACCGGCATGGCCAGACTGATCGCTCAGTCCAGGCGGGGCACCGACTCGCTGGCCAACCGGGTTATCGCCAGCCTGAAGGTTCCCATGAACCGGCAGGGCGACCAGTATCCGCTGGGCAATCTCTTCGCCGACGCTGAACGGAACGCGCTCCGGAGCGATTTCGCGCTCATGAACAACGGCGGCATCCGGGCCGGGTTGCCGGCTGGTCCGGTCAATTATTCCCAGGTCTTCGAAGTAGCCCCGCTCGACAACAACCTGGTCCGGATCCGGATTACGGGGAGCCAGATGAAAGCCGTGCTGGAGCATGTCCTCGAAGGCGGGACTCCATCCGCCCACGTCGCCGGACTTCGGGTCACCTATGATGCGAGCCGTCCTGTCGGTCGCCGAGTCCGCGAAGCCCTGCTGCTGAACGGTAAGCGGATGGAAGACCGCGCCACTTACACCCTCGCCATCAACGATTTCCTGGCCGGCGGCAAGAGCGGGTACACCACGCTTCCGGCGCTTCCCCAGGAAGCCTCGGGGATCGCCGCCCTCGATGCGTTGATCACCTACCTTCGGCGGTTGCCGCAGCCGGTCGCCCCGCCTGAAGATGTCCGTTTCGTCTCCGGACACTGACCCGGAACTCCGTTCGATCCATGCGGATCTTTATCAACGACCGGCCCTTCGATGCGAGTGACGGCGCCGATGTCGGGGGCGCCGTGATCGCCGGAAACCCCGACCTGGCGCCCCGGCTGGCCGATGGCAGCGCTTACGTCACCGACGGCCGGGGCATTCGCGTGGCGCTGGACAGCCCGCTTGCCGCGGGTTCCATCCTGCGCGTGGTCCTCAGTGCCCGCCGACAGGACCCGGTCGCCGATGTTGACCCGTGAACTGATCGGCCGGCTCCCCAAGGCGGAGCTGCACAATCATCTCGATGGCTCGCTCCGCCCTGCCACCCTGATCGAGCTGGCCCGGGAAGCGAACGTCCGGTTGCCCAGCCAGGATCCCGAGGGCATCCGGGATTTCATGCTGGTGAGCGACGCGCGCCACCTGGAGGATTATCTCGCCCGCTTCGACATCACCGTCGCCGTGCTGCAAACGGCCGAAGCACTGGAACGGGTGGCGTACGAGATGGTAGAGGACGCGGCGCAGGACAACGTGCGCTACCTCGAGGTCCGCTACTGCCCCCACCTCTCCATTCACCGGGGACTCACCCTGGAGCAGATCCTGGATGCCGAACTCCGGGGGTTTGCCCGGGGCGAGCGAGAGTTCGGAGTGAAGACCGGCGTCATCAACTGTTCGCTCCGGCACTTTGAACCGGCCCTTTCAGAGTCGATCGCGCGGGTGTCGGTGGATTTCCGGGACGCCGGGGTCGTCGCCTTTGACCTGGCGGGCGGTGAGGCGGGCCGCCCGCCCGGGGCGCACGGCACTGCATTCGATATCGCCGCCCAGGGACAGCTGGGGATCACCGTCCACGCGGGCGAAGCGGCCGGGTCGGAGTCGATCGCCCAGGCGATTTACCGCTGCCATGCCAACCGGATCGGCCATGGAACCCGGCTCTTCGAAGATCCCCACCTCCAGGCCTATGTCCGCGACCGGCAGATTCCGATCGAGATCAACCTGAGCAGCAACCTGCAGACCCGGGTGGTCGACGACCTGTCACGGCATCCGGTGCGGCGGTACTTCGACGCGGGACTCAACGTGACGCTGGCGACCGACAGCTGGCTGATGAGCGGCACCAGCCTTTCCCGGGAATACTGGCTGGCCCACCACGAGCTGGGATTCACCCGCGGGGAAATCGAGCAGATGATCCTGAATGGTTTTGAGGCAGCATTCCTCCCGCTGCCCGAGAAGCGGCAGCTGGTGGCCCGGGTCAGGCAGGAGATGGCCGCGCTGTGAGCCGGTTTCGCCGCTGGGCTGAGAGCCTGGGTCGCTCCGGCATGGCGGCGCTCGTGGTGATCCTGACCGTTGTCGCGATCTGGGTCCTGCCCGGCCGGATCTCGCAGTTGGTGGGCCAGGTCGCGCCCCGCCCGTCCCCGGACTCGGCGTCGACCCAAACGCCGGTCCTGGCGCCGCCTCGGGACAGCAGCACGGCGGCAGCGGTGGTTCACCACTCGCCGCTCAGCCGATTCACCGGGCTCATCGGAATCTCTCTCATCCTCGCCCTGGGCATTGCCCTCTCCCACAACCGGCGGGCCATCCGCTGGCGAGTCGTGGGGTGGGGACTCGGCCTGCAGCTCGCCTTCGCCATCTTTGTATTACGGGTCCCCATCGGGCAGAGCCTCTTTCGCTTGCTGGGCCAGGTGGTTACCGGCATCCTGGGTTTCTCCTTCGCCGGATCCAGTTTCGTCTTTGGCGAGCTGGGGCGGCAACACTCCAGCTTCGGCGTGGTCCTCGCGTTTCAGATCCTGCCGGCGATCATTTTCGTGTCCGCGCTGTTTGCCATTCTGTACGACCTCGGCGTCATGCAGGTGATCGTCCAGGCGTTTGCCCTGGTCATGAGCAAGGTCATGGGGGCCAGTGGCGCGGAGAGTCTCGATGTGGCCGCCTCGATCTTCATGGGACAGACCGAGGCGCCGCTCACCATCCGGCCGTTTCTTCCCCGGCTCACCCGGTCGGAGCTGATGACCGTCATGACCTCCGGGATGGCCCACATCTCCGGCTCGATCATGGCGGCGTATATCGCGTTCGGGGTGGAGGCGCGCCACCTGCTGACCGCGGTCATCATGACCGCCCCGGGGACCATCATGATGTCCAAGCTCATGGAACCGGAGACCGAACAACCGGAGACAAACGGCACCGTGAAGCTGGACATTCCGGTGACCGATGTAAACGTGCTGGACGCGGCCGCCCGGGGCACCAGCGAGGGGCTTCAGCTGATGCTGAACGTGATCGCCATGCTGATTGCCTTCATTGCTCTGGTCGCACTGTTGAACGGTCTCTTCGGGGTGATTCACGGACAGCTGCCCGGATTTCCCCAGAGCCTGCAGGTGGTGCTGGGATGGGTCCTCCGACCGGTCGCCTGGGTGATGGGGGTGCCATGGCAGGACAGCGGCACTATCGGTAGCCTGCTCGGCACCCGGACCGTGCTGAACGAGTTCATCGCGTACTCGCAGCTGGGACCGCTCAAGCCGGTGCTGGATCCGCGGTCGTTCACCATCGCGTCATTCGCGCTCGCCGGGTTCGCCAACTTCGGATCGGTGGGAATTCAAATCGGCGGTATCGGAGCGCTGGCTCCCAACCGGAAGGGCGACCTGGCGCGGCTCGGCCTCCGCGCCATGCTGGCGGGCACGCTGGCCAATTTCCTGTCGGCCTGTATCGCCGGGATTCTGTTGTGAGCGAGGCACAGCGGCTGGATCGATCCCGAGCGGTGATTCGCCAACGGCTGGGAGATCGGCGGCCGGTTGCCGCGGTGGTACTGGGTTCCGGTCTCGGGGTTCTGAGCAGCAAGGTCGCCAATGCGGTCCATATTCCATACCAGGAGATTCCTGGCTTCCCGGTCCCGTCGGTTGAGGGACATTCCGGTGAGCTGGTGGCCGGAACTCTTGCCGGCCGTGAAGTCCTGGTGCAAAGCGGCCGGTTCCACGTGTACGAGGGCCATTCGGCGGCGACGGCAGCGCTCCCGGTCCGGGTATTTGCCGCCCTGGGGATCGACACCCTCCTGCTGACCAATGCCGCGGGCGGCATCCGGCGTACCTTTGCACCCGGCACCCTGATGCTGATTGCGGACCAGGTGAACCTGAGCGGTCGCCACCCGCTCGCCGGCCCGGTACTCCCCGGCGAGGATCGGTTTCCCGACATGTCGGAGCCGTACGACGCCGAACTTTGCGCCAAGGCTCGACGAGTCGCGAAGGAGAAGGGAATTCGGCTCGCGGAAGGTGTCTACGCCGGGTTGCTGGGGCCGAGTTACGAGACGCCGGCGGAAATCCGGATGCTGGAGCGCCTGGGGGCGGATGCGGTAGGGATGTCCACCGTGCCCGAGGTGATCGTGGCGCGGGCGAGGGGCATGCGCTGTCTCGGTATCTCGACCATCACCAATGCGGCAGCGGGCATCAGCCTGACCAGGCTTTCCCATGCCGAAGTGATGAAAGCAGCGGAACTCGTGAAGAATGATCTTGCGGCGATTCTGGAAGGAGTCATTGAAGGACTGGGGACTAAGGACTAGGGACTAAGGAATTATGCGGTGATTTACCGGTCCGTGGCCTTTGCCGAGTGGAGCAGCCGTTTCAATGGCACGATGGACATAGCCGAGGCCATCTTCCACTGCCTGGTCCAGGCGTCGGCCCAGGGCCAGTCCGGCGGTGATCGCGGCGGACAGGGTGCAGCCGGTGCCGTGAGTGCTGCCGGAATTGATGCGCCGGTGGGTGAAACGGCGAGCCATGCCGGGGAGGACCAGCAGGTCGACGATGCTGTCTCCGTCGAGGTGGCCGCCTTTGATCAGCGCCGCCCCGGCGCCCATCTCCAGCAGGCGGCGTCCGGCCGCTTCCATCTGATCCGGATCGCGCACCCTGCTGCCGGTCAGCACCTCGGCTTCGTCCAGGTTCGGCGTCACCAGGGCGGCGAGTGGGAGCAGATCCTTCTGGAGCGCGGACTCCGCGTCGGTTGCCAGCAGGCGGTCGCCCGCCGTCGCCACCATGACCGGGTCGAGCACGTAGTGGCGCCAATCGCGCGCCCGGATCTCCCGTGCCACGAGCCGGATCAGGGCCGCGGTCGCCAGCATCCCGGTCTTGAGGGCGGCGGGCGGCAGGTCCTCGGCGACGGCAGCAATCTGGGCCGAAACGATGTCGTCGGGTACCAGGTGGACGGCGCGGACGCCGACGGTATTCTGCGCCGTGATTGCCACGATCACGCTGGTGCCGTGCACGCCGAACTGATGAAAGGTCTTGAGATCGGCCTGGATGCCGGCGCCGCCGCCGGAATCGGACCCGGCGATCGTCAGGGCGATGGGGGGAGGAATGAGATTCGTAGCCATCTTCACTCAAGGTAAAACGATGGGCTTCCCGAGGCAGCGGCGCGCATGGCCAGTTCGCTCCTGACGGTCGTTCGCGATCTGCAGCGCCCGCGAGGGCGGGAGCGGCGCGAACTGACTCTCGCTGAAGGCGTGCGCCTGGTCGAAGAGGCCGTGGGGCGAGGTATCGAGATCACCGGGGCAGTGGTCTCTCCCGCGCTGGAAAAAGGAGCCCGGGGGGTTGCCCTCCTCGCGTCCCTGGCCCGGAATGCCATCCGGGTCGAGCGGGTGAGTGACAAGGACCTGGCGACGGTGGCGGAGACCGAACATCCCCAGGGCGTGATCGCCATCGTGCGTCCCCGGCAGTGGGCGTTCAAGGATCTCGACGTATCCCGAAAACCTGCCGTGCTGGTACTGGATGGGATCCAGGATCCGGGCAACGTCGGCACGCTGCTTCGTACCGCGCAGGGCCTGGGCGCCGCCGGCGTGATCGCCCTGCCGGGCACCGTCGAGCTGGCCAATCCCAAAGTGGTGCGCGGCAGCATGGGCGCCCTGTTCTCGCTCCCCGCAGTGGTGGCCACCGCGGACGAGGTCCTGGAATGGTGCAAGGCGCGCAAATGCCAGCTGCTCATCGCCGCCGCCGATGGAGAGTCGCTGGGCAAATCGCCGTTGCCGCGGCCGGCCGCCATCGTGCTGGGTAACGAAGGGGCAGGGGTGTCTCCCGGACTCCGGGCGGCCGGGCGCGCGGTGGCGATTCCGCTTGCCGCCGGGACCGAATCACTCAACGTGGCCGTCGCCGGAGGCATTCTCCTTTATGAGGTCCTCAAGTGAGCGATGAAACCCTGGTGGTGGCCTTCGCCGGCCTGGTCGGCGCCATCATCGGCAGCTTTCTCAACGTCTGCATTCTCCGGTTGCCGTCCAACCAGTCGGTCGTCCGGCCGCCCTCGCGCTGCCCCAAGTGCGGCCAGGGGGTGCGCTGGTACGACAACATCCCGGTGCTCTCCTGGTTGCTGTTGCGGGGCCGGTGTCGCCATTGCCAAAACCCCATTTCGATCCAGTATCCCCTGATCGAGCTGGCGACCGCCCTGATCTGGGCGGCATGCGCCTACCACTATGGCTATGAGCTCGATGCGATCAGGGCGGCGGTGTTCTTCACCCTGCTGCTCGGTATCGCCATGACCGATGCCCGGGAATACATCATTCCGGACGAATTCTCGCTGGGTGGCCTGGTGCTAGGCCTGGGGCTGAGCCTGATCCACGGATTGCCCGGGCTTTATCCCGCGCTGCTGGGTGCAGCGGTGGGTTTCGTGACCCTCTGGATCATCGCGGAACTCGGCAAGCGGGCGTTCAAGAAGGAGGCGATGGGTGGCGGCGACATCAAGATGATGGCGATGGTCGGCGCCTTTATCGGTTGGCAGGGCGTGTTCCTCACGATCTTCCTGGGCTCGGTGGTCGGCACGCTCATTTTCGGACCAATGGCGCTCATCGGCCGGAAGAAGGAAGTCCCCTTCGGGATATTCCTGGCGCTGGGGGCGGTGGTGACATTCCTCTGGGGCGGCTGGCTGCTCGATTGGTATCGCCACTATTTGAGTGGCACCTGAGGGATCAGGCTGAGGGCGAGGAGAACCGCACACCACAGAGATGCAGAGGTACCCAGAGGTTGCCGCAGAGGAAAGCGACAGGAATTGTTCTTCTTTGCGACTTCGCGCCTTTGGGTCAGGCAGTTGCAGGCCTCTACCCTCCGCTTTGTTCGCAAGGACCTCAGGAGGCGGATGAAGAACCGTAATGCAGTTCCGATGGCCTGCCTTGTTCTCACACTTGCCTGCCGCGGCGAGGCCCGCGCTCCCGAGCGCGATGACCTCAGGTCCCTGGTGGACAGTCTCCAGCCATCGGTGGAACGGGCCGTCGGGCTCAAGTTCAAGGCGCCGATCACGGTGGCGACCCGGAACCGCGACCAGTTGCGCACGTTTCTTCTCGAAAAAGTCGACGAGGAGCTGCCGCCCGCGCGGTTGCACGGCACCGAATACGCGTATCGGCTGCTGGGACTCCTGCCCGACACCCTGGACCTGGAGAAGTTCCTGGTGGCTCTGCTCACCGAGCAGGTCGCCGGGTTCTACGATCCGCGAACCGCAACGTTGTATGGCATGGAAGGCTACGATCGCGCCAAGCTGACGCTGATCATGGCCCACGAGATGGTGCACGCGCTGCAACACCAGTACCTGCCGCTCGATTCCATTCTTCAGCCGCAGGCCGATGACGACCGGCAGGTCGCCGCCCAGGCCATCCTCGAGGGCCAGGCCACCATCGCGTCGGTCAAGGCGCTATTGCCGGAGGGGATGACAATTCCGCCCGAGCTATGGAGCCAGTCCCGCGACATGCTGGCGGACGCCCAGTCTTCCATGCCGCTCTTCGCCAACGCCCCACTGGTGATCCGGGAGGAGCTGCTCTTCCCGTATCTGGCCGGCGCGGACTTCATGATGTGGTGGTCCCAGTCGGCCCACAGCGACACTCTGCCGTACGGCCCGCTGATGCCGCGCTCCAGCGAGCAAATCCTCCAGCCGGAACGATACTCCGCCGGCGATGAACCCATGGCACTGCGCTTCGTCGGCCAGGACGATGCGCTGTTCGAAAACACCCTGGGTGACCTCACCATCCGAATCCTGGCCGCCCAGCTCGCCGGGGCGCCGGAGATTGCAGCGAAACTCACCCTGGGATGGCGGGGCGATCGCTTTCGGGTCTACGACACGCCGTCAGGCCCCGCGTTGATATGGGTGATCGCCTGGGATGACGAAACCGCTGCCGACCGCTTTGAACGCGGGACCGGCGCCGCGCTCGTTGCGCGTTCCCGGCCCGACTATCGAAACGACCTGGTGAGATCCGTGGTGGGGGGAGTGCGGGCGACGCGCATCGTGCTTGCTCCTGTCGGCTGGATGAGGTGGCTGAACCTGCCGCAGGTGATGAGTACTGGGTACTGAGTACTGCGTACTGAATTCCGGAGATTGAAACACCCCAGATCAGCACCCAGCACCCAGTACCCAGTCCCAGCACCTTTTGTATGGCACGAAGAAGCCGCCGCGATGCACAACGAGCCGCTGCCAGGCCGGTGTGGCGCGATTGGAGACAATGCGTGCCATAGGACTCGGGATAGCACAGGTCTTCACAGAGGCGGTAACCACAAACGCGCACGACATAGTCAGGAAAACGCAGCCATCGCTGCCCCCCTCCCCATAGCTGTTGCTGTTTCAGTCATTGCCGGTCTCCGTGCAGCCTTCGTGTACTCCGTGACTCCGTGGTCAATTCCTGGGAAGAGCTCTCCCCCTTGGGAGCTATCCTCGCTCCCCAGCACGGCTTACCTCATCTCGACGGGTCCCGCGAAGCCGCCCGCAA
Organism: Gemmatimonadales bacterium; assembly: GCA_036006525.1. GTDB lineage: Bacteria > Gemmatimonadota > Gemmatimonadetes > Gemmatimonadales > GWC2-71-9 > DASYPP01. The sequence continues at coordinate 42,160 of DASYPP010000109.1, forward strand.
GACCAAGGCTAACCCCTATCCCCGACTTGATTTACCCCCACCCCTAAGGGTATTATGGTCGGCTTATGTTTGACGAGCTTTCTTCCAAGCTCAACGCCGCGCTGCAGAAGCTCACCGGTCGGGGTGTCCTCAACGAGGAAGCCGTCACCGAAGGGCTCAGAGAAATACGCCGGGTCCTGCTCGAAGCCGATGTCAGCTTCGACCTGACCCGCGAGTTTCTGGAGCGGGTCCGAGAGCAAGCGGTCGGTGTCGCGGCGCTGAAGGCGGTGCGTCCGGGACAGCAGTTGGTCAAGATCGTCTATGACGAGCTGGTCAAGCTGCTGGGTGAGAAACAGGCCCCGATCGCCTACGCGACGGTGCCGCCGACCATCATCCTGGTCGTGGGGCTGCAAGGTTCCGGCAAGACGACTACCGCCGGCAAGCTCGCTAAGCGGCTGAAGCTGGAACAAAAGGCGCCCTTTTTGGTGGCCGCCGACGTGTATCGCCCCGCCGCGGTGGACCAGCTGGTCACCCTGGCGAAGCAGGTGGATGTCGGGGTGCACGCCGAGCCGGGCGTCACCGACGTTCCGGGGATCGTCAAGCGGGCCCTGGTGGCCGCGGAAAAGGCCCGGGCGCGCACCGTGATCGTGGATACCGCCGGGCGGCTCCAGATCGACGACGCCATGATGGCGGAGTTGCAGGGGCTCAAGGCCGCGATCAAGCCGCACGAGATCCTGCTGGTGGCGGACGGCATGACCGGCCAGGACGCGGTGCGGATCGCGTCCGGTTTCCACGAGGCGCTCGGCATCACCGGCGTGGTGCTGACCAAGATGGACGGCGACGCGCGGGGTGGTGCGGCCCTCTCCATCTACGGAATAACCAAAGCGCCGATCAAGTACATCGGGGTGGGGGAAAAGCTCGATGCGCTGGAGCCCTTCCATCCCGAGCGGATGGCCGGGCGGATCCTCCAGCAGGGCGACGTGCTCTCGCTGGTCGAGAAGGCCCAGTCCACCGTGGACGCGGCCGAGGCCGAGAAGCTGGCCAAGAAGGCCACCTCTAAGAAGGGAATGGATCTGGGCGATTTTCTTACCGCCATGAAACAGATCCAGAAAATGGGGCCGCTCAAGAACGTGCTGGGCATGCTGCCGGGGGTGAATCCCGCCATGCTGTCGGCCGCCAAGGTCGACGACAAGAAGATCAAGCACGTGGAAGCCATCGTGCTGTCGATGACCGCCCGGGAACGCACCGAACCGGACCTGATCAACGGGTCGCGCCGGATGCGCATCGCGAAAGGCTCCGGGCGCTCGGTGCAGGAAGTGAATCAGCTGCTGGCGCAGTTCAAGCAGATGCAGAAAATGATGAAGGGCGGCGGCAAGGGCATTCGTTCGATGATGGGCAAAGGATTTCCTGGTATGGGATAAGGGCGGGTCACTCGGACCTGTCACTTGTCATCTGTCACTTGTCACTATTTGGATGGTCTATGGCAACTCGTATTCGCCTGCGTCGCGTGGGCCGCAAGGGATTGGCGCTGTACCGGATCGTGATCGCGGACAAGGAAGCCCCCCGCGACGGGCGGTTCATTGAAACGATCGGCACCTACCAGCCCAAGGCGGACAAGAACCCGGTCACGGTGGACGCCGAGAAGGCGCGCGCCTGGATGGCCAAGGGCGCTACGCCGACGGAGACGGTCGCTTCGCTTCTGAAGAAGGCTGGGGTCTTTGCGAAATAGCTTATAGCATATGGCTTATGGCAACTGCCGCTAAGGGGGTCTGCCTCCGTCGCGGAACTGCCATATGCTATACGCCATACGTCTTATGAGTGAGACCCGAATCCTCATTGTGGGGCGGCTTCGGAAGCCGCATGGTCTCAAAGGCGGAGTCACGGTGTTTCCGCTCACCGATGATCCTGAAAAGGTCTTCGCTCCCGGACGGGAGCTGATCACCCTGGATCTGGGCGGCAAAGAAGTCGGGCCTCCGGTGGTGGTTGAATGGAGCCAGCAGTATCACCGGGAATGGCTGATGAAATTCCGGGGGCGGGACAGCCGGGACAGCCTGGAAGGGCTCCGCGATATCATGCTGGCTTCCCGGGCGGAAGACCTGACGCCCCTGGGACCCGATGAGGTCTACCTCCACGACCTTGCGGGCTTCGCGGTCGCCCTGGAAGACGAGACCCCGCTGGGACTGGTCTCCGACCTGTACGACTTGCCCGGCGGGCTGATGCTGGAGGTGCAGGGACCCAAACGGGAATTCCTGCTGCCGTACAAGAAGGAGTTCATTCGCCAGGTAGACCGGGAGAATCGCCGGCTGGTGGTCGCGCTACCTGAGGGGTTGTTGGACCTTTAGAAGCCTATCGCGTATCGCTTATCGCGAGTCCTTGAGAGATTCGACCGCTCGAAGGCGCTGCCATATGCCATATGCCATATGCTGCTGATAAATGTGGTGACGTTGTTTCCGGAAGTGTTCGAGCCGTACCTGGCCACCAGTATTCCGGGGCGGGCGCGCGCGGCGAACAAGGTGAGTTACCGGCTGGTGCAGCTCCGGGACTTCGCCCACGACAAGCACCAGACCGTGGACGACTATGCCTACGGCGGCGGCGCCGGCATGGTGCTCAAGCCGGAACCGTTTTTCGAGGCGGTGGAATCGTTCAGTCCGCGGGGACCCATCGTGCTGCTGTCGGCGCGGGGACGACCTTTCCGCCACGATGACGCGGTGCGGCTGTCGCTGGAGCCGGAGCTCACCCTGCTCTGCGGGCACTACAAAGACGTGGACCAGCGGGTGGCCGAGGGCCTGGCGACCGAAGAGATCGCGGTGGGAGACATGGTCCTGTCGGGTGGCGAGCCGGCGGCGCTCTGCGTCATCGATGCGGTGGTGCGACTGCTCCCCGGCGCCCTGGGCGACCACGAGTCGGCCAGCAGTGATTCGCACTACGAGGGATTGTTGAGCCCGCCCAGCTACACCCGGCCGCCGGAGTTTCGCGGCCTGGCGGTGCCCGAGGTGCTGCGTTCCGGCAATCACGCCGACATCGAAGCCTGGCGCGCGGCGGAAGCGGAACGGATGACCCGGGAACGGCGCCCTGATTTGTGGGCTGAATACGAGAGAGACGGTTAGAGCGTACGGTTATAGCATATGGCAGTGTGCTGATTTGAGATCCCAACAATCACACTGCCATACGCCATACGCCATAAGCAGTGCACAAAACTTCAGGAGTCTTGAAAATGGAAAGACTGGCGGCAGTGGCCCAGGAGGGCTTGCGGACGGACATCCCGGCATTCAATCCGGGCGACACCATCAAGGTGATGGTCCGGGTCCGGGAAGGTGACAAGGAGCGGCTCCAGGCCTTTGAAGGTCTCTGCATCGCCAAGCGGGGTGGCGGTATCAGCGAGATGTTCACGGTGCGGAAGATGTCGGCCGGTGTCGGGGTGGAGCGGATCTTCCCGCTGCACAGCCCGACCGTCGCCTCCATCGACGTGGTCCGCCGGGGCCGGGTGCGTCGGGCCAAGCTCTACTATCTGCGCGCGGTGACCGGCAAAGCCGGGCGCATCAAGGAGCGGAAAGAGAGCTGAGCCGTGGCCTCCCCATGCCCTTCGCTGTCCCGCGAAGCGGCGCTCTGGGCGGAGGCGCACCTCCTCATCGGGGTGGATGAAGTCGGCCGCGGTCCCCTGGCAGGTCCAGTGGTGGCCGCGGCCGTCGTTTTTCCCCCCCGGGTCAAGCGGCTGAACGGGCTCCGCGACAGCAAGATGCTGCCCCAGAAGAAACGGGAGAAACTCGCCCTCAAGGTACGGGAGCGGGCCCTCTGCTTCGCGCTGGGCGCGGCATCTTCCCGCGAGATCGACCGCTTCAACATCCGGGTGGCCAGCGCCATCGCGATGCGGCGCGCCGTGTGCCGGGTGCTGGGCTACCTGGGCGCCGCCGGCATCTCGGCCCGGCCCGGCGACAGCGTCCACATCATCATCGACGGCCTGCCGCTGCCGGAGCTGGGGTATCCCCACCAGGCGCTGATCGATGGCGATGCCCATTGCGCCTCGATCGCCGCCGCGGCGGTGGTCGCGAAAACGGTGCGCGATCTCCTGATGCGCCGCCTGCACCTGCGGCATCCTGGCTATGGGTGGGATACCAATGTCGGATACGCCACCGAGTTTCATTGCCTGGCACTCGATCAGCGAGGCCCGACTCGGCATCACCGCCTGACCTTCGAGCCGATTTCCCAGCTCAAACTGCTCTAGTTGTTTGACCTCAACCGGCCCAATCGATGCGTCTGCTTCTTCCACTTATTGCTCTTGCTGCCCTCGCTTCCCCCGCTTCCCTCGCTTCCCAGAGCAACACCGAGCGAATGGCCAACGATGCGTACACCAGGTCGCACGACTACGACCTGGTTCATCAGCGGATCGAGATCGGCGACTTCAACTGGGACTCCTTGAGCTTCAGCGGGAAGCTGGCGACCACGCTGGTGGCGCTCCGTCCCGGGTTCGATTCCATTATCCTCGACGCCGGCCACCTGCTCCAGGTCACCGGGGCGACCGACCCCGCCGGCCTTGCCCTTGCCACCGCCCGTTCCGGTGATACTCTCGTCATCCGTCTCGCGAAGCCGGCCGGGGTTGGCGACACGGTGCGATTCACCCTGACCTATGCCGGAAAGGTCGAGAACGGCCGCGGGCTCACCTTCCTCGACAGCGAGGGGCGGCGCCACCGGCCCCGCCAGATCTGGAGCCAGGGCGAAGACGATAACAACCACGATTGGTTCCCCACCTACGACTTCCCCAATGACCGCATGACCTGGGAGATGGTGGCCACGGTGCCTGCCTCCTTCACCGCGGTCTCCAACGGCCGCCTGGTGAGCGATGTTCGAACCGCGCGGGGCCGGACCATGACCTGGCGCCAGGACAAGCCGGCGTCCACCTACCTGGTCTCCCTCATCGTGGCTCCGCTGGTGAAGATCCACGATACCTGGGGCACCGTCCCGGTGGACTACTACGTCTACCGCGAGGACAGCGCCCGGGCCTGGCCGCTCTTCCACGTGACGCCGGACATGATCGCGGTCTATTCCCGGCTCACCGGGGTGCGCTATCCCTGGCCCAAGTATGCCCAGACGACGGTCGCGGATTTTTTCGGCGGAATGGAGAATGTCAGCGCCACCACGCTGGTCGACTGGCTGCCGGACCCCGCCGCCTACCTCGACCGGCCCTGGTACCAGTACATCCTCATTCCCCACGAGCTGGCCCACCAATGGTTCGGGGACCTGGTCACCACCGAGAACTGGGCCAACATGTGGCTCAATGAAGGGTTCGCCGAGTTCATGCCGGGGCAGTACTGGCAGGTGAAAAAGGGCCGGCACCTGGAGGACGACTACTACCTGGACGAATACGGCCAGTTCATGCAGATCGACGAAGACCGGCGGATGCCGCTCGCGGCGCTGGGTTCCAACAACATCTATCCCAAGGGCGCGCTCGTGCTTCGCATGCTGCAGCGCTACCTGGGAAATCAGCGCTTCTGGGCCTCGGTCAAGCGCTACCTCGAGCAACACGCCTACGACAACGCGACGACCGACGACTTCCGCCAGGCGGTGCTCGACGCGACTGGTGAGAACCTCGACTGGTTCTGGGACCAGTGGATGTACCAGGCCGGGTACCCCGAGTTCGACGTCAAGGCAAATTATGACGGAGCCGCTCACACCCTGACGGTCAATGTCCAGCAGACCCAGGTGGACACCAACAAGGCCGACACCAGCTACGCCGGGCTCCGGTTCACCACGCCACCGGTGTTCCGGATGCCGATGACCGTTCGGGTCGGCACTGCCTCCGGCGACGTGGTCCGGAACGTCAGCCTCGACGCCCGGGAGCAGACCATTCGTATCGACAGTCTCCCGGCCGAGCCGACCATGGTGATCTTCGATGACGGGAACCGGGTGCTCAAGAAGTTGACCTTCGAGCAACCCACCGCCTGGCTGGCGGCCCAGCTCCAGAAGGATCCCGATCTCTGGAATCGGCAGTGGGTGATCGAACAGCTGGCCAAGCGCACTACCGATGACCAGGCGGCCCGCGCCCTGGCCGGGGCCGCGATCGATGCCGACTACTTCCTGACCCGGGCCCAGGCCGTGAGCGCGCTCGCCGGATTCAGCACCGCGGCTTTGCCCACCCTGGAGGCAGCCGCGCGCGACACCTCGGCGGCGGTGCGGGTCGCGGCCCTGGAGGCGTTGGGTGAGGTGGGCGGTCCCCGCGGCGTGGATATCGCCCTGGACCACTTCCATCACGATCCGAGTTACCAGGTGCGGGGCGCCGCGGTTGGCGCGATTGCCAAGGCCGCCGATCCGGCTCAGCGCCAGGCCGTCCTCACCGAGGCCATGGCGACGGAGTCATACCAGGATGCCATCCGGAATTCGGCGTACCAGACGATCGCCCGGTCCGCTGATACCACGTTTCTCGATGCGGTGAATGCGCGGGTGGCGGTGGATGAGAACGTGGTCTATGTGCTTGCGGGCCTGGGAAGACGGGGCAGTACCCGGGCACTGGACCTGCTGGCGAGCCACCTCAATGACGAGAAGCGCTACGTGCGGGACTGGGCACTCAACGCGTTCCGCAATGCCGTGCCGGCCGCGCTCGCGCTACCCCGGCTTCAGGCGGCGCAGGCTGCGATTTCGGACCCGGCGACCAAGGCCCGCGTGGCCGAGGCGATCCAGGATCTGGAAAAGTGATTATTTTCTTGGCGGCCTGTCCTTAGTCCTTAGTCCTTGATGTTGAAGCGCCTGTAGCTCAATTGGTAGAGCAACGGACTTTTAATCCGTAGGTCGTGGGTTCGATTCCCACCGGGCGCATGGCTCGAGCCAAAAACGGACCTCTAATTCGACGGAGCGCTTCAACCGGGAACGATGGTGCAACAGCCGGGCACGGTCACGTCATAGAGTGACCGCTCGCTGCCATCCCCCTTTGAGAGGCTCCTTCACATGAGCACCAAACTGTTTGCCCGTGCCCTCGCTTTCGTGACCATTGTCGCCGCTTCCTGCCAGTCGGACATGCCCTCCATCAAGCGATCAGAGTTGGTGACCCTGGTATTGTTGCTGACGACTGGGATAGCCGTGACGGTCGGATCTCGGTTGCTCGTCGCCGCGAGGAATTGGATCTGAATCCGCCCTGACACCGACACGCCGCACGCGCTTGGATCAGCCCTTCGAGCGCGTGCTGTTTCCTGCATGGTCATCCGTCAAAAGCTTTACATCCCTGCGCATCAGTTCCTCATCAAACCCGCCACACCATCGTGCCTCCCCCGGCCGTGCAGCATCTCGCAGTATCCCGGTAACCGTCCCTGCCGGAACGAGTTGGCAGCTGTCGCAACAGTGGCCCGTGACCTGCCTATAGATAGAGCGTCAACCCGATACGGTAAGCAAAAACATTCTTCGCCCTCTCTTCGAGGACATGATGCGGAAGCTCGGAGCAGTTCTGATGCTGGTCGGTGTCCTCGTCGTCCTGGCCGCCACCCCGGCGTTTGCCAACGGTTTCCAGTCGTATCGCATCTGCGGAGGCGATACGTTCACATCGTGCGCTGCCGTCGAGGTGAGCGTCGTGGGCCACAACGTGACGCTCCGGGTGTGGAACCTGGCGCAGAACGGTGGCGCCACCTACAACCAGGGCAGCGGCAGCATCGGCGTCATCGGCGCCATCGCGCTGTACAACCTGCCGTCCGGACTTTCCGTCAACGCCGGCTCGTTGTTGGTCAACGGCGCCCCTGGCGATTGGCGGCTGCAGACCGTGGGTAGCCACGGTATCGCCATCGATGGCCGCACCGCCCCCGGCCACCTGGGCAGCGGGATCGCCAGCGGCTGCGACAGCAATGCCCCGGTGGGCGCCCTCTCCAACCCGTGTACTTCGAATCTCACGAACGGCTGGACCGTCTTCAGCTTCCAGGTCAACGGCACCTTCGATCCCCGGACCTCCGAGCTGAGCGTATTGTCCTTTGATCCACGTACCGGCCAGAGCTCCGAGAACTGGACTGGAACGACTCCGGGTGGCCAGGTTGGCATTGCGACAACCGTGACGCCCGAGCCGGTCACCATGACCCTGCTCGCGACCGGCCTTGCCGGCCTGAGCGGCGCCGGCTTCCTGCGGCGCGGGCGGAAGACGACCGACCTCTAACGGTAAGGCGGTAGGGCGGTACGGCGGTAAAAAACGAAAAACCCCGGGCAACGAAGCTCGGGGTTTTTCCATACTACTTACCGCCGTACCGCCTTACCGCCTATGGTGTCACTACGAACGAGTTGCTCTGCAGCTGCACCGTTCCGAAACCCGACAAGGACGCCGTCACCACGATCGCATAGGTGCCGGGACTGCTCACCCTGAGATCGTCGTAGGTCTCGATTCCTGAACTCCCGGTGACGTTGGTCAGCGTACCGGACAGATTGCCGGTCCCCGTGATCCTGACCAGCGTGAGCGTGGACGATACCTCGGGCAACGGGGTGCCCCCGTTCCCCTTCGCCAGTACCCGCACCGAAGGCGTGATCACCTGGCCGGCCTGGACGGTCGAGGGCTGGCTCAGATAGGACAGGTTGATGCTTTGGGCATCCACCACCCCGAAGTCACTGAAGCCGGTCGCCGAACCACCCACCGGACCCAGGGCATTCGTCCCGATCGGAGCCGGCGCGGAACAGGCGAGGAAAGAGCTTGCGTCGCGCAGGAAGAGGATGCTGTGCGGCGTCGCCGTGTGGCTTTCCTCGATCCGGTACCGGCCTGGATTGGTAATACAGAACCCGATCACCGCGCCGGCATTGATGATCGGGCTGGGCGGCAGCGAGGACCAGGCGTACGGGCTCCCGACCAGGATCTCCTGGAAGGTCGCCGCCGGGTTAGGAGTTCCGAACAGGAGAACCCGCTTGCCGAACACGGCCGGCCAGGTGGACTCCTGCAACCCGACGCCGGAGAGGCCGTCGCTCGAGAGCACCGGTGCGGCCGGATCGGTAGTTCCGCCTCGCACCCCGAACCCACCCGGCCCAAGCGGACCCGAGAAGTCGATCGGCAATGCGGGCGAGCCCACGGTCATGCAGGCGAGCAGCGCGTTGGCCAGCGCCGAGCCGGCCTGGGGAGTGCCGATCTGCCGATGACCGTTCCTGGCGCTCTCGATCAGGGCCAGCACGTCAAATCCCTTGTCGGTCGCCCGGAGAAAGTCTCCGCCGACGAAGAACTGCTGCATCTGGGCGACCAGGCTCTTGGCCGGGGCCCGGTCGATCACGGCGAAGTAGCCCCGGATCAGGTCGTTCATGACGCCGAACTGGCAGGCGGCATCAGTAGTGGCGAGCGCCGGTTGATCGGTGGCCGTCGGCTGGCGGGAATCAACGCAGGCGACGGCAATAGCGGTGGCCGCGGCAAGGACGCCTAAGCCAAAATGTGTGGAACGCATGGACCAGCCTTGTGCGAGTAATGCCAACGAGGAAGAAGTGAACCTATGGTTGTGCAGCCAATCGCGCCAGATTCGCCGGTGCTACGGTGTGATGCAGAAATGAAACAACTGTTGCCTCAGCGAGGCTTTCCGATCAGGGTCGTGAATCTCGGGTCACCCTTCAGGTTGGCGAAGTACCATCCCTCGTCCTTGGCCATGAACTCCCGCCGCTGCGGGTTGGCGGCGAGGTACTGCCCCAGCTGGTGCAGCGCCTCGTCCTTGTCATTGAGAAATGTCCTGGCGATGGCTTCCCACAAAGCCACGTCCCTGGTCGGGTCCACATCCGCGCTGGCCCGGGCCGCGGTGGCCACCGCGCGGGCACTGTCATCGAGCCCGGCGCGAGCCAGGGCGATTGCGACCATCATCTGGCCCTTGTGCCGGGCAATCTTTTTCTGGCTGGCGGGAGAAAGCTCTTCCATCCGCTTCTGAGCCGCCCAGGCCCGGGGAATGTCCGCCGGGGTCGCCTCAAACGCGAAGACCATCAACTGACATTCCTGGAACTTGGCGTCGTCGGGGAAGCGGCGCTGTCCTTCCTCACACCAGTGCCGGGACTCGACTTTGTCGCCCAGGTCAAAGGAGCCGTTGAAGATTCTCCAGACGATCAGGTTGGCCTGGGTGAGGTAGGGGTCGGCTTCGTAGGCCTTGAGGGCGGCCAGCTTGCCCTCGGCCGATTGGGACTGGCTGAGCAGCATGTGGCTGAGCGAGGCCCAGGCAACCGCGCGCCCCGGATCGGCGGCGACGGCGGCGCGGAGGTCTGCTTCCGCCCGCTTGAGCAGCGCTTCGCTCCGCGCCGGGTCCGGCTCCAGGTTGAGCAGCCATACGAAGTATCGGACCGTCCCCGAGAGCTCCAGCGCTTCGGCATCACCGGGCCGCTGCTTCAGGGCCCGGTCGGCATGCCCGATGCTTTGATCGAGCCACTGATGCATCGCATCGCGGTCCCAGGCCCCGGTCCGGGCCTGGCGATAGGCCACCCAGCCCCGGCTCACGATCGGCCGGAGCCAGCGGCTATCGAGCTCTTCCACCTCGGTGAAGACCGAATCGGCCGCGCGGAGCCGCGCCGATGCCCCGGGAACGTCACCCGAGGCGACCAGCGGATCCACGTCATCCAGCAATTCCTGCCCGCGCTGGAATGCTTCCCAGGCCGCGACCTTGCTGGTTTCCGCCTGGCGTTGCTGCACCTGGATCTCCTGCCCCAGCCGTTGGCGCAGAAACATCGACACCTGGTTGGCCAGGTCGTCCTGCAGGGCCAGCATTTCGGCCCGGGGCCGCTCCATGGTTCGGCTGGCGATCTCCTTCCCGTTCGCGGCGTTGATCAGGGACACGGTCAGCCGCAACTGGTCGCCTCGCTCTTCGATCGTTCCATCCACCAGGGTTCCCACGCCCAGTACCCGGCCGATGCTGTCCGGAGCGATGGCCTTGCCCTTGAAGGGCAGCACGCCGTTTCTCGAAATCACGGTGAGCGCATCGATGCCGCTCAAATCGTGGATCAAGGCGTCGGTGAATCCATCAGCCACGTGCTGCATCTCGTGGTTGTTGCTGAGGTCGTCGAAATAGAGGACCGCGATGGAACGCAGCGCCTGCGCGGCCGCGGCGGATCCGGCCGAGCGGCCTCGCCTGGTCCACAGCCAGCCCGCCGCAACGAGAAGCGGCACCGCCGCAATAATTCCCCAGCGCAGGTAGTGGCGCCGTGGCCCGTGGCCCCGCATCGGGGCGGCCCGGCTCAGCCGCTGCCGGGAGAGTCTCGGACTGGTGGTGCTGGAGCCCGGCGTTGACAGGGCCTTGGCAAACTGGGACGCCGTGGCGAACCGGTCGGCCGGGACCTTTTCCAGGGCATGAAGCACCGCGTCTTCCAGTTCGTCCGGAATACTCTGCCGTACGATCTGCAGGCTGGGGACGATCTCCATCGAGTGCTGCGCCATGATGGCGCTGGCGCTCGGCCCGGTGAATGGCGGGCGACCGCTCAGCATCTCGTAGAGCACGCACCCGAGGCTGTAGATATCGCTGCGGCCGTCGATCGAGCCGTCGCCCACCGCCTGCTCCGGGCTCATGTAGGCGGGGGTGCCGATCGAGGTCCCGGTCTGGGTGAGCCGATCGGGTCCCGACTGGGAGACCGCCCGCGCAATCCCGAAATCCGCCACCATGGCGTGGCCCCCGGAGAGCAGCACGTTTTCGGGCTTGATGTCCCGGTGCACCACGCCGTGACTGTGGGCGTAGCCCAGGGCATCAGCGATTTCCCGGGCCAGCTGCACCGCCTCGTCCAGCGGGAGCAGGGTCTCCCGGTTGAGCCGGTCCCGCAGTGACTCGCCCTCGACGAACGGCATCACGTAGTACAGCAAGCCGCCGGCGGCGCCGGAATCGTAGACCCCCAGGATGTGGGGATGCTGCAGCTTGGCGGCCAGCCGGATTTCCTGGAGGAACCGGTCTGATCCCAGGGAGGAGCTGATCTCGGGATTCAGAACTTTCACCGCGACCAGCCGGTCGTGCTTGAGGTCCTGCGCGAGGTAGACCGTGGCCATGCCGCCCTGGCCCAGCATACGCTCAACGGCGTATTGCCCGGCCAGTGCTTCCCGGAGAATGGCGAGAGGATCAGTCATGAGATGGGGCCCGGCAACGCCAGGGCGGACAAGAATCTAATGTGGGTGCCGGGCCGCTGTGACCTTGGGACCCGGCCGGGCGTCTTAGAAGACAGTTCACCCTATCCTTTCAACTCCGATCACCAGAGGGCATCCGATGACCGTGTCACCCCGGCTATATCCTGCGCTGTTGCGCCTGTTGCCTGTTGCTGGATCCCTGAGCATTGTGCTGGGTGGCTGTACCCCTCCGGCCCGCGAAATGGGACCCCGGCCCGACTTTATGGCCGACTTCGAAGCCAAGCAGTTCATCTCCGCCCCCGGCGTCACCGGCGTCGAAGGATTCTCCCAGGCGATCAAGATCGGCAAGAGTATCTACCTGTCTGGCCAGGTGCCCCTCGACTCGGCCGGCCGGCTGGTGGGCCGGGACCTCTCCACCCAGGCCGCGCAGGTGTTCAGGAACCTGCGCGCCGTCCTGCTCGCCGCCGGGGCAACGCCCGAAGATGTTGTCCGGCTCGACGTCCAGGTCGTCGGTCTCAAGCCCGGTGACCTGGGACAGGTCCAGCAGGCCGACACCACGTTCTTCCCCCGGGGTCGCGGACCGGTGGGAAGCCTGGCCGGCGTGGAATCGCTGCCGGTTCCCGGCGCGTTGCTGGCCGTCAACGTTCTGGCTGAAACCCGGGGTCTCTTTCCGGATCGGCAACAACTCCAGCGCTATCGTCAGCCCTGATCGTGTATCAGGATTGTCACCTGTACGCCGCGTCACATCCCGCCGTTGGCACGGTGGGTAAGCTGCAGCAATTACTCACTCTCGAGGCTGCTATGGCGCGCTGGAACTCCTGTTCTCTGGTTGTTGGCCTGACCCTCGTCGTCGCCTGCGGCGGCCCGGGGGCTGACAAGAAGCCCGGGGCTGATTCATCAGCCGAGGGTACTGCCGCCGGGTCAGCCACCTTGACCGGCGCCGGGGCCACGTTCCCCAATCCGATCTATGCGAAATGGTTCGACCAGTACGCGGCCCAGACCGGCGTGCATATCAACTATCAGTCAATAGGATCGGGGGGTGGCATCCGGCAGTTCACCGAGGGGACGGTTGATTTTGGTGCGACCGATGGGCCGATGTCGGATGCGGACATCGCGAAGGTGAATGGAAACGTCTTGCACGTTCCCACCGTCCTCGGCGCCGTTGTCGTCACCTACAACCTCGCCGGCCTGGGCGACGCGAAACTCCATTTCGACGGGCCGACGTTGGCCGCCATCTACCTGGGCCAGATCAAGAAGTGGAACGACCGCCGAGTCGGGGCGTTGAATCCCGGCGTCAAGCTCCCCGCGACCGATATCATCGTCGTGCATCGGTCCGACGGTTCCGGCACCAGCTTTATCTGGACCGATTTTCTGAGCAAGGTCTCTCCAGAATGGAAGACCAAGGTTGGGGCAGCCTCGTCGGTCAACTGGCCGACCGGACTGGGCGGCAAGGGCAACGAGGGCGTCACCCAGCAGGTGAAACAGGTGGACGGGACCATCGGGTACGTGGAGTTGATCTACGCGATCTCCAACAACCTTCCCTACGCGGCCGTCAAGAACAGCACGGGGAACTTTGTCGAGCCGTCGCTCGAGTCCACCTCGGCCGCGGCGGCCGCGGTCGCCCTGGGGCCGGACACCGATTTCCGGATTTCGATCACCAATGCCCCGGGGGCGCAGGCTTATCCCATCGCGTCGTTTACCTGGTTGCTGGTCAAGAAGAACAATCCCGACGCGGCGAAGGGAAAGGCGATCAAGGACTTCCTGGCGTGGATGATCACCGACGAGGCCCAGGATGTGGCCGCGGGACTGCATTATGCCCCGCTGCCCCCGCCGATCCGGGCCCTGGTCGGCCAGAAAACCGCGGAATTGCAGGTCGGAGGTCAGCCGGCAAGCTGAACCAAACGTTTTCCCGAATCTTGCACGCCGGTGGAACCGCGAGGTTCTGCCGGCGGCTTGTTTCCATGCTTCCGCCGGTGCACTTTTCCAACCCCCGCCATCCCCTGGAGCAGGCGTGACCACGACGATTTTCATTGATGGCAAATGGCACGATCGGTCCACCGCGATGGTCTCGGTATTCGATCACGGCCTGCTGTACGGCGATGGCGTGTTCGAAGGCATGCGGGCCTACAACGGCAAGGTCTTCAAGCTCCGGGAGCACGTGGCCCGGCTTTTTGATTCCGCGCATTGCATCGCCCTGACGCCGCCCTTGGCGCAGGAGGAGCTGGTCCAGATCACCGAGGAAGGGGTCCGGAAATCGGGACTCAAAGACGCCTACCTGCGGCACATTATCACCCGGGGCGTGGGCGATCTGGGGCTGGATCCCCGCAAGTGCCCCACGCCATCGATGCTGATCATCGTCGACCAGATCAAGCTGTGGTCACCCGAGCGCTATGAGCAGGGATTGAACGTCGTCACCGCCGCCACACCGATCCCCCAGAAAGAATCGCTCTCTCCCCGGGTCAAGTCCCTCAACTACCTCTGTCACATCCTCGCCAAGATCGAAGGGACCAACGCCGGCGCCGACGAGGTGCTGATGATGGATTCGAGTGGCACCGTGGTGGAGGCGTCAGGCATGAACGTGTTTGTGGTGAAGAACCGGGAATTGTTCACCCCCGCGCCCCACGCCGGCATCCTCAAGGGTATCACGCGCGACACCGTGATCGAGCTGGCCCGCGCCGCGGGCCTGGTGGTGCACGAGACGGTGCTCAACCGCTACGACATCTACACGGCCGACGAGGCATTTCTCACCGGTACCGCCGCCGAGATCGCCGCGATCCGCCAGCTTGACGGCCGGATGGTGGGCGCCGGACGCCAGGGACCGATAACCCGCGATCTTTCGTTGAAATTCCAGGCCTATGTGAGGGACTAAGGACTACGGACTAAGGACTCCAGCAGGCTAGTTCTCAGCACTTAGTCCTTAGTCCTTAGTCTTTAGATTCGATCTTGCTGTCACTCTCGATTCAATGCATATTGGCCGCGCCTCCCGAGTTCCCTCAGACTTTGGAGTTCCCTGCATGGCGTGGAGAATGGTTTCCCACGGTGACACCGTGTGGAACGTGATGGTAGCCGCTGAGCGGACTCCGCAGGCATCGTCCTGGCGCCTGGTTCTCTCCTTCCGCGCCGCCGGGCCCGCACGGGCCGCGTTCTGGACCCCGTACCCGCTCGTGTCCACCTCGAAAACTGCTCTCTTTGCCCAGGCGGAGCAGATCACCAACGAGAAGTTGACCGCCGTCCTGGCGGACCACCTTCGCTGACCTCCGGGGACTCATGCCGCACACCTCGTTGCAGGACCTCCGCCGGATGGCGGAATCGATGGCCTTGCTCAAGGGGCGTACCGTCCTTGGTGCCTCGCTGCGGTCCGACTTTCGCCAGCTGAATCTGGAGTTGTCCGATGGGATGATTCTAGTCGTCGCGCTGGAGGCCGACGAAGCGGGGCGGCCCCGCCTCGAGATCGACGTGGTTCGTCAACCCGAAGAAGTCCACCGCCACCAGTTGGAAGTGCGATTCGACGCGGTATCCTGAGCCTTACCTGCCCTTCATTACCCCCTCATAAACCAGGCGGGAAATCCCGCTGACATGGTGCATGGCGTCTTCCCGTTTCTCGAAGCCCCGGGTGAGCACCACCAGGATGACCGGGGCCCCGCGGGACGGAAACACCACGCCCGCGTCGTGGGCGATCTGGGTGATCTCCCCCGTCTTGTGCGCCACCCGAGTCCCCGGTGGCAATCCCGCCGGAATCCCGTCGTTGAACTCCTGCGCGCTCAGAATGCGGAGCATCTCGTTGGTGCCGGCAGGTGATGCAGCCCGGCCCCGCACGATCGCTTCCAGCAGCCGCGCCAGATCCCGCGCCGTCGTGGTATTGTTCAATCCATGGTCGTAGGCCTTGCCATCCTCCACACCGCGGCGGACCTCGATCGAATCGGCGCCCAGGGCGTGCGCCGTGCGATTCACCCGGACCGGGTCCAGCCGCTCGATCAGGATATTGGTCGCCAGGTTGCTGCTGCGCTCGATCATCCGCTCCGCCAGGTAGCGGACCGTCGCCCCGGATCCGACTAACCCGTACACCGAGGAGTCGGAGTCGACCGCCGGGTCCAGCGTGAACGGCGAGCCATCGACGATCGAGACAAACTGGTTCTTCACCGGGAGCGAGTCGGTCCAGCTTAGCTCACCGCCGTCGATCCGCCGGGCCAGCTCGATCAACACCGGCACCTTCATGGTGCTGGCCGCATGGAATCTGAGGTCCGGAGAGAGCATCAGGGTGTCGCTGCTGCCCAGGTCCCAGGCGACAACCGCGATGGTTCCTCCACTCCCGGCGATCAATTGGCGGATCTCCCCGTCCGGGATCCCCCGGTCCTGCGCAGCCGCGGGCCGGGCTACCAAGCCCAGTCCCAGGGCTACAAGGCATAAGATTCGCATGAATGCCCCGGTTACCTTTCCCTCACGTTTTCCGAGCTGAGAATCGGCAATGCCGAATTCCAAAGTGCCTGACCGACTGCGATTCACCGACTTCTTGCTGGACCGGTTGGCGAATGGCCGCTGCCGGGCCCGGGTTGTCCTGACCTGGATCGACGACGTGGAGTACGTGGGAGAATCCGAGGGCCTGGCCTCCCAGGCGGGTGAGCTGCGGTGCGCCGCCCAGGCCACCGTTGAATGCCTGGTGAAAGCCGTCGGCAATAGCGTGCGATTCGAGCTCTTCGGCGTCAAGGCGGTCCGTGCGTTCGACTCCACCGTGGTGATCGTCTCGCTGGCACTGAGCGGCGAGGCCGGAGCCCACCGCCTGGTCGGGTGTTGCCTCACTGAAATCGACGCCTCTCGCGGCGCCGCGCTGGCCGTCCTGAACGCGACGAACCGAGTCCTCGGGAATCGGTTCTTCATGCGC
The DNA here is from genome assembly GCA_036006525.1 of Gemmatimonadales bacterium. GTDB lineage: Bacteria > Gemmatimonadota > Gemmatimonadetes > Gemmatimonadales > GWC2-71-9 > DASYPP01. The sequence goes on from DASYPP010000109.1 coordinate 59,028, forward strand.
TGAAACATAGTTCGAGTCGCAACGGTACGGCTGGGTGAGGCATCTCAGATTCGTGCCGCGCAGTTCTCGAAAAACGCCAATCCGCCGTCAATCTGCGGCAGAACAATTTCCCTTGGAAAACAGCCAGAGTCCCCAACCCGGTACCCCGGGCGTATCCGAAGTTTGACCGAAGCCGTTCTCCAGCCGGGAAGCTTGAGCTATAATGCGATGACTCTTGAAGTTGCGACAAAACCGCCGGGGTCGCGCCGGTCGCCTGGGCGACTTGGGCCCGGTTGGTGCGAGCTTGGATCCGGAGAAACTGCTCAGGTTCATTACCGTCCGGTTGCCGCAAGGAGTCTGGTGTGGCCTGGTGAAAAGAGGAGTCCAGTCATGCAGCGATGGTTCTTGTTTGCAATGGCATCCGTCCTTACAGCGTGCGCCGGCCGGTCCCATCCGGTAGCCACTGCGCCGCGGGATTCGGTCAGGACAGCTCGTGAAGCCGGCTCGACCGTGGCCGCCGCCGCGGCGGTCCCAAGCACCGCCCCCGATTCAGTCCGGCCTCCTCCACCCGATTCACTACTGCCCGTTGCTGAAGTAGCCGCCGAGCTTCGCTCCGCGGTCGATTCCGCCGCCGATGCGGAAGTCCTGGAGCAACTGGATAGCGCGACCGCCGCGGGAGATGATTCCGGCGAGGTTTCGACCGGGGGTACCAATGCGGTAGAGGCGGTAACCTGGGACATCGATGTCGCTACCTTCACGAACCACGATCGAGTCCAATACTTCCTGAACTTCTTCCAGGGGCCCGCGCGGGAGCGTTTTACCGTCTGGCTCTCCCGGATGCCCCGCTATGAGAGCCTGATCCGCCAGTCTCTCGCCGAGCAGGGGCTGCCCGGCGATCTGATTTACCTGGCGTTGATTGAAAGCGGGTTTTCCAATACCGCGGTGAGCCGCGCCCGGGCCACCGGGATGTGGCAGTTCATGCGGGGGACGGCGCGGATGTACGGTCTCCGGGTGGATTCGTGGGTGGACGAGCGGCGCGACCCCTATCGCGCGACCTGGGCCGCAGTCCGCCACCTTCGCGACCTGCGAGACCGGTTCGGGTCCGTCTACCTCGCCGCTGCCGCATACAACGCGGGAGGCGGAAAAGTCAGCCGCGGTCTTTCCCGGCTGCCCGAGGAAGAAGATGACAGCCTGAACTCCGACGCGACCTTTTTCCGCCTGGCCGATACCCGGCACCTGCGCCAGGAAACCCGCGACTACGTGCCCAAGCTGATCGCCGCGGCGCTCATTGCCAAGGAGCCGGGGCGCTACGGATTCCCTTCGTTCGGTGACAGCATCCATGTCGAGCCCCTTACCTGGGACTCGTTGCTGGTTCCCGACGCCACCGGGCTCGACGTCGTAGCCCGGCTGGCCGACACGACAGTGACCTTCATTCGTGAGTTGAACCCGATGTATCTCCGGCTGGCGACCCCGCCGGGGAGCCGCAGTATCATCCGGATTCCAGCCGGCAGCGGCGACAAGGTGCGCGCGGCCTACGCCGTACTGCCTCCGGGCAAACGGGTGTCCTTCCGGGAGCATTTCGTAACCCGGGGTGAAACCCTGGGGCACATCGCCCAGCGCTATCACATGAGCGTCAGCGAACTTCGGGAGGCGAACCCGCGGATCAGCACCAAGCTCCGTATCGGCCAGCGCCTGATCATACCGACCAGCGGCGTCGTCGTCGCCCGGGAGGCGGCCGCGGCCGAGGACCGCCGGGCCGAGATTCATCGCTCGGTCACCAGCACGCACACGGTACGGTCGGGAGAAACCCTGTCCGAAATTGCCGAGCATTATCATCTGTCGGTGACCCAGCTGAAGTCACTGAACGGGCTGCGCAGTAACACCATCCGGGCGGGCCAGCGGCTGCGGGTTCGTGCTTCATCCGCCGCGCCGTCCACTACCTCGAACCGGGTGGCCACTACCAGCACTACCAGGAGCAGCACGAGCACCAGCGGCTATCACGTGGTGCGCCCTGGCGACACCATCTCCGGTGTGGCGGCGCGTTACGGGGTCACCCAGGCGGCACTCCGCACCGCCAATGGACTGGGGAGCAGCTCCGTCATTAAGGCCGGCACTCGACTCAAAATTCCCGGATAGGGGTTTCCCCGCCCGAAAAAAAAGCGCCGCCCACCGGGCGGCGCTTCTGTTTTGATCGGCTTCAAGTGGCTCCAGCTACTCCACGGTTGGACGTGCCGGATTGGTCCGGTACCCCTTGAGCACCGCGTGTTCGTAGCCGTTGGTAGGGTCGCCACCGGTGGCGACGATCTGGTCCACGATGCCGGGACCCCGGTTGTAGGCCAGCAGCGCGAGTTCCAGGGTATCGTAGCGGCGCAGCAGGTCCTTCAGGTATCGGAAGCCAAGGCGAAGATTGGTTTCCTGTTCGAACAGCTTCTCCACCGTGATGGCGGGAGCGTAAAATCTCGCGGTCGCGGGCTGGATCTGGGTATATCCGATCGCGTCCTTATTGCTCCGGGCCCGCAGCACGAAGTTGCTTTCCACCTTCACCAGGCGGAATCCAAGGGAGGGGTCGATGCCCTCACTCAAGGCGATGTCATAGATCGATGCGGCCAGGTCAGCCGGGACCTTGTAACGCCGCGAGTACTCCATGATCGCGTTGGCCCGATCGACCTGGAGCCGGGCCACGGCCAGCTCACCCCGGGCCGATTCCAGCTGGGTCCGGAGGTCCGACAATTCCCGTGACGCGACTTCCGCGCTTACCGGCATCGCTTTGTCTGCCGCGCGCGCGCCCCCAATGGAGCCACCCAATCCACTCACCAGCAGGGCTGCGGCGACAACCAATAACCCCCGGGCCAGTAATCCCCTGGCTCCGAGCGGTCGCTTCGCCTCACTCGTCGGTTCGTGCATGGATCTCCCCCTGTTGTATTCGAGAAACCGGGTTCACTCTCCTGCGCGGCGCCAGTCTCCGCGGGTCCCGCCGGTCTTGCTCATCAGGCGCACTGCATCAATCACCATTTCCCGATCTACCGCTTTGACCATGTCGTACACGGTCAGGCAGGCCACCGTGACCGCGGTAAGTGCCTCCATCTCCACGCCCGTCCGGCCCACGACCTTTGCCGTGGCCGCCACCCGGACCCCGGGTAGTTCCGGGTCGAGATCCAGCCGGACCTCAATTGCCTCGAGCCCGAGCGGATGACACAAGGGAATTAACTCCCCGGTCCGCTTTGCCGCTGTGATCCCGGCAACCTGCGCGACCGCCAGTACATCACCCTTGGCCACCGACTGGGCCTGGACCTCTTCGAAGGCCGCCCGGGACATCCGCACCATTCCTTCAGCGGTAGCGGTCCGCGTGGCCATCGGCTTGTCGCTGACATCGACCATGCGGGCCCGGCCGGTATCATTCAGGTGCGAAAGGCTCACAGGGTCTCCGCCAGATCCTGACCGAGGACCGCCAACAACAACTGCGGGTTCACGTTGCCCTGGGCCATTTCCCGGGCTTCTCCCACCCGGTCCAGCGCCGCCAGCAATCGGCGGGGTGGCACCGAGGTCAGCCGCGAGCCGGCTCTGGGGCCCCGGAGGGCCTCCGCCAGCATTTCCGCCATCGCGTCCAGGGCGGCGGTGAAGTCTCCACGGGCCGAGAACGTGGTCTGCTTGAGCGCCAATTCCCACAACCCCGGCGACTTCGCCCGGGCCGATTCCAGCAGCGCCGCCGCGAGGGCGGACCCCTTTTCCGCGCTGGCCGGGTCGGTCACCGCCCGTCCGATGGAGCCCTGGGCCTGCGCCAGCATGGCATCCAAGTCCCCCGAGGCCTCTCCGCCGTGCGAACCCAGGAAGCCGCGCACTTGTTCGTCCCTCAGGGTTCCCAGCCGCATTGCCACCGCGCGGGACCGGATAGTTGGCAGCACCGACTCCGGGTCTTCCGCCGTCAGGACGAAATAGGTCCCAGGGGCCGGCTCTTCCAACAGCTTGAGCAGGGCATTGGCTGCCTCCGGGCTCGACTCCTGGGGAACTAGGCGATCGGCATACCCGATCAGGAAAACCCGGATATTGCCCTCCACTGGTCGCAGCGCGGCCCGGCGGATGATCAACCGGGCCGTGGCGACAAAGTGCCCTGCGAGACCTTCCGGCGGACCGTACAAGGGCTGTTTCCGCCGCTCCTCGAGAACCTCACCGAGCAGGTCTTCAACCTCCTCGACCTGCTTATCCGGCTCCGCCGTCTTGGGGCGCGGCACTGGCATCAGCCAATGCACATCCGGATGGCCCAAGCCCAGAACCAAGCGACAGGGCCGGCAGGACCCGCACGGCTCACCTGGAGGTCCCTCGCAGAGAAGCCGTTGGGCCAACCAGAGTCCCATCCGCTGCTTGCCCACTCCCTGTGGACCCGTCAGCAAGAGGAGCTGAGGGAGGCTGCCGCGACGAACGGCAGTGGAAAACTGATCTCTCAGAACCTCATGCCCGACCAAGGGGAGCAGCGGCATGTAACGAAGGTAAGCAGGGGGGCGGGAAACGGTAGCCGGAATGATGTAACATCTTTTTCAACAAGAGCTTACGCGGTTCAGGCATGCGCCAAATTGACGCGAAAATGGGGGAAAAGTCCCCAATTTCGTGTTGCGAGTACCCACTATCCTATTTTTGACGTGAGTGCATGCTCATTTGCTTTGCAACTGATTGTTAATGGAGCAGTTACAGGCTTGTGATTTCTCTCACTTGCTTGGGCTAAGTTGTCGTCGCGCTGCCATTCCAGCCGCCCCCGAATTGTGCGATGTCACGACACTAGTCCCATGGTGACAGCACCAAAAACTGACGAGATTCATGCCGTTGCTCGTCCTCGCGGCATTGGTTAGGATTGACCCCGCTTGTCGCCAGGCCTTTCCCGAGTAGCTCAGTTGGTAGAGCAGGTGACTGTTAATCACCGGGTCGGGGGTTCGAGTCCCTCCTCGGGAGCTCCAGTAGATCGAAGAGTTCGCGTCTCAACGGGTCAGCCTTTGCCGGCTGGCCCTTTTTCATTTTGCTGTCCCCAAGGGGCCTTGACGGTTGTCAGAGGGAGCTGTATATAACATATTAGTTATGCAACCTATAAGTTATAAACAGGCCGATCGGCTCGACGCGACGTTTGCGGCGCTGGCCGATCCAACCCGGCGGGCGATTCTGGCACGACTCGCGTCGGGCCAGGCGTCGGTGAGCGAATTGGCCAAGCCGTTCGCGATGAGCCAACCGGCAATCTCAAAGCACCTCAAGGTGCTGGAGCGGGCCGGGCTGGTCTCGCGCGGGGTAGACGCCCAGCGCCGGCCCCGCCGGCTGGAAGCCAAGCCGCTGGCGGAAGTCACCCAGTGGCTGGAGCGCTACCGTGAGTTCTGGGAGGAGAATTACCAGCGCCTCGACGCGGTTCTCGAGGAGATGAAGACCATGCAGAAGAAGCATCCACCCACGAAATGACCGGAGATCTTCGATGAGCAGCGGAACCCTAAGAGTCACCACGCCCAGTGATCGAGAAATCGCGATGACCCGCGTCTTCGACGCGCCGCGCACCATGGTCTGGGACGCCTGGACCAAACCCGAGCTGCTGCAGCGCTGGCTCGGCCTCCAGAACGGCTGGACCTTCCCGGTCTGCGAAGTCGACCTGCGCGTCGGCGGCGAGTACCGCTACGTCTGGCGCAGCGCGGCGGGGCAGGAGATGGGGATGCGCGGCGTTTTCCGCGAGATCACGCCGCCGAGCCGGCTCGTGAGCGCCGAGCGGTTCGATGACCCGTGGTATGAAGGGGAGGGCATCTCGACGGTCACGCTGGAAGAGCGCGCAGGGAAAACCATGCTCATCATGACGCTCCGCTACGACTCGAAGGAGATCCGCGACAGCGTGCTCAAGTCGCCGATGGAATCGGGCGTCGCGATCAGCTTCGACCAACTCGACCGGCTGCTGTCCACGCCGGCACACAAGGGAGCCTGACAGTGCAGAAGATCACCACGTTTCTCTGGTTCGATGGCAATGCCGAACAGGCGGCCGACTTCTACGTCTCGATCTTCAAGAATTCGAAGGTCTTGAGCACCATGGGTCCCAAGGGCAACGCTATGGGGGTGACGTTCCAGCTCGAGGGGCAGGAGTTCATCGGGCTGAATGGCGGACCCAAGTACAAGTTTACGCCGGCGATATCGCTGTTCGTGAGCTGCGAGACCCAGGCCGAAGTGGACGAGCTGTGGGGGAAGCTCTCCGACGGCCATTACGAGCAGTGCGGCTGGCTCCAGGACAAATACGGCCTGTCCTGGCAGATCATTCCCACGATCCTGGGCAAGTTGCTCGGGGACAAGGACCGGGTGAAGGCAGACCGGGCGATGCAGGCGATGCTGCAGATGAAGAAGATCGACATCGCAAAACTGAAGCAGGCGTTCGACGGTGTGATGCCCACGGCATGAACGCGACGGAAGCGGTGGCGTGGCTCAAGAGTCACGGTACCCGGCGCACCCGGGAGGGAATGGCGCGATACGCCATTCCCTCCGACCACGCGTTCGGCGTGACGGTATCGGACATCCGGGTGCTGGCCAGGCGCATCGGACCCGACCACGGGCTGGCGACCACTATCTGGGATACCGGGTGGTACGAGGCCCGCATGCTTACGGCGTTCGTCGCCGAACCGGCGCGGGTTACGGCGGCGCAGATGGACCGGTGGGCGAGGGATTTCGACAATTGGGCCATCTGCGATACTTTGTGCTTTCACCTGTTCGACCGCACGCCGCACGCCTGGGGCAAGGTCGAGCAGTGGAGCCGGCGGCGCGAGGAGTTCGTCAAGCGCGCGGCTTTTGCGACGCTGTGGGGCCTCACCGCGCATGACAAGGCCGCCGCCGACGGGCTGTTTGCCCTTGGGCTGCGCCTCATCGAGCGCGAGGCCAGCGACGAGCGCAACTTCGTCAAGAAGGCGGTGAACATGGCCCTCAGGGCGATCGGCAAACGTAAACCCACGCTTCGAGTTGCTGCCGAGGCCGTGGCCCGGCGCCTGGCCGACTCCCCGGAACCCGCAGCCCGGTGGGTGGGGAAGGACGCTCTCCGGGAGTTCTCCAGCAAATCCACGAAGGTCCGGGATGCTTGAGGCGGTCCGACCCATCGAATTGGCCGAGGTCCGGGAGGCGCGCCAGCGGATCGCGGGGACCATCGTCCGCACCCCCCTGGTGCGGCTGGAGCTGGGGCCAGACTACCCGGACATCCGACTCAAGCTGGAGAATCTGCAGCCGATCAACGCCTACAAGCTGAGGGGCGCCGCCAATGCGGTTGCCATGCTGACCGAGTCGGAACGCAAGCGCGGGGTCTGGACGATCAGCGCCGGCAACGCCGGACAGGGCGTGGCGTATGCCGCCAGGAAAGCCGGGGTGCCGTGCATGGTCGTGGCGATCGAGACGGCCCCTGCCGCCAAGATCGAGCGGATGAGAGCACTCGGCGCCAAGCTCATCCTGGTGTCTTTCGAAGTTGCCTGGCAGGCGCTCGAAGCCCGGACATTTCCCGGGGCCGAGGGGACCTTCGTACACCCGTTCGACGATCACAACTTCATCGCCGGCCACGCGACCATGGGCCTGGAGATTCTGGAGGACGCACCGGACACCGTGGCGGTCATTGCCGGTATCGGCGGCGGGGGGCTCGTCACCGGGGTGGGTAGCGCCATCAAGGCGCTCAAGCCGGAGGTCAAAGTCTGGGGCGCCGAACCGGAGACCGCCGCTCCGGCTGCGCTTTCCTTCAGCATGGGGTCGCCGCAGGTGTTTACGGCATGGAAGGCTTCGTTCGTGGACGGCGCCGGTGGGCGAAGCGTTTTCCCCCGGATGTGGGAGCGAATGAAGCCAGTGGTCGACGGCTTCATCGTGGTCAGCCTGGAGGAGATTCGAAATGCGATGCGACTCATGGCGGAGAAGGCGCGAGTCATCTCCGAAGGGGCGGGGGCCCTGCCGCTCGCGGCGGCGTTGACCGGGAAAGCGGGCCCCGGACCCATCGTAGGGATTGTCTCGGGCGGCAACATCGATCTTAAGAAATTCTCGGAGCTGATCGAAGATCCGATCCTGGAGTCCAAGGTCCCGTAGGGACAAGCGCTTAGACGGGTGATCCGGGAGGTTAAGGCCCGGATCCCGGACGTTTGGCTCTTTCTGCGGGTCAGTCCTCACGGCTGGCCCGCTTCCTTTTGCCCAGGTTTCTCTCAGGGTTTCCCCGAATCCACCCACCAGGGAGGTCTCATCTCATCTGTGGTCAGCAAACCTGCAGTGGGGCGAGAGAGTTCTTCCACTACGCAGCCGGTCAATGGCAGTGGTGTTGCAAAAAAACCGGTGCGCACGCCGTGGCCAGATCGCTGGCTCCTGGACGCTTTCCGGGCTCTCAAACATCCCGTGGTCGAGAAGCTCACCGGGTCCAAGGCGGATTGCGCGTGGGACGCACTGGAAGCTGCCGGTGCCAGCCCTGAGGAAGTGCTCGACCTTGCTTGCGCCGTTTCCAGCCGGCCCGCCGCCGATCTTTCTGAATCGGGCCCTGACCGGGCGGACCTGCTCGATGGCGCGGTCGCGATTCGGTATGAGGCGGTGCCGGTCCGAGTGGTCGATGGCCGGCTCGAGGTGGCCTGTGCCAATCCGCTCCATCCTTCCCTCGAAGCCGACCTGGAGTTCGCTACCGGGCGGCGCGTGGTGCTGAGCGTCGCCAGTCCCGCGGCCATTCGCCGAGCCCGGGAGCTTGTGTTTGGCCAGCGAACCGCTGCGCCAACCGATCAGCGTTTCTCATGGGTGCTCGCGGCCCCCTCGACTCGCAATGAGGTCATCGTCCCGGTTCGCGGCAAGGCGGTGGAAACCCTCGACCAGGTCGTCATGAATGCGGTGAGCACCGGGGCGAGCGACATTCACTTCGAGCCGACTGAGCGCGGCCTGCTGGTGCGATGCAGGGTTGACGGCATCCTTCACGACGTGGCCCAGCTTTCCACCGATGTTGCGGCCCATCTCATCAGCCGCCTCAAGGTGATGGCGAACCTGGACATCGCAAACCGCAAGAAGCCGCAGGACGGCAGCGCCTCGGTCATTTTTGATGGCCGGCCCATCGACCTCCGGGTATCGACGCTGCCCCTGGGTTCCCATGGGGAGAAGGCGGTCATCCGAATCCTGGATCCGCGGAACGCGATCTCAGACTTCAGCAAGTTGGGCTATGGTCCCGGAGAGACCCATCGCTTCGAGAAACTGCTGGCCTCACCCGAGGGCCTGGTGCTGGTGACCGGGCCAACCGGCTCCGGGAAGACGACAACCCTTTACTCGGGCCTCCGTTACGTCCAGTCGCAGCAGAAGAACATTGTGACTGTCGAAGACCCTATCGAGTACCGTATCGAGGGAGTCAACCAGGTCCAGGTCCACGATCGGTCCGGACTCACCTTCGCGGCGGCATTGCGCTCCATTCTGCGTCAAGACCCTGACGTCGTTCTGGTGGGGGAAATTCGGGATCGCGAAACCGCCGAAATCGCGCTGAAGGCCGGGATGACCGGTCACCTCGTGCTGTCCACGCTGCACACCAACGACGCCGTGTCCACGATAACCCGTCTGGTGGAAATGGGGGTGGATCGGGCGTCCCTGAGCGGCGCGCTCAAGGGAATCGTGGCGCAACGACTGGTCCGGCGACTTTGCATCCAATGTTCCCAGCCGGTGACGCTGGCCGAATTGCCGGTCGACCATCAGCAGCTGCTCATGGGGTGTTCGGTTGAGAAACTTCGGAAGTCGGTCGGGTGTGCCGAATGTCTCAACACCGGCTACCGCGGTCGAATCGCCCTGGCCGAGGTGCTGACGGTGAACGAGGAGGTGGCGCGGGCGATAGCCCAGGACCAGTCGATTGAGCAGGTCGTCGAGGCGGCGAAACGCGCCGGGATGCGCTCATTGTGGGAATCAGGTCTGGAGCGGGTCACCGCGGGCACGACCACCATCCATGAATTGATCGACAACGTGGCGTCGCCGACGGTGAAGGCGGCGGAGTCGCAATCAACGGTCGACGAGATCCTTGCCCGGCTCAAAGGTCCACAGGCGACCCCGGTCGCGCCCTTTTCCAGAGCGGCGCCGCCGCCCCCGCGGGCCCGAGCGACGGGCCTCCGCCTGCTGCTGGTGGATGATGACCGTGGGGACCGCCGTACGGCGAAGGAAGAGCTGGAGCGGGCCGGGTACACCGTCATCGAGGCTGCGGACGGCGAGGCTGCCGTGGCGTATGCCAGGCGGCTCAAGCCGGATGCCGTCGTCACCGACGTCGCCTTACCGAAGCTGGATGCCGTGGGCCTGTTGCAGGCCCTCCAGGGTCCCGGGTCCCCGCCGGTCCTGGTGTACACCCGGCAGACCGACGAGGTCATGCTGGACTGGCTTCGAGAACTCGGCGCTTCCGATGTCCTAAGCAAGGTGGGCGAATCCGAAACGTTGATCGCCAGCCTCCGGGCCCGCCTGGGCCCGGCATGAATACATCCAACTCCTCACGTCTCTCGTAGGTAGCGAGCAGGTCTCTCCAGGGCCCTCCGGTGGACTCTTTCGGTTCGCAGTCCCCGGACATATTATCCGGCATTCCGGTAAGGTCTCGACTCCCTAGAGGTGCGTCATGTCCGCCCAATCATCGCGGCGCGAATTCGTTTTTTTCTGCTCCGGAACGATCCTCGCCCTGGCGACCGGAGTCCGGCGTCGCACCCCGCAGCCTGCTTCGTGTCATCATCACATTCGGCACGTCACCCACCCGGAGCCGCGGCCCGGGATCACCGCTGCCAGGGTCCTGCCCAAGGAAAAGCTGACCGATCACCCGGACGCCATTACCGCGTTCGAGCAGGTGCGCCAGATCCCCCAGATCGTGGACGGTATCGGCTGTCACTGCGGCTGTGCTACCCGGGCCGGCTTCTACTCCCTGCTCAGCTGTTACGAGGGAGAGGGCATGGCCATGATGTGCGAGGTCTGCCAGGGCCAGGGCCGGCTCGCGTTCCGCCTGCACCAGGCCGGGAAAACGCTGGACCAGATCCGGGCGGGGATTGATGCCCGGTACGGATAAGTTACCCATCGCCGTTCACCTATAAACGCTACAGGAGTTCTATGGCTTCCAGGGTTTTTCCCGTCATGGCGGGAATGATCGGTGTTGCTCTCGCCGCCGCTGCCGCGCCGCTCGAGGGCCAGATCCGCGCCAGCGAACGGGGCCAGGTCGCCCAGACTGTCGACGGCACGACGATCAAGCTGGATTATGCGCGACCGCGGGCCCGGGGGCGGGACAGTGTCTTCGGTGGAGAAGTGAAATGGGGAGAAGTGTGGACCCCAGGCGCGAACTACGCGACCACGCTTGAGCTGGATAGGGACGTGCAGATCAACGGCCACGCGGTACCCAAGGGGAAATACTCAGTCTGGATGACGGTGCGTGCCGACAGCGACTGGACCGTCATGTTCGACACCACCGCGAAACTGTACCACACCGAGCGCCCGGCCGAACATCCGTGGCAGATCCGTATTACGGCTCATCCAGAACACCGCGCCCCGATCGACGTATTGACCTGGTGGTTCCCCGAGGTTCGCCCGGACGGTGCCATCATGGCGATGCAATGGGGGGACCGGTACGTACCGCTCAATGTGACGGTGACGCCGTCGCATCCCATCACGGTCGCCGCCGACCTGGCCCGCCAGTATGTCGGCAAGTACGATTTCGCGTGGGTGGAAGAGGACTCCGCGAAGGGCAGCTCGGACAGCACGGGCCAATCCGCAACCGCTGACAGTGGTGCCGCGAAGGCGCCGCCGCCGACGACGTTCACCGTTGTCTATGAAAGAGGGTCGCTATGGGGGATGTGGGACCCGGCGCCGTGGCCCGGGATGGAGAAGGTCCTGCTCATCAGGGCGGGTGATGATCTGTTCTTCCCGACGGTGATGAAAGACGGCCAGATCTATGATTCCATGGCCGACATGGCCGTTGAGTTCCAGGTCGCCAACGGCCGCGCCAGCGGATTCGAGGTACGAATCGACACCGATGAGATGATCGCGAAGGCGACCCGGAAACCCTAGACGCTAGCGCGGTTCAGTGTTGAGTTGAAAACCGGTCCAGGACTTCGCGCTCACCGGCGGTGAGGCTGGCGATGCCCTTGGCGCTGATCTTGTCCAGGATTCGGTCCACTTCCTCCCGATTCACTTCGTGCATCTTGTCACGACGGATCGAGGACCATCGCTGCAGGTCGGCAGTCCCGCCGGACATCCGCGGCTTCTGAGGAAGCGGCGTGGCGCGGGCCCGGAAGCTCCGGGCCGGGGACCGGAGCTGGATCCACTTCAGATAGAGATATCCGCCCAGGAACCCGCCCAGGTGGGCGAAGTGGGCGATGCCGTCGCCCTGACCGATCGCTGAAATGGCGGGCAGCAGGTTCATCACCGTCATGATCGCGATGAGCACAAAGGCGGGAACCGGCAGAACAAACCAGAGGAGGATCTGGTCGCGGGGCCAGAAGATGGCGTACGCCAGCATGACGCCAAAAATGGCCCCGGACGCGCCGATGATGGGGACATGAGGAGAAAAGAGCGAGAGGACGCCTCCCATGATGCCGCTGGCGAAATAGAGTCCCAGGAAATGACGGTCACCCAGCCGGCTTTCCACCCGGGGGCCGAAGAAAAACAGTGCCAGCATGTTCCAGAACAGATGTCCGGGGCTGCCGTGGATAAACATCGAAGTGACGGCGGTCCAGGGCCGGACCAGGAGCTCCGCCGGAACCAGCCACAACTGGTAGACTATCCGGGGACTCAGCTCGGACAGGAAATACATCACCACGTTGGCGACGATCAGGCGGAGGGTCCAGCGCGTCATGGGGAGAAGGCTAGAAGGGAACCGATACGGGCGCCAGTGGGAGGAGGCAGAGGGCGCGGAGCACTGCACACCACTGAGAAGCCGAGTTTCGCTGAGGCCAGCAACTGCCTAACGCAAGGGTGCAAGAAGCAAAGTAGAACGATCATTAATTGCTGCTACCTTCTCCTCAGTTCTTCGAGTTCCTCAAGTGACCTCGGCCAATCCTCTCTCAGCAGGCGGGACAGGCTGCGATCGGCCAGCAGCCGGCCGCCGGTCTGGCAGGTGGGGCAGTAGTTGGTCTCGTTGCTGGCGTAGCGGATCCGCTGCACCGGCGACGCGCAAACCGGACAGGGTTGGCCGAAACGGCCGTGCACGGCCATGCCCTCCCGGAAAGCGGTCACTTTTACGGGGAAACCGTCGCCGGTTTCTCGCCGCAACCGGTCGATCCATTCGGCGAGTACTTCGCGGGTCGCCTGGTGCAGGGTCGCGACTTCCCTATCGGTCAACTGCCGAGTGAGACGGACCGGGGACAGGCGGGCCCGGTGGAGAATCTCGTCGGAGTAGGCGTTGCCGATCCCGCTGAACAGTCGGGGGTCGGTGAGCGCTCGCTTGAGGGTGTGGCTTTCCCGCTTCAGCGCCTCCGTGAATTCGGCCAGCGAACTCTCCATGACCTCCAGCCCTCCCCGGGCGTGGCTCGCCAGTCCTTCCTTCCCTCGCACCAGGTAAATCGAGGCGCGCCGCTTCGCGCCGGCTTCGGTGAGGACCAGGGTGCCGGTGGCGAAATCGAACGCTGCGAGTCCTACCTTCCGGGGAACCGGGGCAGCCGGCCCCAGCCACTTGAGTCTTCCCGCGATCATCAGATGGAGCACCAGGTAGAAATCCCCTTCGAACCGGAAGACGATGCGCTTGCCCATCCGCTCCAGCCCGGTGACCCGGCGGCCGGTCAAATCCGAAGCCGGGGGATGCACTGAACGAAGTACGAACGGGCTGGTGATCCGGAGGCCGATCAGCGGCTGGTTGAGCACCCGGGGAGCCAGCGCTTCGATATAGACGGTGATATCGGGAAGCTCAGGCATCGGTGGCCAGCCTTCCGTTCCGCCTGGCGTCAAGCGCCAGCAGCACGCCGGAGAGAACCACCAGGCCCGCGCCGGCCAGCTGGAGGATCCCGGAGTGCTCGCCGAAGATCGGAATTGCGAGCATGTGGGTGAACACGATGCTGAGATAGGTGAGGACGCTCAAGGGGGCCGCGCCACTGCTGAAGGCATATGAGCGGGTCATGGCGATCTGGCCGATACCGCCGGTCAGTCCGGTCCCTACCAGGAAGAGCGCGGCCTCCGGGTTGGGCGTGACCCATACCGGGATCGAGATCGCAAAATTGGTGAGGGCGGCGACCACGGAAAAGTGGAGGACGATCGCTTCGCTGCTCTCGCTGGGCCCGATTTTCCTGAGCCAGATCATCGCGAGCGCATAGAAGAACGCGCTCGACGTCGCCATGAGCGCCACCGGAGCCGCGCTCTGAAACGTGGGTCGGACCACGCCGACAACCCCGATGAAGGCCAGCAGCACGACGATGCCGAGATGGCGGCCGACCCGTTCGCCGAGCAGGGGCCGGGAGAGCAGGGCGACGAAGATGGGCCCGGTGGCGCCCAAGGTGATGGCGTCCCCCAGCGGGATTCGCGGCGACGTGACACTGTAGAAGAACCCGATCGAGGCCAGGGTTCCGAAGATGGAGCGGAGCCAGGTGTTTTTCCGGTCAGTCGCCTTGAGCGAGGCTCCGTTGGCTCTCGCGACCAGGAGGACAACGATGGCCCCGAAGAGAAAGCGCGCCCCGGCCACCTCGCTCCAGGGGACGTCCTCGCCGGCCAGCCGGCTGAAAATGTTCATGGCCGTGAACATGAGCTGGGCCAGGACCATCCAGGCGATTGCCGGGGCGAGGAACCGGGGCAGGGGAGAAGAAGTCAGGGGGTCAGGGATTCGGGTCGGCAGGGAAGATAATGCCCACCGGGATTATCATTCGGTCCCTTTCATTCCCAGCGCCATGAACCTGCCCTACGATCGAGATATCTCAGTTCAGCATCTCCGTGCCGCCGACCCCCGGCTCGCGTTGGTGATCGACCGCGCCGGGCCCTGCCGCCTGGAACTGGAAACGGTGCAAGATCCCTTCGCGGCGCTGGCGCAGTCCATCGTGTATCAGCAACTCACCGGCAAGGCGGCCGGGACCATTCATGGCCGGCTGGTCGGACTGTTCAAGCCGGCCCGGCGGCTCAGGCCCGAATCGCTGCTGGAAGCCTCGGATGAGCGGCTCCGTGGCGCGGGCCTTTCCCGCGGCAAGGTCGCGGCTCTGCGAGACCTCGCCTTGAAGAGCCTGGACGGCACGGTGCCCTCCATGACCAGACTGCGGCGCATGGAGAACGAGGAGATCATCGAGCGACTGACCTCGATCCGGGGAATCGGCCGCTGGACGGTGGAAATGCTGCTGATCTTCCGACTGGGCCGCCCGGACGTGCTGCCGGTGACCGACTACGGAGTCCGCAAGGGGTTCGCGCGGGCGTTCAGGAAGCGGAAGCTGCCGACACCCGCCCAGCTGGAGCGATACGGCCGGCGATGGGCGCCGTATCGCTCAGTGGCTGCCTGGTACCTGTGGCGAGCCTGTGAGGAATGAGGGGATTGAAGGGATTGAGGGGATTGAAGGGATTGAAGGGATTGAGGGGATTGAGGGGATTGAAAGTATCTCAACCCAATCCCATCAATCCCGTCAATCCTATCAATCCCCTCAATCTTCAAGATCCCCGAATCCGCAGGAACAGCAGCTGCCCATTCTCCTTCGTCAGGTTCGCGGCCGGGGCGGGGAGGCTGTGAGCCTGGATGTCAAAGAGCCAGGTTCCCGGCCCCATCCACGCTGATGCGTCGATGATCCCGCTCGACTCCCAGCAGGTTCCCTGAGCCTCTACGCAATTGGTGTTCTCCAACTCGACGACCGCCTGTCCCCGGGAGGCGAGCCGGCCGCGCCGGTCAAAGCCAAACTGGTAGATCCGGGGTGCTCGCGCGAACGTCGGCACCGCGGGATCTTCCTGGACCATCAGGCTGTTGCGCCCGGCGGAAATGTTATCGGGCGAAGCCCACTCGCTCAGCCAGCCCCGCGAGCGCTCCAGCAGCATGAGCGTTGCCCTGGTCGGATCGTTCCGATCAAAGACTACCCGATAAATGGACCCGTAGGTATCGCACACCACGCCGCCGGAACAGAAGGTCACGTCATTGCCGGTGTCCACGAAGTAGATCGACGGGTTGCCGTCAGGTCCGACCCCCTTCTGGTAGTCCGCATCCTCGAGCCGGACAAAGGGAAACGCGCCGAGCGCGGTCACCGCGGCCTGCAGCTGAGAAGAGGACATCGATGCCGCATTGGGCACTTCGACGAACTGACCCGGATACTCTCCGCCTTCGTGCAGCACCGACACGTCGACCGCGGCTGAAGTGGTGAACACGTACAGCTTGCCGGTGCCGTTGATCACATCGGCTTCGCTATTGCCGACATACAGGTACAACTCTGAAGCTCCCCGCGTGTCATCGGTGCCAACGGTGACCACCTTGCCCGGAAATCCGGGCACGCCGATCTGGTTCTCATGGGCGTAGCGACCCAGCCAGGGCAGTTCGTGAACGGTTCCATTCTGTCCGATCGCCAGCTGAATGCCATCGTGGACGCCGCCCGAGGATTCTTCGCCGGTGAAGAAGTAGCCGGAGGGGAAACCTTCATGGAGACCGACATAGGTCGCGGAACAGAGCCGCTGATACTGTTCCGTGCCGGTGATGAAAAACGTGGCATCCGAGACGGTCTTGGCCCGGGGATCCAGAATGAGATGCGACACCCGGGCGTTGAGGAACTGGGCGACGCCGTTGTTGTCGGGAACGCCGGAAGACGTCAGCTCATGGTTGGCGAACAGGACGAGGTTGGTGCCGTCACTGTAGGCGCCGAGTCCATCCGGTACGGGGGCCCAGATGGCACCGCCGGGCAGAGTATCCCCAGTAGTTACGATGGGGACCAGGTCGGCGCGGGGTACCAGGGCGTGGGCCTGCGCCGACTGGGAGGTGCGAAACCCGCCGAGCGCGGAGGTCTCGAGGCTGGGAATGCTGGTGGTGGGGAGGTCCTGCGATTTGTCACAACCCAGCAACACTGTCACGGCGGCGGCAACAAGAATGGATCGGGGTCTCAGCATGGTGGAGCCTCGCGAAGAGAGTGAAGCGACGAACCGCTAGCGCCGTATCATCTCTAGGCGATGTCACCAACCCGCCATTCAGTGGTCTCAGGGATGTAAACAGTTTCCTCCAGCGCGTCGCGCAGGTAGCGACCGGTGTGGGAGCGCGGCTCGGCGGCCACGATTTCCGGCGGCCCCTGCACCACCACCTGCCCGCCGCCCGGGCCGCCTTCCGGCCCCATGTCGATGATCCAGTCCGCCCGCTTGATCACATCGATGTGATGCTCGATCACGACGACCGTGTGCCCGGCATCGACTAACCGGTCGAGAACCTGGATGAGGACCCGGACATCCTCCAGGTGAAGCCCGGTAGTGGGTTCATCGAGCAGGTACAGCTTGCGCCCGCTCTTCTTTCCCGCCGACAGCAGCTCCCGGGCGATCTTCAGCCGCTGCGCCTCGCCGCCGGACAGGGTCGTCGCCGGCTGGCCCAGCCGGAGGTATCCCAGGCCCACCTGCTGGAGTTGCCACAACGCGGCGCCCAGCCTGGGCTGGTGCCGGAACCGGTTGATGGCGTCGTCCACCGTCCATTGCAGCACGTCGTGGATCGAGTGGCCCCGGATCCGGACCTGCAGCACCTCGGGCTTGAAGCGGGTCCCCGCGCAGGCTTCGCAGGGCACGAACACGTCGGCGAGGAACACCATCTCGACCTGGACGAAGCCCGCGCCTTCGCACGTCTCACAGCGGCCACCGGGGACATTGAACGAGAAAGTCGCGGGAGAATAGCGCCGACGCCTGGCCTCGGGCTGATCGGCAAAGAGCTCGCGGATCTCGTCGAACGCGCGGATATAGGTGACCGGGTTGGAGCGGGGCGAGCGGCCGATCGGGCTCTGGTCGATGAGCCCCACGTCGTGGATCGTCTCCCACCCTGTCAGCGCCTCCACCGCTCCGACCGGTTCACCCAGGTGAGACTTGGCGCTGTGCCCGCCCCGCAGCCGCGCCTCCAGCTGGCGATACAGGACGTCGTGCAGCAGTGTGCTCTTCCCGGAGCCGGATACGCCGGTCACCACGGTGAGGGTGCCGAGCGGAATATCGGCATTTACCCGGTCAAGGTTGTGAAGGGTCGCTCCCCGGATGCCAAGCCAGGCGGGCCCGGCCACTCGTCGCACGCTGGGCACGCCGATCCGGCGCCGCCCGGTGAGATACTCGCCGGTCAGTGAGTTGGTCGCGCCCTCCAGGGGCCCGGCATACACCACCTCGCCGCCCTTCTCCCCGGCGCCCGGTCCCAGCTCCAGCATGAAATCCGCCTGCCGGATCGCGGCCATGTCATGTTCCACCACGACCAGGGTGTTCCCCTGGTCGCGTAACCGGCGGAGCAGGCCGAGCAGCCGGTCGATATCCCGCTGGTGCAGGCCGACTGATGGTTCATCCAGCACGTACAGCGTATCCACCAGCCGGGAACCCAGCGCGTTGGCGAGGGCGATGCGTTGCGCCTCGCCACCGGAAAGGGTCCGGGTCTGCCGGTCGAGCGAGAGGTAGCCCAGCCCCACGTCGCGCAGGTAGGCGATGCGTGATTCGAGCTGTTCCAGGATCAGCGCCGCGATCGTGCGGTCAGATTCGCCGAGCTCGAGCCGCTCCAACCAGAGGTGGATGTCGTCGATCGAACGGCTGGCTACCTCCGCGATGGTCTCGCCGTTGATGCGCACCGAAAGCGCCTGGGCGTTCAACCGGGAGCCGGAACAGAGCGGGCAGGTGTTGGCGAGCTGGTATTGCCGGAGAAACACCCGGATGTACTGCTTGTAGCGCTTTTCTTCCAGGCCCTTGAGAAAGGGAAAGATCCCCAGGTACCGGCCCACCTTGCCATAGAGCAGCTCGCGCCGGTGCGCCGCCTTAAGCCGTGCCCATGGCTTGTCGGGATCGGCGCCCAGCTTGCGGGCCGCTTCGATCAGCAGCCGGCGCCGGGTCTCGTAGCGAGGCTTGGTCCACGGGTCAATCGCGCCCTGGGCCAGGCTCTTCGAAGGATCGGGAATCACCAGCGACTCGTCGTACTCCAGTACCGCCCCGAAGCCGTTGCATCCGCCGCAGGCGCCTCGCGGATTATTAAAGGAAAAGAGCGCGGGAGTGATCGATGGCGCGGGCGTTTCGCAGCTGCTGCACGCGGGCGACTCGGAGAACCGGATCCGCCCGATCTCGTGCACGGCCAGCGCCACGCCTTCACCCTGCTGGAACGCGGTAGCGATCGCATCGCTGATCCGGAGCCGGTCGCTTTCCTGGACGCCCAGCCGGTCGACGACCACCAGGACTTCTTTCGCGGCGCCGAGGTTGGCCTCGGGCGGCAGCTCGTCCAGCCGGACCGGACGGTTGTCGACCAGGAGCCGGACAAAGCCCAGGGCCGCCAGGTTCTCGACGACCAGCTGGTGATTGGTTCGAGCCGCGGCGACCAGGGGGAACGCGACCTGGAGCCGCCCCGCCAGTGTTGCCATGATGGTGGCGGTCGCGCTTTCCGGGGAGTCACGCCGAACCGCCGCGCCGCACTTCCGGCAGATCGGCTTGCCGACCCGGGCCCAGAGCAGTCGGAGAAAGTCATAGACCTCGGTGGCCGTCCCCACGGTGGAGCGGCTCGACACCGTCGGATTTCGCTGTTCGATCGCCACGGCTGGCGCCAGCCCTTCGAGCCGGTCCACCATCGGCTTGGGCATCCGGTCGAGAAACTGCTTGGCGTAAGTCGACAACGACTCGATGTAGCGGCGCTGTCCCTCGGCGTAGAGCGTCTCGAATGCGAGCGAACTCTTGCCGGAGCCGGAGGGGCCGGTGACGACCGTCAGCGCTCGGTGGGGGAGGTCTACGGTAACGCCGCGAAGGTTGTTCTGGCGGGCATTGACGATGCGGATGTAACCGGGCATTGCCCGAAAGATAATTGGGCGACGGCTCGCCCCTAGCCCCGGGTCTCATCGGCCTGTAGTTTCCCGGCTCATGGCGAAAAACGTCCTCGCTCCTCGCCTGCTGCTTCGCGGTCTCGAGATCTTCCTCCTCATTTCTCTGGTGGGATATGGGGCGGTCCTGTTGTACGGCAACAACCTTCCCGCGTTCATCCAGTCCCTGAAAGGTGTGCGCTGGCCCTGGCTGGTGGTCGGGCTGGGCCTGGCATCGATGGACTGGATCGGCGGCGGGCTCCGGCTCTGGGTGGTAGCGCGCCATATCCACCCCAAGCCGCCGTTGAAGGGAATGATCCTGGCGGGAGGGATGAGCGCCTGGGCGGCGTACCTGACGCCGCTGCAGTCCGGGGCCGCGCCGATGATGATCTACACCATGCGGCGCTACGGCTTGAGCGTGCCGGTGGCCATGACGTCCACGCTCATGACCTTCATTGCCACGGTGGCGTTCTTCGCCATGGCCGGCCCGCTGGCATTCGTATTCGGGGCAGGGAAATCACTGGGCGACAAGGGCAACGTGCTTGGGCTGTCGCTCTACGACCTTTTCCTCGGCAGCTGGGGAATTTTCGCCTTCCTTGGCCTGCTCTTCGTTTTTGTGATCTTCTTTCCCCGCATCGTGCGCGATTTTATCAACTGGATCGCGGGGAAAGTCGGGAAGCGGAGCCGGCGGGTCAGCGAACGGCTGGAGAAGCTGCGGGCCGGAGTGGAAGAAGCCCACAAGAGCGTGGTGGCCTTCAACACGCCGCGCGGTTGGCTGGCGTTGTTCTGGGCGACGATCATCTCCGGTCCCTCGCATGCCAACAAGCTGCTGGCCGGGTATGTCGCCCTCAGGGCGGTGGGCATTCACGCGAACTTCGTCGACATCCTGCTGGTGCAGACCCTCATCACCTTCCTGCTCTATTTCGCCCCGACTCCCGGCGCGTCGGGAGTGGCCGAAGTGCTATCGACCGTGGTCATGTCGGTGTACGTCGCGAAGGGCACCGCGCCGCTCTATACCCTGATCTGGCGACTGATCCTGAGCTACTATACCATCGCGTTCGGGTTCATCGTCTTTTCCCGCTGGGTGCGGCAGGGAATCAAGGAAAAGCTGGAGGACGGCCTGACGGCGGACGAGAAGCTGGCCGTGAGCGAGAAGCAGTGACCGCAGCCTGACGATGGACCACAGCGAAGAACCTCTCGAACGATCCTACGACGCCGCGTTGTTCCGGCGGCTGCTCCGGTATCTCCGGCCGTACCGGTGGGCCGCGCTGCTGGCCATCGTGCTGTTGCTGGCGACCGCGGCGCTGTCCCTGGTGGGCCCGGCGCTCACCCAGCAGGCGCTCGACGTTGCGGTCCCCCACCACGATCCCGGCCTGCTGGCTACCCTGGCCCTCTTCTTCGCCATCGCACTGGTCCTGGAATTCGTCTTCGAGTATGGCGGCACCATCCTGACGGCCTACCTCGGACAGCGGGTGATGTACGACCTCCGGCTCCAGGTGTTCGGCCACCTCCAGCGGCTCAGCATTCCCTACTTCGACCGGCACCCGGTCGGCCGGCTGATGACCCGGGTGACTTCGGACGTGGAAACCCTGAACGAGCTGTTCTCCTCGGGGCTGGTGACGGTGTTCGGGGACGTGTTCACCCTGTTCGCCATCATGACGATGATGCTGGTGCAGGACTGGCGCCTGGCTCTGGTGGCGTTCGGGGTCATCCCGCTGGTCTTTCTCGCGGCGTCCATTTTCCGCCGCCGGGTCCGCGACGCCTTTCGCGACATCCGGGTCCGCCTGGCAAAGATCAACAGTTTCCTCCAGGAGCACCTGGGCGGGATGCGAGTGGTACAACTGTTCAACCGCGAGGCGGCGGCGGCCCGTCAGTTCGACGCGATCAACCGGGAGCACCTGGAGTCGCACCTCAAGTCGATCACCATTTACGCGGTCTTCTTTCCAGTGATCGAGCTGCTCACCTCGGTCGCGATCGCGGCGTTGTTGTACTACGGGGGGCTCCGCGCCATCGCCGGCACCCTCACCGTCGGCGTGCTGGCGGCGTTCATCCAGCTCACCCGCCGGTTCTTTCAGCCGCTGCAGGACCTCTCGGAGAAGTACAACCTGCTGCAAAGCGCGATGGCCTCGTCGGAGCGGATCTTCCGCCTGCTGGATACCGACATCAGCGTCGCCGAGCCGGCGCATCCGAAGGTGCTTCCCCAACCGGTGCGCGGCGCGATCGCCTTCGAAGGGGTCTGGTTTCGCTACTCCGAAGACGGGCCCTGGGTGTTGCGGGATGTCTCGTTTGTGGCGCCGGCCGGAGGAACCGTGGCGCTGGTAGGGCACACTGGAGCCGGGAAGACCACCATCATCAGCCTGCTCCTCCGATTCTACCAGCCGGTCCGGGGCCGGATTACGCTCGATGGAGTCGATATCAGGGAGATCCCCACCGACCTTTTGCGGGCCCAGATGGGGTTCGTACAGCAGGACCTTTTCCTCTTTACCGGCGATATCCAGCGCAACCTCGCCCTCGACGCACCGATTGGAGAGCCGGAGGTTCGGGAGGCTGCTCTGCGGGTTGGCGCCGACCGGTTCATCGCGCGCCTGCCCTCGGGTTACCGCCATGTGCTGGGGGAACGGGGACGATCGCTGAGCGTGGGGGAACGACAGTTGCTGAGTTTCGCGCGGGCTCTGGCCCGAAACCCGCGGGTGCTGATCCTGGACGAGGCGACGAGCTCGGTGGACACCGAGTCGGAGGCCCTGATCCAGCGGGCCATCGCCGAGGTAATGGAAGGGAGAACCAGCCTGGTCGTGGCCCACCGTCTGTCGACCATTCTCCACGCCGATGAAATCCTGGTGTTGCACCACGGCGAGATCCGGGAGCGGGGAACCCATCGGGGTCTCCTGGCGCAGCAAGGCATCTACCACCGGCTCTATCGCTTGCAATTCGAGCAGCAGCGCCCGGCCCAAACTGCGTAACCCTCACTGGCTTGCGCCTTTAGGGTGAATCCCAGTACGTTTGTCGAAAACCTGTAACGATCAGGATCAGCCCACATGATGCAACTCGAGTTCGGCGGGCGACGTTTCGACATACCCGCCGGCGAACTCACGGTTGGAACCGACGCCTCCAGTGGCCTGGTGCTGGAGGGAGAGGGCATTCTCGCCCGTCACGCGGTTCTCCGTGCCACGACCGAGGGCAGCGCCATTGTCTCGCGGGCATCCGACGCGGCGGCGATCCTCGTCAATGGCGTCCGGGTGGGCGCCGAGTCGGTGCCGGTGCTGCATGGCGACCGGATCGAGATCGATGGTCTCGAATTGCTGGTGGTGGACAATCGCAAGAGCGGGTCGACCCAGTTCCTCGATGCCTCCGCCATCGCGGCGATGTCGAGCGCCCCATCGGCTCCCAGGAGCGCCGGTGGCCCCGCCCCGGTGACCGGGGGGCGGCTGGTCTGCCTCACCGACGGCCGCGAATACACCGTGGGTCCCAGCCTGGTGTTCGGCCGGGAAGCCGGTAACGATGTCGTGGTGGAGAACAACCAGGTTTCCCGGCGCCACGCGGAGATCACCGCGACTTCCGAGGGGTACGTCCTCACCGATCTCAGCACCAACGGAACCTTCGTCAACGGGACGCGGATCCAGGGCCCGCGCACTCTCGCGCGCGCCGACATGATCCGGGTGGGAGATTCCGAGTTCCGCTTTTACGCCGACCAGGCGCCCAAGGCGCCTCCGCCTCCGCCGGCAGTGTCGGCAGCTCCCGAGAAGCTTCCGTTGCCGCCGGGGGTACCGCCCCTGTCCACTCCGATGTCGAGCGGACCGATAATTCCGCCGATCAAGCCTGACCCGGCTCCGTTGCCAGGCGGCATGCCTCCGGCGACGGCAATGTCGAGCGGCGGGGTGATTCCGCCCGCCGGCGCTTCGCACCGGCTCAACGACACGATGCACGGGCAATCGCTTCGCCCCTTCGCGCCCCCGGCTGCCGCGACCGCTCCTCCGGAAGCGCCCTCCCGTCCCTCGGGGAGCGCGGGACAGATGGCCGCGTTCCTGGTGCGGAGCGGCAAGCTCAAGGGAACCCGGCTTTCGATCCGGGTCCCGGTGGTCAACATCGGGCGCGCGGACTACAACGACGTGGTGATCGCCGATGACAGCGTAAGCACCGCCCACGCCAAGCTGCAGCGGAGGGAAGGCGTCTGGGTGCTGACCGATCTCGGGTCTACCAACGGGACATTCGTGGATGGGGAGGCCGTAAGCGGTGAGGTCGCGCTGGGTCCGGGAGTGACCGTGCGTTTCGGCCAGGTCTCCGTCCTCTTCGAGCCAACCGACGATGCCATGGGCGTGGCGAAGGGCAGTGGAACCCAGATGATGGAGCCGGTCAAGGTTCCACCCCCGCCTCCCGCACCGACGCCGCGGCCAACCCCAGCACCGCCCGCGTCCGCCGCTCCGCCCCGAGCTCCGGCTCCAGCGCCCCGGGAAGCGCAGGCCCGCCCCGTCCCCACGGCACGGCGCCCACCTCCGGTGGTGACGGCCCCGGCGAAATCCGGAGGCAAGTGGATAATCCCCACCCTGCTGATCGCAGGCCTGGCCGCACTCGTCTACTACCTGCTGAACCGATAACCTCGTGCGTTTCTCCTGCGCCGCCCGCACCGATGTCGGAATCGTTCGCTCCGGCAACGAGGACAACTACCTGATGCTCGCCGACCGCGGCGTCTTCATCGTCGCGGATGGCATGGGGGGGCATGCGGCGGGCGAGGTAGCGAGTGAGATGGCGGTCCGGATCATTTCGAAGGAGCTGGGCTCGCTCCGGGGGCTCAATGACGAGGGTGTTGGGGAGCGGCTCCGGGTAGCAATCCGCTCCGCCAACGAAGCGATCTTCGACCGGACACTCGCCGAGCACGACAAGCGAGGCATGGGGACCACGGTCACCACGCTCACCCTGCTGCCCCGCCGGTACATGATCGGCCAGGTGGGCGATAGCCGGGCCTACCTGCTTCGCGACGGGCATTTCCTGCAGGTCACCAAGGATCACTCCTACGTCCAGGAGCAGGTGGACGCCGGGTTGCTCACTCCAGAACAGGCGCGGGTCCATCCCTACAGCAACGTGATTACCCGCTGCGTGGGCGCCAGCAACGAGGTGGTGGCCGACGTGTACTTTGGAAGCCTGAGGGCGGGGGACGTCCTGCTGCTCGCCTCCGATGGACTGACGGGGATGCTGGAGGACGAGCAACTCAGCAAGATCCTCGCTTCCGACGGCGGCCCGCAGACCTGGGTGGACCGGATGATCACCGAGGCGAACCGGCGGGGCGGACTCGACAACATCACCGCGATCATCATCAAGATCGAAACCATCGACACGCCGTCGGGCGAGCATCCGGCGGTCCCGGTCTCCGCGGGTATTACCGGCTGATCTGGCGCAGCACCCTCTCCGCCGGCAGCCTCACCAGTTCCAAGACCCAATCCATAGGCTGTTTCGGCATCGCCGCCACGAAGACCCTGAAGCGGCGCGCCGTGCGGTACAGCTCTTCGGCCACCCGGGGCAGGCCGAGCTGGCCTTCGCGTCCCTCCGAGGTCAACCGGTCGACCAGCCCGTCCCGGGTACGCAACGGGAGGTCCACACCCAGCATCGCCGAGCGCACCGGGAAGTCGAGGAGGACTTCTCCCGGTTTCAGTCCCGCCCGTGCCGCGCACATGTCCTCGACCTTTCCGAGCAGGCCCGGTTGTTCCCAGAGCCAGGGCTGGGCATCCTCCGGCACTTCACTCGCGGGAAGGTCGAGCGCCCGTTTGTAGAGCCGCCGCTGGTGCACGGCGAGGGCGAGGCCCGATGGATCCGCGACGAAGAGCCGTTCCATCAGTCCCCCGTCGGTCAGCCCCGCCACCGCTTCAGCCGTGAGATTCCCCGCGAGGACCGCGGCCCCCACTGCCCGTTTGAACATGCAGGTTGCCGAGCGCACCGCGTGGTGCCAATACACGTTCCGGTACATCTGGTATTTCGCGAAGAGCAGCGACTCCAGCGCGCTCACTCCCTTCTCATGAACCCCGATCTCGGGTCCCCGCTCGGTGGAGACCAGCGACAAGGCTGAGATCAGGCGCGCCACGTCAACTGCGCCGTAGGGAACCCCGCACATCCGGGCGTCTCGACTCAAGTACTCGATCTTGTCCAGGTCCAGGGAGCCGGAGATGAGGCCGGCCAGCGGGCTCTTGCTCCGCCCCCGGATGAGCGCACCGATCCGGGACTCGAGGTCGCTCACGCCGAAGGTCGCCAGAGCCTGGGCCAGCTCACCTTGTGCCAGGTACTGAACGCCCAGGGCTTCGTGATGGAGAAACCCGGCTTCCTCCAGCGCGTGGGAGAACGGATAGTGCCCGATATCATGGAGCAGGGCGGCCAACCGAACCGCGAGCTGGTCTTCCTCCGAGACCTGGGCCAGCTCGCCCCGCTCGGCCAGGGCGCTCAACGCGAGCTTGGTCAGGTGATAGGTGCCGAGAGCGTGTTCGAAGCGGGAATGGGTCGCACCGGGGTAGACCAGGAAGGCGTGTCCCAGCTGGCGGATGTAGCGCAACCGCTGGAGGGCCGGCGTGTCCACCAGCCGCATAACAGCGCGATCCACCCGGATGTTGTCCCAGAGTGGATCGCGAATTATCTCGAAGTCGACTGTCATCCGGAGGGGAGCTTCGCTAGCTCAGGCCCGGGGCCCTGCGGCCCGCACTGCTTCCGGCACCTCGCTGGCGTACTTCCCGAAATTCTCGCGAAACATTCCGGCCAGCTTCGCTGCCTGCGTATCGTAGGCTGCCTTGTCGGTCCAGGTCTCCCGCGGCGTCAGCAGCGATGCCGGTACCTGGGGAATCTCGGTCGGAACCTCGAACCCGAAGATGTCATCCTTCCGATAGCGGACTTTGTCGAGGCCGCCGGCCAGCGCCGCCCGCACGATGGTGCGGGTATGGGGCAGGCTGATGCGGCTGCCGGTGCCGTAGGCCCCGCCGGTCCACCCGGTGTTGATCAACCAGACCCGCGACCCGTACTGCGCGATCCGCTCGCCCAGCATGCGGGCGTACACCCCGGGATGTAGCGGCAGGAATGGCGCTCCAAAGCACGCGCTGAACGTCGCGGAGGGTTCGGTCACTCCTCGTTCGGTCCCCGCGACCTTGGCCGTGTAGCCGGACAGGAAATGGTACATCGCCTGTTCCGGGGTGAGCCGGGCGATCGGGGGCAGCACGCCGAACGCGTCCGCCGTCAGGAAGACGATGTTCCGGGGCAGGCCGCCGACCCCGGTGGGCACGTGGTTGGGAATGAATTCGATCGGGTAGCTGGCGCGGGTGTTCTCGGTGATCCTCGCCGAATCGAAATCGATGCGCCGGGTCTCGGGATTGAGGTCGACGTTTTCCAGGATGGTGCCGAAGGTGTGCGTGGTGGCGTAAATCTCTGGCTCGGTGTCGGGCCGGAGCTTGATCACCTTGGCGTAGCACCCACCCTCGAAGTTGAAGACGCCGTGCTCGCTCCAGCCGTGTTCATCATCGCCGATCAGGCCGCGGGTCGCGTCGGCCGACAGGGTGGTCTTGCCGGTGCCCGAGAGCCCGAAGAAGATCGCGGTATCGCCGTCCTTGCCGATGTTGGCGGAACAGTGCATCGGCAATACGCCCTGCTGGGGCAGGAAATAATTGAGGACGGTGAAAATCGCCTTCTTCATTTCGCCCGCGTACCGGGTTCCCCCGATCAGCGCCATGCGCCGCCCGAAGTGCAGCACGATGAAGGTCCCGGTCCGAGTCCCGTGCACCGCCGGGTCGGCCTGCAGCTCCGGCGCATGCAGCACGGTAAACCCGGGATCGAATCCCTCCAGCTCGGCCTGGCGCGGCCGGATGAACATGTTCCGCACGAACAGGGCCTGCCAGGCATTGGGCGTCACGAAGCGAACCGCGAGGCGGTAGGCGGGGTCTGCTCCGCCATAAAGATCCTGGAGATACACTTCCTGGCCGGACAGGTGGGACGTGACCTGGGCCAGGAGTTTGTCGAACTGAGGATCGGAGAGCTTCGCGTTCTTTTCCCACCAGATCTGGCGGCTGGAACCGGGTTCGTCGACCACGAACTTGTCGTTCGGGGACCGCCCGGTATGCGGCGAGGTGACGACCGCCAGCGCACCACCCTCAGCCACGACACCTTCATTGCGCCGGAGCGCGTGCTCGTACAACTGCGGCGCGATCAGGTTGGCGTGGATGCCGCGAGGCTCGAAGCCCAGGCGGTAGTCCGGGTGCCGATCACGGGTGCGGGGGGCAGCCTGCGTACTCATGAAATCCTTCCGCGTTTCGGGCGCTGGGTGTTCAAGTGGCAGCGCCCGACCTCCGAACTGGAAGGCAGGGCGCGTATACAGGGAGGGGAAAGATCAACCGTGGAGCGGCGTGTCGCAACCACCCGGGGCGTGGAGTCCCTAAATCTCTTTGCTGCAAGTACTTGCGTTACCCGAAATCAGGGCCTTACCGGATGCATGTCCGCCTCGCGGTGGTACAGGGCCTCCACGGTCGCGATGTCCCGGTCCGAGAGCCGGATCGCCTGCGGGTCGGTGAACATGATGTCGTTCACGTCGCCCGAGTGCTGCAGCAGCCCCATGGTGTGTCCGACTTCGTGGGTCGCGGTGATTCTCAAGCAGAGGCCGAGGCTGTCGCTCTGGAACTTGGGATTCAGAAAGACCCGGACCGGCACCAGGAACTCCTGCCGGGTGGCGACGGTGTCCACGTCGGTCGCGCCCTCGCACTCGGGGCGAAGGCTTGCCAGCCGGATGGTTGACGGGCTGGGCTTGGGCGGGATGTTCTCCACCCGGACGATGACATCGGCCGAATTGGAATCGCTCACCACGGTGGCGTCCCATTCATTGTAGAGGAATGCCGTTTTCCAGGTCGCGATGGCATTCCGCACCAGGGCCGGAGCCCCCACGCTGTCTTCCACCCAATAGCGAACCGGGATGGCGGTTCGGGGCCAGTGAAAGCGAAGGCTGTCCACCGCCGGCTGGCCCTGGTTGTCGAACGGAATGAACAGCCGCGATTCATAGGGTATCGGCCGCGTCGGCGTGCCGATATCGGTGCAGCCGGCCAGCAGGGTCGCGGCGATCCAAAGCGACAGGCGCATGGTTGGTTTCATCTCAGAAATCCTTCACCACTCCGACCTCGAGTCCCACGCGGTGAATGGCCTGGCTCCGGGTGAAGCCGCGGGATTGCAGCTCCTTGGTGGTGAAGCTGCTTAGCCCATAGCGCGCCGCCGCCACCCACTCCCAACCGGGGTGAAGGTCTTTGCGATACTCGGCCGTAAAGTTTCCGGTGATCCGGGTGGGCCCCCCCTGCTGGAATATCCCGGTCTTTTCCGAGGGCAGGTATTTCATCAGGCCAACGCCGATCCGGAAATAGAAATCCCGCACCATGAGCGGGCCTTCCGCCGCCAGCAGGATGGTCGCGGTACGCAGCGAGCCCAGGTCGGTGTCGACGCCATTCTCAGTTGCCTTCACTGAGGCGGTGGTGAACACCGTCTCCAGGCCGAGCCGGTACTTCCTGCCGCTCGGAATCGAGGCGCTGAGCGCCAGGGTGGGGGCGATGCCTGCCTTCACGCTGATCGGACTGACCACGACGTCCTTCATGAGCGTCGAGGACCAGGTCGCGCCCAGTCGAGCGCCGAGCCGCACCTGCTGGGCCGAGACGGTGGTGGCGAGCGCAATGGTGATCAGTGTCGTGATGTTTAGGATTCGCATGGCCGGAAGATGGGGACGAACCGCCTGAGGGTCAACGCACCAACACGACAAATTCTGCAGTCCCTTCAGCCCCTTCTCCCGGCACCCTGTAGTGGCCCTGACGCGACATAGAGGACCACTTCCAAGTGCTTCTGGCAGCGGCAGTTCCACGATGAAAGACTTTGCAATTGGGCCAGTTAGGGGGTGTCCGGTCCGGTCCGGTCTGGCAGGTACGAATCGTGCGCATTCACCCCCCGAGGCTGCTAAGTTCCGGCTCGCCTCGAAACGATTCGAAAACCAATCTGGCCGATCCAGGCTCGCCCCGATCGCCACGCCTCCTCCCGGCGGTGGAATTCGCCCGGGTTCGAAACGTGTGGACCGAGGCGATCGTCGTCTTGGCGACGCTGGGGCGCTTGCTTTCGCTTGACAGAGGTGACCCTGAGGGTACGTTCCCCCGCTCTTTTTAGGCGATACCGGTGACTGAACTCGTACGCCCTCGCGTTCTTCTCCTTGGCGATCCGGCCGCGCGGCCGGAAGGGCTGGAGCGCGCGCTGGTGCGAGGTGGTTTCCAGGTTACCGAAGCCGACAGCATCACGATTTCCCGCCCCAGCGGTCCCCTCCCCGATCTCATCCTGCTGACCTCGGCCGAAGCCGATGCGCATCTGACCGAGGAGCTGGGCCGGCTCGCCGGCCGGCATTGGCAAGGGGTACCTATCGTCGTCGTGCTGAACCGTGGCGATGCCGAGGCGGTGACTCGCATGCTCGGGCTGGGCGCGTCCGACGTGATGGTGAGTCCCGGCCACCTGCCCGAGATCATTGCCCGGGCCCATGCCCGGATCAAGGGGCGCACCGATGTGGACGGAATGCGCCAGTCATCCGAGCAGCATGAACTGCTGTTCGACATTTTTCAGGAAGCCTCCGGCGCGCTCCGGCCCGATGAGATCGTGCAGACGCTGGTGCGCCGCATCGGCGAGGCGCTGAACCTGGCGCGGTGCTCCTTCGTGCTCACCCCCGCCGGGGAGCAGGTGGGGCGGGTGCTCGCGGTCTTCGAGAATCCCACGGTGCGCGATCTCCAGGTGGACCTGACCCGCTACCCGGAGATCGTCGAAGCGGTGCGCACCGAACGGCCGGTGGTCGTGTCCGATGTGCAGGAGCATCCGCTTTTCCAGAGCGTACGGCAGCGATGGTCGGACCAGCACGTGCAGCCCGACCTCAGGAGCGTGGTGGCGCTGCCGGTGAACCTGCAGGGCCGCACGCCTGGAGTCTTCCTGCTGCGCACCGGCGCCAACGATGTCCCCCTCACCGACCAGCAGCTCGAGTTTGCCCAGACCCTGTCCAAGGCCGCCAGCCGGCTCTTGGAAACCGAAGAACGGCGGGCCGGCGTCTACCGCCGCCAGGCGCAGGCGGGCGCCACCGATCCGCTCACTGGCTGCGGCAGCCTCGACGCGCTGGACCGGAGAATTCGCGAGGAGTTCGAGCGGGCCCGGCGCTACGCCCTGAGCTTCAGTCTCATCCTGCTCGATGTCGATGAGCTGCGGACCCTCAACGACCGCTTCGGCACCGTTACCGGCGACCGGGTGCTGGTGGAGCTGGGCTCCATTCTGCAGCGCGAGCTTCGCGCTCCGGATTTCGTCTCCCGCTATGGCGGCGACGAGTTTGCCCTCATCCTCCCCGAGACCGACCTGGACGGCGCCCGCCGCTCGGTAGGCCGGGTGCGCAATCGCATTGCGTCGCATCCCTTCGCCGATCTCCTCCCCGAGAACCGGCCCCGGCTGTCCGCCGGCATCGTGTCATTCCCTCATCCTTCCGCGCTGCAGACCGAAGACCTGTTCGCGTTGGTGGAAGCGGCGTTGTTGCGGGGGAAGGCGCAGAAGGAAGAGAGAATCGGTACTGCGGAGAGTGTCGCCGCCTGATCCTGAGCGCCGCGAAGGATCTCTAGCCGGCGTCTTCTGGTGCGAGTAAAGAGATCCTTCGGTTCGCTACGCTCCCTCAGGATTACCGTCGTCGCCGCAGCCAGTCTGCCGGGTCCAGCGCAATTCCATTCTCACCGCGAATCTCGAAGTACAGTTGGGAGCCCTCGTCCGAGGTGGCCTCGCCTACCGTCGCGATGACCTGCCCCCGGGCGACCGCCGCTCCGACTGCGACCCGGGTTTCGCCCAGGTGCATGTAGAGGGAGCGGTACCCATTGCCGTGCTGGATGCCCAGCGTGAGGCCATAGGTGCTGAGCCGCTGGATAAACTCCACCGTGCCGGACTCAACGGCCTTGACCGCGGTTCCCGGGCTGGCCGCGATTCCGATCCCGTTGCGCCGAATCACGCCGCCACTGGGCAGGGTTACCCGCCCAAACGGATACAGGATGTTGCCGTCGACCGGCCAATCGAGCTTGCCGATGTCGGACGTGGTAAGCGAGCCGGCAACCGGAGTGCCGGCCTCGCCGGCCCGGCGGTTGCGCTCCAGCGTGGCGAGCAGGTCATTGAGCCGGTTCTCGTCCCGCTCCAGGTCGCTCAATCGCTGCTCGGTGCTCCGGGTCCGGCCCTGGACCTGGCGCAACCGCTGCGATCGCTCGTTGGCCAGGGTGCCGTAGTTCTGCAGCTCGGTCTCCCGTTCCGCTCGCCGCCGGCTGAATTCGCTCCGCATCTGCACCACTTCCTGCCGCTGCCGCTGCACCCGGTCGCGGAGGCTTTCGACTTCGGTGAGCAGGGTGCGGTCCTGCCGGCTGGTGAGGTAGAGGTACTTGTAGCGGCTCAGCAGGTCGCCGAAGGACTCGGCTGCGAGCATGACCTGGAAGCCGTACAGCGGTCCCCGCTTGTAGATGTCCACCAGGCGGCGGGAGAGCACCGCGCGCTTCTCGGCCAGGTTGTCTTCCGCCAGCGCGAGATCCGAACTGACCTTGTCCACCTGCACGTTGAGCCCGCCGATCTGGGACTCCAGCTCGTTGACGATCCGATTGGTGGTCTCCCGCTGCCGCTCGATGTTGGACAATTCCTGGTCCAGGGTGTGAGCCTGGCCCTGTAGCCGGGTCCGCTCCTCCTGCAGCTGTTCCCGTTCCCGGCGGATCTGGTCGATCCGCCGCCGGCTTTCTTCCAGTTGTTGGGGGACGTTGTTCTGGGCAGCAACGACTGAAGGGGCGGCAACCAGCAGGAATCCGAGACACGCGAGGCTGTTCCTTACCGCCGTACCGCCGTACCGCCTTAGCGCCCTAGACATTACGCAAATGCCGGCCGACACTCACCAGGCTGGCGCTCAGACCCAGCAGCGTCCCGAACAGTATGATGAGCGCGATGTGCACCGGCTGGAAGAACACCAGGCCGGTCGTGGTGCCGATCTGGTTGCCCCGGAACAGCAGGTAGCCCAGGTAACTGAGCAAGACGGCCAGCGCTCCTCCCAGGAACCCTTTCAGCGCACCCTCAAGGAGGAATGGACCCCGCACGAACCAGTCACTGGCACCCACCAGCCGCATGATGGCGATTTCCCGGGCCCGTTGCAGCACGGTCATCCGGATGGTGGTCCCGATGATCACCACGGCCACTACGGCAAACGCCAGCCCGATCGTCATCACCACGAGTCCGGCAATGTTACGCAGCTTGTCCAGCCGCTCGATCCAGTCGCGGCCATAGCGCACGTCCTCCACGAACTGGTACGCCTTGACCCGGTCCGCCACGGCCCGCGCGTGCTCGGCGTCGCGGAAGCCTTCTTTCAGGCTGATCTCCAGCGAGGCCGGCAACGGATTCACCTGGAGGTCACGGTAGACGTCGCGGAACTCGACCATCGTGGTCCGGGCCCGCGCCAGCGCCTGCTCGGCGCTCACGTAGTCCACCGTCTGCACCTCGGGAAAGGCGGAGATGTCTTCCGAGGCGGTCGCGATGGTTTCCGGCGGTGTGCCGCGAAGCAGGAACGCCACGACCTCCACCCGCTCCTCCACGCCCCGCAATGCCGCCCGCAGGTTCAGCGCGACCAAGCCGAACAGGCCGACCACGAAGAGCGAAAAGGCGATGGTGGTGACGGAGAGTGCCGACAAGAGCGGTGCCCGGCGGAACGACAGCAGGGCCTCACGGGAAACCAGCCTCACTGCAGGTCCGCCCCGTTGGATTCGTCG
This sequence comes from Gemmatimonadales bacterium, assembly GCA_036006525.1. Classification (GTDB taxonomy): domain Bacteria; phylum Gemmatimonadota; class Gemmatimonadetes; order Gemmatimonadales; family GWC2-71-9; genus DASYPP01. The sequence continues at coordinate 92,644 of DASYPP010000109.1, forward strand.
AGCCCACTGTCGAAAACGATGCTGCCCTCCCGGAGTTCCACCGTGCGGTAGGACGTCTGGCGCACCAGGTCGAGGTCGTGCGTCGCCATGACGACACAGGTGCCACCTGCATTGATGTCCCGGAGGAGCTGAAAGACGCCACGGGTCGCCCGCTCGTCGAGATTGCCGGTCGGCTCGTCGGCGAGGAGAATCGCCGGGTCGTTCACCAGGGCGCGCGCGATCGCTACCCGCTGCTGCTCGCCCCCGGACAACTCCCGGGGATAGGCCGAGGCCTTTCCGGCCAGTCCCACCTGGGTCAGGACCCGCTGGACCCGGCCCGGGATGATCTCCCTGCGGGACCCGGTGACCTCGAGCGCAAAAGCCACGTTCTCTTCCGCGGTCCGGTCTTCCAGCAGTCGGAAATCCTGGAACACGATGCCCAGCCGCCGCCGGAGCTTGGGAATCTCCGAGGGAGACAGATCTCCGATGTCAAAACCGGACACCCGCACATCGCCCGAGGAGGGACGCTGTTCGGCGAACATCAGTTTCAACATGGTAGACTTGCCGGCGCCGGAATGCCCGGTCAGAAAAACGAACTCACCCTTCGCCACGTGAAGGGAGGCGTCTTTCAGCGCAAATCCACCCTTGGGAAACGACTTGAAGACGTGGGAGAATTGGATCACATGCGGAAGATAGGGATGGCAGCGGTCGGGGTAAAGAAGTACTGGGTGACGGGTACTGGGTACTGGGTGAACTTGCACGTCCAATCCAGTACGCAGTACCCGGTACCTTGGTTACCCTAAGGCCTGCTCCAGGTCGGCGATCAGGTCATCCGAGTTTTCGATGCCGCAGCTTAACCGGACGAAACCGTCGGGAACGCCCATCTTCGCCCGTTCCTCGCTGGAGAGATGGGCGTGCGACGTCAGCCGGGGCTCGGAGATCAAGCTCTCTACCCCCGCGAGGCTCGGGGCGTGGGTGATAATCTGCAGTTTCTTGAGGAAGCGCTCGGTGGCGGCGACCCCGCCCTTGATCTGGAGGCCGACCATGCCGCCGAACCCGTCGAGTAACTTGTTCGCCAGCTTGTGGTCCGGATGGGACGAGAGCCCGGGGTAAGTGACCTTGGTGATCCCCGGCTGCTTTTCGGCCCAGGTCGCGATGGCCTTGCCGTTCTTGGAGTGCCGTTCCATCCGGATTTCCAGGGTCCGGAGTCCGCGATCGATGAGCCAGGCGCTGTGGGGGTCGATGGCCTGTCCCCAGAGCCGCATCAGCCGGGTCACTTCCTCTATGAAAGAGCCCGACCCCGCCACCGCACCGGCAATGACGTCGGTGTGCCCGTTCAGATACTTGGTGGCGCTGCTGATCACCACGTCGGCCCCGTGCTCCAGCGGCCGGAGGTTGATCGGGCTGGCGAACGTGGCATCGACCAGCAGGGCGTAGCCGCCCTCCCGGGCCAGCGAGGCCAGCGGGGCGATATCCACCAGCCGGATCAGCGGGTTGGTGGGAGTCTCCAGGAAGATCGCCCGGGTGGATTTGCGGAGCGCCTTGCGCCACTGCCGGGGCTGCTCCGGATTGGCGTAGGTAACCTCGATTCCGAAGCGGCCGAATTCTTCATCAAAGAGCCGGCGGGTGCCGCCGTAGATCCAGGCGCTGGAGACGAGGTGGTCGCCGGGGCGGAGCACCGCCAGCAGCGCGAGTGCCGTGGCTCCCATGCCGCTGGAAAGAAAGAGCGCCTCCTCCGCGCCTTCCAGCAGGGCGTACTTCTTGGCCAGCGAGACCTGGTTCGGGTTGTTGCCGTACCGGGTGTACAGCACCTCCTCGCTGGACCCCACCGGATTGGCGAAGGTGCTACTCTGCATCAAGGGAGGGACGACCGGAGTCCAGTCCGCCCGGCGGTGGGGCTCGCCGTGCACCGCGGTCGTGGAAAAACCAAACCGGCGCGGGCTCATTGCAGGGGAATCGGGCGGTAGTAGTCCCGGTCGACCCCGACCAGCCGGTGCCCGGCCAGTTCCTGGAGGGCCGCGAGGGCGAAGAAATGATCCCAGTTCATTTCCCGGGCCAGGTCCGCCACAGTGCAGGGGCCTGTTTCGTGGACGAAACGAAACGCATTCCTGGCCTCGGGCGACGTGGCTCCGAGCAGAAACGGCGTCTCCCCGGGATGCGGCAGCACCGCTACCACCAGGTGGCGGTTGCGCAGAACGTGGTCGATCGCCTCACTCTGGTCTTCCGAAAGACCCATGAGCAGGACGTGGCCTTCGCCGCTTTTCGCACCCAGCAGCAGCTGGGCGACCACTTCGTCGGCGCAGCTGAAATCGAGCAGGCCGACCGAGGAGAAATCCAGCAGGGCGGTCACGCAGTGAGCCTCGGAAATGGACGTTTCCACGCTGCGGCGGACCGCGGCACCGGTAGGGCGGGTCACGAGGTCACGATAAGGGGTGTCCACCGCACCTTGCAGAATGCGGTCGAGTTGAATCGTATGGATCATCGCGGGGTGTCGCTTTGCGCGGGTATGACGATCTGCACTTGGGATCCGGGAAAATAGGGGAGGTGCTCGCTGAGGGGAACGTCGTCGTCCCAGGTCGGCACGATCGTCAGCCGCGCGGTGCCGCTCCGGATGGAGATCTTGCCGTCCCAGCGCGCCAGGTAGCGCTTGATCCCGGCGAGTCCCTGGCCGCGGCCCGGATCGCGGAAGCGGCTGACACCCTGGATCAGGGCAGATTCGAGTGCGGCGCCGTCGCCCCAGCGATCGCCATAGCGGCGGGCCTGCACCCCTTCCAGCGAGCGGCGAAAACCGATCCCGGCATCGCTCACCGCGATAACCACGACCCGGCGGCCCAACCGCCGCCGCCACGTATAAGCCTGGACCGCCGCCCACCCGCTGGTTCCGGCATGTTCCACAATATTCTGACAAGCTTCTGAAAGCGCCATAGCAAAGCCCATCGTCGCCTTGGCTTCGAGCTTGAGCTCGCCGGCCAGAATGCGTCGGGCGCCTTCCTGGATCTTGCCTACCACGTCGTGAACGTCCTCTGCCGCGCGAACCGGGGTGATGCCGAGCAGCACGTCGGATTCATCGGTGGGCGCCTTGGGCACCTTGCCGTGGATTTCGAAGAGGTCGGCTCCGTACTTGAAGAAGCCGGCCCGGGACCAGTAACGTCGGACATCGTCGCTGGTAGGGACCGCCAGGAGCGGTTTTTCGCCCCGGAGCTGCCCCAGGCCTTGGGCCGCGGTCAGCAGCGCGACCAACCCGTATGGCGAGGCCCACTGCGCGGCGTGAGCGTCCACCAGTATCCGCTCCGGGGCTTCACTCTCGTAGGCCAGCGCCTGGGCGAACTGATCGAAGCTGCGGTCATCCAGATGGGCGGGCACCTCGACGATGCGGGTCACCGGCTCACCAGCTCGCCCCGCAGGAACCGGTTGAGGCCGGTGGCCCCTCGGTAACCTGCGGTCTTCGCCCCCATCGTGTTGGCTCGTGTCATGGCGTCTTCAAGAGTATCCCCGGCCAGCAGCCGGGCAAACAGCGTCGCTCCGAATACGTCGCCGCATCCGGTCGGGTCCAGTGCGTCAGTCGCCGGAGCCGGTACCAGCGCGGTGCGCACCGCGGAGGTGCCCGCGCCGGGAGCTGCCACGTAGGCCGCGCCCCTGGGTCCCAGGGTCACGGTCAGGAGCGACACCCCGGCGCCCAGGGCCGCCGCGGAAAGCGAAAGCGGGTCGGGAGAAAGCTGGCCCATCTCGTCCTCGTTCAGCTGCACCATGTTGAAGCAACCAAACCAGTGCGGCGCGTCCGGCAGCGGCTGCAGCCGGCGAATGCCGTCCTGCTGCATGCCGAGCAGCAGGCTGTGGAAATCGGCGTAGATCGGCCCGGAGAATCCCTGGCGCAGGGCCTGCGCGGTCCCCAGGCCCATTTCGAATCCCGAAATGAAGTTCAGGTACAACGCGTCGAGGTCGCGGACCATGGGACCGAGTTCCGACCAGGTCCAGCCCGGCACCCCGCCCTCCATCCGCTCGCATCGCCGCTCGGCCGATTCGTAGCGCAGGGTGACGCGATTGTTGGGGACCGGGACCTCGATGCAACGGCCGCCCGGCGCCAGGTGGGCCAGGGTCTGGAGGAAGCGCGCCGATTCCGGCGCGAGATCCCGGCCGACCTTGATCAACGGCACGATACGCCAATCGTCTTCCAGCGCGGCGTCCAGGCCGGAGAGGGCATACGCGATCCCGCCCCACTCCTGCACGGGCGCGGCTGCGGGATCCCGCCCATAAATGAGATCCCAGACCATCGAGCCCACGATGCCGATCTTCTTCATCTCGCCGGCGGCTCAGCCGCCCGCCTGGTCAGACTGGCGAGACGCGGGATGGGCGTGTTGTTCGATGAAAGCCCGGGCCGCGCCGTAGACCCCTGCCGTGCCGGACAGCTCGCCCGGCACGATCCGGCATACCTCGACCGCGGGCTTGAACGCCCGGCGGCTGACCTCTCGCCGCAGGGGCACGAAAAGGCTGTCGCCCGCGTAGGTCACTCCGCCGCAGACGACCACGACTTCGGGATTGAAGACGTTGATCAGGTTGGCCAGTCCGGCGCCCAGGAACTTGGCGGTGTCGCTCACGACTTCGTCGGCCAGGGCGTCGCCGTTGTGCGCCGCATCGTACACCGTCTGCGCGGTGATCAGTTCGAGCCGCCCCTCCACGTACCGCGGCAGCGAGGTCTCGTACCCCGATTCGATCGCTTCGATGGCGCGCCGGGCGATGGCCGGACCCGAGGCGTAGGCCTCGAGGCAACCGTAGTTCCCGCACTTGCAGCGCCGGCCGTTCATCTCGATCGTGGTGTGCCCGATTTCGCCCGCGCAGTCGGAATGGCCATGATAGAGCCGGCCATCCACCACGATCCCGCCGCCGATTCCGGTGCCGATGGTGATCCCGATGGCCGTGCGGGTGCCCCGCGCCGCGCCCTGCCACCATTCGCCCAGCACGGCGCAGTTCGCGTCGTTGTCCAGCGCCACCGGGAGCTTGACTCCCTCCTGGATCAGGTCCCTGAGCGGCAGGTTGACCCAGCCCAGGTTCGGCGTCAGCAGCACTACTCCGGTGCTGGTGTTGAGCGGCCCTGGCGCGCCCACGCCAATACCGATGACTTCGGCCCCGGGAGACTTCTGACAATCGGCGATCGCGGCCCGGGCCATGCCGATCAGTCGGCCGGTGACCGCGTCGGGCCCTTCCTCCGCGCGGGTGGGCTCCGAGCGGAGCCCAACCAGCGAGGAGCCGTTCTCGGCGACGCACCCGATGACCAGATTGGTGCCGCCGATATCAATGCCGACGATGTAACGCAATCGCAGATCCTCTCAGCCAATGGCCTTGATCGTTGCCAGCACGGTTTCCAGCGTCAGCTCCCGCATGCACCGGTGGTGACCCAGCGGGCAGCGCTGAGGCCCGTGCCTGGAGCAGGGACGGCAGTTCAAGTCAGGGTGTTCCACGACCAGGTCCCGGGCCCCGCGCGGCCCGAACCCGAACGCCGGCACCGTGGGCCCGAAGATCGCCACGATCGGCGTCCCCGTTGCTGTCGCCAGGTGCAGCGGCGCGGAGTCGTTGGTCACCAGGAGCCGGGACCGCTCGATCAGCGCCGCGGAAACCCGGAGTGGAAGGTCGCCGGCGGCATTGTGCACCCGGTCCGGTGCCGCCCCGGCGATCTCCTCCCCCAGCCCGCGATCCTCCGGCCCTCCGACCACCACTACCGGCCCCTCCATGGCGGCGACCAGCGCATGGTAGTATGGCCACCGCTTGGTTCCCCAGATCGAGCCCGGGGCCACGGCGATGAACTCAGCGCCCACGCCATGCTGGGTGAGCCAGGCGCCAGCCGCCGCCCGGTCGGCCCCGGTGAGCGCCAGGTCCACCGGCGGAGCGGAGCTGCTGCCACTACCCCCGGCCAGCGCGAGCAGCCGCTCCACTTCGTGGCCCCCCGCCGGCCGGGGCCGGGATTCCGTATAGAAGTACCGCGCCCCGTCGGCGAAACCGATCCGCTCGGGGATCCGCGCGGCCAGCGCGATGGCCCCGGAGCGCCAGGACCGGTGGGGGAGATAGGCCCGCGCGTACTCCTGCCGGCGGAGCTGGCCCGCGATGCGCATGCCGCCGATCCAGCCGCGGTCCCGCCCGTGCTTGTCGAACGGAATCACCTGCCGCACCGCGGGAAGCGGGGCGAGCAGCGTCGTCGCCGCCGGGGTGGTGAGCACGTCCACCGGTCCATGCCGGGCGGCCAGCGCGGCCAGCAGCGGGGTCGTCAGCACCACGTCGCCCAGGAAGGCGGTCTGGATGACCAGGACCCGGTCAGTCAACCTGGAGGACGGCGAGGAAGGCCTCCTGCGGGATCTCCACCGAGCCCACCTGTTTCATCCGCTTCTTTCCTTCCTTCTGTTTTTCCAGCAGCTTGCGCTTCCGGGTCACGTCGCCTCCATAGCACTTGGCGAGCACGTCCTTGCGCAGGGCGGACACCGTCTCCCGCGCGATGATTTTCTGGCCGATCGCGGCCTGGATGATTACCTGGAACAGCTGCCGGGGGATCAATTCCTTCAGCTTCTCGGCGACCTTGCGGCCCCACTCGTAGGCCTTGTCGCGATGAATGATGACGCTGAACGCGTCGATCTGGTCCCCGTTGATCAGCATGTCCAGCTTGACCAGGTCGGACTCGATGAACCCGCCCATCTCGTAGTCGAATGAGGCGTAGCCGCGGCTCAGGCTCTTCAACTTGTCGTAGAAGTCCAGCACGATCTCGCCCAGCGGGAACTCCCAGTCGAATTCCACCCGCAACTGGTCGAGATATTTCATCCCGAGGTACACGCCCCGCCGGTCCTGGCCCAGCTTCATGATACCGCCGATGTACTCCGAGGGAGCCATGATCCGGGCCTTTACGAAGGGCTCCTCGATCCGGTCGATGCTGGCGGGGTCCGGCAACAGGGACGGGTTTTCGATCAGCAGCATCCGCCCGTCCGTGGCATACACGTGATACTCCACGGTAGGCACGGTGGTGATCAGGTTGAGGTCGAACTCCCGCTCCAGCCGTTCCTGCACGATCTCCATATGGAGCAATCCCAGGAATCCGCAGCGAAACCCGAAGCCCAGCGCGGTGGAGGACTCGGGCTCGTACTGGAGGCTTGCGTCGTTGAGCCGCAGTTTCTCCAGGGCGTCCCGCAGGGTCTCGTATTGCTCGGAGTCCGTGGGGTACATCCCGGCAAACACCATGGACTTGACGTCGCGATATCCCGGCAGGAGCTCGTCCGCCCGATTGGCGGCATCCAGCACGGTATCGCCGACCCGGCTGTCTCCCACGCTTCTCAGGTTGGCGACGAAGTACCCGACTTCTCCCGCCTCCAGCTGCTCCGCCGGATGCTGGCCCAGCTGCAGGTAGCCAACCTCGTCCACGTGGTACACGTCGTCCGGATGGGCGCCAAAGGCAATCTCGGTGCCTTTGCGCATGACTCCATCCACCACCCGGATGCTGGGAATCGCGCCGCGGTAGCGGTCGAAGTAGGAATCGAAGATGAGAGCCCGGAGAGGAGCGTTCTCCCTGCCATGGGGAGGCGGGACCCGGGCCACGATGGCCTCGAGCAGCGCGGGCACACCGGTCCCCTCCTTGGCGGAGACATGGAGAATCTCTTCGGGCCGGGCACCGATGAGGTCGCGGATCTCCTGGGCCCGCTTCTCCGGCTCCGCTCCGGGCAGATCGATCTTGTTGAGGACGGGGATGATTTCGAGGCCGGCATCGAGCGCCAGGAACAGGTTGCTCAAGGTCTGGGCCTGGATACCCTGGGAGGCATCCACCACCAGGAGCGCGCCCTCGCACGCCGCCAGGGAGCGGGACACCTCATAGGTGAAGTCCACGTGGCCAGGGGTATCGATGAGGTTGAGCTCGTACTCGCGGCCGTTTCCGGCGGTGTAGGCCATCCGGACGGCGTTCAACTTGATGGTGATCCCGCGCTCCCGCTCGAGATCCATGGTGTCCAGCAGCTGCTCCCGCATGAGACGTTTTTCCACCGCGCCGGTGGCTTCGATCAGCCGGTCGGCCAGGGTGGATTTGCCGTGATCTATGTGGGCAACAATACAGAAGTTACGGATGCGGTCCTGAGACATGCGGAGAATATAACCGGCGGTAGGACGGTAAGGCGGAAAGACGGTACGTAATTCCGTCCTACCGTCGTACCGTCGTACCGTCCAATTCACCCAATCTGCCCATGGCACGCCTTAAGTGGGGAATTACGATGCTGCCGCCGACGACCAGCGCGATGGAAAACACCTCGAGGAACTCTTCCCGGGTCGCCCCTTCCTGGTGGCAGCGCTCGATATGGTAGGTGATGCAGTCATCGCACCGGAGCACCATCGAGGAAACCAGGCCCAGCATTTCCTTGGTCTTGACTCCCAGGGCGCCCGCTTCGTAAGCCCGGTTGTCCAGGGCGAAGAAGCGGTTGATGGTGACGTTGCCCGCGCCCAGGATAACGTCGTTCATCCGGGCCCGGAATTCGTTGAAATCGGCGAGAGTATCTGGCATCCGGGAAGAATAAAAGCGTGAGAGGTGAGAAGTAAGAAGTGAGAGGGAACTGCTCCGGGCACGAGCGCATTCCCTCTCACTTCTCACTGCTTACTCCTCACGCTGTCAAGGCGTGGCCACGGTCTCCACGATCTGCTTGTAGCTCTCCGGGTTCCATTGCGGCCGGGCCGGAGCGTTGGCGATGTCCTGGCCCAGGAAGAACAGGAGCCGGAGCAGCCGGGCTTCCTTCTCCCCGTCGATCTTGTCCGGCGAGTCGGAGACCTGGTGATAGTCCGGGTGCAGGCCGCTGGTGAAGAACAGTACCGGCACGCCTTTCTTCGCGAAGTTGAAGTGATCCGAGCGGGAATAAAGCCCTTCCTCGGGCCAGATGTCGTGAATCGGGGTCATCCGGAGGTCGCGATGCTGGCCGGCCACGCGCTCCAGGGTGGCCCCCAGGTCGGAATGCTCCATCCCGATCGCCACGATGGTGTCTTTCCAGTTCCGGCCGATCATATCGATGTTGAGGTCAGCCACGATATTCCCGATCGGAACCGTGGGATGGTCGGCGAAATACTCGCTCCCCCAGAGCCCCTTCTCCTCACCACTCACCGTCATGAAAATGACGGAGCGCCTGGGCCGTACCCCGCTGGCGCTGAATGCCTCGGCCAGCTCGACGACACCGACGGTACCCGACCCGTCGTCGTCCGCGCCATTGTTGATACTGTCCGCCTTGCCGGGAGTGATCCCGATATGGTCCATGTGGGCGGAGTACACCACGTATTCATTCCGCAGCTGGGGATCGCTGCCTTCCAGTATCCCGATGGTGTTGGGCGCAGACGTCGCCGACAGGTTTTGCTGGTTGATTGCCAGCGTCCCGCTCCATTCCGGCATCGGCTGGATCACGATGGTCTCAGCATTCCGCATCCGTTCGAAGTCCTGGGCGGCCTCGGGCACCACGTCGGTGACTGCCTGCTCGCGGACCTCAATCACCAGCGGGCCGGCATGGTTGCCGCTGCCGAAACTCACCGATTTGCGCTGCCGGCTGGCCAGCTCCGACTTGAACTGGGTGGAGTCCCGATTGGATATGATCACCAGGACCCTGGCCCCGCTGCCGAACAGCTTACCCACTACCGCGCTCGCATTGGCCGGGCGCGGCTTGGAGAAGTCCACCGGCCATACCACGATACGATCCTTTACCGCCTCTGCCGGAATCTGATCGGGGTCGACCTTGCCTCCGATGACTACGAGGTCACCACTCAGGGTCTCGGCCGGCGGATCGCCGAACAGAATGTAGGCGTCGCGGGTGAAGGAGATCGGAATGTCCCTGTCACTGCCCTGGAAGAGCAGGCTGGAGGACGCGACATCGATCTGCCGGCTGACGATGGGGTAGCGCTGGAGAAAAGTCCCGCTGTCGCCACCAGGCTTCAAGCCCAGCCGGCGAAATTCGCTCGCCACGTATGCCGCCGTTTTCTCCAGGCCCGGGCTCGGCGTGTCCCGCCCCATCATGGAATCGTTCGCGACGATATTGATGCGGCGAACGACGTCCTGTTGAGTGATGGTATTGGAGGCCCGCGCCTGGGGGGACTGCGCGGAGGCAGGAACGGCGGCGATCAGGCCGAGTAACGCTAGGTATCTCATACAGATCCGAGAGTTATGGGGATGGCTGAGCCCACCCCCATACGACCGAAGCAAGTAAACGTTTCAACTCACAACATCAACGGCCGCTACCCTCCACGATTTGCCGATAACTGTCCGGGTTCCACTGCGGCCTGACGGTCGTGTTGGCGACCTCCTGCCCGAGGTAGAAGAGCAGTTTGAGGATCCGGGATTCCTTCTCCGCTTCAATCTTGTCCGGCGAATCGCTGGGCTGGTGGTAGTCCGGGTGCACCCCATTAAAGAAGAACAGGATGGGGATTCCCTTGCGGGCGAAGTTGTAGTGATCGGAGCGAAAGTAGAAATTCTCCTGGGGCCAGCGGTCGTCGATGGCCGTCATGCCCAGCTCGGGGTGCTGCTGGTTGACGCGGTTCAGAGTGGCGCCCAGGTCCGAGTGTTCCTTTCCGATCGCCACGATGGTGTCCTGCCAGTTCCGGCCGATCATGTCGATGTTGAAATCAGCCACGATGCTCTGCGTCGCCACCGTGGGGTGTTCAGTGAAGTACTGACTGCCCCAGAGTCCTTTCTCCTCGCCTGACACCGTTATGAAGATCACCGACCGGCGGGGCCGGGCCTTGCTGAACGCCTCGGCCAGCTCCATCACTCCCACCGTCCCTGAGCCATCGTCATCGGCGCCATTGTTGATGCTGTCGGCCCGGCCCGACGTAATGCCGATATGATCCATGTGGGCCGAGAACACGATGAATTCCTTCTTGAGTTCCGGATCGCTACCCTCAAGGATCCCGATGGTGTTTGGCGCCGAGGCCCGTTCCAGCGTGGTCTGCTTGAGGTCGATCATGACGGTCAGGCCCGGCACCGCCTGCCGGACAAACGTCGCCGACGACCTCAGCGCGGCCGGGTCGATGCCGGCGGCCCGAAGCAGGTCGGGAATCGCCCGCTGGTGCACCTCGATCACCGGGACCGCGCCGGTCGCCATGCCTTCGATGGCCTGGCGCACCATGCCCTGGCGGCCTTGCTCCATCGCGAACGTCGCCGAGTCGCGGTTGGAGATGATCACGATGCCGCGCGGCCTGGCCTGGATGAGTCCGCGGATGAATGAAGTTCCGGCCCTGGGCATCGAACCGGTCCCGCGCTCGAGGACAACCAGCACGACCTTGTCCTTTACTTCGTCCGGCAGCACCGTCGCCGAGTCCAGCTTCCCCCCGAACAGAACGGCCGGTCCTGCCACTTCACCTTCCGGAATCCCGCCGTAGAGGTACCGGGCATCCCTGGAAAGCTCCGCGTGGACGTGGTTTCCGCCCATCATGAAGCCCACATGCGACGCTGCCGGGTCCAGCCGGGAACGGCTGATGTTGTAGCGCTGGAACCAGGTGCCGTTCTCGCCACCGGGCGTGAGTCCGAAGCTCCGGAACTGATCCGCGACGTATTGAGCGGTCAGGTCGAGGCCACGGCTCGGCGTATCTCGCCCCATCATGGAATCGTCGGCAATGATGCCGACCCGGCGGGCGACATCACTCTCAGTGATGGTAGCGGCGGCCTGGTCCAGGCTGCGGCGATTGGGCGCCTGGGCCGCCAGGGGAGTGGCCAGAAACAGGGCAAGAATGGCTATGCGTGACATGTCGTTGCTGATCCAGGGTGAGGTGGAGGGCGGAGAATAGCACCGCCCGGCCGTGGATGGTACGGCCGGGCGGTTAAGGTGTTTCATCTGCTTGTTTCGTCTCAGTCCGGCTTGCGGCGTCGAAGTGACGGCTCTCCGGTGGGCTGACCGCGAGACGGCGGGGGTGACTGAACCCGGGGCGGTGGTTGAGACCGGCTCGGTTCGGGCCGCTGAGGTTCGGCGCGTGAGGGCTCGGCACGCCGCGGCTCGGGGCTGGGCTGGTTCCGTTGTGGCTCGGCCCGCGGTTGGACGTTGGGCTGACCGCGAGAATCGCTGCCCGGATCGGTCCGCCGGCTGGGCTCCTGGGTCGAACGGCTATCGGGAGTCGATTGCCTGCCAGTGGTCGAACGATCATCGGTCCCCCGGCGCTCCGGCGGACGCTGGGAATCGGTTTCCCTCAGATCGGACTTCCGGTCCGGCTGCTGGCGCCGATCGCTCGCCGGATCGGTATTCGGCTGTGCGCGCGGTTGGATGTTGGGCCGGGTAGTAGTGTTGTCATCCCGCCGGCGCGGCTCCGGTTGCGACGGATTGCCGGGCTGGTCGGTGGTGGTACCGGTGTCGCCGGTGCGCCGCCGCGGATTCGACTGCCCGTTGTCCGGCTGGCTGCCGGGGGTTCCCGAATTCCCGGACACCCTGCGCCGCGGATCGACAGGTGCCGGGATCGAGCCGCGCCCACCCACGTCCGCGCTGGTGCGGTCGCGCTCGGTGATCCGGCGACCCTCATTCGAGGGGCGCTGGCGTTCCCTCGTGATGTAGTCACCCCGCCCGTTGTAGTCCTTGAAGACGTAGCGGGGGCCCGGACGGTAGGGCCGCACGATCACCACGTTTCGGCTGTTGTAATAACGATAGGGGTAATAGTAGTAATCGTCGTAAATGACGATCCGGAACCGGTTGCAGTTGTAGTAATAGGGGTTCCAATACGAATAGCTCACATAGCTGTGGCAATCGTAGCAGAGGAACCTGGGGTAGTCGTAGTGCTGGTCCACGTAATACGGCGTGATGTCGTAATCGTACTCGCCGGGGCCGGCGATCCGCGAAGCGAAATCGGTGAGCGATACGTAGGGGTCCCCTCGGATCCGGCCATCGGCGATCAGCCGGTAGTCCCAGTGGTCACCCCGGACGAACTCGTCATACTGGAACTGGTCGGGCGACGAGATGGCGAAGATGTATCCGACGCCCGGGTAGTCGTCCACGCTGAAGGCATTGTCGTTCCGGTCGAGGACTTCGAAGGACTTGCCGCCACGGGCGAAGTTGTCTTCCCACGGTTCCCGGGGGAACAGCACCCGGATCCGGCCGTCGGTGTCGACCCGGAGCACGGTGATATATCCGTCGGTCTGGGCCTGGAAGTAGACCCGGGCCCGGTCGCCACGGCGATAGGGACTGTCGTCATGGTCGGTCCAGATGGAAACCCGCTCGCTCTCGGTGGAACGAACCCACGAGGCGATGCGGCTCGCTGCCAGAGGACTGGTTGTCGGGGCCGGGACGGATGGCGCCAAACTGGCCAGGGCCAGGCCGATGAATGAAGCGTACATGTCTCCTCCGGGGGAATGCTGCCGGGAATACCATGCGCAGGTGCAGGCCATGTGCCAAGCCCTGCGATTCACCTAAACCGATGCCATGAAACTTTTTAGCTCCGATTTACGACCGGCCATTTTTCGCGCCCATGTCCGGCTCGGGTGACACGAGCCCGGCGCGTTGACTTCCCCCCTCATTTCCCGATACGTTGCGCCTCGAATGAATCGCTCAGTTTCCTCCCTGGGTCCCGCACGCATCGACCTGCTGGACCCCTTTGAAGTCTCCCGCCTCGGTGGCCTCGAGTTGGTCTCGGAAGGTGTGGTCGAGGGCTTCCTGGCCGGCCTGCACCGTTCCCCCCGGCGTGGCTTTTCGGTCGAATTCGCCGAGCACCGGATGTATCAGCCCGGCGACGAGCTGCGCTACGTCGACTGGAAGATACTGGGGCGCAATGACCGGCTTTACGTCAAGCAGTTTGAAGAAGAGACCAACCTGCGCGCGATGATCGTGAGCGACATCAGCCGCTCCATGGCGTGGACCGGCGCGCCGGACACCAGGGTCACCAAGCTGGAATACGCCCAGCGGCTCATCGCCGCATTATCGCTGGTGCTGCTCCGGCAGCGCGACGCGACCGGACTCATCACGTTCGATGAGGAAGTTCGCTCGGTAACGCCCGCGCGGGCCCGGCTCAGCCACTGGCGCACCCTGTTGCATGTGCTTGCCTCGTTGACGCCGGGCCAGGGAACCGCAGCTGAGCCGGCGCTCCGGCGGGTGATAGACCGGCTGCGGCGCCGGGGACTGGTGGTCTTCGTTTCGGATCTGCTGCTGGACCGGGAGTCCGCGCTCCGCGCCCTGCAGTTCCTCCGGCATCGCGGTCACCAGGTCATCGTGTTTCACTTGATGGACCCGAGCGAGGTCAACCTCGAAGGTCCGGCCGAGGCGCGGTTCGAAGACCCCGAGACCAGGGCGGCGATCACCCTGCGTCCCAAGGACTGGGCCGAGGTATACCGGGACACGGTGGCCGGCGTAGTGACCGAGTGGTACAAGGCGTGCCGCAAGCGGGGCATCAACTACCATCGCATCACGACTGATACGCCGTTCGGAGTCGCGCTGCGGCTGGCCCTGGCCCGGCCCGCGGGGCTGGCGTGATTTCGTTCCTGCATCCATGGGTCCTGGCAGGGTTGGTAGCGGCTGGGCTCCCCATCCTTCTGCATCTTATTCAGCGGCGGCAACCTCCGGTCGTAGTCTTTCCCGCCGTCCGGTACCTGGTAGACACCACCCGGGAGCACCAGCGCCGGCTCAAGCTGCAAAACTGGCTGCTGCTGCTGATTCGCACACTACTGATCGCGCTGGTGGTCCTCGCGGCCGCGGGCCCCAGCGCCCCGATGAGGAGCGCCGCGGGCCACTCGCCCGCGGCCCTCGTGCTGATCCTGGACAACAGTCTGAGCAGCGGAGCCGTGGTCAACGGCACTTCCCGCCTCGCGACGTTTCGAGCAGCAGCCCGGGATATCCTCGACCGGGCTACTCCGGAAGATCATCTCTGGCTGATGCTGGCCGATGGCGTATTGCGAAGTGGCGCTCCCGCCGCGCTGAAGTTACTGGTCGACAGCGCGGGTCCGGCGTTCACCCGGCTGGACCTCGGTCACGCGCTGTCCCAGGGCCAGGAGGTTCTCACCACCCAGAAACTCCCCGGAGAAATGGTCCTGATCACCGACCTTCAGCGGACCGCGGTTACCGGCGCCGAGGTTCGCTTCCCCCTGCTGACTATTCGTCCGGAGGATGATCCGAGCGGCAATCTGGGCGTGTCCGGCATTGACGCCGGGCCCCAGCCATGGGCCCCGGGCGGAGGGCGGGCCATCGTCTCCATCGTCGGCGACTCAAACTTGAGCCTTCCGTTGACGGTGCGACTCGGCGACAGGCCTCCCCGTCAGGCACTGGCCAGCGCGGGCGCACTGGTCCCCGTCACCCTGAGCAGCGCGGCATCCGGCTGGTGGCCGGTTCAGGCCGAACTCGACCCGGATGAACTACTGGCCGACAACCTTCGCACCGGGGTGGTGCGAATCGCGCCGGTCGCGCGGGTCAGCTGGGATTCGACTGAGCGATTCATCGCCGCCGCCTGCGAGGTACTGGAACGCAACGGACGGATTACTCGTGGCAACGAGGTAACGATCGGGCCGATTGTTCCAGGTCTCACCGTCGTGGAGCCACCACGGGATCCCGCCCAGCTTGGCGCCATCAACCGGGCCCTCGCTGCCCGTGACGTGGGGTGGCAATACGGAGCTCTGGTTGCCGGTGCGGCGACCACCGACAGCAACGCCCTGATTGACCGGGAGCGGGTGGCGCGGCGCTACACCCTGGAGACCATTGAAAGCGGCAGGACCGGCGTCATCGCGTCGGTCGGCGGGGCGCCATGGATCGTGCGCGCGGGAAACCTGGTGCTGCTGGGGAGCCGGATCGATCCGGAGTGGACGGGACTGCCGCTGTCTGCCGGCTTTGTCCCTTTCATGGATGCGCTGCTCAACCGTATCGCGCGGGGGGAATTGACCGTCAGCGCCGGACACCCGGATGAACCGGTCGCGCTGCCCGACCTGGTGACTTCCGTGCTCCAGGGGAACCGGCAGTGGGTGGTCGAAGGGGGTGCGCCGTTTCGTCCCGGCAACACCGGCATCTACTTCCTCCTGGCGGGCCGGGACACCATCGGCGCGCTGGCGGTCAACTTCGATCCCCGGGAGTCCCAACTCGCCCGGGCCCCGGACGGATCGGTGCGCGAGCTGTGGCGCGGCGCCAGTTTCGCTTCCCCCAAAGAGGGTCCCCGGCAGGCCTTCTCCCTCGGAGTTCGGACCGACCTCCGAGGTCCGGCGCTCTGGGTCGTTCTGCTGCTGGGACTTGCTGAAGTAGCGCTGGCCAGCGCGCGGCGGAAATCTTCGTGACCCTGCAACTCATCCTCGATGCGTTTGGCCGGGCCCCGGTAACCCGGGAGCTGGAAACCCGATTGCCCGGCCGGGGGAACGCTCTCAAAGTCGGCGGGCTTTGCGGGTCCAGCGGCGCGGTCCTGGCCGCATGGCTGGCGCACCGCTACCCCCAAAGGTTGCTGACCGTCTGTGCGCCGACGGCCGCGGAAGCCGAGCGGTGGTTAAGCGACCTTCGGGCGCTGACCGATGCCCCGGTGGCCCTGTATCCCCAACGGGAAGGCCTCGGCGAACAGGAGCCGCACTATGAAATCGCCGGCGAGCGGGTGGAAACTCTTGAGGCACTGCTCTCGAGCCGGTTGCGCGTCCTCGTCACCACGGCGCGGGCGACGGCCGAGCGTACTCTGGTTCCTTCCGGGCTGGCCTCGTTGCGTGTGGTGTTGCGGGCCGGCGAGCGGCGGCCTCTCAAGGAAGTAATCGAGTCGCTCGACGCGATGGGCTACAAGCGGGTACCCACGGTCACCGAAGTGGCGGAGTTCAGCGTCCGCGGCGGGATCATCGATGTGTACGGGTTCGGCATGGCGGATGCGGCCCGGGCCGAGTGGTGGGGGGACGAGCTCAATTCGCTGTGGACCTTCGATCTCACCAGTCAGCGTTCCCAGTCGCAGATCGACGAGGTCACCATCCTCCCCATCTCCGTCCCCGACCCGCCCCGTTCCCGGGGGGCTGTCGCCGCCGGACAGGGTCTTCACCGCCAGACCCTGCTGGACCTGTTGCCCAGCGACACCATCATCATCGAGGAAGCCACCGGTCCGGACCGCGATGAAGTGGAGCGGGCCTGGCGGGAGGCAGAGCACCATCTCGAGGTTGCCCGCCGGTTGGGGGAGGACGTTCCCCGGCGGGAAGACATCCTCGAAGCTCCGGAGGAGTGGCGGAAGCGACTGGCCAGCTTCGGACGACTGCAATTGGGTGAGGACCAGCCCGATCTCCAGATGGGCTTCATGCCTCCCGAGCGAATCGATCGGAACCTGAACCGGCTTCGCGCGGTGCTGGCCGGTGGCCCGCCCAGCCTGATTCTCTGCGACAACGAGGGGCAGCTCGAACGCATGGATGAGCTGCTGAACGAGGGACCCGGAGGTCGGGCCGGCGCGACACTCGTGGTAGGCTCGCTCGATGGTGGCTTTGTGCTGCCGGCTCTCCGGGTGTTCACCGACCATGAAATCTTTCGCCGGGCCCGCCGGCTCCGCCGCCCGCGCCGCTACCGCCAGGCTGCTCCATCGATGGCGACGGGGGCCTTGAGCCTGGGTGATTATGTCGTCCACCTCGACCACGGCATCGGGATCTATCGCGGCATCGGCAGCGTCACGGTGGGTGGCGGCAGCCTGGAGGTCGCGGTGGTGGAGTACGAAGGCGGCGACCGGCTCAATGTTCCGCTGTACCGGCTGGACCAGCTGGAGCGGTACCGTTCATCGGGTGAGGACGGCGAGCGGCCGCCGCCCCGGCTGCACCGGCTCGGAGGCACCAGCTGGCAACGGGTCCGGGAGAAGACCCGGGAAGCCATCAAGCTGATGGCCACGGAGCTGCTCGACCTCTACGCCCGGCGTCAGGTCTCGGCCGGCTACCCGTTCCCTCCCGATACCCGCTGGCAACGTGAGCTGGAGTCGAGTTTTCTGTACGAGGACACGCCGGACCAGGTGCGAGCGACCGAAGAGGTCAAGCGGGACATGGAACAGCCCAAACCGATGGATCGCCTGCTGGTGGGCGACGTGGGCTACGGGAAGACCGAAATCGCGGTGCGGGCCGCTTTCAAGGCGGTGCAGGGCGGCAAGCAGGTCGCGGTGCTGGTGCCGACCACGATTCTCGCCGAGCAGCACGGCCGGACATTCATCGAGCGGCTGGTGGATTATCCGGTGACCATCGAGGTCCTCTCCCGGTTCCGGACCGCCAAGGAACAGAAACTCGCGCTGACCAGGCTGGCCGGCGGTGAGACCGACATCGTGATCGGTACCCACCGGCTCCTCTCCAGGGACGTGGTCTTCAAGGACCTGGGGCTGCTGGTGGTGGACGAAGAGCACCGGTTCGGAGTGAAGCACAAGGAGCGGCTCAAGGAAATCAAGCTATCGGTCGACGTGATGACCCTGACCGCCACGCCGATTCCGCGGACGCTCCACCTCTCGATCGCGGGGCTTCGCGATCTCACCCTGCTGGAAACCGCGCCCCGGGATCGCTCCCCGATTCTGACCTTCGTGGAGCCGTGGGACGATGCGCTGATCGAGGAAGCGCTGGCCCGGGAGCTGGACCGGGGTGGCCAGGCATTCGTGGTTCACAACCGGATCGAGACGATCGAGACGATCGGTCAGCGGGTGAGGTCACTGGCGCCGGGGGCCAGGATCGGGGTGGCCCATGGCCAGATGCCGGCGGACGACCTCGAGCAGGTGATGCGGGGGTTCGTTGCGGGGGAAGTCGATATCCTGGTCTCCACCATGATCGTGGAGTCCGGGCTGGATGTGCCGAATGCGAATACCATGATCGTCCATGACGCGCACCGGTTCGGGCTGGCCCAGTTGTACCAGCTCCGGGGCCGGGTCGGCCGGAGCCATCGCCGGGCCTACTGCTACCTGCTGGTCCCGGACCAGATCGCGCCGGATGCCGAGGATCGTTTGAAGGTCCTGGAGCATCATACTGAACTGGGCGCGGGGTACCGGATCGCGCTCAAGGACCTGGAGTTGAGGGGGGCCGGCAACCTGCTGGGAGCGGAGCAGTCGGGTCACGCCCATGCGGTGGGTTTCGACCTCTACATGCGGTGGCTGGAGGAGACGGCGCTGAGCCTCCGGGGGCAGGGCGTGGTGGAGCATCCGGCGCCCCCTGACGTGGTGCTGGACCGGCCGGCCCAATTGCCCGAGGACTACGTGGCGGACGACGAGGTCAAGCTCGACCTGTACCGCCGACTAGCGCGGGCCTCCACGTCAGGCGAAATTGATGAGCTGCGATCTGAACTGCGCGAGCGGTTCGGGCCCCTCCCTGAGGAAGCAGAAAACCTCCTGCACATGAGCCGGCTCCGGGTGCTGGGCTCGGCCTTGGGAGTCCAGCATGTCCTGGTGCGGGGCGACGAAGCCCGGCTGACGTTCCGCCAGGGGGCCGCCCCGCGGCTCATGGGCCTCACCCGGGCCCTGGACGATGTGCAGCTTTCCGCGGAAGTGCGGCGCACGGTGCCCCTTTCAATGCGGTTGACCCGGCTGGGGGGCGAAGCGCTGGTTCCTGCCCTGGTGCGGGCGCTGGACCGGACGGGCAGTGAATCGGGGCGGAAAAACAATGCATAAACCAACCTGCAAATGAGGAGCAGTATGCGTCGAGTGTGGCTGGTACTGGTGGGAGCAGTCGTGGTTGCCGGGTGCCGGAACTTCCGGGACCTCTTCAGCGCCCACGCCGATGTCGCGGCGGAAGCGGCGGGCCAGGATCTCACGGCCCAGCGGCTGGCGGACATCATGGGGGGCACGAAGGAGATCCGGGTGACCCGGGAAGCAGCCGACTTCGTCGCGAACATCTGGGTGGACTACACCCTGCTGAGCCAGGCGCTGGTCCAGGGCGTGAACCTGAATGATTCGAGCACCGTGGCCGAGACCATGTGGCCCCAGATCGCCATGGTCACGGCCGACCGCTGGTTCGATACCGTCCTGAGCAAGCGGCTCCAGTTTTCACCCAGCTCGGCCGACAGCCTGTACAACTCCGGGCAGATCCGGGTGATCCAGCACATCCTCTATACCGTGCCGGCTACCGCTCCCGCCGCCGATCGCCAGGCAGTGCTTCGCAAGGCGCAGAACGCCTTGACCCGAATTCATGGCGGAGCCGATTTCGGGGCGATCGCGCAGGCCGAGAGTCAGGACCCCGGCAGCGCGAGGGACGGCGGGTACCTGCCTTCCACTCTGTGGAAACGGGGGTCGACGGTGACCGCATTTGACAGCGCCGCATGGAGCCTGCCTCCCGGCGGAGTCAGCGGGCTGGTGGAAACGCCGTATGGCTATCACATCCTCAAGCGGCCCACGGCGGAGGCGGTGCGGCAACGACTGTCCGACTACCTCCAGTCGAGCATCACGATGCAGCTGGACTCGCTCTACCGGGACAGCCTGGCCCTGGTCAAGAAGCTGGAACTGACCGGTTCCGCGGTGCCGCTCATGCGCGCCGCACTCCAGGATCCCGAAGGCAACCGGCGGTCCGGCAAGGCGATCGCGACCTACCACGGCGGCGACCTGTCGGTCGCGGATTTCCTCCGCTGGGTCTATGCCCTGCCGCCCCAGTACGTGAGCCAGCTGCAACAGGCCGAAGACGACCAGTTAAAGCAGATCGTGCTGGTATTCGCTCAGAATGCTATCCTGCTGGAACAGGCCGATTCGGCCCACATCGGGGTTACGCCGACCGAATGGGCCGGGCTGGTGAACGCGCACCGGGCGGAGATCGATTCGCTCCGGATGTCGCTGGGCCTGGGCAGCGAGATAACCGACTCCTCGGTGTCGCTGGGTGAGCGGTCCAAGCTCGCGGCGCTGCGACTGGATACCTATTTTGACGACCTGGTTACCGGCAAAGCCCGCCTGCGCCGGATGCCGGCGACGATGAGCGCCTGGCTGCGCCGGCAGGGCAACTACAAGATCGTCGAGGCCGGATTGGTGCGAGCGGTCGAGCTGGGCGAGGCGAAGCAGGCGGTTGACTCCACCGCTTCCGCGGATTCGTTGCGACGCTCCACCGGGGACACCATACGGGTGCGGCCCGATTCCACGGGAGCTGGACGTCCGCAATGAACACGCGCTGGTGGGTGATTGCCCTGGTTGCCGGGCTGGTGGCCCGGCCGGCCATGGCCCAGGAGGGCGATAGCGCGGACGCCGGTTCGGTGGACCGTATCGTCGCCATCGTGGGCAACTCGGTGATCCTGTTCTCCCAGATCCAGGAGGAGATCCTGGCGCAACGGATGAACGGCCTCACCATCCCGACTGACCCGGAAGGCCAGAAGCAGTTGCAGGAGCGGGTCCTGGCGGACTTGATCGACGGTGAGCTGGTGCTGCAGGAAGCCACCAGCGATACCTCGATCCACGTCACCGACGAGGAAGTGTCGCAGGCGGTCGACCAGCAGATCCGGCAGCAGCGGCGCACGATTCCATCAGAGCTGGAGTATCGCAAGGAGCTGCAGAACGAGGGCTTCATCACCCCGGAAGACTATCGCCGCTGGCTGACCGATCAGCAGAAGCGATTCTTCCTTCGGCAGCGCTACATGTCGCACCTGCGGGAGCAGAAGAAGCTGGAGCCGGTGCAGCCGACCGACCAGGAGATGCACGACTATTTCGAAGCGCAGAAAGTGACACTCACGGCAGAGCAGCGAAAGACCCCCGCCACGATTTCGTTCCGGCAAATCGTTATCGCTCCGCGAGCCAGCGCGGAATCCAAGGCCACGGCGCGGGCCCGGGCCGACTCGATCGTCGCGGAACTCAGGAAGGGTGCCGATTTTGCATCGGCGGCGCGCCGATTCTCCGAGGACCCGGTCTCCAAGGAAAAGGGCGGCGACCTCGGATGGTTCCGGCGGGGACAGATGGTTACCGAGTTCGAGCGGGAAGCCTTCCGGCTCCGACCCGGCGTGGTCAGCGACCCGGTGGAGAGCAGCTTCGGGTATCACATCATCCAGGTCCAGCGGATCCAGCCCACGGAAATCCAGGCCCGGCACATCCTGATCGTTCCCGAAGTCACCACCGATGCGGCGGACAGTGCCAAGGCGTTGGCGGACCGGCTGGCCGACCTGGTGCGCGCCGGCGCCGCGGTCGATTCTCTCCAGCTGCTCTATCACGACCCGGGAGAGGAAAGGCAGGCCGCTGACGTCCCGGTGGACAAGCTGCCGGAAACCTATGCGACGCTGGCGCAATCCGATTCCGGGTCCGTTCTGGTGATCAAGCTTCCCGGGGACCCCGACATCCGGAGCAAATACGCGGTGGTGACCGTCGACCGGCGCCGGGGCGAGGGCGAACTGTCGTACGAAGATGTGCGGGACCAGATCCGGTCCGCCCTTTCCGACCAGCTGGCCATCAAGCGCTACCTGGCCCAGCTGCGCAAGCACACCTACGTGGAGATCCGTCCCATTTGAAGCCACGGCTCGCGCTGACACTCGGCGATCCGCGAGGGATCGGTCCGGAGATCGTTGCCCGAGCCCTGGAGGTCCCGCTCAACGCCGACATCGTACTGGTCGGTGCCGAGGACCAGATATCCGGTATCCCGGCCAGCGAGAAGATATCGGTCGGCGCCTGGCGATCGGGGAGCGGCGAAGAGCCGGGCCGGGTTCGCGGCAAGGCCCACTCCCGCGCGGTGCTGGCCGGCACCATCGCGGGCCGCGCGGTTGAGACCGCGGCCCACATGGCGCTGGCGGGCGAGGTCAACGGCATCGTCACCGCCCCGGTCCACAAGTACGCTCTGCATCTCGCCGGATTCCCCTATCCCGGACATACCGAGTGGCTGGCCCACATGGCCGGCGACGTTGATGTCGCCATGATGCTGGCGGCCGACCGGCTGCGAGTGGTCCTCATCACGACCCACGTGGCGTCGCGGGACGTGCCGGCCCTGGTCACCAAAGAGCGGGTGGTGACGACCGGCCGGGTGACTCGCAAGGCGCTCAGGGACTGGTTCGGGATTCCCAACCCGCGGCTGGCGCTCTGCGCCCTCAATCCCCACGCGGGAGAAGACGGCCTGTTCGGCGACGAGGAGGCCAGGGTCCTCACCCCCGCGGCGAAGCAGCTCCGCGTCGCCGGCCCGCTCCCGGCGGACACCGTCTTCGTCCGCGCGATGCGGGGGGAATTCGACGCGGTGCTCACGCCGTATCACGACGTCGGCATGACGGCGATCAAAGTCGCGGCGTTCGGGCGGGGAGTGAACGTCACGCTGGGATTGCCTTTCCCCCGGACCTCACCGGATCATGGAACGGCGTTCGACATCGCGGGGAAAGGCACGGCGGACTGGGGTAGCATGCGGGCGGCACTGGAACTGGGGGCTGAACTGAGTAAACGAAAATAGCTTTCGGTTACTTTGACTTACCTGCGGTGACTGGAGTACTTGCGATCACTTGAGGTTGTGACTTCAGGACTCTCACCTTCTTCACCCTCCGTCCTTCCATCTCCAGTATCTCGAAGACGTGGCCCTTGAGGGTGACCCGGTCGCCGGGGCGGGGCAGCCGTCCCAGCTCCCCGAAAAGGTAGCCCCCTACCGTCGTATACTCCGCATCATCCAGGTCGAGGTCGAACTGAGTGTTGAACTCGCTGATCGGCATGGAGCCGTCGATGATGGGCGCCCCTTCCTGGGCCGGTGACTCGGCGTCGGGCCGGTCGTACTCGTCGAAGATGTCGCCGACGATCTCCTCCAGCAGGTCTTCCATGGTCACCAGGCCGGCAGTGCCGCCATACTCGTCCAGCACCACGGCCAGGTGCACCTTGAGCCGCTTCATATCGGCCAGGACATCCTCCACTTCGCGGGTCCCCGGCACAAAGAACGGGGTCCGCATGACGGCGGACACCTTCAGGTTGGGGTCACGTCGCAGGGCGATCAGGATGTCCTTGGCGTGAACGACGCCTACAATCTCGTCGATGCTTTCGGTATAGACCGGATAGCGGGAGCGGCGGGCTTCTGCCACGGCATCGGCGGCCTGGGCGACCGTCATGTCACTCTCCACCGCCGCCATCTGGGTGCGCGGGGTCATCACGTCCTGCGCCACTTTTTCGGTGAACTCGAACACACCCTCGATGAGCCGGGCGTCTTCCTGGGCCAGCCCGCCGCCCTCCTGGCTCTGCTCCACCAGCATCATGATCTCTTCGGGCGAATGAATCCGCTCGTGTTCAACCTTGGCCTGCTTGACCCCCATGAGCCGGACCAGCCGGACGGTGCACCAGTTGAGCAGGCCGGTGGCGGGGCGGGTGATCCAGGAGAAGAACAACAGGGGGCCGGCCGCCCAGCGGCTGGTGGTCTCGGGATAGGCGATGGCCCAGGTCTTGGGTGCCTGTTCACCGAACACGACATGAAGGAACGAAACCACGGTCACGGCGATCACCGACGCGACGCCGCCGCGGGCCAGGAAGTTGAGCCCGGCCGGCAGCGCGGAAAACCAGCCGTGGAGCACCTTGGTCGCGGTTTCCTCGGCCACGTAGCCCAGCAGGATGGAGGCGACGGTGATGCCGAACTGAGCGGCCGAGAGCTGGCGGTTGAGATCGTTAAGGGCGCGGAGAACGACCTTGGCCTTCCGGTCGCCGCTCTGGATCATCGATTCGATCCGGGTGCGACGGGCGGCGACCAGGGCGAATTCCGCGGCCACGAAGAAGGCGTTGATCGCCAGCAGGACCACCAGCGCGGCCAGCCGCCACACCAGTGAGTTACCTCCGGGCTCATCCATAGGGCAGAACTCTAGCGCAAGGAGGCCCTGGGGGGGAGAGTGTCACCGGTTGACGCATCGTAACTGGATGTGTTGTAATGGGATAGCGATTGACTAGCGGAGGAGTCTTTTCGGGATGGCGCGGGGAGACTGCCGCGATAGCTTTCCCCCATGACGTCGCAAGCGATTCACGATTGTGTGGTCCGGCCCCCGGTGCGGCTGACCCGGAGACTCTGGATGGTGCTGGCTCTCACCGCCGGCTTCGTGGTCGTGGAAGCCGTGGGTGGTTGGTTGAGCGGCTCCCTGGCCTTGCTGGCCGATGCCGGCCATATGCTCACCGACGTGGGGGCGATCTCGCTGTCCCTGCTGACGGCATGGATCGCCCAGCGGCCCGCCACTCAGTCCAAGACCTACGGCTACCTGCGCTGGGAGATATTGGCCGCCCTCATCAACGGGGCGTTGCTGATGGGGATCGCGGCCTGGGTGGTGATCGAGGCGATCGGGCGGTTCCACCACCCGGTTCAGATCGAGGCCGGGCTCTTCCTGGCGATCGCCGCCGTGGGGCTGGTGGTGAACCTGGTGAGTCTCCGGCTGCTCCACGGATCGCACCGTCACGATCTCAACAGCCGAAGCGTCTATCTGCATGTCATGGGGGACGCGCTGGGATCGGTGGCCGCCCTGGGTGCGGCCGTGGTGGTGCGGTTCACCGGCTGGGCGGCGGCGGACCCGATCGCGTCTATCGTGCTGTCACTGCTCATCCTGGGAGGGGCGTGGCGGGTGGTCCGGGAGAGCACCGATATCCTGCTGGAGGCAGTGCCGTCCCATATCGCCATGCTCGAGGTGCAGCGCCGCATGCTCGGGGTCCCCGGCGTCGAGACGGTGCATGACCTGCACGTGTGGACAGTCACCAGCGGGATGGTGGCGATGAGCGGGCACGCGGTGGTTCCGGACCTGGTGTCTCACCCCGTGTGCCTGGAGCGGATCCGGTCCGAAATGGCCACGCTGGGGATCGGGCATGTGACCATCCAGTTGGAGACCCGGCACGAGTGCCGGGAAGCGGACGGGGTGAGGGCGTAAAATTGATCTTGCCACCGGGGCCTCTCCCGTCTATATATGCCGCCTTCGAGCCGGTTCGAGACGGACCGGAGCAAACGCGGCGAACCGAAGGTATGGATGTCGAGTACGAGGCCGATTAGAAACATCGCCATCATCGCGCACGTTGATCATGGCAAGACGACGCTGGTAGACCAGATGCTGCGCCAGGCGGGCGCATTCCGGGCCAACCAGCAGGTCGCCGAGCGGGTGATGGACTCCAATCCGCTGGAGCGGGAGCGTGGAATCACGATCCTGGCCAAGAACACGGCGGTCAACTGGGGCGGGACCAAGATCAACATCGTGGACACGCCGGGCCACGCCGATTTTGGCGGCGAGGTGGAGCGAATTCTCCGGATGGTGGAAGGGGTCCTGATCCTGGTGGATGCGGCGGAAGGTCCGATGCCGCAGACCCGTTTCGTGACCCGGAAGGCGCTGGCCCTGGGGCTCAAGCCGATCGTGGCGATCAACAAGATCGATCGCTCCGACGCCGAGCCGCTCCGGGTGCATGACGAAGTGCTGGACCTGTTCATCGATCTGGAGGCGAGTCCCGAGCAGCTGGATGCGCCTTTCCTTTATACATCCAGCCGGGCGGGGACGGCGACGACGGAACTGGATCACCCGGGGACAACGCTGGAACCGTTGTTCCAGTCCATACTGGATCACATCCCCTCGCCCCGGGGAAATCCGGACGGCCCGTTCCAGATGTTGATCTCCACCCTGGACTTCTCCACCTTCCTGGGCCGGATGGCGATCGGACGGATCGAGCGGGGCCGGGTGCACCTGGGCGACACCGTGGCGGTGCTTCCGCTGGGCGTGCCAGGCATGGTGGTGGACCAATCGTTCGAGCGGGCCCGGGTCACCAAGCTCTTCACGTTCGACGGGTTGCACCGGGTCGAAGCCGAGGAGGCCGAGGCGGGGGATATCATCGTTCTTGCAGGGATGGAAGGGATCGAAATCGGCCGCACGCTGACCGCGGTGGATACGCCGCAGCGGATGGAAGGGATCGCGGTCGAGGAGCCGACCATCTCGGTCGACTTCATGGTCAACAACAGCCCGTTCGCCGGCCGGGAAGGGAAGTTCGTCACCAGCCGCCAGGTGCGGGAACGATTGTTCCGGGAGCTGGAGCGGAACGTGGCGCTCCGGGTGGAAGAGACCGAAACCCCGGACACACTGACCGTATCAGGCCGGGGCGAGTTGCACCTGGCGATATTGATGGAGACGATGCGGCGCGAAGGCTATGAGTTCCAGGTGTCCCGCCCCCGGGTGATCACCCGGAAAGCGGACGATGGCACCCGGCTCGAGCCCTACGAAGAGCTGATGATCGACGTGTCGGACGACTACCTCGGTACCGTGATGGAGACGCTGGGCCCCCGGCGGGCGGAGATGCTGGAGATGCGGAACCCGGGGCAGGGCATGGTGCGGATGAACTTCCGGATCCCGGCTCGCGGCCTCTTCGGGTATCGGTCCGAGTTCCTGACGGAGACTCGCGGAACCGGAATCATCCACCACCGGTTTCTCGACTACGGTGCGTGGGCCGGACCCCTGGCGGGGCGGAAAAACGGGGTCCTGGTCGCAGATCGCGAGGGGCAGGCGGTGGCCTTCGCGCTGGGCGGGCTGCAGGAGCGGGCCCAGATGTTCGTGTCGCCCGGCGATGAGGTCTACGGCGGGATGATCGCGGGGGAGAACTCGCGGTCCGGCGATCTCGACGTGAACGTTACCAAGGAGAAGAAGCTCACCAACATGCGGACCACGGCCACGGACGACAATGTCCAGCTGGAGTCCCCGCGGCAGATCACGCTGGAGTACGCCCTCGAGTACATCGAGGAAGACGAGCTGATCGAGGTGACGCCGAAGTCCATACGATTGCGGAAGCGTTCCCTGGATGTGAACGACCGTAAGAGGGCCGCCCGGGCCGCCCGGGCAGACGCATCGTAATACCGACTCTCAAGGTGCGGGTTTACCATTTTTTTGGCGGAGGGTATCATGTTGGCCTGGGAAGCGTCGATGGAAGTAATCGAATTGCGGCGTCGGCCTGACGAAGACGACGAGTTCGAGGACGACGGCTTTACCTTCGACGACGATGATGAGGACGACCTCGACGACGACGAAGAGGACTTCGACGACGAGGACGCGGATTTCGAAGATGACGACGACGATGACATCGAAGAGGTCGACGTCGAGGGCGAGGACGACGAAGAGCCCCGGCCCAAGCGCCGGGGTCGTAATACCGAAGATGTGTGATTGGAGGGGCCTGTAGCTCAGGTGGTTAGAGCGCACGCCTGATAAGCGTGAGGTCGGTAGTTCAACTCTACCCAGGCCCATTCGGGCGGTAGGACGCTAAGGCGGTAGGGCGGTAAGACGCCCAGCCTATCGTCAACCGCCCGTTGCGTTTCTCAGGATCGAGGTCGTTTCATGGACTGGGTGCTCATTCTCCTGCTGGTCTTGATCCTGCTTGTGGGCCTGATCCTGATTCCCCTGGGGTTGCCGGGCCTCTGGGTGATGTTGCTGGGCGTGATCGGCTACGGGGCGCTCACCGATTTTCGGGGTATCGGCCTGGCAACCCTGGTCGTGGTTGCCGCGCTGGCGTTTGTCGGCGAGTTGATCGAGTGGTGGGTGGGCTTCAAATACACCCAGCGCTACGGAGGCTCCCGTCGGGCGGGATGGGGTGCGCTGCTCGGCGGAATTGTGGGCGCATTTGCCGGCATCCCGATTCCCATCATCGGCAGTGTGATCGGTTCCTTCCTCGGCTCATTCGCCGGCGCAGCCATCTTCGAATTCACCCGCTCCCCTGACAATGCGCTTCGCACCGGGTGGGGCGCACTCCTGGGCCGGATGTGGGCCACGGCGGCCAAGACCTCACTCGGCCTGGTCATGGCGGTGGTGGCGGTGTTCGCTGCGCTAGGCGGGTAGGACCGACCTTGGCTCCGATCGATCCTGATCGCTGGCGCGAGCTCGCGCCTCTGCTCGATCAGGCTCTGGAGCTGGGTGCCGCAGCGCGGGCCACCTGGCTCGCCGCACTCCAGGCCCGGTCACCCGCACTGGCCGCCGACCTCCTGAAGCTGCTCTCCGGCGAGGCCGAGGCCGACCGCCGGGGTTTCCTCGCCGCGCCGCCGGTTCCCCCCGCCAGCCTCGCCGGGCAGCAGATCGGCGCCTGGACGCTCGAGCATCCCCTCGGCTCGGGGGGCATGGGCTCGGTCTGGCTGGCACGCCGCACCGACGGGCGCTTCGAGGGCCATGCCGCGGTCAAGCTGATGAACCTCGCGCTCCTGACCGACGCGGGACAGGAACGCTTTCGCCGGGAGGGAACGGTCCTGGCCCGCCTGACGCACCCGGGGATCGCGCGCCTGTATGACGCGGGAGTCGCCGGCTCCGGTCAGCCCTACCTGGTGCTGGAGCACATCGAGGGACAACGGATCGATGCCTTTGCCGTGGAGCACCGGCTCTCGGCGGAGGAGCGGATCGAGCTGGTGCTGCAGGTCCTCGACGCGATTGCGCACGCCCACGCCAAGCTGATCGTGCATCGCGACATCAAGCCATCGAATATCCTGGTGACGGCCCAGGGCAGTGTGAAGCTGCTCGACTTCGGGATCGCCAAGCTGCTGGAAGGCGATGCCCAGGAGGAGCCCACCGCGACGACCCAGGCAGGCGGCCTGCTGACTCCTGACTACGCCGCCCCGGAGCAGGTCACCGGCGAGGATGTGACCACCGCAACGGACGTGTACGCCTGCGGCGTGTTGCTGTATCTGCTACTCTCCGGCCGCCACCCCACCAAGGCAGGGAGCCCCACGCCTGCCGAAGCCGTCCGGACGGTGCTCGAGGTCGAGCCGGGACGCCTCAAGCTCGGCGACCTGGATACCATTCTCGCCAAGGCGTTGCGCAAGGCTCCGGCCGAGCGCTACCAGGGCGCCGCCGCGTTTGGGGACGACCTGCGCCGTTACCTGCGCCAGCAGCCCGTAAGCGCCCGGCCCGACTCAGTGGCGTACCGGGTGAGAAAATTCGTGCGCCGGAACCGTGCGGGGGTGTTCCTGGCGGCGACCGTCGCCGCGGTCCTGCTGGGCGCGACGCTCTTCTCGTTGCGCCAGGTGCAGAATACCAGGCGGCAGCGCGATGTCGCGATCCGCGCGTCGCGGCGGGCCTCCGCGATGTCGGAGCTCCAGGGTGTGCTGGCCAGCGACTCGCGCGCTCCGAATGGACAGGCGTTGAATTCCGACCAACGGATCGCCCTGGCCGAACAAGTGCTGCGCCGCCAGTTCAGGAACGAACCGTGGCTGGTCGCCGAGCTGATGGTCGACCTGGCGGGGCGTTTCAAAACCACCAGCGACAACACCGCCTTGCTCGACATGCTGGCCCGCGCCAGGACCGTGGCGCGGGAGGCGGGGCTGCCCGCCCAGGAGGCACTGGCCGGCTGCACCCGGTCGAGCGCCTTCTGGCAGGAGGACCGGATCGATTCCGCGCGGGTCGAGCTGAACGACGCCAAGGCAGCACTGGCGCAGGCCGGAGCGGCCGCGGACAATGCAACCGTGGCCGCGTGCTTCGAAGCGGAAGGCAAGCTGCTCCAAGCCACCGGAAACGGAGACTCCGGCGTCGTCCTGCTGCGGCGCGCCGTCGGTTTGCTGGGCGACTCGGCCGGGGCCAGCGCGGCGAACATGATGGGTTCGCTGTCCGAGGTGCTGAGATTGAGCGGGCGCACCCGCGAGGCCATTCCGATTCACCAACGGATCATGGCCGGGCTCGAGGCGCGGGGCTACGGCGAGACGGAAGACTACACAGTGCTGGTCGGCGTCATGGAGCGCGCCCTCGCCGATTTGGGGGAGTTCGCCGCGATCGACTCGGCGCTCCGCACCATGGTCGCGAAGCGCGAAGCGGCCTACGG
>DASYPP010000110.1:0-50735 GCA_036006525.1 Gemmatimonadales bacterium
TCCGGCTCGACCTGTTGATCCGGATGATCCGGCACAAGCGGGATTACCTGGAGACCACGCTTCAACTGGCGCGGATGGTGGGATCCCGAGCCGCGGAAGCCGTGACGGCGACCCATGTGAGCCATGCGATCGAGTTCGCCCGGTTGCTGGATGGCTGGGTGCCGGTGGAACGCGCTCTCAATCACTACGTCTTCGTTTTTGCCCTGCCCCATGCGGCCGCGCTGGCCGTGTTGCAGCGAGCCCAGGCCGCCCTGGTCGGCAAGCAGCTCGCCAACGCCTACCGCGATGCCGCTACCCTGCCCGACTGGGAGGCCGAAGCCTCGGCGCCTCTGATGGGCGAAGACCTTCCAGACCAGCGAGTCAGCCTTCCTTAAGCGGATGCGGTGTTATCTTTCCCGCCCCGGGTTCACCCGGGGCGGGCACATAGTCATAACTACAAGTCAGGATTGGTCTTAGAGATGAAAGCAACCGACATCCGCAAGGGCCACGTGTTGATCTTCGAGGGGCAGCCCTGCCGAGTCATGGAGTTTACCCACCGGACCCCGGGTAACCTGCGCGCCTTCGTCCAGGCCCGGATGCGGAACCTGGTCAGCGGGAACACCTTCGACCACCGTTTCAGCGCCACCGATTTCATCGACGCCGCTCGGCTCGACACCCGGGACCTCCAGGTGCTCTACCGCGACGCCAACGGGGTCCACGTGATGGACTCCGAGACCTACGACCAGTTCACCCTGGACAACGAGACCGTGGGCGACCAGGGCGAATGGCTCACCCCGGAAATGAAATTCACCGCGGAATGGCTGGACGGGCGTCCGATCGCCATCGACCTTCCAACCGTGGTGGAGCTCGACGTCGTCGAGACCTCGCCGGTCATGAAGACCGCTACCAAAACCGCCAGCACCAAGCCGGCGAAGCTCAGCAACGGTGTCACCATCCAGGTCCCCGAATTCATCCAGGAAGGGGAGCGGGTGCGGGTGAATCCGGTGGAAGGGGTGTACCTCGAAAGAGCCAAATAGGCGGTAGGGCGGTAAGGCGGTAAGGCGGTAGGGTTTCATGGCTGTCATCCCGAGTGAAACGAGGGATCTTCTCAAACTTAAGAAGATTCTCGCTTCGCTCGGAATGACAGCCCTCGTGCTTTACTTCTCGCCTTACCGCCCGACCGCCTTACCGCCCTACTAGCGGAATCCCGTACGCGGCAGAATCTTGGTAGTATGACCGGGCCCATCACTGGATCCACCGAAATCGACAAGCTCAGACCTGAGCAGATCGATGTCTACGGCCTGACCCACAAGGGAAAGGTCCGGTCGGATAACCAGGACCAGTTCCTGATCGCCAGCCTGCACAAGGTGATGATGGTGCATCACTCCAGCCTGCCACCGGATCACCTGGGCCGGCTGGCCAGCGATTCACGCGGGTTCGTGTTCCTGGTTGCGGACGGCGTAGGCGGAGGACCGAGCGGGCAGGTTGCGAGCGGTACGGCGCTCCAGGGCATCGTGGACTACGTGATCCACGCGATGGACCTGAACGTTCAGCTGGATGAAAAGGCGGAAGAGAGGTTCCTGCATCAGCTCCGCCGGTCGGTGGAACGAAGCCACGAGCGGATCCGGGCCAGCGGCGGGGACTCGAAGGATAGCCGGGGAATGGCCACGACTCTCACCATGGTGGCGGTGCGCTGGCCCAAGGCGTACCTGGTTCATGTCGGTGACAGCCGGTGCTATCGACTCCGGGATGGCCGGCTCGACCGGATGACCAAGGACCAGACGATGGCGCAGGTGTTGTTGGATGCCGGTGCGATGACGCCCCATACCGCGGAGGCCTCCGCCTTGAGTCACGTGCTCTACAGCGCCCTCGGAGCCAAGGAGGCCAGCCTCGAGGTGATGACCGAGGACACCCAGCTGGAAGACGTCATGCTGCTTTGCTCCGACGGGCTTACCAAGCATGTCAACGACACCGAGATCCGGGAACACCTGATGCGCCCGGCGAGCGCCAAGGAAATGTGCGAAAGCCTGGTGAACCTGGCGCTGGAACGTGGCGGGTCGGACAACGTCACCGTGGTCATCGGGACGTCGCGGCCAGCGCCTCTGCCAGCCGCTTCTCCAGAAACCTCCGCTCCACCTCGTGGGTGACCCAGCCGAGGGCCTGGGCGTAACACTCCGCGGCTTCGGCCGGCTTTCCCAGCCGGCGTAACAGGTCCGCCTTGGCGGCGGGCAGCAGGTGATAGCCTCGCAAGTCTCCCCGTGCTTCCAACGCCTCCAGCCGACGCAGTCCCTGCTCCGGCCCATCCACCATTGCCACCGCCACCGCGTGATTCAACTCGATCACCGGCGAGGGATGGAGGCTGAGCAGCAGTGCGTAGAGCGCGGCGATCTGGGGCCAGTCCGTCGCCCCGGCGGAGGGTGCACGCGAGTGCAGCGCCGCGATGGCCGCCTGCAGCGCGTAGTACCCCGCCCTTCCCTCCCGCAGTACGGCCTCGATCAGCAGCGACCCTTCCTCGATCCGGGCGGAATCCCAGCGGCCCCGGTCCTGTTCTTCCAGCAGCACGATTTCGCCTCCGGGCGTCATCCGAGCCTCCCGCCGGGCGTCGTGCAGGAGCATGAGGGCGAGCAGCGCCCGCGCTTCGCGCGCGGCGGGCAGCAACTCCACCAGCACCCGGGCCAGCCGAATCGCCTCGGCGCAAAGCTCCCGGCGGATCAGGGTGTCTCCGGACGTGGCGGAGTAGCCCTCAGTGAAGACCAGGTAGATCACGGTCAACACCGAATCCAGCCGTTCGGCCAGATGCTCGGCGGGAGGCACCTCGTAGGGAATCCCGGCCCGGCGGATCTTGGCCTTGGCCCGCACCAGGCGCTGCGCCATGGCGGCGAGGGGCACCAGAAAGGCGCGGCCGATCTCCTCGGTGGTCAGCCCACAAATGGTGCGGAGCGTGAGCGCGGTCTGGATCTCGGGGGAAAGCGCGGGGTGACAGCAGGTGAAGATGAGACGGAGCCGGTCGTCGGGGACATCCTCGCTATCCAGTACGGCCGGGAGGGCACCCGAGGTCCCGGCGATCAGCGCTTCCGCTTCTCTCGCGAAGCGGGCCTCGCGGCGCAACCGGTCAATGGCTTTGAAGCGCCCCGCGCTCACCAGCCAGGCGCGCGGGTTGGCGGGCACGCCCTGCGCGGGCCACCGCTCCACTGCGGCGGTGAACGCATCCTGAAGCGCCTCCTCGGCGAGATCGAAATCACCGAGGAGGCGGATCAGGGTTGCCAGCACTCGAGCGGATTGGTCGCGATAAATCTGCTCGATGTCCGGAGCAACGGGGTCACTTCCCAGCGTGCACCTTGCTATCGGCCGCGACCGCGGCGGGCGGCTTCTCGAAGACCATGATCGGACGAACCTCGATGGAGCCGACCAGGGCGCTGGGGATCCGGGCGGCAATCTGAAGCGCCTGATCCAGGTCTTTCGCCTCGATCCAGTAGAACCCGCCCAGTTGCTCCCGGGTTTCGGCAAAGGGTCCGTCGGTGATCTGGGGCTTTCCGTTGCGTACCCGAACTGTCGTTGCCGTGCTGACCGGCTGCAACGCCTCACCGGCCTTGTAATTGCCGCTCTTGACGATACTCTCGGTGAAGGCATTGTACGCATTCATGACTTCACCCATCTGTTCCGGGGTCTGCTTGTCCCAGTCCTTCTCGTTGGAGTAGATCAGCAACAAGTACTGCATGGTGCCTCCTCGTTCGGGGTCGGAAATCCTACGGACAAGCTATAGTCGAACTGGGAGGGGCGGAATCGACACCGCCACAGATTGAAGGGATTGAGGGGATTGAAAGGATTGAGGGGATTGAAGTTGAGTCTCCAATCCCCTCAATCCCCTCAATCCCATCAATCCTACATGTGCTGCGTGTGCTCCATCGCCCGACCGGGCAGCATCTGCCGCATCCTCATCTCCGGCCGGTTCACTTTCCAGTCCACCGTGATCCGCTGGTGCTTGCGCATGATCTCCAGCTTGGCCGTTTCACCATTCTCGTAGGAGCCGAGTATCCGGCCAGCCTGGGAGACCGAGGACGGCTTGCGGCCGTCGATGGAAAGGATGACGTCGCCCGCCCGCAGAACCGAGGAGGAATCTTCGGGCGTACTGGTCACCAGAAGACCTTCCGAGGTGCCGAAGTATTCGCCCAGGTCGCTGTTCAGCTCGACCAGGTCGAGCCCGCCAAAGCCGCCACGATCGAAGAAGAAAGACATCCCCTGCCCGGGGGTCATCATCTCAAAGTCGCCCCCTTCAGGGCCCTCGAAACGGGGCATCACCTTGAATTCCTGGGGACCGAAATTGCCGGAGAACATGGTCGGCTCTACTTCCGCGGCGACCACGGTCGTGCTCCGGGCCTGGCCATCGCGGCGGTAGTCGATCTTGACCGAGTCACCCGGATCCAGCGCCTGGGCCAGCTCTATCAGTTTCCGGCCGGGACCAGACTGTTCGTCTTCTGAAGCCGAGGCATTCGCCAGGCTGGTACCGTTGAACCGGGTGATGATGTCTCCCGGCTTGAGACCGGCCTTTTCGGCGGGTCCATCAGGAAGGACATCCTGGATCTTCGCGCCGTACTTGTCGGTATCGGGGTCGCCTTTGAGCGTCAGGGTGACGCCCAGCCGGGCGCGGTTGCTGTTGTTGTAGGTAAACATCCGGCCCGAGAAGGGTTGAGCCGTCCGGGGCCGTTCCTCCCGGGGCTGCCGTTCCTGGGCTCCGGCGAGGGCCGGGACCAGCGCCAGGCCGGCCAGCGCCAGGACAAGAGTGCTGCGTTTCATGGGGATCTCCTTAGGGGTCAGTGCCGAGGAGATGCCGGGTCACCGAAAACGGTCGCAGTTGCTTGACTTCCACGCCCTGGGCTCCATTCTCAAGGTGCCCTCCTTCTCTCCGAGCGAAATGACCCAGCGTCCCCTGTTCCGCCTCCTGTTGGTCCCCTGCCTGGTCGCGCTGGCCTGGGCAACAACCGGCTGGCCCGGGTACGCGTGAAGATCACCGGCGCTGAGTCGGAGGTCCTGCTGCCGGTGGTGTTGCCCAGCCGGCCCCGCTCCCTCAAGTTCAACGACCTGCAGGGTGTATTGGCCGAAGTGAAGACGGTCAGCTGGTAAGAATCACCCCCCGACCGGAGCGATAATGCCGCGCTTGTGCCCCAGTGCTTTCCTTGCCGCGTTCCTGGTGCTTTCACCGCCGGCGTCAGCCCAGCAGCGCCCGGCGCTCCGCGCCGCCTGGGAGGAGATGCGGAGTTTCTACCGGGCCACGCTGCAAAGCGAAGGCTTCGTGGGCAGCAGCCTGGTGCTGATCCGGGGCGACTCGACGATCGGGCGGGATTTCTATGGAATGGCGGACCTGGCGACCGGCCGAGCGGTCGATTCCAACACCATCTACCACTGGGCTTCGATCACCAAGACCTTCACCGCGATTGCCATCATGCAGCTTCGGGACCGGGGACTGCTCTCGCTGGATGACCCGATCGTGAAGTACGTGCCCGAGCTGCGCGAGGTCCACGACTCCTTCGGGTCGATCGACTCGGTGACGATCCGGCACTTGCTCTCGCACTCGGCCGGGTTCCGCAACGGCACCTGGCCCTGGGGCGGAGATAAACCCTGGCATCCTTTCGAGCCGACCCGCTGGGCCCAGGTCGTCGCGATGATGCCGTACACCGAGATCCTGTTCAAGCCGGGCAGCCGGTACAGTTACTCCAACCCGGGCTACATCTTCCTGGGCCGGGTGATCGAGGCGCTGTCGGGCGACGATTATGAAGTCTACATGGAGAAGAACGTGCTCCGGCCACTGGGCATGACCCACAGCTATTTCGACCGGACGCCGTACCATTTGCTGCGTTACCGGTCGAACAATTACACGGTAGTGAAGGGCAAGCCGGAGCCCAACGGGCTGGACTTCGATACCGGGATCACGGTGTCCAACGGCGGGCTCAACGCCCCGTTCACCGACATGACGAAGTACCTGCAATTCCTGGTAGGGGCCCCGGGCATTTCCGAGGACGCGCGGAATGTGCTGGCCCGCTCATCGCTGGAGGAGATGTGGAAGGGGAGAGTGCCGGTGACCGATGTCGCGGGGGCGGATTTCAAGACGGCGCCATCGGATTCGATCGGCATGGGGTATTTCATCCTCCAGAATGGGGGCCAACGGGTGATCGGCCATACCGGAAGCCAGGCGTCGTTCCGGGCTTTTTTCTATATCAACCAGGACACCCGAAGCGCCATCATCGCGAATTTCAACACGGTAGGCGAAGAAAATGCGGAGCACCCTTCGGTGGCTCCGCTCTTTCAAGGCTTGCTGCAGCGTTATATCGCGGGAATACTCCCGGCCCTTCGCCCCTAACCCACCACCTGGCCACAGCGGCCGCAGGCGTGCCCCACGAAATAGCCGGGATACCGTTGATCGAGGTCCCAGGTCTCGTAGGCGAATACGTCGTGCCCCGGAACGTGTCCGGAACGGCGACAGATCCGCACCGGGTTAAGAACATCGGCGACCATGGAAAGTGGGTGCGAGAGTCCCTGCAGGGCCCGGTCAATGAAGCTCTGGTGGCCGGGGTCGTAAATCGGGGGGTGAAGTGCTATGTGCGAAAGGCGACTGCCCATTGGTCCTCCAGGATAAACATCATTAAGCGTCGTAATCAGCTCCGCTGTTACAGTCTGCCCTGAATTCGAGAGGGGAGCGGTGACGGAGAACACTATGAAAATGTGCCGCTGGTTGTAATAGATCGAAGGATTGAGGATTGGAGGGTTGAAATGAAAGTGAAACGAAATGGCGTCGCGCTGGGGACCCTGCTGGGGATGCTCATCTCCTGCCGGGGAGGCGACACGCCGGCGCGGGCCTCGAGCGGGGAGAGCCGGCTCCTCCCCACCGGCGCAGCGCTTGACCCTGCCGGCGCATCGGTCAGCCTCGGCTCCATGCCGTTGGCCATGGTGGTCAGCCCGAGCGGGCGCGACGTGGTCGTCCTGCTGAACGGCTACGGCAAGCAGGGCATCCAGGTGGTGGATCGGTGGGGCCAGGTGGTGGTCCAGACCATCGAGCAGCCCGCCGCTTTCCTCGGCCTGGCCTTCAGCCCGGACGGTCGCTGGCTCTTCGCTTCAGGCGGGAACGAGGACGTTGTCTACCAGTACGCCTGGGACCACGGGCGGGCGGGAGACCGAACGGAGATCCGGCTCCATCCGGGAACCGGGAAAGGCACGGTTTATCCCTCGGGCATCGGAGTGTCACCCGATGGAACCCGGCTCTACGTCGCGCTCAACCTCGCGGACTCTCTCGCGGTCATTGATATCCGCAGCGGCCGGGTGATCCAGCGGCTGCCGACCGGGCGCTACCCCTATGCCGTCGCCGTGAGCGGCGATGGAACGGTGTACGTCTCGGCCTGGGGCGGGAACACGGTCGAGGCCTACCGGCCGGCAAAGGGAACCCTGCGCCATGACGGCTCCATTCCGGCCGGGAGACACCCGTCTGCCCTGCTGCTCAACGCCGATGGAAGCCGGCTCTTCGCGGCCTCATCCAGCACCGACCGCGTCACGGTGATCAACACGGAGAGCCGGGATACCGTGACGGTGATCGGCGACCCGGCTCCCGCGGGCCCCGGCGAGGGCAGCACGCCCAATGCGCTCACCCTCTCCCCCGATGGCACCAGGCTCTTCATCGCCGAAGCCGACAACAACGCGGTCGCCGTCGTGGAGTTGTCGGCGGCGGCGGCCAACCTGCCCGGCGCGACGGGAAACAACCGGGTGAGCGCCCGGATTCCGGTCGCCTGGTATCCCACGGCGGTCGCGGTGCGGGGCGACAGCCTGCTGGTGGTGAGCGGGAAAGGGAACGGTTCCAGCCCCAACCCGAGGGAGGGCACCCCGGACCAGGGCAGTGACGACGACAGCCAGTACACCCTGGGGCAATTGACCGGTGTGCTCAGCACGGTGCGAATCGATTTCGCCAACCAGGCGGCGCTCGATTCCCTCACGGCCCGGGTAGGTCGGGCCAATCACTGGGGCGACTCCACCCGGGCACCGGCTAAATACCCGCCCTTCGAGCACGTCATCTATGTCATCAAGGAAAACCGGACCTACGACCAGGTACTGGGCGACCTCTCCCAGGGCGACGGGGATTCGTCCCTGGTGTTCTTTGGACGGGATGCCGCGCCCAATCATCACGCGCTGGCGGAGCGATTCGGCATCTTCGACCGGTTCTTCGTGAACGCGGAGGTGAGCGCGGACGGCCACAACTGGTCCACCGCGGCCTACGCGGCGGACTACGTGGAGAAGACCGTCGCCAGCAACTACAGCGGCCGGGGGCGGGAGTACGACTACGAAGGCACCAACCGAGGCGTGGAGGTCGAGGACGACGTCAACGAGCCGGGCAACGGCTACCTCTGGGACCTGGTCGAAAAGGCCGGCATCACCCTCCGCAACTACGGAGAATTCGTCAACGATGCCCCCGTCAACGGACGCTACCGGGCGACCAAGACGTTTCTCAACGACCACACCAACTCCGACTTTCCCGGCTGGGACCTCGACATTCCAGACCAGCGGCGGATGGACGTGTGGTTGCCCGAGTTCCAGCAGTACATCCGGGATGGGAACCTGCCGCAGTTGGAGTTCGTGCGGCTACCCAGCGATCACACCTCCGGGGCCAGCGCCGGGAAACCGACCCCCCGGGCCTACATGGCCGACAATGACCTGGCCCTGGGCCGCCTGGTCGACGCGCTCTCCCGCTCGCCGTTCTGGAAGAACACGGTGGTCTTCGTGCTGGAGGACGACGCGCAGAACGGGCCTGACCACGTGGACTCGCACCGCTCGCCCCTGCTGGTGATCTCGGCGTACAACAAGGGCGGCGTCATCCATCGCTTCGCCAACACCACCGATGTCATCGCGACCATCACGGAGATCCTGCACCTGGGCGCCCTGTCCCAGTTCGATTACTTCGGACGCCCGCTCCGGGACATCTGGGCGGCGTCTCCTGATCTCAGTCCCTATACGGCGCTGGTGCCGGAAGTGCCGCTCACCGAGAAGAACCCGGCCAACACTGCGCTGGCCCGTGCATCGCGGCACC
The DNA here is from genome assembly GCA_036006525.1 of Gemmatimonadales bacterium. Classification (GTDB taxonomy): domain Bacteria; phylum Gemmatimonadota; class Gemmatimonadetes; order Gemmatimonadales; family GWC2-71-9; genus DASYPP01. The sequence continues at coordinate 9,044 of DASYPP010000110.1, forward strand.
TGGTGCTGGGACGGGAGGACCGGTCGGACGATGACCTGTTCAACCGGATCCTGTGGCGGCAGATCAAGGGCGAGGCGCCGTATCCCGGGGTGCACCGGCTGGCGCTGCTGGAACTGCACTTGAATCGGTGAAGCAATAGGTGTCATCCCGAGCGTGGCATCGTTGAGTGCGCCGAGACGCTACCGCTCTGACGCTGATAGACGCCGAAACGCGCCGATTGGTCCTGATGATGCTACCGAGGACCTTTTGAATGCACTCAACAGCATTACCACGGATACCGCACCGAAACAAACGGATACAACTGCCTGCTGGCCCTCCGGTGGGTTTCTATGGTTAACCAGCCGATCCACATAGAAACAACAATTCACCAGGAACTTAGCGGCGCGTTTCGGCGCAATCGGCGTTGAAGCGGTAGCGCCTTTGAGTCCTCACACCTTCCTGAGCTTCCACCTCCCTCGCCGGAACATCACCAGGCTCAGTACCGTCAGCACCGACTCCGCGATCGGGAAGGCGAGGTACACTCCGAATGACCCCAGCTGCCTGGAGAGGAACCAGGCTGCCGGGATCTCCAGCATCCAGAAACAGACGATGTTGAGCATGGTCGGCGTCCAGGTATCGCCGGCTCCGTTAAACGACTGGTGCAGCACCATGCCGTAGGCGTAGAAGATCAGTCCCGCGCCGATGGTACGAAGGGCAAGCGAGCCTTCATGGGCAACCATGGGGTCATGGGTGAAGACCGACACGATCAGCCTGGCGAACACGATGAAAATCAGGCTGACGCTGCCCAGCACCACGAGGTTGTAGTACCCCGCCAGCCGCACCGCCCGCTCCGCCCGCTCCGGCTTTCCGGCTCCAAGAGACTGACCCACCATGGTCGCGGCCGCGTTCGCGAGCCCCCAGGACGGAAGCAGCACGAAGATGATGAGCCGGATGCCGATGGTATATCCCGCCAGTACCGTGCTGCCGAACGTGGAGACCACCCGCACCAGGCCGACATAGCTCGCCGTCGCAACGAAGATCTGGAAGGTGCCCGTCCCCGAAAGCCGAACGAGCGACATCATGACATCGGGCACGATCTTGAGATCCTGGCGGTGAATGACGATCCTGCCGTCCCGCCGCCGGAGTTGGGTGATCTGGTACAGCACGCCGATTCCCCGGCCGATCGTCGTGGCGACGGCGGCACCGGTCACCCCCATCGCGGGAAGCGGTCCCGGGCCGAAGATCAGCACCGGGGCCAGCAGGATGTTGATCCCGTTGGCGAGCCAGAGCGTCCGCATGGCGATGGTGGCATCGCCGGCTCCGCGGAAAACTGCGTTGACCAGCCAGAGCAGGAGCACGGTGCCGCTGCCGCCGAGCAGGGTGCGGGTGTAGCCGACGCCGGTGGCCCGCACCGATTCGCTGGCCCCCATCAAGCGGAGCAGATCGGGCGCGAAGATCACCCCGGTGATCCCGATGATCGCGGACACCATGATACCGAGCCAGATGGCCTGGGTCCCCGCCCGAGCCGCGCCCGCCGGGTCCTTCTCGCCGATGCGCCGCGCCACGGTCGCGGTCACCCCGATAGAGAGCCCGATCGCCGCGGTGTACACCAGGGTCATGAGCGATTCGGTCAGGCCGACCGTGGCAATCGCGTCGGAGCCCAGCCGGGACACGTAGAAGACGTCGCACACGGCAAAGAGCGACTCCATCGCGGTCTCCAGCACCATGGGGACCGCGAGCAGGATGAGCGAGCGGGCGATGGGGCCGGTCGTGTAGTCCTGCTGGGTGCCGCGAATCGCGTCACGCACCAGGTGCCACCATCGTTCCCGCGGGAGATTGGGTTCAGCTACTTCTGTGGTCGTCATGAGTTCTCCGGTACCCAAATTCATTCACCACGGATAACCCACTGAAACAAACGGATAGCAATCGAATTCAACTGGGTACAAATCCGTCGGTTTCAGTGTTCTATCCGTGGTAAGCGGTTTGTCATCCATGTGAAAAACCCCACCTGCGCGATGCACAGGTGGGGCTGGAATGATCCGATGCTCAGTGGATCAGCCGAAGTCCGGCACTAATGCCGAACCCTCCTGTGCGTTTCGGGCGTCACCGGGACGCCGTCGGTCCGACCCAGTACGGGGTCGGCCACGGAGTCCGGGGTGACGATCTTAGGTCCGAAACGCATCGGCGGCTCACGAAAAGGCCTGAAGGAATTGCGAGGAGTCACAGTAATGCTTGACGGGGGATTCCGTCAACCCCCATCTTCACCCTTCCCCAAATTGTCGGAGCGAGAATGCGTCGAGTCGCCGGAGCTGCAATCGTGATTGCCCTGCTGGCCGGGAATGGTGCGGCTCAGGCCCAGACCGCCGCCGACTTCGAGCGGCACGACGTGATGGTTCCCATGCGGGACGGCGTCAAGCTGCACACCTCGTACTACGTCCCCAGGAATACTACCGGGCCGCTGCCGATCATTTTCTCCCGCACCCCGTACGGCATCGACGGGGCTGCAGGCGCCTTCGGCAGCTACTTCAAGGCGCTGGCCCAGGAGGGATACATCTTTGCGTTCCAGGACATCCGGGGGCGGTTCGGCTCGGAGGGCACCTTCGTCATGCAACGGAACCCGGATCACGTGCGCGGTGGCGGTGCCGATGAGAGTACCGATGCCTACGACACGATCGAGTGGATGATCCACAATGTGCCGGGAAACAACGGCCGAGTCGGGATGCTGGGCGTTTCATATGACGGATGGACGACGGCGATGGCCCTGATCGATCCCCATCCGGCGTTGCGGGCGGCGTCGCCCCAGGCGTCTCCGGCCGACATGTACATGGGCGATGATTTCCACCACCAGGGCGCCTTCCGGCTGAGCTACGGGTTCGAGTACGCCGTGCTGACCGAGGCAGCCGACACCAACAGCTCGTTTGACTTCGACCGCTATGACACCTACGACTGGTATCTCAAGCTCGGCCCCTTGAGCAACGCCAACGACCGGTACCTGCACGGCAAGCTGCCCAGCTGGAACGATTTCGCTGCCCACCCGAACTACGACGATTTCTGGAAGAAGCAGGCGATGGCGCCCTACCTCACGAAGACCATCGTCCCCACGCTCAATGTCGCGGGCTGGTGGGACCAGGAGGATTTCTACGGGCCAGTCCGGATTTACCAGGAACTGGAGAAGCACGACTCGCTGGGTGTGAATTTCCTGGTGGTCGGCCCGTGGAATCACGGCGGCTGGGAGGGCGGCCCGGGCCGGGTCCTGGGCAACGTGGACTTCGGCAGCAATACCGGAGAGTATTTCCGGGACAGCGTCCAGGCGCCGTTCTTCGCGCATTATCTCAAGGACAAGAGCGGCGGGAGCATTCCGGAGGCGCTCACCTTCGAGTCCGGCGCCAATGCGTGGGTGCGGAACGACGCCTGGCCCGCGAAGAGCGGAGTCACCCGCCGCAAACTGTATTTTCACGCCGACCGCCGGCTCAGTTTCGAGGCGCCGCGGGCGGGTACCTCCGGGTTCGACAGCTACATCTCCGATCCGGCCAACCCGGTCCCCTACCGCAATCGGCCGATCGAGCCGACCTACGGTCGCGGAAGCCGGTGGTACACCTGGCTGCTGCAGGACCAGCGCTTTGTAGACCACCGGCCCGACGTATTGAGCTGGGAGACCGAGCCGCTGGAGAATGACGTGGTCATCCGGGGCGACATCGCGGCTCATCTCTTCGCCAGCACCACCGGCAGCGATGCCGACTGGATCGTCAAGCTGATCGACGTGTATCCCGAGGACTTTTCCAGCCCGCGGATGACCGGCGGCTACCAGCTCATGGTGTCCAACGACGTGCTCCGGGGCCGTTACCGGACCGGGTTCGAGCGCCCGGTGGCCATCACCCCGAACCGCGTGCTGGAATACACGGTGGACCTGCATAGCCAGGATTACCGGTTCCTGAAAGGGCACCGGATCATGGTGCAGGTCCAGAGTACCTGGTTCCCGATCATCGACCGGAACCCGCAGACATTTGTTCCCAACATCTTCCATGCGAAAGCCAGCGACTACCGGTCCGCGACGCACCGTGTTTACCGGAGTTCGTACGTGGAGCTTCCGATTTTTGAAGGGCGGTAGACAGCGGCAATGGCCGGTAATGGGCGGTAGTGGGCGGTAATGGGCGGTAATGGGGAAGACACCATCACAACAAACGAGGGATCTTCTTAAGGCTGAGAAGATCCCTCGTTGCAATCAAGTAGCAAACCGTACGCCTACCGCCCATTACCGTCTATTACCGCCTATTACCGCCTATTACCGCCTAGAGTGAGCCTTCCAACCCAACCGTCCAAATAAAGTCCGGCTGCAGCCCGGCCCTCCGAAGCGGGGCGATGGCGTTGAGCACCAGCACCGTGCCGCCCCGCACGTTGAACTTCACGCCGGTAGCGAGGTTGATCAGGTTGTTCCGCCGCTCCGGGATCGAAATGGACGGGATCCGCCGCTTGAACGGCGCCACGAACACGATGTCCCCGGGGAGCGAGATCGGGTTGTCCCCCACCTGCCACTCCGTAATGAGGTCCGCCCCGAAGGTCGCCCACGACGCCATCAGGTTGTCGAAGCCCAGCGTCGCCAGCACCGCGTCGTTCTGCAGGCTGCCGGTGCGGCTCAGGTAGCCGGTGTTGATGTGCGGCGCGAAGTTGCCGAACTGGGCCGAGCCCACGGCCATCACGCGCACGCTGCTCGAACCCGCCCCCAGCAGGTTCTTCTCGTCACCGGTGGGGAAGCGAACGTCGGCCAGGATCGCGGCGCCGACCGTGTGGCCCTGCCCCAGGTTGACCTTGATGCGCCCGACGACGTCGCCGATGCCGCTGGCGGTGCCCGACGCGCTGGTCGCCGCGCGAAGGATCGGGTCGGTGTCGGTACCGCCGAAGCGGTGGATCGCGACGCTGCCGAACGGCTCGATCTGCGCGTCACTGGTCCCGGTGATCCGGGTCCGCACGAACGGCACGGCGACGCCGATATCCACGAAGTCGAGAATGCCCCAGGTGGCAAAGATCGACGCGACGGTCACACTCATGTCGAGATTCAACCGGACCTGGAGAATGTCGTTCTCGAACTCCGGGTCACCCTCTCCCGGGTTCCCCACGTCCTGGTGGGCGAAGGTGATGAGAACATTGTCCAGCGGGGCGCTGTTGATCGTGGTGTACTGGAGCCCGGTGACGTTGGCGCCGAGATAGAACCGGCCCCGCCCCAGGGTCTGGGCCCGTTCCCCGAAGATGGGGCCGGCCGAAGTGGAAGAGCGGACCGGAAGCCCCCCGACCAGGGTGAAGGTCGCGCCGCTCGAAGTGGCGCTCAGGGGGGTGTTCGCCGCGGACTGGCTGATCGCGTCGGTGAGGAAGCCGAGAACGGTCTTGTTCCCCGCCGTCACCGAGGGAATGAAGTGATTGCCATGCCCGCCGGGAAGGTCCAGGCAGAGCGGCTGGCCGCAGTCACCGAAGGTGAACAGCTGGTCGATGGTGGACCGCATGTCCTGGGCGGACAGCGGGGTCGCGAGGCACAGCGCGAGAACACCGGCGGCGAACGGTCGCATGGGGACTCCGTACCTGAGGGAACGAATTGCCAAGTTACGAGTGAACCACCTGCAACATCACTTACCGCCTTACCGCCCTACCGTCTTACCGTCTTACCGTCTTACCGTCTTACCGTCAATTGAGCGGTGCGCCCGCCCGGATCCAGGCCCGGATCGTATCGCGGGTCGCGGCCGGTATCAGGGTCGCGTTGCTGGGCATCCCGCTCGGGCACGCGGCCGGCGCGGTGTGATCCAGCTTGTTGATCAGCAGGCTCGCGGTCTCCGCCGCGATCCCTCCACCACTGGCCACCTGCTTCAGGGTGCCGGAGGCGCATCCGGTCGGCACGTCAAACAGCTCGTTGGCATAGGTCGTCGCGGCGCTCAAGTCCAGCTCGAGCCCGCCGAAATTGGCAACGCCATGGCAGCCGGTGCAGCCCTGGGCGGGAAAGATTCCGTGCACGTTGGCCGTGTAACTGAAGTAGGCGAGGGCCTGGACGGTCACTCCATTGGTGCTGGGCGCCGTGGCCTGGAGCTGGTTCACATAGCGACCGTCGGCCGGCACCGAGCCATTGGCCTCGACCGTCCAGCCGGTCGCGCTCGCCTTGCCGCTGGCATTGGTGTTCACCACGGCCGGACCACCGAGGATCCCGCCGCCGGCCGTCACCTGGAAAGTGACCGGCAACCCGGCGATCGGGTTGGAGAACGAATCGGTGATGGTAACTTCGGGCGCGATCACCAGTGCGGTGCCGGCAGCCGCGAGCTGGTTATTTCCCGCGGTGATCGCCATCTGGTACGTGGTGGGCGGGCCCGGGGCGACCACCAGGAACACGTCGATCTGTTGCGGAGTATTGGAAGCGCCCGGCGCGGCGATGGGAACCGTCGCGGTGTAGGTGCCGACCGTCGTAATGGCCCCGGTGGCCGGGGTGAGAGTGAGCGTCGCAGGCGCCACCGTGGTATCGAACTGGGCCAGCAACCAGTCCTGCGCTCCCGCGCTGTAGGTGATCCCGCCGATGGTGAGGCCCGAGAGGGTCAACCCGCCGGCGTTGGTCACCAGGACCGTCTGGGGCGCCGGGCTGGCCTGCCCCGCCTGCGCGTCGAACTCGATCGAGTCGGCCGCGAGCGCGATCTGGGGCGCGGGTCCGACCCGGACCCGGGCCACGCCCTGGATCCCCTTCACCGTTGCGGTAATCGTCGCCGTGCCATTCCCTACGCCCGCCACTCCGCCGGTGTCATCCACCGTCGCCACCAGCAGATCGGACGAGGCCCAGACAACCTTTTGGCCGGGACGGAGTGCGCCGGTGGAGTCGAGCGGATAGGCGAAGATCTGGGCCGCAGTGCCGATGGGGACGTCGGTGCTGTCGGGAGTCATCTGCACGCTGGCGATGGGCGCGGTGGTCTGGTCGGTGAGCACGGTGGCGCAGGCCAGCGAGGCCATCACCAGGAACAGGGCCAGCGACGTCTTCGTCATACGCCCTCAACGGATGTCGGTGATCACCCAGGAGTTTCCGCGGCGTTCCAGCATGTATGTGTTGTCGGCGGGCAGCGTGGTGCGCCGCCCCTCGGTGCTGAAGACCCAGTTTCCCGTCACTCGCGCCGTCGCGTTGGCGCCGGCCAGGTCCACTGAGCCGACGCTGAGCCGCACCTGGAGGTTGTCCATGGCCGGCAGGGCCTGGCGCAACTGCTGCTCCCTGGCCGCGGTCATCCCGGGATAGTACGAGCGCACCCGCGCGATGTCCTTGGCCTGGAGCGCCCCGGCGTACCCCAGGATGGCCTGGGAGACCTGGGCCTTGAGCTGGGCATCGGTGGGACCCAGGTCCCTGACAGTGACCGTCGCGGTGGCTTGCTTGCCTCCGGCCGACCCGGTGATCACCGCGGTGCCCGCGCCATGCGCCGTCACCTTGCCGTCGGAAGCGACACTGGCGACGTCCGGGGATCCGCTGCTCCACTCGACAAGACCCTCCAGCACCCGGCCGCTGCCGCTCCGCACCTGCGCGCTCAAGGAGGCGGTCTCGCCGGGATCGAGCGAAATACTGCCCGGGCTCAACGCGATACTGGCGATTGGGTCCTGGCTCACGGTCACCGCCACCGACTGGCTCTTGCCATCGACGGTCGCGGTGATGGTGGCGCGGCCGACGTCGCGGGCGATCAGCTGGCCCGACGCGCTGACGAAGACGATGTCGGGCGCGCTCGAGCTCCAGCTGACCGGGCGCCCGGTCATCGGTTTGCCCTGTTCATCATACGGCTCGGCCTGGAGCGTCGTAGTTCCACCAATGCTGAGCGTGGTGCTTCCCACGACGCGCAACGTGGTCACCGAGGCCGGAGCGGTCACGGTGGCCGGCGGTGGACGGGTCGCCGCGCGCGGCGGCGGAGTAGTGGACTGCACCGGAGTCGATGGCGTGTCCACCACCGGCGGCGGCGTCACGGCTGAAGTGGTGGTGTCGGGGCCCGGCACCACGTTGACCGACACGATCGAATCCCGCGGAGCCGGAGCCGCCCGCGACTTCCACGGCTGAGTCACCGCCAGTGCGACCGCCCCGATGGCCACCACCCCCACACCAATCAACAGACCAATCCGGGAGCCCTTCTTCTCCGCCGGCGCCACCACCGTCGGCGCGGCGATCCGCGACTTGGGCCGGGCCATGCTGGGAATCGGGCTCCGCGGCGTGCTCACCCGCTTCAGCACTTCGCGATTGGCGCCGGCCAGCGCGAACTGGACCAGCTGGGTGCGCACGGCGTTTTCACTGGTGGAGGACGGCGCCTCCATTGCGGCGACCACGTCCTGGATGTCGGGGAACCGGTCCCCCGGCTCCTTGGCCAGCATGCGGTCGATCGCCGCGGCAAGATCGGGCGAACAACTGGCAACTTTCTCCCGAACCGGCATGACCGGTTCGTTGATGTGCTTGTACATGATGGTCATGACGCTGTCGGCGTCGAACGGCGGCCGGCCGGTGAGCATCTCGTACGCCATGATGCCGAGCGAGTACTGGTCCGACGCCCCGGTGAGCGGCAGCGCGTTGCACTGCTCCGGGCTCATGTAGGTCGGAGTCCCGATCGTCGCCCCGGTCATGGTGAGGCCCTGCTTGTCGGCGACCTTGGCGATCCCGAAATCGGTGAGGATCGGCTGGCCGTCGGTCGAGATCATGATGTTGGCCGGCTTGATGTCCCGGTGAATGACTCCACGATGATGGGCATACGCCAGGGCGCTCGCCACCTCACTGATGATCTGGCGCACCATCTCCTCGGCCAGCGGTGCTTCCTTGACGATGATGGAATCGAGCGGGCGGCCTTCGACGAATTTCATGACGAAGAAGAGCAGGTCTTCTTCCACCCGCACCGCGTAAATCGGGATGATGTTGGGATGGCTCAGCCCGGCCGCGGTGCGCGCCTCCAGCAGGAATCGCTCGGCCATCCCTTCGCCCGCGATCAGGGCCGGGTGCATGAGCTTGACGGCCACCCGGCGATCCAGCTGGAGGTCGTGAGCCAGGAAGACTGTCGCCATGCCACCCGCCCCGAGCTCGGCCAGGATCTCGTACTGACCCAGCGTGGCCTGGCGAAGGTGGTCGAGCATCCGCTCGGCGCGGGCGCTCTTCGCGGGGGTCGGGCTGGGGGCGGGCGTGGGGATCTGGAAGGCTTCGATCGGGGTCGTGTCAGAACTGCGGGGCGCTCGCGGCGTCACCCCGGAACCACAGGAGGAGCAAAAACGAGAATTGGGCGCGACCTTGGCGCCACAACGCTCGCACTGCGTGCTGGTAGGTGTCACGCGATGGATCCCATCCTGGAATCAAAGGGTCCGCGGGTCGCGGGCCGCGCAGGTAAGATACTGCAGGACGCGCAATTACGTGAGGTGCAGGATCCAGTCCCCGATCACCCGCATCACCTCCGGCGAAATCGTCTCGTCGATCCGGGCATACTCCGCCACCAGGCCGGTTTGGGCGTGCTGGAAGAGATGATTGAGGCCGGGGAACACCCGGATCGTGACGCCGGGCCGCCCCGCCATGACCCGCTCCATCACGGGAACGCTCTGCTTCGCCGGAACTTGGAGATCCCGGTCGCCAAAAAGGGCCAGCATCGGAACCCGCAGGGCTCGAAGGGCCGGGACCGGGTCGTAGGACACGAGATAGCGGTACCAGGGGGTGGTCAGGACCGTGAGCCGCTGACGCAGCGCGGAGGTGTCGGCCAGCATCCGGCTGCTATCAATGGCGGCTTTCTCCGGCGGAGTGAGCCGGCGGTACGCCGAGTCGGCGACCCGCAGCAGGCCGTCCAGCGCCAGGGCATCGTTGGGCTCGGCCTTCAGGACCTGGTTCATCGCGTATGAAATCTTGTGATTGGCGGACACCAGGGTGTACGAAGCCCCGGTGGCCAGGGCCAGCACCGAATCCTGGGCGTAGCGGATGGCCTCCCCGGTAACCGCGGGCCCAGCCAGCAGCACGACGTAGGCGACGTGTCCGGAGCGTGACGCTGCCAGCGGAGCGACCCAGCCGCCCTCGGAGTGGCCGATCAGCCCGACCCTGGTGGAATCGATCTTCCCATGGTGGCGGAGAAACTCGACTCCGGCCAGGGCGTCCCCGGCGTTGTCGCTGATGGTGGCGTTCATGATGTTCCCGCTGGATCCGCCCACGCCACGGTCATCGACCCGGAGCACCGCGATTCCCCGGCGGGTGAGATAGTCCGCGATCACCAGGAACGGCTTGTGCCCCATGAGCGCTTCGTTGCGGTCCTGGGCGCCGGACCCGGTGATCAGGAGCGCGGCGGGAAATGGCCCGGTACCGGGCGGCATGGTGAGAGTCCCGGCAAGCCGGGTCCCATCGGCCGGATTGTTGTAGACGACATTTTCCTCGGTGTACGGAAACGGCGCGACCGGATCCTGGGGTCGCCGGGTGCTGGTCACCGCGCTGTCCCGGCGGCCCAGTCGGAGGCCCATGGTCGCCCCGTTTTGAGTCCAGATTCCGATCAGCGAGTCGGCCGCCAAGCCTCCCTGGAAGGCGCCCTTGATGTAACTCATCTCGAGAAAGAGTGAGTCTCCCCGAACCGACACATTGGTCGTTGGAAGGCTGGAGCTGCCCTGGTCCGGACTGTCCAGGGTGACCAGGAGCTGGCCGCAGGGAGCCGGAAGGATATTGAGGCCGAGTCGCAGTACGTCTGCGCCATTCTGGGACAGCCAGCCGAACCAGTGCCCTTTGAGCGGAGTCGTTGCCGAGGTATCCCGGACCCGAGCCAGGCTGAAGGACTGCGTGGTGCGGCCCAGCACGGTCCCGCTCAAAACGTCATGATCGACCTTCCCGGCGAAGGTGGGCGAGCCGGGCGTGGTGGGAAGCTGGAACCGTACGCTGTCGCCCTGGATCACCAGATTGGACACCGGGTCGGGATCGGTATTCCGGACCAGCATCACCATCCGCGCGTTCCAATCCCCGTTCACCCGCGCGAGCTCAAGCACCGCTCGGCGGGGCGCCGGCACTCCTTCCACGCTGCCCGCCCAGCAACCGGCCGGCGAGTCCTGGGCGGTGGCAACGGACGAAATGCTGGCGAGCAGGAAGAGGGCAAGGCGGTTGGAACGCATGCGAACTCGGATTGGTGGAGACGGGAATCTAGCAGCCTGGGACGGGCTGGGATGCCGTCCACTCAAGGACGGGCACGGAGGCCCGGAACGGGCACGGAGGCCCGTCCACTCAAGGACGGGCACGGAGGCCCGTCCTACCCTAGCGGTTGCGGAAGATGGAGATGAATCCTTTGACCGCGCCCTTGAGGCCGCTCTTGAGATCGTTGAAGAAACCGCCGTCGCCTTCGTGCAGCTGGCACTCTTCGGTCGGCTCGGTGCCGGAACGGAAAAACTCGTTTCGCCTGGTGGGACAGTATTCCCCCGCCAGCATGCCGCTCTCGGGATCGATCTCGGCCTCCACCACGCCATCGGGGACCGGCCATTCCTCGCCGGAATCCCGGTCCTGCCAGCCCCGCTTGTAGAACGCGGCCCAGGCCGGCGCGGCCAGCCGGCCGCCCGAGGCGTTCCGGGCGATGCTCTTCGGCGCGTCATATCCAAACCAGAAGCCGGCCAGGATGCTGGGGGTGTATCCCACGAACCAGACGTCGGCGCCATTGTTGGTGGTGCCGGTCTTCCCGGCGACCGGCCCCCAGACGCCGAGCTGGCGCACCGGGTAGCCGGTGCCCTCGTCCACCACGGAGCGAAGCATCGAAGTGACGAGAAAGGCGGTCACCGAATCAAGGACCGGGACCGGGGGCTTCGATTTCTCCCGGTACACCGTCTTGGTCCCCACCATGATGCTGTCCATGAAGCGGGGCTCCACCTTCCAGCCCCCGTTGGCGAACGGCGCATAGCCGGTCACCAACTCGATCGGTGTCACCTCCGATGAGCCGAGCGCGAGGGACGGCACCTCGGCGAGCGGACTGGTGATTCCCACCCGGCGCGCCATCGAGGCGACCCGGGCGATGCCGATCTCCTGGCTGATCCGCACCGTGGCGGAATTGGCGGAATGGGCGAGCGCGTCGCGGATGGTGATGGTGCCGGAGTAGTCGTCGCCGAAATTGGCGGGACGCCAGACCCGACCGGCATCGACGATTTCGACCGGCTGGTCGTCCACCATCGTCGCGGGCGTGAGACCGGACTCGAGCGCCGCGGCGTAGACGAAGGGCTTGAATGCGGAACCCGGTTGGCGGTGGGCCAGCCAGGCCCGATTGTAGCCGCCGCGGGCGGGACCGGTGCCTCCCACCATCGCCCGGACTTCGCCAGTGGCCGGATCGAGCGCCACCATGGCGCCCTGGACGTTGCCGCCGATCGCGACCGCGCGATCCCGCACCGCGCGCTCCGCCGCGATCTGCGCATTCCGATCGAACGTCGTCTGCACGACGATCTCGACATAGGGCGGATGGTTGCCGACTTCTGCCGCCACGAGGTCGCGCACGGCCTCCACTGCGTAGGAGGCGTAGATCGGCGGCGTCCAGCCCTGGCGCGCCACCCGGAGCCGCTGGTCCGACGCCTTCTCGGCGGCGTCGCTGGTGATGAAGCCTTCTCGCGCCATCAGCGAGAGCACCAGGTTCCGGCGCTCGATGGCCCGTTCGGGATGCTCCCGGGGATCGTACGCCGAGGGTGCCCGGGGCAGGCCGGCCAGCATCGCGGCCTCTCCGAGGCTCAGGCGATCGACGCTCTTACCGAAGTAGTGCCGACTGGCCGCCTCGACCCCGTAGGTGTCGTCACCCAGGTAAATCAGGTTGAGGTAAAGCTCGAGGATCTGGTCCTTGGTGAGCGCGGCTTCGATCCGGGGCGCCAGGCGCAGCTCGATCAGCTTGCGGCCGAAGGAGCGGTCGGAATACTCGTCGCCACCAATGAAGGCGCTTCGGGCCACCTGCATGGTGAGGGTCGAGGCGCCTTCGCGGACCCCGAGGGAAGTCGCGTTCCGGAAGAAGGCGCGACCGAAGGCATGCCAGTCGACGCCGTGATGAGAAGCGAAGCGGCGGTCTTCCACCGCGATAAAGGCGTTGCGGACGTTTTCGGGGATTCGGTCGAGTGAAACGGTGATGCGGCGAACCGGATCGAGATATCCCAGCACCTCGCCGTTCCGGTCCAGGACCCGGCCGCCCTGCAGCGGGACATAGGCCCGGATTTCCTCGATCGAGGGGCAGCCGCGGAATCCGCAGGTAACGCTATAGGTGAAGCCACAGATGAAGGCCAGGGACACCGTCGCCGCCGTCCAGAGGACGATGCTGCGGCGATGGAGCGAAAGCCAGGTTACAACGCGGTTCGGATACATCGGCGGCCGGTTCGAGGTTGTCCTACAGATGCTTGCTACGGATGGGTAGCCGCAAATGTTTCAGATTGCACCGAAATGTTTGGGAACTTGCTGGTATTCCCGACTTTGGAGCTTGGACGGGAATAACCTATCGGGAGTTGGCTCGGCGGGCTGGAACGCGGGTCACGAGATTGGCGGCGGGCGCGGAACAGCCGCCATGAGCGCTTCCCTGGTGCGCTCCCGCCAGCACGTGAGTGGGTGCCGAAGGAGACGACGGGGCCACCTCGCGCCTCCGGGCCTGGCGGGCGACCCGGAGCCGTTGACTCGTCGCGGTCCGGGCCGCAGCGGCGGTGATGAACCCTTCTCGCGCCATGAGCGCCAGCACCAGGTTGCGGCGCTCGATCGAGCGATCCGGATGATCGCCGGGGTGATAAGTCGATGGCGCCCGGGGTAGGGCGGCCAGGGTAGCGGCTTCCGCGAGGGTCAGCTGGTCCACGCCTTTGCCGAAGTAGTGCCGGCTCGCGGCCTCCACTCCGTAGGTGCCGTCCCCGAGGTAGATCAGGTTGAGGTACAGTTCGAGAATCCTGTCCTTGGAGAGCGCGCTCTCGATCCGGGGCGCCAGGCGCAATTCGATCAGTTTGCGCCCCAACGAGCGACCTTCGCCGTCGTCGCCGCAGAGGAACGCGCTCCGGGCGACCTGCATGGTGAGCGTGGAAGCGCCTTCGCGCACGCCGAACGACCGCAGGTTCCTGACCAGGGCCCGGCCGAAGGCGTACCAGTCGATGCCATGATGTTCGTCAAACCGGCGGTCTTCCACCGCGATGAACGCGTTCCGCACATTGCCGGGGATGCGATCGAGCGGAACAGTGATGCGGCGAGCGCCCTGGTGGGAGGCGTAGGTCCGGATTTCGGCCACCGACGGGCAGCCATGGAACCCGCAAGTGACGCTGTAGCAGAACCCGCAGATGAAGGCCAACGACACCGACGCCGCCATCCAGAGGACGAGGCTCTGGCGGTGGCGGGCAAGCCAGGTGACAAGGCGGTTCGGATACATCGGCGGCCAGTCTCAGGTGAGGCTTGGATGATACTCTAGCCAGGGGTGGTATGTTAAGGCATGCCCTCCCCCCGCAATCCGAAGCAAAAACCTAAGGCCAAGTCCACCCCCCGTCGACTGACTCCAGCCGCTCGCCGCCAGGCCGCCCTGCTTCGGCTCTCCACCGCGATCGCCGCGGCGACCGACGAGCAGGAGATCTGCCGCGCCGTCGTCGCCGGTCTCCAGGACAAGCACATCGGCTACAGCTTCGTAGGCCTGTTCCTGGTGGACGAGGCGACCGGCGACCGGGTCATGCGGGCAGCGGTCGGCTGGTCCGGCATCCAGGAAGGCTGGCGGGTCCCGGCCGGCCAGGGGCTTTCGGCCCAGGCGCTTACCACCGGCAAACTCCTCTACACGCCCGACGTCAGGAAAGAGCCGAGGTACGTTCCCGGCCTCAACAGCGGCTGCGAAGTGGATGTCCCCCTCATCATCGATGGCCGCGCCATGGGCGTCCTGGTGGTGGAGAGCGACCGGCCGACCGCGTTCGACCAGGAAGACTTCGGGATCCTCACCGCCGCCGCCAACCAGGCATCGATCGCCATCGGCCGGGCCCGGCTGCTGGCGCAGCAGGAGGAGCTGCTGGGGGCGGAGCGGCGCCGCGCGGATGAACACCAGGCGATCCTGGCGACGCTGGCAGACTTGAGCTCCGAACTGGAGCTGGAGAAGGTGCTCGAGTCGGTGCTGAGCCGGGCGGTGCGTTTGCTGGACGTAAGCGGCGGCGAGCTGGCCGTGTTCCGGCAGGACACGAAAGAGCTGGAGATCGTCGCCAACCACAACACCGGCCACGTCTCGCTGGGGACGCGCATCGCGCTGGGCGAAGGTGCCATGGGCCAGGTGGCCGAGAGCCTGAAACCGCTCAGCATCGAGGACTACCGCACCTGGACCGGCCGCTCCACCCGCTACTCGGACGTGCAGGCCCGCGCGGCGCTGGTGATGCCGCTCCTGATCGGCAAGCGCCTGGTCGGCGCGATCAATTTCTGGCATTCGGTGGGGGACCGCCGGTTCACCGAGAGCGACCTCCGGCTGGCCGGTCTCTTCGCGCCCCAGGCCGCCATCGCGATCGAGAACGCCCATCTCTTCATGGCGGCGCAGCAACAACAGCAGTACTTCGCCGAGCTGGTGCGCAACAGCCCGGTCGCCGTGGTCACTCTGGATCCCGATCATCACGTCGTCTCCTGCAATCCCGCCTTCGAGCAGCTCTACGGCTACGCCGAATCGGAGATCACCGGCCAGAGCCTGGACGACCTGATCACCACCGAGGCAACCCGCGCGGCCGCCGTTTCCTATACCAACGAAGCCGGCGATCACGCGGTGCGCGGCATGGGCCAGCGCCGGCGCAAGAACGGCACGATGGTGGACGTGGAGGTGCAGGCGGTCCCGGTGATCGTGAACGGCAAGCGGGTCGGCATGATGGGCCTTTACCACGACATCAGTGAGCTGCTGGAGACTCGACGCGCGGCGGAGGCCGCCAACGCCGCCAAGAGCGGCTTCCTCGCCAGCATGAGCCACGAGCTGCGCACCCCGCTGAACGCCATCCTGGGCTACAGCGAGATGCTGCAGGAAGACGCGGCGGACAACGGGCATGAGGACATGATTCCCGATCTCCAGAAGATCCAGTCCGCCGGCCGCCACCTGCTCACACTCATCAACGAAGTGCTGGATCTTTCCAAGATCGAAGCCGGCAAGATGGAGCTCTACCTGGAAACGGTCGAGGTGAACAAGGTGGTGGAAGACGTGGCCACCACGGTGCGGCCGCTGGTCGAGCGCAACGGCAATCGCCTGGAGATCCGGGTGGAAGGCGAGCCCGGCTCGCTTCGGGCCGACGCCACCCGGCTCCGCCAGGTGCTGCTCAACCTGCTGTCCAATGCGGCCAAGTTCACCGAGCGCGGGGTCATCACGCTGGGCGTGGAGCGCGAGGCGGACGCGATGGTATTCCGGGTGAGCGATACCGGCATCGGGATGACGGCGGAGCAGCTGGGCCGGCTTTTCGAGGCGTTCACCCAGGCCGAGGCCGCCACCACCAGCAAGTACGGCGGCACCGGGCTGGGATTGGCGCTGTCCCGCAAGTTCTGCCAGTTGATGGGTGGCGACGTGACGGTCACCAGCGAGCCGGGGAAAGGCTCGACCTTCACGGCGCGGGTACCCCTCCAGGGCGCGGCGGCGGACGACCTGCCGGTGGCGGGCATCGGCGCCGGGACCGCTGGCACGGTCCTCGTCATTGACGACGATGCCGCGGCCCGCAACATCCTGGTGCGTTCCCTGGGCAAGGTAGGGTTCCGCGTGGTCGAAGCCGCCTCGGGCGAAGCCGGCCTCAGGCTGGCGGTCGAGTCCCGGCCCGATGCGATCACGCTGGATGTCGTAATGCCCGGCATGGACGGCTGGGCAGTACTGACTCGGCTCAAGGCCGATCCCGCGCTGGCCGACATCCCGGTCATCATGCTGACGATCATGGACGAAAAGCACCTGGGCTTCACCCTGGGCGCCGCGGAGTACCTTACCAAGCCGATCAATCGGCAACGGCTGACGGCCGTGATCCAGAAGTACGCCCAGACCTCGAGCTCGGCCCCGTTGGAGGACCAGGAGGGCTGGCGGGTCACCGAGGCGGAGACGCTGCTCACCGAGATCAGCGGCCTCGTAAGGGCCCGGGCCCACTCGAAGGCGGCCGTGGAATGAGCCCGCGTCACTATACCGCGGTGCCACCCCGGCAGGCGGCCCTGCTCCGGCTCACCACGGCGATCGCGGCGGCCCGGGACGAGAGCGAACTGTACCAGTCGGTCGTCAGCGGACTGCATGACGAAGGACTGGGGTACAGCGTCGTCGCCATTCTCCTGGTGGACGAAGTGAGCGGCGACCGGGTTCTCCAGGCGGCCTTCGGTTGGCCGGACGTGCCTCCCGGCTTCCGGCTGCCGCCCGGCCAGGGCCTGAGTGAGCGCGCCCTGGCCGATGGCCGCACGTATTACACTCCCGATGTCCGCAACGAATCCAGTTACCGGGCGACCCGGGTAAGTGGCTCCGAGGTGGATGTCCCGCTCCGGGTGGACGATCACACGATCGGCGTTCTGGTCGTCGAGTCGGCCGAGACCGACGCCTTTGCCGACGAAGACCTGGAGATACTGGAGGCCGCCGCACTCCAGGCCAGCATCGCGATTGGCCGGGCACGGCTGCTGGAGACGGAGCGGCGCCGCGCCGATGAGCGGAAGGCGCTGCTCGACACCGTCGCCCAGCTCTCCGGTGACCTCGAGTTGTCCCGGGTCCTCGAATCGGTGCTGGAGCGGGCCGTCACCCTGCTCCGGGTGACCGGCGGTGAAGTCGCCATCTATGAAGAAGAGACCCAAGAGATGCTGGTCGTCGCCAGCAAGAGCATTGGCAAGGAATCCATCGGGACCCGGCTCAAGGTCGGCGAGGGAGCCATGGGAACCGTGGCCCGGACGCTGGAGCCGCTGATCATTCCGTCCTATCACGAGTGGCTGGGGCAATCGGGGCAATACTCCGACACGATGGTTCATTCGGTGATGGCGGCACCGCTCCTGATCGGACGCCGGCTGGTGGGCGCGCTTGCCTTGTTGCACTCGGATCCCACCCGGGTGTTCGACGAAGATGACCTGCGTCGGCTCAACATGTTCGCGCCTCCAGCTGCCATCGCCATCGAAAACGCCAGGCTCTACACCGTCGCCAGGCGGGAACGGCAGTACCTGGAAACGCTGGTGTTCAACATTCCCGTGGCCATCGTGACCCTGGACCGGAACGACAACGTCGCTTCCTGCAATCCCCGGTTCGAGGAGCTGTTCGGATACACCCGCACTGAGGCAATGGGCCGCAACCTGGACGACCTGGTAACCGATGAGACCACCCGCGCCGAAGCCCTGGCCTACACCCAGCAGGCCAACGCGAAGCGGCAGTCGGTGCATGGCATGGGGCAGCGGCGAAGGAAGGACGGGGCGCCGGTCGATGTGGAGATCCTGGCCGTGCCGATCCTGATGGACGACGAACAGGTCGGGCTGGTTGCGCTGTATCACGATGTGACCGAGCTGCTCCATGCCCGCCGCGACGCCGAGGCGGCGAACACGGCCAAGAGTCATTTTCTCGCCAGCATGAGCCACGAGCTGCGCACGCCGCTCAACGCGATCATCGGCTACAGCGAGATGCTCCAGGAAGAAGTCGAAGAGATGGGGCATGCCGAGCATGCCGCCGACCTGCAGAAGGTGCAGACGGCGGGCCGCCACCTCCTCGCCCTCATCAACGACATCCTCGATCTCTCCAAGATCGAAGCGGGCAAGATGCAGCTCCACCTGGAGGATTTCGCCCTCCGCCCGATGATCGAGGACGTTCTCTCCACCGCGGCGCCGCTGGTAAAGCGGAACGACAACCGGATCTCCGTGGAGTGTCCGCCCGACGCCGGCACCATGCACGCCGACCTGACCAAGGTTCGCCAGATGCTGCTGAACCTCCTGTCCAATGCCGCCAAGTTCACCAAGGGCGGCGGTATCACCCTCACGGTCGAGCGGGAAAACGATGCCGGCTCGGGCGAGGAGATGGTGGTGTTCACGGTGGCCGACAGCGGGATCGGCATGTCGCCGGAGCAGATGGACCGGCTGTTCGAGGCGTTTTCCCAGGCCGAGGCGTCCACCACGAGCAAGTATGGCGGCACCGGGCTCGGCCTCGCGATCACCCGCCGATTCTGCACCATGATGGGTGGCGATGTCCAGGTTCAGAGCGAGCCAGGCAAAGGTTCGGCGTTTACAATCAGATTACCGGCAAGGGTCAACAGAAGCGTGTAACGGGTAACGTTTAACGTTTCACGTTCTACGCTTGGCAAACACGAGACCAATCATGCCCAGGATCCTGTTGGTCGAGGACAACGAGATGAACCGCGACATGCTGTCGCGCCGGCTGATCCGCAAAGGCTACGAGATCGTGGTCGCGGTGGACGGCAAGCAGGGCGTGGACATGGCGATCGAGGGCGGCTACGACCTGATCCTGATGGACATGAGCCTGCCGGAGATTGATGGCTGGGAAGCCACCCGGCAGGTGCGCGCCCATCCCAAGGGCCAGAGCGTCCCTATCATCGCGCTCACCGCACACGCGATGGCGGGCGACCGGGAGAAGGCGCTCGCCGCCGGCTGCAACGACTACGACACCAAGCCGATCGAGCTGCCGCGGCTGCTGGAGAAGATCGAGACGCTGCTGAAGGGGAGTCCGGCATGACGGGCGACGATCGGACGGGCACGGAGGCCCGTCCTACGCTATCAGTCGGGGAGTTACGCCACGATTTACGTACACCGGTCAACCACATCGTAGGTTATGCCGAGATGCTGCTGGAGGACGCGAGCGAGCCGGCATACGCCAATTGCCGGAGCGCGCTGGAGGACACGTTGCAGGCGGCCCGCGAAGTCACCGCCCTGATCAACACCGCACTCAATCCCGCCCGCACCGAAATCAGCCCCGAAGAACTGAGCGGGCTCTATCGCTCCATGAAAGCACCCCAGGGCCGCATCCTGGTCCACATGCGCGCCCTGCTCGGCTCCGACAGCCTGCCTCCGGCTGAATCGTTCGGGCAGGACCTGCTTCGCATCAAGGCGGCTGCCGAGCGACTGATCCCGGCCGAGCAGGGAGCCCAGGCTCAGCCGGCGACCGGCGAACGCCGCGCTGAGCAGCGAAAGTCGGCCGGCTCCGGCGCGCGGGTGCTCGTGGTGGACGACGTGGAAGACAATCGCGAGGTCCTGCGTCGCCGGCTGGAGCGTGAGGGTTACGCGGTCACTTCCGCCGGCGACGGGCGTGAGGCGCTGACCCGGATCGGCGAGACGCCGTTCGACCTGGTGCTGCTGGACGTGATGATGCCGGAGCTCGACGGCTACGCGGTTTTGGAGAAACTCAAGAGCGACGCCGCCACCCGTGACATTCCCGTCATCATGATATCCGCGATGGACGATATGCCCAGCGTGGTGCGCTGCATCGAGCGGGGAGCGGAGGATTTTCTGTCCAAGCCGTTCGACGCGGTGCTGCTGCGGGCCCGGATCAGCGCCAGCCTGGAGAAGAAGCGGCTGCGGGACCAGGAGAAACGGTACCTGGAGGAAGTGCAGCGGGTGATCGAGGCGGCCAGCGCGGTGGAGTCGGGGCATTACACCGCCGGCAGCCTGGCGTCGATCGCGCACCGGGATGACGCGCTGGGCCGGCTGGCCCGGGTGTTCGACGGGATGGTGACCCAGGTGAAGGAGCGGGAGGAGCGGCTCCGGAAACAGATCCGCGAGCTCCGGGGCGATATCGACGTGGCGCGCCGGGAGACCGCCGACTACGCGGCGACGATGGATGCCGGCAACCTCACCACCGGCGCCAGGTTCGCCGAGCGCTACGAGATCCTTCAGGTGGTGGGGCGCGGTGGGATGGGCACCGTGTACCGGGCGAAGGATCTCGAGCTGGGGCACGAAGTCGCCATTAAGACCCTGCGCTCCGAGTTCCTCGCGGATGACAGCATCCTGGAGCGGTTCAAGAGCGAGATCCGGCTCGCCTACCGCATTACCCACCGCAACGTGGTCCGGACCCACTACTTCGGCGAGTGGAGCGGGGCCTACTACCTGACCATGGAGTTCGTGGAGGGCGTCACCCTGCGGCAACTGCTGGATACCCGGGGCCATCTGAGTGTTCCGTCCACGCTCGCCATTGGCGCCCAGCTGGCCGAGTCCCTGGCGGTGGCCCACGAGCAGGGGGTCATTCATCGCGACATCAAGCCGCAGAACCTGGTGCTCGACCCCGAAGGCGTGCTGAAGGTGATGGACTTCGGCATCGCTCGGCTCGCCGAGCGGCCCAGTAACATCACCGAGGTCGGCCTGGTGGTGGGCACCCCGGCCTACGCGTCGCCGGAGCAGCTGCTGGCCGACGAGGTGGATGCCCGAAGCGACCTCTACTCGACCGGCCTGGTGCTGTACGAGTGTCTCACCGGCCGGTTGCCTTTCGAAGCCAAGAGCGCCATTGCGCTCATCAGCAAGGTGCTCACCGAGATGCCGGTGCCGCCGGCCCAGTTCAACCCCGAGATCCCCTCCGCGCTATCGGCGCTGGTCCTCAAGCTCATGGCGCGGGCCCCGGAGGACCGGGTGCAGTCGGCGAGGGAGCTGGCCAAGCAGCTGGCGGAGCTGGCCTGAGGAAGCATGAAGGTCCTTGTCGTCGCCGTACTCCTGGCCCTGCAATCGTCCCTCCCGGTCACGTTCGAGGACGGACGCGCACCGGGTCGGGTCACCGATCAATACCCTGGCATCAGCTTCAACGCTCCATGGCTGGTGGACTATGCCGCCGCGGGCGCTCCGGGATTTCCCCATTCAGGAACCCACGCTCTTACGCTGTGTCACGAGCGACAGCCCTGCCGCGACACGACGTTCGTGCTCACGTTTCCCCGGCCCCAGCAGCGCGTCAAGGCCTGGGCCGGCGTCCCGGGACTTTTGGCCCAGACGATTTTCGTGATCGAGGCGTACGACAGTCTCGGAACGTTCATGGGGAACTCGGGGGCGGGAGTGAATCCCGGCAGGCTTTCCCGCATCGAGCTGCCGCTCGAGGTTCATACCGACTCGAACCAGATCTCATCGGTCCGGATCATGGTGCAGGGCCCCTTTATCCCTGGCTTCGCCATCGACGATATCGAGTTCGCGCGAGCGGGCGACGCACCCGAATCAGCGGCCCGGCCGGATGTGGATATCCGAACCGACCCGAGTTCCCCGACGCCGGCCTCACGATATGACCGCTGGCCCCTGGCCATTTCGATCGCCGTGATCCTAGTAGGAACGGCATGGCTGTTCCTGAAACGCGAGCGCCGCTAGGTCCTGCCTTGGCCATCTGGCCCATGCCGTCCGATTCCATTGCTCCCTATCGTTGATCTCGAGGCCGCCTGGCCTCCGAGAATCTTCATAGGGAGAAACGACATGCCTGACCCCGCCTCCACCTCACTGCTCGATTTGTCCAATCAGCTCGCCCGTGCCGTCGAGACCGGCGCCGCCAGCATCGTCGCGGTTCACGCGCGGCCCCAACTCGCGTCCACCGGCATTCATTGGCGGGATGGCCTGGTGGTTACTACCAGCGGCACCGTGCGCCGGGACCGGGATCTCGCGGTCACCCTGCCCAGCGGAAAGCGCATCACCGCAACACTGCAGGGCCGTGATGCCTCAACCGACCTGGCGCTGCTCAAGATCGATCCGGGCGCGCTCCCGCTGCCCAGCTTCGGCGATTCCGCGGGACTCAAGCCCGGACACCTGGTACTGGCACTCGCGCGCCTCGACGAGGCCGGCCCGCGTGCCGCGTTCGGTGCGGTGAGCCTCATCGGCGGGCCCTGGCGGCCCTGGGGCGGCGGCGAGATTGACCGGCTGCTCCAGAGCGACCTCACCCTCTATCCCGGTTTTGGTGGCGGACCGCTGGTAGATGGCGCCGGCCGCGTGCTGGGGATCAACTCCGGCCGGCTCAGCCGGCCGTTCGCCACCACGCTCCCGGTAGAGACGGTGAATCGAGTCCTGGACCAGCTCGCCAGCCGGGGCTACGTGCGCCGGGGATACCTGGGCGCCGGAATGCAGGCGGTACGGCTTCAACCCAAGTTGAAGGATCGCCTGAAACTGACCCGGGACGGCGGACTCCTGATCAGCACCATCGAGCCTGATGGGCCGGCTTCGGCCGCCGGCCTGCTACTGGGCGATGTGATCGTCAGTATCGACCAACGCCCGGTCGCGGAACCAGAGGACGTGCTCAAAGTGTTAACGGGGGACACCGCCGGCCGGCCGCTCATGCTGGAGCTGGTGCGGGGCGGACAACTGGCGAAGGTCGAAGTGTTGATCGGAGAGCGGCCCCGGTAATTTGTCATTCCGAGGAGCGCAGCGACGAGGAATCTCATGCGAAATATCCAACCGATGCCTTACTGCTCCAGCGCGAGGTCGACTTGAGATCCCTCGCTTCGCTCGGGATGACACCGGGTTTCGATTTGAGCGCAATTGCCGAGAGAGTCCAGGCCAGCGTCGTGCAGGTGCGGCCGGGCCAGGCCGGCGGCGCCGGCATCGTGCTCCGGAAGCGCGATGGCGGGCTGGTGATCATCACCAACGCCCACGTCGTTCGGGGCGAGGTGGGCACCGAAGTTTCCATCGGGGCGGACCAGGAAGCGGTTCGCCCGGCGCGGGTCGCACGAATTGATGAGCATCGCGACATCGCGTACCTCACCCCCTACCCCCTCTCCATGAATGGAGAGGGGGATCTATTGCCGGCGGTGGTAGGCGACCTCACTGCAGTCCGGCCGGGCCACCTCGTCATCGCGGTGGGACACCCGTTCGGCCTCCCCAATGCCGTCACCGCCGGCGTGGTTCACTCCGTGGGCCCGGTGCATTGGGAGCCCAGGCTCGGCCCGGAGCAACGGGAGCTCTCCTGGATCCAGGCCGACATCCACCTGGCGCCGGGCAACTCCGGCGGACCGCTCTCGGATATCGAGGGCCGGGTGATCGGCATTAACACAATGGTGGCTGGAGGGCTCGCGCTCGCGGTGCCAATCGGGGAGGTCGAGCTCTGATTCGGGTTTGGGTGGCGGTCCGGGACGCCGAGCGGCGGGCCGCGATGGTGCGGATGCTTCGAACCGAAGCCTCGGTCCTGCTGGTAGGTGGCGAAGACGAGGCCGACATAGTGGTGCGGGACAACTTGACCGAAACGTCCTATCTTTCCGCGCCCGCGACCGACCAGCTGACCCCGCGAGAGCTCGAAGTGCTGCGCCTGGTCACCAGCGGCCTCGACAATCGCAGCATCGGCCGGGAACTTGGCATCACTCGCTCCACGGTCAAGCACCACCTCGAGGCGGTGTACGGCAAGCTCGAGGTTCATGGCAGGGCAGAAGCGGTGCGGGAAGGATTGCGACGAGGCCTGATTCCACTCTAATCCAAGAGCCATGACCACCCTCTATCTCACTCTCAAGTTCCTCCACATTGTCGCGGTGATCTTCTGGGTTGGCGGGATCGCGGCGATGACCATCTGGACCGTGCGCGCCGGGGGCGAAGGTGATCGCAACTCGCTGGCGGTCACCCTGCGGCACGCCCTGTTCTACGGACAGCGGGTAGTCGGTCCGTCGTCCGGCGTGGTCCTGCTGGCCGGGATCGCCATGGTGGTCAACGCCCACATCAGGTTTTCCACGCCGTGGATCATCTGGGGCCTGGCGGGAATCCTGGTGCACTTCATCCTCGGGTTTACCGTCCTCAGGAAAAACGGCGAGCGCCTGGCCCAGCTGGCCGAAAGCGGCACTCCGGATCCGGTCGAGCTGGGCAAGGTGCTGCGGCGTCAGAAAACCGCGGCCACGATCTACGTCCTCGTCATGCTCAGCGTGGTGTGGGCGATGGTGAACAAG
This sequence comes from Gemmatimonadales bacterium, assembly GCA_036006525.1. GTDB lineage: Bacteria > Gemmatimonadota > Gemmatimonadetes > Gemmatimonadales > GWC2-71-9 > DASYPP01. Next base: position 33,740 of record DASYPP010000110.1, read on the forward strand.
CCGGTATGACCGGCAAAGGGGTTCCCGAGTGCAAGGAGGGATCTTGCTCGGCTTGAGAAGATCCCTCGCTTCGCTCGGGATGACACCCTGGGTTGTTTCTTACCGCCTTACCGTCTTACCGTCCTACCGCCTTAGGGATTATCCACCGGCAGCCCGCTGGGCACCCGGGCCGGCGTGATGCTCGGATGGTGAATCGGGTCGTCGGTCAGCGCTGACATGAACGTCGTCAGGTGATCGATGATGGAATCCGGAATCACCACCCCGTTCAGAATCGTGTCGCGGGTCAGCAGAATATCATTGACGGTATTGAGCATGGTGCCCTGGAGCAGCGGCTCCAGCGTCATCGGGTCGAAGCTCCGGAGCTTGAGGTCCGACTCGCTGTAGTGCGCGATGAAGTCGCGGAGGCTGAAGAACGCGCCGTCGTGGCCGTAGGGTGCGGTCAGCACCACGTTGCGCAGCGGCGGAGTGCGGAAGGCATATTTCATCACCGCCTGGTCCTGTACGTTCATCCGTCCAAAATCGTCATTGAGGCCGGGACCATTGCCTTTCCCCGGGCCGAACTGCGCCAGCGCGACGTTGTGGAACTTGTTGTCGGTGAAGGCCGGCCCGTTGTGGCAGAGGGAACAGCGCAGGCTCATGAAGTCCTTCGCGCCCACCAGCTGCCCGGCATCCAGCGCCGCGTCATCCCCCGCGAGGAACCGATCCCAGGGTGACTGGTTGAAGTGCAGCTGGTCGATCAGGAATCCCCCGATCGCGTTGCTGGCGTAGGCAAAGGTCATCTGGTCGAACCTGGTGCCGGGGTATGCCGCCTGGAACATCGCGCGATATTCGGGAATGGATCCCAGCCGCACCATCAGCCCCGCCCAGATCCGCTTCATCTGCTCGTCCGGGATCGCCGCCAGCTCGTTGCCGCTGAAAGCACGCATCTCTTCGCGGGAGAGCACCGGGAACAATGGGAGTGCCGACACCGGGCCGAACTCGAAGACCCGGGTCATGTCGGGAGTCAGCTGGGCGTTGGCCGGGGTGTGGAACCCGCCCTGGGCATCGACGGTCACCCGGCCATCGAGGAAGAGCGACTTAAGTGCGCCCAGGTTGAAGAGCGGCGGCGCGTTCCGGGGAATGAACAGCCCCTGGGGGTGCACCCGCTGGGGACCGAGCCCGCTGGCGCCCTGGCCGATCGACAGGCTCCGATCATCCCCGGTGCCGAACTTGGGCAGATGGCAGGTCATGCAGGAAATGTCGCGATTGCCGGAGAGGATTTTGTCGAAGGCAAGCGCCCGGCCCAGCGCTACCAGCGCCGGCCGCACCGGAGCCGGGGTCGGCAACTGGGTGACCCCGCGGCCGGCTGCGAGGAGCCGCACCGTGTCGGCCATGGAGTTGATCGCGGCCCGATCCAGTCGGGGCGCGCCCGCCGCCGGCGCCGATACGTCATCGCTGCCGCAGCCTGACAGGACCATTCCGGCGATCAGAACGCCGAAGAACGCTGGGGAACCGGTGATCGCGCGCATAGAGCCATCCTGATGATTTTGAGGGACTTACGGATTGCAAGTACCGAGGGCATCCGGTACTCTATTGAGTAGATCGAAAACGTCCGGGAAATCCCGACATAGGTCGGCCCTGCCAAAGCACCTCGCGGCGTACCCGGTGTACCGCGGCGGCCGCGGTGAGCAGCATGAATGGTTTTGCCGCGGTCGCCGCGTCTCTTCGCGGTCGCCGCGAGGTGCAGTTGACCATGTCGCATTGGATTGGGTTCCTGCGATCTACTGGTAAATCCTATGCCGAGAATTAACCCCGAAGACTGGAATTCCCTGGAGCCGCTCCTCGACCAGGCGCTGGACCTCGAGCCCGAGGAACGGAACCGTTGGCTGCAGGCACTTTCGGAGCGTTCGCCGGGGCTGGCCGCCGAACTCATGGCGTTCCTTGCCGAAGAGGCGGCGGCGGATCGGGGCGGATTTCTTGCCGACATGCCTCTCGCGAACATCGAAGGCATTGAGCTCGGCCCTTACCGGCTGGAACGCCAGCTGGGGCAGGGCGGGATGGGCAGTGTCTGGCTGGCTCGGCGGATTGACGGACGGTTCGAAGGCGTGGCTGCCCTGAAGCTGCTGAACCTGGCGATCGCCAGCCCTGCTTTACAAGAGCGCTTTCGCCGGGAAGGCTCGGTGCTTGCCCGGCTGGATCACCCGGGGATTGCGCGGCTCCTCGACGCCGGCGTGAGCCCCGCCGGCCAGCCGTACCTCGTGCTGGACCACGTCGCCGGAATTCCCATTGACGATTTCGTCCGGGAACATGGCCTGGGTATCGCCGACCGGATCAGCCTGTTCTTCCAGGTGCTGGACGCCGTCGGTCACGCCCACGCCAACCTCGTCGTCCACCGCGACCTCAAGCCCTCCAACATCCTGGTCACGGCGGATGGCCGGGTAAAGCTGCTCGACTTCGGAATCGCCAAGCTGCTCGATGCCGAGTCCACCGGCGACCGCACCGCGCTCACCCTGGAGGGCGGCCGGGTCTTCACTCCGCGGTACGCGGCGCCGGAGCAGGTCCGCGACGAGCCACTCACCACCGCGACAGACGTCTACGCCCTGGGGGTGCTGCTCTACGTCCTGATCTCCGGCCGTCATCCCACCGGCGAAAAAGCCCGGACCCCGGCGGAAATGGTCCAGGCGCTGCTCGAGAAGGAACCGGCCCGTCTCAACCTGGGCGACCTCGACACTGTCGTCGCCAAGGCACTACGCAAGAATCCCCGGGAGCGCTATCAGACCGTCGGCGCCTTTGCCGACGACCTGCATCGCTACCTGCGCAAGGAGCCAGTGAGCGCGCGACCCAGCTCCCTGGCCTATCGGTCAAGCCGATTTATCCGGCGCAATCGCGCGGCCACCGCAGCCGTCATCGGCCTGGGGGCGGTCCTGGTCGGCGCCAGCCTCTTCTCACTGGCCCAGGCCCGAAAGGCAACTCAGGAGCGGGATGTCGCGGTCCGCGAGTCCGAGCGCTCCGACGCCGTGCTCACTTTCCAGCGTGCGTTGCTGACCCAGGTCGGTAATCGTTCAATGACGATGAAACAGATCGTGGATGGGGGCCTGGTCATGCTCGGGGACCAGCCGGCAGCGCAGCCCCAACTCAAGACCGACGTCCTCATCACCTTCGCGGGTATGTACTGGGACCTGGGGCAGTTTTCGGCGACGCGGGCGCTGTTTGCCCGGGCCGATTCTCAGGCCGCCCGGTCGGGACAGCAGACGATCCTGGCCCGGATCCGGTGCAGCACGGCCCGGCTGATGACCGACATGCACCTGGCCGACTCGGCTCAGAGCGAGTTGTCGCTCTCCCGTGAGCTCCGCCCGGCCCATACCGACCTGGGTCCCGATATCACGGCAATCTGCATGGACGCCGAGGCGGCGTCGCAGTTCGAACGGGACCAGGGCGATAGCGCCATCGCGACCTGGCAGGCGGCAATGTTGATGCTCCAATCCCACCATCGTACCCGGGCCCTGTCATTCGTGGTCGTCACTGGGCAATTGGGCACCGGAATGGTGCTCAACGGTCGAGTCAGGGAAGGCATCGCCGTGCTGCAACGGCAACGTGCAGCCTATGACAGTATCGGCATCAGGCGGACCATTGGCGGGGCGAATGCGCTGAATCAGCTGATGTTTCCTCTGCTCATGGTCGGGGACATTGTGGCGGCAGACTCCCTTACTTCCCAGACGTTGCAGCTGCTGGACGAGGTCGCCCTGGATCTCAAGCGCCGGGCCAGCTACGTCACCAACCGGGCCTCGGTGTCGTTCCTGATGGGACGTCCCGACAGCGCGTTGAAATGGTATTCCACTCTCACGACCCTGGCCGACCAGATCGGAGAGCGGCCGTTACAACGCCGCGCGTTGTTCGGGCTGGGTCGGGCCCAGGCCATGCTGGGCCAGCTGCCCGAATCCCGCCGGACTCTGGAGCGCCTTGCCCAGTTGCGAGATAGTACCGTTACGCGGGAGGAGTTGAATCTCCAGGGCTGGCTCAGCCGGCTCCGGGGTGACGCGGCCGGAGCCGACCGCGCTTTCTCCGAGGTGCTGACCGGGGACGGCTACTTCAAGGGGAACATGGGAAACCCCAGCACCCGCCTGGATCTCATGTGGGATGCCGAGGCGGCGATCGCGCTGGGAGATGCCGATCGGGCCTTGCGACTGGCCGGTGATGCCCTGAAAATGGCGACGGTGGATTCACTCACCGAGACGCAAAGCGCCTACGTGGGTGAGGCACGACTATTGGAGGCCCGAGCCCTCCTGGTTCGAGGCGACAGTGCCGGTGCACGGACAACCCTGGAACGAGCACTTCCCGCCCTCCGGACCGGTTTCGGCCCCGGCCACCCGGAAACCGGGCAAGCGGAACAGCTCCTGGCCCGACTGCACTAGTCGTCCCGCAGGCTCTGATGCAACAGGACCCGCGCCTTGCGCCAGTCCCGCTGCACGGTGCGCTCGCTCACTCCGCGAAACTGCGCGATTTCCCCGAAGGCAAACCCGCCGAAGAAGTGCAGGTCCACCAGTTCCGCCAGGGCCGGATTCAGGTTGGTCAATTCGGCCAACGCTTCACCCAGCGCGGGAAGGTCGGTGGCCGCGGCGGCCACCGCCGCGCCGTCGGAGGAGTCTTCGATCAGGGTAATCTCATACTGGCGACCCCGCTTTTTGGCCGAGCGGCGGCGGGCATAGTCAATCACCAGGCCGCGCATCGCGCGCGACGCGTACGCGAAGAACCTCGCCCGGTCCGGGAACTCGGCATCGCTCCGGCCAGCCATGTTGAGATAGGCTTCGTGAACCAGGGTCGTGGTGCCCAGCGTGAGCGACGCATTGCCTCGCCGGAGATGGGCATCGGCCAGCCGGCGCAGTTCGGCGTAGAGCAGGGCGAAAAGCTGGTCGGAGTCCATTCCAAGAATATGGCGGTAAGGCGGTAAGGCGGTAAGGCGGTAAGGCGGTAAGGCGGTAGGACAGAATGTAGATTTGTGGATGCCCAATAATCCTGGTCGCTGGCTGGCAGCCGCTGTGCTGCTGGGGATAGTCGCCTGCTCCTCATCTCCGGCCTACAAAGACTCCTCGCAAAGCATCGACGATCGGGTCGCCGACCTGCTCGGCCGGATGACGCTGGAAGAGAAGTTCTGGCAACTGTTCATGGTGGTGGACGATCTCAAGGGCGGGCTGGACAAGTACCAGCATGGCGCCTTTGGTCTTCAACTCCGGCCTGGAGCCGACTCGACCACCGGCCCGGGGGAAACCGCACTCCGCAGCAACGCCGTCCAGCGCTACTTCATCGAACACACCCGGCTCGGCATCCCCATCATTCCATTCGAAGAGGCGCTGCACGGCCTGGTGCAGGACGGTGCCACCGCCTTTCCCCAGGCCATCGGCCTGGCCGCAACCTGGGACACCGTATTGATGCGGCGGGTCGCGAGCGCGATCGCGGAGGAGACCCGCACCCGCGGGATCCGCCAGGTGCTCTCGCCGGTGCTCAACATCGCGAGCGACGTGCGGTGGGGCCGAGTGGAGGAGACGTATGGGGAAGATCCCTGGCTGGTGACGCAGATGGGACTCGCGTTCATCGAACCGCTCGAGGCCGCCGGTGTCGTCACCACCCCGAAGCACTTCATCGCCAACGTGGGAGACGGCGGGCGGGACAGCTATCCCATCGACTGGAGCCGGCGGCTGCTGGGTGAGGTCTACCTGCCGCCATTCCAGGCGGCGATCCAGCGGAGCCACGCCCGGTCGGTGATGGCCGCGTACAACTCGGTGGACGGCTCCCCGGCGACCGCCAATTCCTGGCTGCTCACGACCAAGCTCCGGAACGAGTGGGACTTCCGGGGAGTCGTGATCGCCGACGCCGGTGCCACCGGCGGCGCCAACGTGCTGCACTTCACCTCGCCCGACTACGCCACATCAGCCCGGCTTGCCCTTGAAGCCGGCCTCGACGTGATGTTCCAGACCTCGGCGGACCACGCGAAACTGTTCTGGCCCGCCTTTCAAAATGGGGCGATCGACTCCAAGGTGATCGACCGGGCGGTGAGCCGGGTGCTGCGGCTCAAATTCGAGCTGGGTCTGTTCGATCATCCTTATGTAGATGTTGACAGCGCCGTGAGCTCGAACGGAACGGCGGAACATCGGGCCCTGGCGCTCGACGCGGCGCGCGAAGCCATCACGTTGCTCAAGGACGAGGACGGTGCCCTGCCCCTCGCGCGGACGCTCCGCCGAGTCGCGGTCATCGGCACCGATGCGGTCGAGGCGAGACTGGGCGGGTACAGCGGACCCGGCAATAACCGGGTGACGATCATGGATGGGATCCGGAAGAAGCTGCCGGCGGCGGTGGTGACCTACGCGGCGGGTCCGGGGCGCGGGGACCGAGAGCTGGTACCGGTTCCCGCCGCCAACCTCTCGGGACTTCGCGGCGAGTACTGGGACAACGTCACGATGACGGGTGAGCCGCGGCTGACTCGCAACGACCCGGCGATCGATTTCGGCTGGACCCTCCTGGCTCCCGACTCCACGCTTCCGTTCGACTGGTTCTCGGTGCGGTGGACGGGAGGTTTGGTTGCGCCTGCCTCCGGGCCGGTGCAGCTGGGCGTCGAGGGCAACGACGGCTACCGCCTCTACCTCGATGGCGTCCTCCTGATCGACAACTGGCGCAAGCAGTCCTACCGCACCTTGACGAGCGAAGTGCGACTCGAGCGGGGTCGCAGTTACGACATCAAGCTCGAGTACTACGAAAACACCGGCGGAGCCCGGGTGAAGCTGGTGTGGAATTACGGGGTCGCGAAAGACGGACCCCACGCCATCGCCGGCGCGGTTGCGACTGCACGCAGCAGCGATGTCGCCATCGTGGTCTTGGGGATCGAAGAGGGCGAGTTTCGCGACCGGGCCTCGCTCCGGCTCCCGGGTCACCAGGAGGAGCTGATCCGCGCCGTGGTGGCAACCGGCAAGCCGGTGGTCATCGTGCTGGTCGGCGGCAGCGCGATCACCATGGGCGACTGGATCGACCAGGTGCCGGCCGTGTTGCTGGCCTGGTATCCCGGCGAAATGGGCGGTGACGCCGTCGCCGATGTGCTCTTTGGCGACTACAACCCGGCGGGCCGCCTGCCAGTCACGTTCCCTCTATCTGAAGGCCAGCTGCCGCTCACCTATTACCACAAGCCAACCGGCCGCGGCGACGACTACGCCGATCTCACCGGCCGGCCGGCGTTTCCCTTCGGCTCCGGGCTGAGCTACACCACGTTCGAGTACCGCGATCTCGACATTGCCCCCAACGAAATCGCGAGCCGGGAATCCGTGACGGTAAGGTTCAAAGTGAAGAACACGGGAACCCGGGGGGGAGACGAAGTCGCACAGCTCTACCTCCGGGACGAGCTGGCCTCGGTGGCGCAGCCGCTCATGAAGCTCGCGGGGTTCCGCCGGATTCACCTCGAGCCGGGGGAAGAGACCAGCGTGAGTCTCCACGTCCCCTTGATACAGCTCTCGATGCTCGATCGAGACCTGCGCCGGGTGATCGAGCCGGGACGGTTTCGGGTGATGGTGGGAGGGTCGGTGGTGGATATTCGGTTGCGCGGGATGCTGACGGTTCGCTGAACAGCACCGGCCGGAGGCCGGCGCAATCTACTATTCCACCACGTACGCCTCCATCGCGAAGTACTCGGCCAGTCCCAGCCGGTTCAGTTCCATCGCGGTTTCCTTGTTCCGGGACTCCACTCGCTGCCAGAACTCCCGAACATCGACCCCGGGGAACGGGGCCGAGTCCTTCTGGGACTGGTGCTTGAAGATCGCCTGGATCTTGAGCGCGAGCTCCTCCTGGGCCAGGGGCACCAGCCAGGTCGCCTCCGTCACCGGCCACTCCTGCCAGGCCCCGCGATAGAGCCACACCTCCGGTGCTCGATTGCCGGCCGGGACAAACTCGGCCAAAGCCCGGTCGATCGCTTCCTTGCACATCCGGTGGGTCCCATGCGGATCCGAAAGGTCCCCGGCGACGAAGACCATATCCGGCTTCACTTCCTCGAGCAGCGCGCGCACGATGGCGACGTCCTCGGGCCCGATGGGGTCCTTTCTCACCGTGCCGGTCTGGTAGAACGGCAGGTCGAGAAACCGGGCCGCGCCTTCCGGCAGGCCCAGGGTGCGAATGCCGGAAATCGCCTCGGACTCCCGGATGATCCGCTTGATGTCCTGGACCTCGGGAAGGTCCACGTCGCCCGGCTGCTTCCGGTTCAGGAAGTCGAGCACTTTCCGACTGAGCCCCGCGACCGATTGCTCGCCGATCCGGTGTTCCCCGCCCAACCGGGTCATGAAGTCGAGATGCCGGCGCACGTCGTGGTCGAAGACCGCCAGGTTCCCGCTCGTCATGTAGGCCACGGTGATGTCGTTGCCGTTGGCGATCAGTTTGTGCAGGATCCCGCCCATCGAGATCACATCGTCATCCGGGTGGGGCGAAAAGACCACGATGCACTGGTCCCGCGGCAGCTTGGACTTCCCGCGAATCTTGGCGCCCAGGGCGTTGAAGACCTGGCCGTTCAACGCTCCGGGAGAGCCGAACTTCGCCACCATCGAGGACAGCCCATGCTCCGCGTAATGACGCTGGGTCAGTTTCAGGATGGCCGTGTCGGTCTCCCCGGAGAGCCACACCACGGCGCGCACCACCATCGCCATGTCCCATTCGACGGGACCCAGCAGCCAGGGCGTGGCCACGCGGGTGAGCGCGGCGGCGGCCGCGCCATCCAGGTAGAACGTCGTCGCCGAGTGCCGCTGCAGAAAAGTGGCGGCAACCTCGTGATCCAGCTCGCCCTCCACGGCGCGCCGCACGATATCCGCCTTGTGCTCCCCGGTGGCAAGAATCAGGATCTCGCGCGCTTCAAGGATCGAGCCTACTCCCATGGTGATCGCTTCGCGGGGAACGTTCTCCTCGCCGAAGAAATCCGCCGCGGTATCGCGCCGCGTCACCAGGTCCAGCGTCACCAGCCGGGTTCGGCTCCCGGCGGATGAGCCGGGTTCGTTGAATCCAATGTGCCCGCTGCGTCCTATGCCCAGCAGCTGGAGGTCGATGCCTCCCGCCGCCTGGATCGCCTCCTCGTAACGGCGGCACTCGGTCTCGATCGCCTCGCGCGGCATATCGCCCCGGGGGATGTGAACGTTCTCGGGAGCGATGTCGATCTGGGAGAACAGGTTTTCCCACATGAAGCGGTGGTAGGAGTGAATGCTGCCCGGCGCCATCGGGTAGTATTCGTCGAGATTGAAGCTGACCACCCGGGCGAAGCTGAGCCCCTCCTCCCGGTGCATCCGGATCAACTCGCGGTAGACCCCGATCGGCGTGGAACCGGTGGCGAGGCCAAGGACGGCGCCCGCGCTGGAGGCCGACCTGGCGCGAACAACCTCCGCGATCCGGCGCGCGACGAGACGCCCGATGTCGTCGTAATTGTCGACGAGAACCGTGCGGATGCGCTCGACGTTACCGATCCGGGCGATAGATCACCCCGCGCGCCACGACCATCTCAATCTTCCTCGTGTTCCCGATATCGACCAGCGGATCCGCCGTGAGCACCACCAGATCGGCGAGCTTCCCGGGTGTCACGGTTCCCACCAGGCTGTCCACCCCAATCGCTCGCGCCGCCGTGCTGGTTGCGGCGATCAGCGCCTGGCTGGGTGTGAGGCCGGCCCGATTCACCAGCAGACTCAATTCCTCCTGCAAGTGGGGCGGGCTGTCCAGGATATCCGCTTCGTTGCCGACCATCATGTCGGTTCCCGCGCTGATGGCGACGCCTGCCTGGTTGGCGCGCCGCGTGATGCCGGCCGCCCAGCGCAGTGCCGAGGAGTTGCTATCCCGTACGAAGTACACGTAGAGCGTCGGCTCGAAGATGGTGCCCCGCTCGGCCATCGAGTGGAGCAGCCGGTCGAGCGCCGGCGCGTCGAGGGGAAGCTTCGAATAGTCCAATCGAGACCGCTGCCGGAAATCGGAACGCACCGTGTCGACTTCAAGGCCGAGCAAGCCGGCGTGAGATATCACATCCACGCCCGCCGTCACCACGTCACTGGGCTTGGCCGGAAAGAGCGCCGCGTGGGCCCACGTCTTGAGGCCCTGGCGGTGGGCCTCGGCCACCAGGGGCGGTAGCACTTCAGCCGTGAAGTCGGCGTAGAGCTTGATTGCGGTGGCGCCGGTCCCCCGCGCCTCGGCAATCACCTGGCGCCAGTCCGTCGCCGCGGTGACCGAGCGGGCCCACGGCGCCTTACCCAGGGGAACGCCGGCGCTGGTAGCGCGCACCCGGGGATCGGTGAAGAAATCGGGGCCGGCGAAGAGGGCGGCGTAATAGATCGACGGCGAAGCGATGTCCCGCACCGCGGCTGCCCGGGCGAGGAAACCGAGCTGCCGGGCGTCTCCCGCCATGTCCCGCACCGTCGTGATCCCGCCCAGCAACGCCGACTTGAGCTTCCGCTCGGTCAGCGCGAGGGAATCCTCATTGCTGGGATCAGTGGCGAGATGGACGTGAGTATCGATGAGACCGGGAATGACGTAGCGGCCGCGGACGTCCGGGGTGTGCGCGCCGGGCGGAACCGGCCTGGTGCCGTCGGGGAAGACATCGATGATGCGGTCACCGGTCACCAGGATCGTGGTGCCCGGTCGAGCGGGGCCGGTGGTCCCGTCGATCAGGGTGACACCGGTAAAGGCGAAAACTGCCGTATCCAGCGAGGCGGCTCCCGTCTGCCCGGCCGCCGCCGAGGCGGCGCCGAGCGAGACGGCAAGGAAAAGCAGTTGCCGCACGTTACATCCCGTTGCCTGGAGTCACCGGCGTGTTGATGAGCCGGACAATCTTCCACCCGTTCATGTCCCGCCGCAGCACGACCATATAGCGGGCCACCATCTCTCCGCCGGCCGCGGGATGCTGCTTCGCGGTGCCTACGTCCACTGCCGTATTGCCGTAGACGGCCATGCTGTCAGACTCGATCACCAGGTGGGGGAGGTTCGCGGCACCCTGGGTAAACCACGCCCGTACGGCGTCGATGCCCTTGATGACGTTGCCCGTGGGTTCCACGACGATGATATCGCTGGAATACATGGCGACCACTGCGGCCACGTCCTTCTTGTTGAAGTTCTCGGCGTACTCGGTCCGGAACCGGTTGAGCTCGCTCGTCTTGGTCTGGAGCGGGATCCTCGGCTCTTCGATCTGGGCACGGGCAATAACCGGCGTGGCCAGGGCAAGCGTTAGAACGAGAGGGAGAAAGGAGCGGGTGTGGCGGCGTGTCATGGAATCCTCACTGAGAGGGTAAATTGGGAGCCGCATATGGTAGCACGGGGGACGGGTTTGCGTTAGGGCGCGGGCAGGGACGCCCGCGCTACCCTATTCCTTGTTGCGACCCAGCCTCTCGAGCACCTGCCCCAGCTGCTTGATCTCCTCACCGTACCGCGCCCAGTCCCCGCCCCGCTGCGCTTCCATCGCGCTTTCGTAGTGACTGCGCGCGTCGGCGACCAGCGCCTGAAGGCTCGAGTCGGCGTTTGCCGCCGCAACGACGGCGACCGGTGGGGCACCCGGCTGTCCCGCGGTGCTGGACCCGCCGAACAGCTCCGAGAGCGCGCCATCCAGCGTCTCGCTCATCACCACTTCGTTCTGATAGGCCACCACCACCCGCTTCAACTCCGGGATCTTCCCGCCTTCGGCCTGCAGATACAGCGGCTGGACATAGAGCAGCGACTCGTTGATCGGGATCACCAGCAGGTCGCCCCGGATCACCTGGGACCCGCGCTGGTCCCAAAGCGAGACCTGCCGCGATATGTCGGTATTCTGGTTGATCCGGTTCTCGATCTGCTGGGGACCGAACACCAGGCTCTGCCGGGACAGACGGTAGACTCGAAGCTTGCCGTACTCGGGGCCATCGTTCCGGGCCACCACCCACGCGGCCAGGTTGTCCTTGCCCCGCGGCGTGAACGGCACCATGTAGATGTACTCGGCGTTGGGCTCGCCGGGCAGTTTCATCACGATGTGGCGCATGAACGGGACGCTGGCGTTTCCCTCGGCCACCTCGGGGATCTGCCACTGGTCTTCCCGGTGATAGAAATCCTCCGGCGCCTCCATGTGGTAGGTGGTGTAGAGGGCGGTCTGGATCTGGTAGAGCTCGTCCGGGTAGCGGATATGGGCCTTGATGTCGGCCGGCATGCTGTCGATCGGAGCGAAAATGCCGGGGAAGATGCGGGACCAGGTCTGGATGAGCGGATCGGATGGGATGCTCACGTACGCCTTCAGTGAACCGTCGTACGCATCGATCACCAGCTTGACGCTGTTCCGCATGTACGTGGTGCCATCCCCCACCGGTTGGGCGTAGGGATAGCCGCTCGTGGTGGTATAGGCGTCGAGTATCCACTTGAGTTTTCCATCCGCCGTAATCACCAAGTAGGGATCCCGGTCGAAGCGGAGGAAGGACAACGCCTTTTTCGCCCGCTCCTTGATGTCGCGATAGTAAAGGACGCGACTCTCGTTGGTGATGTCCTGGGAGAAGAAGATCTTGGAGGAGCCAAAGCGAAGGGCGAATATCAATCGGCGAAGCAGGTTGTCCACCCGGACGCCGCCGCTTCCCTCGTACGCGGCGTAGACATTGTCCTCGCCGGAGGGATGGTCGAACTCACGCTGCCTGGTGCCGACGAAGACGTAATCGTTGGCCAGTTCGCCGTAGTAGATCTGGGGCCGGGAGATCTTGAGCGAGGACACGTTGGCCACCGGGGGCAGGTCCTGGATGAACAGGACGGGCAACCCTTCGGTCGTCACCTGGTTGACCGGTCCCAGCGTGAGCCCCATCCCGTGGGTAAAGGTGAGGTGATCGTTGATGAAGGTCCGGGTCGGCAGCGACGCGACGTTCAGCTCCCGGGGCGAAAGCAGGACCTGGCGGTACTTACCGTCGATCCAGTAGCGGTCGTCGTCGATGGAGACGAAGTCGTAATAGGTGCGGATCTCCTGGATCTGCCCGAACGTCATGAGCAGGGGGTCGCGATCCCAGAGCCGGACGTTCTCGAGCGTCGGCGCGTTGGCCCTGATGTCGGCCAGCGTGAGGTTGGCCTCGCCATTCAGCTCCCGGGTCTCCACGCTGTCGATACCCCAGGCCTGCCGGGTCGCGGCGATGTGGAAGCGGAGATAGGGTGTCTCCCGGGTCAGCTCGGTCGGCGCCACGATGAGCTTCTGCATCACCAGCGGAAAGAGTCCCCGGCCGACGATCGCCATCAGCAGGTATCCACCCACCGCAAAGAGACCCGCCTTCGCCAGCGATCCCCGCCGGGCCCCGATCAGCACCACGATCGCGGCGATGACCGCGAGCACCGCCGAGGCGTAGATGGCGGGCAGCGTGGCATGCAGGTCGGTGTAACTGGCGCCGACCAGCGGGCCGGTAGTCGAGTAGAGGAGACTGGGCGCATCCACCAGCCAGAGCCGGAGCGCGGTGAGCAGCAGCATCACCGCCGCCACTAACCCTAAGTGCATGGCGGCGGTGGGTTCAAAGATGACCCGCCGGCCGTTGAGCTTGATGTCGCCGCGGACGAAGTAGATGGGGAGCAGGAAGAAGAGGCTGAACCCGGCCAGCGTGGAGAGCACGCCGAGCAGGAGCGAAAGCGCGGGCAGGGAGAAAACGTAGTAGCCGATATCCCGCCCAAAGACCGGATCGACGATGCCGAACGCGGTGCGGTAGAACGCCTGGAGCACCACGCGCCAGGCCGAGGTCGCCGCGATGCCGCCCAGGAAGCCGATCACCAGCGCCACCGGCAGGGTAATCCGGCGCAGCACCGCGGCGATGTTCACCTTGGGCACCGACTGCCCGAGGGTAAAGACGATGGGGTTGAGCACCAGCCCGCGCTGGGCGAAGCGCAGGTTGAGATAGATCACGCCAGCGGTCAGGCCGCCACCGACCAGGAAGAGCAGGAACTGGGTGGTGAGCTCGCGAGTGAAGACGACCTGGTAGCCGATTTCCTTGAACCACCACCAGTCGGCGAGCGATGCGGTCAGAGCCGGGAACAGCAGCAGGCTCCCAATCATCACTGCGATCAGGATGAACAGCGCTCGGCGGGGGTTCACTGGCGGGCCTCGGGGTGGGTTAAGGACGACCGGGAACCTAATCGGCTGTCCCCTGCTCTGCTGCCCAAGGACACGCTGATAGCGTGCCCTCGACCAATCAGCCCTAACCCCTTGTCCCCCTTCCCCCCACCTCACCCCCTTACCTCTCTCCATGATGGAGAGGGGAGCCGCTGGGGAAGGGGGAACCCCATTTTCGCTACGGTACCGGCACCTCGCTGGCCACGATCACCGGGTGCATCACCCACATTCCTGAATTCCCCGCGACGTGCCCGAAGCTCTGGGCGGCATCGAAGTCCACCAGGATGACATGGTTATCATCGTCGACCAGCAACGACCCGCCCGGCACTTTGACCTTGAGTCCGCTGCTTCCGAAACTCGGCATCTGGAGCGACCCGGTCACGACGGCGGCTGGCGGCAGTCCGGCATAGCTGGGCGACGACGCGTAGATGCTGGTGGTGCCGTCCCCATTGTCCACTTCGACGTAGCCGCCGGTAATGACGAAGCGCAGCTCGTTAAAGCGACCGTTCTCGACCTGGATATTGGTGGCAAGGGTGTCGGTGGTACCGGCCAGGTCGAGCAGGTTGGTAGTGAAAGGAGTATCGAACAGGGTGACCTTGCCGTGGTCGCCGACGAGGGTCACGGCCGAGACGGTGACGACCGCTGCGACGACGTCTCCCGGCGCATCAGTGATCAGCAGGCTCACCCGTCCGCTGCCGTTGGGGCTGCTGTCGCTGCAGCCTGAGACGGCGAAGAGAGCCAGCAGGACGGATGAGACCATCCGGCCTGGAATGGGAAACCGCATGTAGCCTCCGGTATAGGAACTCCCTGGATGCTAGCCTCCCGGCGATGTGCTTCCCGTGACCCAGCACACAATGCACCAATCGGCACGGTGTTGCGGCGCCTATACAGCGCACCCACAGTTGGCGAGATTGCGGGGTGCCCAATCTCTCCAAGTCTCGCTTCATCGCCGGCTGGCAGTGCCCGAAGCTCCTCTGGTGGAAGGTCGACGAGCCCCTGGCCCGGGAACTCCAGCCCGATAAGGTCATGCAGGACCTGTTTGACCAGGGGGAGCAGGCCGGCGAGCAGGCGCGGGTCGGGCGACGGTGCGGCTGATGAGAAGGTTCCGAGAGCTGGCGGTCTGAATCGAGCGGGATGCCCGGCCCGTAAGGCCGGCGTCCAGCCACTTACCTCGCGAGGAATCCATGCATTCGTTCCGCAACGTATGGGCGCGCGTTTGTGCACCACTGCTTCGCAACCACCGTGCGCGCTGCAGCGCGCCCCTACTCGTGGCCATCCTGGCCTCCCCCGCCACCGCGCAGATCTCCCCGGCCGATTATGCAGCCCGCCGCGCGGCCCTGGTCGCTCCGCTCGATTCCGGCGTGGTGATCGCGTTTGGCGGCGTCGAGCCGGTGGTCGACTGGCCCCCGTTCTTCCAGCTGGTCGACTTCCTGTACCTGACCGGCTTCTCGGAATCGGACGCCGTCCTGATGATGGTGAAACGGAACGGTGCCGTCACCCAGACGATGTTCGTTCCGGCCCGCGATCCGAGGAGCGAACGCTTTAATGGTCCCCGGACCGGAGCGGAGGAATTGGAAACGAAGATCGGGATCGCCGGCCGCGAATTGAGCCAACTCCGACCCGCCGTCGATTCGCTCGCCGAGCGTAATCTCCCGTTCTATGTCATCAGGGATTTTCATAATGGCGACTACTGGGCCGAGGACTCGCTGACCCGGGGCAATCGCTTTCTGTCCCAGGTGCGGGAGGCCCATCCCTGGGTGGTCATGCACGCCTTCGACGACTCGGTAGACCCGCTCCGCGCGGAGAAGAGTCCCGCCGAAATTGCGCTGCTGCGAAGGGCGGTCGAGATCAGCAGTCGGGCCCATGTCGAAGCGATGAAGGCGACCGCACCGGGATGTGGCGAATACGAGATCCAGGCGCTGATGGAAGGTGTGTTCCGCCGGCTGGGCGGCGACCGGCCGGGGTATGGGAGTATCGTCGCGTCGGGGCCCAATGCCCTGACCCTGCATTACGACCGGGATTCCCGGGTGATGCTGGCCGGCGAGCTGATCCTGATCGATGCCGCGACATCGTACGACCACTACTCGGCCGACGTGACCCGAACGCTCCCGGTGAGCGGCCGCTTCACGCCGGCGCAGCGGGACATCTACCAGCTGGTGCGGGATGCGCAGGAGGCCTACGTCCAGCAAATCAAGCCGGGGGTCAGCCCGCAGGTCCCCAGCGATTCGGGCAGGCGGGTCATTTCCGATGGCCTTATCAGGTTAGGACTCATCGAGTCCGCCACGGCGACGTTCGACGGCCCGGAGTGGATGCGCTGTCCCGAAGCGGGGTGTCCCCAGCGGGGTCTGTACGTGTATCACGGGTACGGCGGCCACGGGCTGGGACTCGAGGTGCACGACCTGGCCCACTACTACCGCGGCACTTTCGCGGCGGGCGACGTCTTCACCGTGGAGCCGGGGCTCTATGTCAGCGCCGAGCTGTTCGCCAGCCTGCCGGATACGCCGCGGAACCGGGCGATGCGGGAGAAGATCGGACCGGCGGTCGAACGCTACAAGGGAATTGGCGTTCGGATCGAGGACGACTACGCACTGACCAATGATGGGCTGGAGTGGCTATCCAAGGGAGCGCCGCGGGAAGTCGCCGAGGTGGAGGCGATGATGCGGCAGCGGGGGCCGGGGTTGCCGGGCGGTGGGAGTTGTGGGGCGGAGGTAAGACGGTAGGACGGTAGGACGGTAGGACGGTAAGGCGGTAGGCCGGAAACACCGAACCGGGCCGGCCGGAGGCCAGCGCTACCTCACTGCCCCGGCACAAACACCACCGTATACCTCCCATCCCCCCAGCAGACCACCGGCCCATAGGTGGTAACTCCGCAGCTCCGGGTGCCGCTGGTCGAGACCTGCACAAACCGGTAGCCACCGAGTTCCCGCGGTATCG
>DASYPP010000111.1:0-3462 GCA_036006525.1 Gemmatimonadales bacterium
CAGCAGGCCGGCGACTGAGGTTCCGTGGGGGCGGTAGACCGCGTACACCACCACACCGAACAGCGTCCATACCAGCAGGTACGTGCCCACGAAGAGCAGCACGCCGGAAATCCGCCCATCGGCCCGGGCCCGTTGCAGCACGGCGGGCACCGCGGCCGGCAGCATCATCGCCGCCATCATCACGGCCCAGAACGCGACGAACGGCGCGAAAGGGCCGAGCCGGGTCGCCACACCCATGTCCATCCCGCCCATTTGCCGAACGGTGAGGAGCCAGGCGAGGGCAGCCACTCCCAGGGTGGCCGTGAGGGCGGTGGCCATGGCAGGTCGGGTGCTGGTCAGGGGAGGATGATTCATAGGCGCAGGGTCGGTGATATGCAACATAAGCGTTGCACATCATAATTGCGGCACCGGGTTCGGGCAACCCCACTGGGACGATGCCAGGGTTGGCTGGGGGGTGTCGAGGCGGACAGGCGGACAGCGGTCAGGACAGGGCGTGTCATCCCGAGCGCAGCGAGGGATCTTGCTTGGGCATCTGGCAAATGGCTCCCATAGTACTTGCCCAATAACTGGCAACGCAAAGACGCAAAGGACCAAATTGAATGGTGTTTCTTTGCGGCTTCGCGCCTTCGCGTCGAGCAGTTTTGCTTTGATGCTCGGGATGACAGCCACAGGTTTAGTTCGTCGCTTTTCGCTGTGATCCCTATCGCAGCCGCCGAGACCTTCGCGCCCAAACATGCATGAGCCGCGCTTATCGAAATCTTTCTCCGAGGTACTTCCCATGACCGTTGTACAAGAGACCGCAAAAGAGCTCGACATCTTCCGTCGCCAGGCTGGGGCCGTGAACCGGACCGTGAAGGTCAACCTGGCGGGGATCACCCATGAGGACAGCCTGATCCAGCCCGAGCCGGGTGGGAATTGTCTCAACTGGGTGCTGGGGCACCTGCTGAGTATCTACAACCAGGCCCTTCCCCTGCTGGGCCAGCACCCAGTTCTCGACCAGGCTACCATCACCCGCTATGCGCGGGGGTCGGACCCGATCAGCGATAACGCCGAGGCCCGCCGGTTCGAGGACCTGATGAGCGCATGGGACGAAACGGTGAAACGGATTGACGCCGGCCTGGCCGCCCTGACGCCCGAGGCGCTGGATCGTCCGGCCCCTCAGGGGAGCGGGCCGTCTGAGCCGGGAGACAAGGTGCTGCATACGCTGAGCACCTTGATGTTCCACCAGGGATATCACGCCGGGCAGACCGGAGTGTTGCGGCGGCTGGTGGGAAAGGCGGGGGCGATCAAGTAAGGCGGCGGTGTCGTCGGCTCACGGCGATTCGGGATGCAATCACCTTCAATGCTCCAGGCTCAGCGAAAGTGGTGTCGAAGTCCCCGAAGGGGACGGTATGCCCAGCAGCGACGTGAGTCGCGCTAAACAGCCGTTCCCACTTCCATCACACTATCCCTCCCGATATCTTGCGGCGCCAAAATTTCGCGACCAGCAATATTGACCAGCTTTGAGGTTTCAGAATGAATAAGGCAGCAACATCGAATCGAGTTTCCCTGGTCACCGGCGGTACCGATGGGATCGGCCGTGCTGTGGCCTTGCAGCTGGCTCGGGGCGGCGACCGGGTGCTGATCGTGGGCCGAAACCGGGAGCGCGGGGCCAGTGTGCTGGCAGCACTTCGGGACGCCGGGCCTCTGGAGGACCATGTTTTTCTGCCCGCCGATTTGTCGCTCCTGAGTGAAACGGCACGGGTGGCGGACGAGGTTGCCCGTCACACCGACCGGCTGGACGCGGTTGTCTTCTGCGCCGGCATTCTCTCCACCGTGCCCGAGTGGACCGAGGAAGGCCTGGAGCGGAACTTCGTTCTCAATTACCTCACCCGCTACCTCACGGTGAGGCGTTTACTCCCACTGCTAACGGATGCTCCTTCGGGCCGAGTGGTGCTGGTCTCGAACGCCGGCAAGTATGGTGACACCCTGGACTTCGACGACTTGCAGCATCGCAGGGGCAAACCGGGACTCGCGGTCTCCGGTCGGACTCAGTTCGCCAACGATCTGCTCGCAACCGAGCTGGCCGAGCGGGTGCGTGGCGGCCGGCTGGAGGTGACCTGCGTCTTCCCCGGCGTCACCAAAACCGGGGTATTCCGGAATGCGGTCGGGTTACCGTGGATCGCGCGGGTGGTAGCGCCGGTGATGCTGAGAGTGTTGGGGCAGACCCCGGAAGTGTCGGCGAAGGTACCGGTGTTCCTGGCGCAGGACCCTGCCGCAGCGGGGACTGGTGGTCGTTTTTATGGTCCCGGGATCAAGCAGATCGACATCCCTGAGCGAGCGTTACGGCCGGAACGGCGAACCGGCCTCTGGAAGTTGAGCGAGGAGCTGGTGAAATCCTACCTGGTCCCCCCGATGGATTTCGCAAACGTCAGCTTGTCATCTCCCGCCCGGTAAAAACTGGGAATCCGGGAGACCAGCTCGTAGCCGGCCCGCTCATAGAACCGCACCGTGGCCGCATAGGCCTCGTGCGACGCGGTTTCGATCAGGAGGAGCCGGCCGCCGAGCCGCCGCACCTCCGACTCGGCGAACGCCAGCAGCTGCTGGCCATATCCCCGACCCTGCGCCGCCGGGTCCACGGCGACCCAGTAGAGATCATAGGTTCCCTCGGTGAGCGGGGTCGGCCCGAAACAGACGAAGCCGCGCACGGTTCCCTTCCCCGTCTCCGCGGTTTCCTCGATCACATAGGTGAGGTAGCCACTTTCCTCGCCGCTCTCCAGCCACTCGTCCACCAGCTCCAAGGCGATCTCGATTTCCTCGGGCGAGAACACCGCCACCGCCGCAATGATCCTTTCCACTGCGGCTCGATCCGACGCGACCAGCGGCCGCAGCCTGGGCTCCGTCATTCCCACCCTTCGTCGGCCAGGGCCTGGTGCAACTTGGCCGGGTTCTTCCGCAGACGGAGCTCCTTCTTGCTCGCATCGGCGTGGGCGGTGTCGTAGTCGGTCCCCTTGGCCATCAGGTTTCGCTCGTGGAGCTCGTGGAAGAGAATGTACCCGACCTCCTCCTGCTGGAGATCGTCGTCAATCCAGACCTCGTTGTGCGGCACGAATTCGTAGACATGCTCATGGCCGCCCTCGGTGAAGTCGATATCGAACGCGCTCCGCACCAGCCGGCCATCCACGTACCAGACGGTCACCCCGTTCGCCAGGGTCTTCCAGAGCCGAGTGTGCACCTTCGCTGCCTGGGGAAGCTTCTTGCCGACCGTCACCTTCTTGACATCGCCGGCGGCGACCCGAAGCCGCCGCTCATGATTGCTGGCCGTGCGCCACGCCGATTCATAGTCTTTGCCCCCGGCCATCAGCCGGCGCTCGAGAAACGCGTGGGCCATGTAGAACCGATGCTCGTCGGAAGCCGCTTCCTTGTCGAGCCAGATCTCGTTCTTGGGGATCAGCCGGGGAAAGGTCCAATGGTGGGCGAAAT
>DASYPP010000112.1:0-2433 GCA_036006525.1 Gemmatimonadales bacterium
CCGCGACCGCGCGGGGGGACTTGGCGGTGAATGACAATTCGCCCGGGCCCACCGCCAACGCGCTCTATCGCTATTTCGCCGGAAGGAGCGACGACCCCCGCGCGGCGGTGCGCCGCGGCTACGCGGCTTACCGCGCCTTCTACGACGTTCTGCCGGAAACCTTCGAGCAGTGCGAGCCGCTGCTGGAGCTGCCGATGGAGAAGGACCCGGCGGGACAATCGTTCGCGCGCTCGCGGGCTACCGTCGTGGCCGGGCTGGTGGAGGCCATGCGCGCGGCCGGCATCGCCGCGATGATCTGGCCGACCATGCCGTTCAACGCCCTGCGACTGGGCGAGAAGTGGCCCGCCATCCCCACCACGCTCTCCTACAACAACTGGCTCGGGTTACCGGAGGTCTCGGTCCCCGCTGGCCTGGGCGCGGACGGGATGCCGGCAATGAACCTGTCGGTGGTCGGGTTCCCGGGCGATGACGCGCGGGTGCTGGCGTTCGCGCACGCGTACGAAAGGCAGTCCAAAAGGTTCGTGGCGCCGCCGCCAGGCTGAGCCCAGGGCTAAAGGCTGGTTCGGCCAGGGGAGAGGTAAACTCCCGCACCTCCGCCGGCATCCCATGACTAGCCACTGCTACTCATCCGTCCCCTGCCGCAGGAGTCAGTCCCATGACCACGCAGCGCCTCGCCGTCGCCCTCACCGGACTCAACCTCGTCCTCCTGCTCTTCATCCTGGGAAGCCATGCTCGTCCCGCTGCCGCCGACACCGGAGTGAGCCCGGTGCTACGCGGTCAGGCCCTGGAAATCGTGGACAACCAGGGAAGGGTGCGCGCCAGCATCAGCGTCCTGCCGCCTTCGACCGTCGACCACAAGGACTACCCCGAAACTGTGCTGCTCCGGCTGATCGATCCCACCGGCGGGCCCATCGTCAAGCTGGGCGCGTCGATCAATGGCTCCGGACTCAATCTGACGAACCGGGCAGATGGCGGGATCCAGATGTTGGCGCAGGACACGGTGAGCCTGGTGCGGATCGAGGGGAAAGATGGACGGGTGCAGGTCATCAGGCCGTAGAAAGGTGCGCCCATCGTGCGCGCGGGTGGGATCGACCCGGTCACGACGGCGTCGAACCGGTAACGAGACGCAATTCCCAGGTCTGCCCCACCAGGTCCTTGCCGAAGCTACGGTGGCTTTCCTCTTTCGTCAGCGTAAACCCTGCCTTCTCATAGATCCGCCGCGCCGCGGTAAGCACGTCGTTGGTCCAGAGCACCATCCGCCGATAGCCGGCCCTCCGCGCGAACTTCAGGCATTGGTCCACCAGTTTGGTCCCCAGGCCAAGTCCTCGAGCCTTGGGATCGACCAGCAGCAGGCGAAGCCTGGCGACGTCATCGCTCTCCCTGCAGCACATCACACATCCCACGTTTTCGCCATCCAGTTCGGCGATCCAACAGCGCTCCCGCGCCGGGTCGTGCTGCTTGCCGAACTTGCCCACGATCTCCGCCACCAGGGCTTCGAAGGTCTCGTCCCATCCGTACTCCCGGTCATAGAGCACTCCATGGGTCGCGACGATCCAGCCCAGGTCTCCGGGCTGGTGCTGGCGGATAACCAGCGTCGGTCGCCGATCTGTCCGCTCGGCACCCAGTAGTTCCTCGATGGCGGCCAAGGCACCCACCAGCCGACGGCGCCCCGGTTCGTCGAGCGGTTGCAGCAAGGCGGCCACCTCGCGATCAGAGCCGGCCTCTAGGCCGGCAAATACCTTCCGGCCTTTGGCGGTCAGGGCGAGCTGGATGTGGCGGCCATCGGCCCGGGATCGGGTCCGAGTCAGCAGTCCCTGGCGTTCAAGGGTGCGGAGGATGCGGCTCAGATAACCGGGGTCGAGGCTCAGCTCCCGGGCGAGCACGGTGGCAGTCGGCTGGTCGCGATGGGCCACTTCATACATGACCCGGACTTCGGGCAGGGAGAAGGGGCTCTGGTAGAGGTGGTCGCCCAGCACGCCGATCCTGCTGGTATAGAAGCGATTAAAGCGGCGGACGGCGGCGATGCGGGGATCCGGGGTAGCCACGGGACGGTCCTGGCAGATTTAGTAGCCAGCTTACGCTATTTAGTTGCCTTTGTCAACTAAATGACCAGGTGACTCCAGGATGGACGCCACCACCGGAACTTCTTAAATTGGTCGCCCCCGCAGGACCAACTCACTGCCGTGCCAATCCATATACGGAGGTCCGATGCGATGCTTCAACTCCGCAGTCTCCCTTGGCGCTCTGCTCGCGCTTGCCGCCTGTTCCGAGAACTCCCCGGCCCCGGCCCCGAATGAGCCGATGGTCGTCGCTCCAACCTTTGCACAGGTGTCAGCCGTTCAGCCGACCGGCAAGTACATCATATCCTTCAAATCGGGGGGCGCCTCCACTCTGCCCGGCCAGGTCGCCGCGCTGGGCGGCAGCATCGACTGG
>DASYPP010000113.1:0-57592 GCA_036006525.1 Gemmatimonadales bacterium
CTTACCGCCTTACCGCCTTACCGCCTTACCGCCTAGATCAAGCTCGCCAACGCCGGCTGATGCCGCCGGAGATCGTACAGCAGGTTTCCAATGTTGACGTCGGGGCTGGTGAGGATAGCCAGGTATATGTCGTCTCCTAAGGCGGAGAGCACCAGCTGCCGGTTCCCGAATTCGAATGCGGCGTGGGTCAGCCGGCCGCCGGCGCTAACCTCGCCGACCTGCTTGGCGCTCTGGGTGAGGGCGGGAAGCAGGGCGGCGACGGCGTCGGTATCCACCCCCGGGCTGGCGGCGTGATCGATGATCAGGCCATCGGCACTCACCACCAGGACGGCGTCCACGCCGTCACGCTTGATCAGGTGCTGGACCACCTCGCGTAAGCCCGGCATGCCGTCGTCCTTTGACCTGATCTGGGGGAAAAGTGCGGAGTCGAAACGGGACAGACGAACGTAGGGTCTGGAAGATTCGAAGTCAAGGAATGACGGTGGGTTGACCCACTCTCACGCGGCCACTAACCTTCGCCCCATGCGCCCCTTCATCACGCTGCTCCTCGTCACCGCCGGTTCAGCGGCCCTGGCCTGTTCCGACCCCAACGCCCTGGCGAAACCGGCCAACTCGAATTTCGACGATACCCTGACCATCTACGCATTGCACGGGACCCCCATCAACACCCCCAGCGCCTTTTCAGTGCCCGAAGGCCCGGTCCGGACCGACCGCTCTCCGGCGTTCGAGTTTGCCTACGACGTCGGACCCCAGGGCGAGCACCTCTTCCTCCCTCTGGCTGTGCTGGATATCAACGTCTCCAATAGCGTGAATCCGGGCCTGCTTCCCAGCAGCAAGCCATTTGTGGCCATACACCGGGCGCCCAGCAACGGCTATATCACGGCCGACACGGTGGTCGTGGACTCGGGTGATGTCTTCGTGGTCCGCTCCCGGCTGGTCTGCAATATCGGAGTCTCTGAGTACGCCAAGCTGCAGGTCCTCTCCTTTGATGACGCCCAGCGTTCGGTGACGTTCCGGGTGCTCTCCAATATCAATTGCGGTTACAAGGATCTCGACCCCGGCTTCCCCAAAGACTAGGGCCCCGTGATTGACATCAGACTCCTGCGCCAGGATCCCACGGCTTTCCGTGGTGCCTTGGCCCGTCGGCTGGATCCTGCCCTGGGTGGTATGCTCGACCAGGCACTGGATGCCGACCGGCGGCGTCGCGACGTCCTGGTGCGGGTCGAGACGCTGAAGGCCGAGCGCAACCAGGCCAGTGATGAAGTGGCCCGCCGGAAAAAGGCAAAGCAGGATGCCACCGAATTGATGGCGAAGCTCAAGGCGTCGGGGGAAGAGGTGAAGGCGCTGGACGCCCAACTGCGGGTGCTCGACGAGGAGTTGGACGGCCTGGCCCTCCGGATTCCCAACTTGCCGCTCACCGGCGTGCCGGACGGAGACGCCACCGGAAACCGCGAGGTCCGGCATTGGGGTACGGCGCCCCAGTTCGCCTTCGCGGCTCAGCCGCACTGGGATCTCGGTGCCCGTCTCGGCCTGTTCGATCTGCCCCGCGGCGCCAAGGTGAGCGGTTCCGGGTTTCCGGTGTTCACTGGCGCCGGCGCCCGCCTGGTCCGGGCGCTCGCCGGCTTCATGCTCGATCTGCACACCCGGGAGCACGGCTACACCGAGGTCGCCCCGCCGCTGGTGGTGAATCGGGCAACCATGACCGGCACCGGCCAGCTTCCCAAGTTCCAGGAGGAGCTCTACCACGTCTCGGAAGACGACCTCTTCCTGATCCCGACCGCCGAGGTTCCCGTCACCAACCTCAGGCGGGACGAAATCCTCGACGCCGCCGAGTTGCCGCTGACCATGACCGCGTTCACGCCGTGTTTCCGGCGCGAGGCCGGTGCGCACGGCAAAGACACCCGGGGCCTCATCCGGGTGCACCAGTTCGACAAGGTCGAGCTGGTCCGGATCGTCAAGCCGGAGGAGTCGGCACGGGAACTGGAGACCATCACCTCGCACGCGGAAGCCGTGCTCCAGAAACTCCAGCTTCCCTACCGGGTGCTGCAGCTCGCCGCGGGCGACACCGGCTTTGCCGCCGCCTGCACCTATGACCTCGAAGTGTGGGCCGCCGGTGTCGGAGCCTGGCTCGAGGTTTCCAGCGCCAGCACCTTCACCGACTTTCAAGCTCGCCGGGCGAACATCCGCTACCGCCCGGCCCCGGGCGCCAAGCCGGAGTTCGTCCATACCCTGAACGCCTCGGCGCTGGCATTTCCCCGGACCATCATCGCGCTGCTGGAGAACAACCAGGACGCGGATGGCAGTGTCCGGGTACCGGAGGCGCTGGTGCCCTACATGGGCGTCGAGCGCCTCCAGCCTCGTGCCTAAACGCGCTCTCGGCCGCTGGGCGCCGGCCATCGTCGCGGCACTCGTCCTCCTCCTCGCCGGCCTCAGCATTGCCTCATCGGTGATCGTGGTTCGTCACTTCCGAGCCGAGGCGCAGTCCATCACCCGGCTGTCCTACGGGGTGTATGCGGCGTTGAGCGATCCCCGGGAGGGGGCGGAGGCGAACGCGCTGGTCGAAATCGGGAAACGGGTGCGGCAACTCGGCATCCCGGTAGTCATTACCGATACGGCCGGCCGGGTCACTGCCGCGGACAACCTTCCCTTCGAAGCGCCGCTGGACGATCCCCGGATAAAAGCCTATGTCCGGGCCCTCGACCGGGAACACCCGCCGCTGGTCGAGTCCACCCTGGGAACCGTGGTGCACTACGGCTCGGTGCCGGCGGAGCAGCAGCTCACCATCCTGGGGATCCTTCAGGGCGCGACCCTGATCGTCGTCGTCTTGAGCGGTGTGTTCGCCTACCGGAGCGCGATGAGCGCGCAGCGCGACCGGCTCTGGGCCGGCATGGCGCGGGAAGCGGCGCACCAGCTGGGCACTCCACTCACCAGCCTCAAGGGGTGGGTCGAGCAGATTCGCTCCCGTCCCACGCCGCCGGCCGGCCTGGCGGACTACCTGGCGTCCGATGCGGACCGGCTGGACCGGGTCGCCCGGCGCTTCGAACGGATCGGACACCCGGCCAAGCGGGACCCCGTGGGGTTGGGTGTGCTGGCCGGGAAAGTGGCGGAATATTTTCGCCCCCGGTTACCCCGCCATGCGAGTCCAATCGCGCTCAAGGTGGATGCGCCTGGTCCGGGACCCACCGTACTGGGCGATCCGGTGTTGCTGGAGTGGGCGCTGGAAAACCTGGTCAAGAACGCCCTCGATGCGCTGCAGGGAAAGAGCGGGGCCATTACCATCTCGGCCCACGCCAGGAACGGCAGCGCCGAGCTCCGGGTGGTGGACGATGGCCCCGGGATCTCCCGTGATGTCCGCCGCACGCTCTTCGAACCGGGGATCACCACCAAGTCGGGCGGCTGGGGCATCGGCCTGGCGCTGACCCGCCGCGTTATTGAGGACAGTCACGGCGGGGAATTGGTACTGGAAAACACCGAGACCGGTGCGAGCTTTCTCATTCGGTTGCCCCTGTACGAAAAATAAGTCACGAAAACAGGAAAAGACGAAGACACGAATAGGTCATACATTGTATTTTGTTCGTGTTTTCTGTGTTTCGTGTTTTCGTGTTTGGTAGTTGGCGAAAGGAAGATGCAGGTAATGGGAACGTCGCTACTGGAGTCGCTGAACCCCGCCCAGCGGGAGGCAGTCGAGCATGTAGAGGGACCGCTGCTGGTGCTGGCGGGCGCCGGGTCAGGCAAGACCCGGGTGCTGACCATGCGCATCGCCCGGCTGATCGAAGACCACGGGGTCCCGCCCTACCGCATCTTTGCCGTCACTTTCACCAACAAGGCGGCGACTGAGATGAAACACCGGATCGGCCGGCTCCTGGGCCGCGATCCGACCGGGCTCTGGATCGGGACCTTTCACTCCCTCTCAGCCCGCATTCTTCGTCGCGAAGCGGAAGCCCTGGGCTTCACCCGGCAATTCACGATCTACGACGAGGCTGACCGGCTCGGCCTGATCAAGCGGCTGATGGAACAGCGGGGTCACGATACCAAATCGTTCACACCCCGCGCGGTCCAGGCCATGATCTCGAACGCGAAGAACAAGATGCAGGGGCCTGAGGCGCTCCTGCAGGATGCCCAGTACGATCCTTTCGCCAAGGTCGCGGCGGATGTCTTCTCCGCGTTGGGCCCGGCCCTCCGGAGCGCCAACGCCATGGACTTCGACGACTTGATGCTCCATCCGCTGACATTGTTCCGGGAACACCCGGAACGGCTGACGTACTACCAGCAGCGATTCCGCTTCCTCCTGGTCGATGAGTTTCAGGACACCAATGTCGCGCAGTACCAGTTGATCCGGCAGATCGGCACGCATGGCAATGTCTTCGCCGTGGGCGATGACGACCAGGCGATTTACAGCTGGCGGGGCGCCGATGTCCGCAACATGCTGGACTTTCAGAAAGACTTTGACGACGTCGCCATGGTTCGCCTGGAGGACAACTATCGCTCCACCCAGATTATTCTCGACATCGCCAACAGCGTGATCGCGGAGAATGTTGCCCGGCTCGGGAAGACGCTCCGGACCACCCGGGGCGGCGGTGAGCCGGCGATTCTTCTCACGGCCGTCGATGAGCGGGATGAAGCCCAGTGGATCACCCGGGAGTTTTCCAAGCGTCGGTCGCAGGGCGACTGGGAGTTCCATGATATGGCCGTGCTGTACCGGACCAATGCCCAGTCCCGCGCGTTTGAAGAGGCGATGCTGAGTGCCGGCGTGCCCTATCGGATCGTGGGGGCTACCGGGTTCTACGACCGGCGGGAAGTGAAGGACCTGATCGCCTACCTGCGTCTGATCGCGAATCCCAGCGACGACGAGGCATTTCTTCGTGCGGTCAGCGTTCCCCGCCGCGGCCTTGGCGAGACCAGCCTGGCGACGCTGGCACGCTTCGCGACCCAGTGGGGGAAACCGCTGCTCGAAACCGCGCGCGGGGCCGACCGGGTGCCGGAACTCCGCCCCAACGTCCGCGACGGACTCCGGCGGTTTGCCGAGCTGATCGATGGACTGAGGGTATCGCTGGTCGAGAGCTCTCCGGCCGAGGTCCTGGAAGCCGTCATCAAGGCGGTCAACTTCGAGGAAGCTCTCAAGTCCGAAGGAGCCGAGGGCGAAGACCGGATTGCCAATGTCAGGGAGTTGCTGACCAGCGCTGCCGAGTGGGCGGAAGAGGTCGGCCAGGAGGAAGAGGAGCGAGTGACTCCTCTGCAGCAGTTCCTGACCCGGACCGCTCTGCTTGCCGCCCCGGATGACGTGAAAGGCACTTCGGAGGGGGTCACCCTGATGACGCTGCATACGGCCAAGGGGCTGGAGTGGCCGGTCGTCGCGCTGGCCGGGATGGAAGAGGGACTCTTCCCCATCCGCCGCGCCATCGATGCCGGGGACGTCGAAGAAGAACGGCGACTCTGTTACGTCGGCATCACTCGAGCCCGCGACAAGCTGTACGTCTCGTGGGCGAAGGCCCGCCGATGGGGCGGGAAACGAATGGACACGATGCAATCGAGATTCCTCAAGGCGCTCCCCGCCAGAGGTTTGCGCGACGAACGAACGTCAGGAATGTTCACCTCGGGATGGCAGGGCAGGGGCAGCAACCGGTATTCCAGCAATTGGAGATCGAGCCGGGACGAGGCATGGAAGGACGACGATTTCGCAGTACCCGCCTTGCCCGGCCCGGATGACCACGAAAGTCAGCTGGCGCCCCGGTATGTCAAAGGGGAACGGGTGCGTCACACCAAGTTCGGCAGTGGAACCGTCCTGGGTCTCCAGGGCAGCGGGCGGAACCTGAAGGTCGAGGTCGAATTCGACGACGAGGAGTTTGGCCGCAAACAACTGCTCCTGCCCAAGACGGGTCTCGAGCGGGATTGGGAGGGAGCGTGATCGGAAAAGAAGAAGTCATCCACATCGCGAAGCTCGCCGAGTTGGCCGTGAGCGACGAGGAGTTGCCCAAGCTGGCGGAACAGCTGGCGCGTATCGTGAGCTTCGTCGAAGAGCTGAACCAGGCGCCCGCGGGAGAGACCGCACCGGCGTACCTGGCCGGTCCCGAGATGACGCCGCTTCGTCCCGACCTGGTCGACCCGGTGCCGCTGAGCCTCTCGCCGGCCGAGATCGCGCCGGCCTTCGTGGACGGATTCTTCGTGGTGCCCCGGCTGGGCGCGATGGAGGAGGCATGAGCGGGGAAGCGGGGAAGCGGGGCAGCGGGGCAGCAACCGCGCTCGAAACCGGCGCTCGCCTGGCGAAGGCCGAGCCGCTGAACGCGGTGCTCAACTGGTCCCAGGACGCTCTCGACGCCGAGGGAACCCGCGTCGATGCCATGACCACGCGGGGCCCGCTCCACGCCGTGCCGATCGCGCTCAAAGACAACATCGTGACTGCCGAGCAGCCCAGCACCTGCGGCTCCCGGATACTGGAAGGCTACACTTCGCCCTTCAACGCGACGGTGGTGAACCGGCTTCGCGCCGCGGGCGCGATGATCGCGGCCAAGGCCAACATGGACGAGTTCGCGATGGGCTCCTCCACCGAACACTCGGCCTACGGCCGGGTGAAGCATCCGCTGGATCCGTCCCGGGTCCCGGGCGGCTCGTCCGGCGGCTCGGCTGCGCTGGTGGCGGCCGGCGTGGTGCCGGTGGCGCTGGGCTCCGAAACCGGCGGCTCGGTGCGGCAGCCCGCCAGCTTCTGCGGCGTGGTCGGGGTAAAGCCCAGCTATGGCAGGGTCAGCCGGTACGGGCTCGTCGCCTTTGGTTCGTCGCTGGACTGTATCTCGGTGTTCGGCCGGACCGTGGAAGACGCCACCGGGGTGCTGAGCGTGATCAGCGGGCACGATCCGCTGGAGGCGACCAGCGTGGACCAGGCGCCGATGATTCCGGAGACCGGTTTCAAGAGTCTCAAGGGGATCCGGATCGGACTCCCCCGCGAGTATTTCCCGCCCGATCTGCATCCCGGTGTGCGGGCTGCCACTGATCGCTCGATCGCCGCGCTCAAGGCGCTCGGGGCCGAGGTCCGGGACATATCACTCCCTCACTCCAGGTTCGCGGTGCCGACGTATTACATCCTGGCGCCGGCCGAAGCCGCGGCCAACCTGGCGCGCTTCGATGGGGTGCGCTACGGGCCCCGCCATATCGAGCCGCCCGACGGCGACGTGCGGGCCCTGTACCAGGCCACACGGGGCAAAGGCTTCGGACCCGAGGTGCGGCGCCGGATCCTGGTCGGGACCTACGTGCTCTCGGCCGGCTATTACGACGCGTACTATGGGAAAGCCCAGCGGATGCGAGCGCTGATCGCCGATGACTTCACCAAGGCGTTCGCGCCTCGCGGCGTGCACTTCCTGTTCACTCCGACCACACCCACGCCAGCCTTCGTCGCCGGAGAAAAGAGCGAAGACCCGGTGGCCATGTACCTGGCCGATATCTTCGTATCCGCAGTGAGCCTGGCCGGGCTGCCGGCCATGAGCCTCCCGATCGGACGCGACCAGGGTCTTCCGATCGGCGGCCAGATCATCGCGCCGTATTTCCAGGAGCCGCGAATGCTGGCGCTGGCGGCCGCGCTGGAGAGCGTCGTCCCGGGGACCGCGGAGGTGCGGTCATGACCTGGGAGATCGTGATCGGGCTCGAGGTGCATGTCCAGCTGGAGACCCGGAGCAAGATGTTCTGCGGCTGCGCCAACGTCTTTGGGGCGCCGCCCAATACCAACGTCTGCCCGGTCTGCCTGGGGCTGCCCGGCGCCTTGCCCGTCCCCAACGCGCAAGCGGTCAAGCTGGGGACCCAGGCCGCGCTGGCGCTCGGCAGCACTATTCACGAACGGAGCGTGTTCGCCCGGAAAAACTATTTCTATCCCGACTTGCCCAAGGGTTACCAGATCTCCCAGTTCGACCAGCCCCTCGCGACCGGCGGTGCGGTGCAGATAGAGTCGCCGGAGCGGGGGCGGATCTCCATCTCCATCACCCGGCTTCACCTGGAAGAAGATGCCGGCAAGTCGCTGCACGATCGCATCCCCGGCAAGACCGCCGTGGACCTGAACCGGGCCTGCGCGCCGCTGGCCGAGATCGTGAGCGGCCCCGACATGCGGAGTCCGGCCGAGGCCCGGGCCTACCTGCTGGCGCTGAAGCAGATCCTGGTGTACACCGGGGTGAGCGAGTGCAGCATGGAGAAGGGCAGTCTGCGGGTGGACGCCAACATGTCGATTCGCCGGCCGGGGGAGACCAGGCTCGGTACCAAGACCGAAGTAAAGAACATGAACAGCTTCGCCAACGTCGAGCGGGCGCTGGAGGCGGAATTCGAGCGGCAGGTGGGACTGGTGGAGTCGGGCAAGCAGGTGCAGCAGGTCACCTTGCTCTTCAACGCCGCGGCCGGTACGGTCAAGCCGATGCGCTCCAAGGAAGAGAGCCACGACTATCGCTATTTCCCGGATCCCGATCTCCCGCCGCTGGTCCTGACAGCGGCATGGATCGAGGAGCAGAAGGCGTCGCTGCCGGAGCTGCCCGAGGCCAAGCGGCAGCGATTGATCACCAGCCACGGCCTCTCGGCGTATCACGCCCGGGAGCTGACCCTGGAAAAGGCCATGGCCGACTACTTCGAATCGGTCGTCAACGCGAAGGCGGAGCCGGCCCGGGCGGTGGGCTGGGTGCTGCGCGACGTCATGGCCGGGTTCAACGAAGGCCGGGGCTTTCCGGTCAGCGCCGTGCGCCTCGCCGCATTGATCGGCCTGGTGAAGGGCGGGGTATTGAGCGACCAGGCCGCGCGCCGGGTGTATGCCGAGATGTCTACCAGTGATGAATCAGCCAACGTTATCGCCGAACGGCTGGGCCTGGTGCAGGTGGGCGATAGTGACGCCCTGGGCCAGTGGGTGGACGAGGTGCTTGCGGCCAGCCCGAGTGAGGTCAGGCGCTACCAGGGCGGGGAAACCAAGCTGATCGGGTTTTTCGTTGGGCAGGTGATGAAGAAGAGCGGGGGGAAGGCGGATCCGAAGAAGGTACAGCCATTGTTGATTGATAGATTGAAGGGATTGAGGGGATTGTAGCTTCGGCTCAATCCCCTCAATCCCTTCAATCCCTTCAATCCTACGACGCCTTGTTCTTGCGCAGCAACTTCATCGCAACCGCGGGCCAGTAGACCGGCGTGAAGGTGGGAAGGCCGAAGTGCTTCTCGGCCGCCTCGTTCAGCCGGTCCGCGTCTTTCCAGCCCCCGTCCATCAATGCGGATCGCCGCATCGCCTTGGCCCGGCGGAGCGGCGTGGCACCATTGGGATCCAGCTCGCGGGCCGGGCCTCCCCCGTTCATCAGCATCTGCATGATGTATTCGTAGGCCAGCCCCAGGTGGCGCTGGACCACGTCGTCGGAGAGGCCCCACCGGCTCACGTCCCGCGCGGCGCGCATCCCGGTCTGCCAGGCCCGGCTCCGGGTCAGGTGCACCATCCCCCGGAAAATCCTGCGGTTGGTCTTCACGCTGAAAATCGTAGGACTGATGATCAGGTCGAGATGCTCGTCGGCCTTGCCATGGTCCATCATGATGATGTCGCGCGCCTCGTGAGCGTAGTCCCGGTCCAGGTGGGTTTCGGCCCGGCTCTCCCAGTAGGAGTGGCCCAGCGACTTGGTGCTGCTGGTCAGGACCAGCTGGCGGGGGACAAAGAAGTTGTGGGCGACGGTGTCGGCCGCGAGATGCGCCAGGTAGCCCAGGCCAAAGGCCCGGAGCGCGTCGCTCCGGGCCAGGTCGTGCACTTCCTGGCCGACGTGCCACGCGTGGCTGTGCCGGTTGATCGGGGCGTACTTCTTGGCGAAGGACGTATCGGCCGCGATGTTCCCGTAGAGGAAATCAAAGGGGAAGGCGCGAATCAGGTCGCCCACGCCGCCCGGCAGGGAGCCGGCCGCTTCCAGGACCGACTGCCCGAGGAAGATGTGGGTGCCCGGCGTCCAGGCATGCGCCGCGTGGGGCCAGGCGAGAAATACGGCCCCGACACAGAGGAACGCGATGAGCAGCCGGCCCCCGAGTTTCACCGGCGCCGCTTCCGGCCAGGAAGGAACCGGCGGATCTTGCCGAGCCAGCCTCCACCGGTGCGCACGGTGTGCACCAGGGTGGCGAGATCGAGCGCGGCCTCTTCCAGCTCTTCGTGGACGACCTCGTACAGCGCATCGAGGTCCTGCAACCGTTCCGTCACCCGGTCGGCACCCTGCCGAGCCCGGCGCCGCAACCGGCGGCTGGTCCGCACGATCGCGTCGGCTTCGTCCTTGAACTTCGTCACCACTTCCTTGCCCTCCTCGGCGATCTGCCGGATACTGCGGAACGCCGGGATCAGGTCGTCATCGAGGCCCTGCAGCACCCGGCCCATCAGTTTGAGCTGTTCCGAGCTTTTCTTGAGGGCCCACAGGACACCGATCGCAATCGTGACGAATGACAAGGCAATCAGGACCAGCGAAACCGCGGTGACCGTCCCGACCCAGGTCGGCAGCGCGACTTGTGTTTGCAGCAAGTTGGCGAGCAGCATGTCCACCCTTTCCCAAAAAAGACCCGGGTGCGGCCAAGACCCAACCTTAAGATAATTGAAGATTGAGGATTGAGACCATTGGACTGCCGTGAGCCCGGACACCGATGCAGCCTTCAAGTCTTCAATCCTCAGTCTTCAATCCTCAATCCTCTTGACCCTCTCTCTCTGTAGGGTGACTTTCCAAGTCTATGCCTCCTCGTTTCGTCGTTCAGGGCGGCCGGCCGCTGGCCGGCACGGTGCGTCCCAGTGGAAACAAGAACGCCGCGCTCCCGATTCTCGCCGCGACGCTCCTGGCCGATGGGCTCGTGGTGCTGGAGAACATCCCCCGGATCCGCGATGTCGAGACCATGGTGGAGCTCCTCGCCGACCTGGGCGTCGAAGTGGTCTGGACCGGACCCAACACCCTCACCGTGGATAGCCGCGCCGCCACGCCCAAGCCCCTGGACCCGGTGCTCTGTGCCCGGATCCGGGCCTCGATCCTGCTCGCCGGCCCGCTGCTCGCCCGCTTTGGCTCGGTGATCCTGCCGCCGCCCGGTGGCGATGTGATCGGCCGGCGCCGGATCGACACCCACTTCCTCGCCCTCGAGCAGCTGGGCGCCGTGGTGACGGTGGGTGACACCTACAAGCTGGAAGCGAAGGATCTGGTCGGAGCCGAGATCTTTCTGGACGAGCCCAGCGTCACCGGGACCGAGAACGCGCTGATGGCGGCGACAACGGCCCAGGGCCGCACGGTGCTCCGCAACGCCGCCGCCGAACCGCACGTGCAGGACCTGGCCCGCGCCTTGATCGCGATGGGCGCGCGCATCGACGGCATCGGGACCAACGTTTACACCGTCGAAGGCGGCCAGCCTCTCCACGGTGCCACCTACGAGATCGGACCCGACCATATCGAGATCGCCAGCTTCATCGGGCTCGCGGCCGCGACCAACGGCGCGATCATGATCGAGCCGGTGCGGGGGGACGACCTCCGTAGCACCTTGCTGGGCTTCGAGCGGCTCGGGGTCCGGCCCCGGCTGGACCAGCACCAGCTTCACGTGGACGCGGCACAGGAGCGCCGGATTCGCTCCGACCTGGGCGGCCACGTGCCGAAGCTGGAAGACGGCCCCTGGCCGGCGTTTCCCGCCGACGCCATGTCCATCGCGATCGTCACGGCGACCCAGTGCACCGGCATGGTCCTGATCCACGAGAAGATGTTCGAGAGCCGGCTCTTCTTTGTGGACAAACTGATCGGGATGGGAGCCAGGATCGTGCTCTGCGATCCGCATCGCGCCGTGATCTCGGGGCCGTCCGCGCTCCGGGGCGGGACCGTAGATTCGCCCGACATCCGGGCCGGCATGGCCATGCTGCTGGCGGCGCTGGCCGCCGAAGGGACCAGCACCATCTTCAACATCGGGCAGATCGAGCGGGGCTACGAGGCCATCGACACCCGGCTCAGGGCCCTGGGTGCTGATATCCAGAGATTCGAGGACTAGAGAAATGTGGGAATGGGGGAATGTGGGAATGGGGGAACGATTCCTCCCTGTTCCCACATTCCCTCATTCCGTTATTCCCACATTCTGGCTTTGCTCGTGCCGATCCTGAACGAGACGCCTCTGCCGGGTAAGGTCCCACGTTGGGAGATACCCGGCTGGCGCGAACGCTTTGGTGTCGTGGCAGGAATCACCGGTCGCGGTACCGGACCGACGCCGTTTGACCTGGGTCTCAGTACCGACCAGCCGGTTGGGGAGGTGTTGAACCGGTGGCGTGCGCTTATGGCGGCGGAACCCGGGTTCCCGGCTCACGTATTTGGGCGGCAGGTCCATGGGAAAGAGGTCCGGCTCCAGGAAGGGGGGGAGGGCTGGATCCAGATCGAAGGGGTAGACGGCCACGTTACCACCACCCCCGGAGTGATGCTCTACGTGAGCGCGGCCGACTGTATCCCGATCTACCTGGTCGCACCCAGGCACCGGGCGATTGGGTTGCTCCATGCTGGGTGGCGAGGGACCGCGGCGGGCATCCTGGAGCGCGGCATCAACGCTATTTATCAACATTCCAAGGCTCCACCTGCTGAGATTGTAATGCATTGTGGTATTGGAATATGCGGGGACTGCTATGAAGTAGAATCTGAAGTTAATGACGCCCTCGGTGGAACCGGCACCCCGTCGTCTCCTGGCCACTTCCATGTGGATATCCGGAAGGCCTTGGAGGCCCAGGCGAACCGGCTCGGTGTCTCTACCGTATCGCTGTCAGCCCGGTGTTCCAGCCACGACCGCGGGGAGTTCTTCAGCCATCGCGGGTCCGGCGGCCGGGACGGGCGGATGGTCGGCTACCTGGGGTTGCTTCCATTTGACTCCAAGTGACCCTCCCATTAGAATTTGCACGCTGTCCGGGTACCCTGGTTGGGCCGTTCGACGATGTGGGGATTCCCCCACATTTTTTTTAGCCTCGCATGTCACTCGACGACCTCATCGATCCGGTACGGCAGCTCGTGGCTGCGCTCGGATTCGAGCTGGTCGACCTCCGGCGCAGTGGTTCGCCGCAGAGTCCCCTGCTTCAGGTAAGAGTTGATCGTCCCGCGAGCGGTCCCGGGCATGGGGTTACGGCCGAGGACTGCGTACGGGTGAGCCGGGCGCTCGAACGCTTCCTCGAGGAGCGCGCGGCGGTCGGCCCTCGCTACATGCTGCAGGTT
Source organism: Gemmatimonadales bacterium (assembly GCA_036006525.1). Lineage (GTDB taxonomy): Bacteria > Gemmatimonadota > Gemmatimonadetes > Gemmatimonadales > GWC2-71-9 > DASYPP01. Next base: position 13,170 of record DASYPP010000113.1, read on the forward strand.
TCTTCGCCGGGGATCGAGCGGCCGCTGGTCTGGCCCGAGCACTGGCGCCGTTTCACCGGGCAGCGGGTGCGGATCAAGGGGCGGCACTCGGCGCACTCACCCGCAACCATCATGAGTGTGCCGGACGAAGAGCACGTGCTGCTGCGCTTTGCCGATGGAACCGAGGCCGTGATTCCGCTGGCGGAGATCAGAGAAGCGACATTGGTAGTGGATTGGCCAAAACCACAGCCCAAGAAGAGGATTTAGTGATTTAGAGATTTAGTGATTTAGTGATTGCAACACGTCACCTGATCACGCCACAAATCACTAAATCACCAAATCACCAAATCATTAAATCTGGAGTCCTGATGGCGAGTTCCGCAGAAGTCCTGGTCGCGATCCGTGAGCTGACCAACGTGAAGCAGCTGGATCGTTCCGAGCTGCTCGACCTGTTGCGCGACGGCATCCAGGCGGCGCTGGTGAAGAAGTACGGCCCCAACGTCCGCTTCGAGATCACCTTCGACGAGCTGAAAGGCCAGCTCCGGGTGGTCCGGCTTCGCCGCGTGGTCGAGACGATCGAAGACGCCAGCGCGGAAGTGTCGCTGGAAGAGGCCCAGTACACCGATCCCGACTTCGCGGTGGGCGACATGCTGGAGGAGGACGTCCCCTTCGAGGAATTCGGCCGCGGCGCGGTCCAGGCCGCCAAGCAGCGGATCATCCAGCGGGTGCGGGAAGGCGAGCGGAACCGGATCCGGGACGAGTTCACCAGCAAGGTGGGCGAGCTGCTTTCCGGCGAGGTCCAGCAGATCGAGCGCGGCAAGCTGGTCATCATGCTGAACAAGTTCCGCGAGGCCGAAGCCATCATCCCCTACCGGGAACAGAATCACCGGGAGCATTTCCACCAGGGCGATACCATCCGCGCGGTGCTGAAGCGAATCGAGGAAACCCCCAAGGGACCGCGGCTCATTCTTTCCCGCGGCGACCCGCTGTTCGTGAAGGCGCTCTTCAAGCTCGAGGTGCCGGAGATCCAGCAGCAGATCGTGGATATCCGGGCCTGGGCCCGGGAGGTCGGCAGCCGGACCAAGATCGCGGTGATCTCCCGGGACGACGCCATCGACCCGGTGGGCGCCTGCGTCGGGCTCAAGGGCTCGCGGGTCCAGGCAGTGGTGAACGAGCTGGGCGGTGAGCGGATCGACATCGTGCCGTGGTCGCCCGATCCGGAGCGGTTTGCCCGGCTGGCGCTGGCCCCGGCCCGCGTGGCCAAGGTGTTCTCCGATCCGGAGACCAAGACCATCCAGGCCATCGTGGACGAAGACCAGCTCTCGCTGGCCATCGGACGCAACGGGCAGAACGTCCGGCTCGCCTCCGAGCTGACCGGCTGGACGATCGATCTCTACTCCAGCCGCGAGTGGCTGGAGCGGGGTGGCGAGGGGCCGCTGTTCGCGCCACTGCCGCCGGAAGAAGAGAGCGTCACCCAGATCCCGCTCACCGAGCTCAAGGGCTTCTCGCCCGAGCTGATCGCCGTGCTGAGCTCGGCCGGGTATAACACCCTGAGCGACCTGCTCGACCTGGAGCGGGACGACATCGCCCGGATTCCGGGCATGACGCCGGTGTCCACGGAGCAGCTGATGGCGTTCCTGGCCGAAATGACGGATGAAGAGAGCAGCGAGGAGACCCCATCGAACGGCTGATGGGTCTGCTGGGGCTGGGCATGCGGGCCGGTCACCTGGTGATCGGGGTGGACGGAGTGCGGAACGCGCTCCAGCGCGGCGAAGTCCAGTGCCTGGTCCTGGCCAGCGATGCCAGTCCCCGGGCGACCCAGAAAACCCTGGCACTGGCGTTGGCGAAGAAAGTGGCGGTGGTGAAGGGTCCCGCCGCCGATGAACTGGGAATGAAGTTGGGGCGCCCGCCGGTCATGGCTGTTGGAGTGCGAGACCGGGCGCTAACCAAAGGGATACTGGAAGGCAGCACAGTCATTTAGTGATTTGGTGATTTAATGATTTGGTGATTGAACAATTCACTGAATCACTAAATGGCACAATCACTAAATCATCAAATCAGTCTGGAGGTTTGTTTGGTCAAAACTCGGGTGCACGATCTCGCGGCGGAATTCGGCATTGACGCGGAGCAGTTGCTGACGCTGCTGCGCGACATGAACATCTTTGTGCGGACCCATCTCTCCGCGCTGGAACCGGACCAGGTGTCCAAGATCCGGCTGCGCTGGGAGCGGGAGAAGCGGAAGGCGACCGAAGAGGCGCCCAGGAAGGGTCGTCGAACCGCCGCCAAGGCGACGAAGGCGTCGACAGCGTCGACGCCGGCAGCGGCGACGCCTGCCAAGCCTGCCGCGACGGCCAAAGCTGCCCCCAAGGCGACCAAGACGACGCGCACCCGCGCGACCAAGGCCGCGGCGCCGGCCCCCGCGGCAACCGAGCCCAAGCCGGCCCGGCGCCGGCGCACCGCCGCCGAGGTTGCGCAGTCCGACGCGCTGGCCCTGGCCGAGAAGGAAGCCGTGGAGAGCCTGGCCGCACTGGAACTGGAACGGCCCAGCCTGGAGGTGGCGGAGCCCCCGGTGACGTCGTCCTCGCTGGAAGAGCGGGCTCGGGCGCTGTTCAAGGACCTTCCCCCGCTTTCAGCCGATGAAGCCGTGGCCGATGAGCCGCTGGTGCGTCCGGCGGAATCTCCGGCGCGGGACATTCCGCCCCGTCCCCTGCCCACCCGCGGGCCATTCATTCCCCAGCGTATTCAGCGTCCGGCTCCTGGTGGTGCCTCCCGTCAGAGCGGCCCCCCGGGACGGGGTCCCAAGCCGGTCTTCAGCAGCAGCGTGGGCTCGCCTCCCTCGGCCCGGCCCGGTGGCCCGCCGAACCGCGGCCCCCAGACCGGTGGACGCGACGCGCCGCAACGCAACTTCGGACCCGATGCGCAGCCCGGTGGCGGCCGCAAGAAGGGCAAGAAAGGGAAACGGTCACAGGTGGATCAGGAAGCAGTGCTGGCCAACATCTCCAAGACGCTGCAGGGCATGCGGGGCAAGGAAGTCCGTAAAGGCCGCCGCTCCGACGAGCCCAGCTTCCGGGAAGTCCAGGCCGGCCGGGCGGCAGAGGAGAAGGAGAGGGAGAAGACCCTGGTCCACGTGAACGAGTTCATCTCGGTCTCCGAGCTGGCCGTTTCCATGAAGGTGCCGGCCACCCAGATCGTCCAGTTCGCCTTCAAGGAACTGGGACTCATGGTCACCGTGAACCAGCGGCTCGACTTCGACCAGATCGAACTGATCGCGTCCGCCTTCGGCTTTCAGGCGGTGCGGGAATCGGAATACGCGACCCAGCCGGAGTCCACGCCGGAAGAATCCGCCGCCGCGGTGGAAGGGCAGGTGTCCCGCCCTCCCGTCGTCACCGTGATGGGTCACGTCGACCACGGCAAGACCTCGTTGCTCGACTACATCCGGAAAGCCAACATCGTGGCCGGCGAAGCCGGCGGCATCACCCAGCACATCGGCGCCTATCACGTCGAGCTGCCGAACGGTAAGGCCATCACGTTCCTCGATACGCCGGGTCACCAGGCCTTTACCGCCATGCGGGCCCGGGGCGCCCAGGTCACCGACATCGTGGTCCTGGTTGTCGCGGCCGACGACCAGGTGATGCCGCAGACCATCGAGGCCATCAGCCATGCCAGGAACGCCGGCGTGCCGATGATCGTAGCGATCAACAAGATCGACCTGCCGACCGCCAACGTGCAGAAGGTGAAGCAGGACCTGCTGCAACAGAGCGTGGTGCTCGAGGACTTCGGCGGGACCACCCTCTCCACGGCGATCTCGGCCAAGAAAGGCACCGGCGTCGACACCCTGATGGATCAGATTCTCCTGCAGGCCGAGATTCTCGATCTCAAGGCCAACCCGGGCAGCGCGGCGCAAGGCACCGTGCTGGAAGCGACGCTGGATCCGGGCAAGGGTCCGCTGGCCACCATCCTGGTCCAGAAGGGAACCCTCAAGACCGGCGACAACTTCATCTGCGGCAAGTACTCCGGCCGGATCCGCGCCATGTACGATGAGCGGGGCAAGACCGTGAAGGAGGCAGGTCCGTCGATCCCGGTGCAGATCCTCGGCTTCGAGGGGGTGCCGGCGGCGGGTGACAGCTTCGCCGTCCTGGCCGACGCCAACGAGGCGCGGGAGATCGCGCAGAAGCGGCAGCGGCTGGAACGCGAGGCGCAGAATCGCCGCACCTCGCGAGGCGGAACCCTGGAGGACCTGAGCCGCGCGATGGCCGAGGGCCTGGTAGGCCAGCTCCGGCTGATCATCAAGGCGGACCAGGGCGGACCGGCCGAAGCGCTGGCCGACGCGCTGGCCCAGCTGGGTACCGACGAAGTGCGGGTGGACGTGGTCCACCGCGGCGTCGGCGCGATCACCGAGAGCGACGTGCTGCTGGCCAAGGCCTCCGGCGCGATGATCCTCGGCTTCCATGTGCGGCCCGACTCCAACGCGCGCGCCGCGGCCGAGCGGGAGCAGGTGGACGTTCGCACCTACCGCGTGATCTACGAAGCGGTAGAAGACGTGCGGAACGCGCTGGAAGGGATGCTCAAGCCGGAGGAGAAGGAGACCGTGCTGGGCGAGGCGGAAGTGCTCCAGCTCTTCAAGGTCAGCAAGGTGGGCACCATCGCCGGGTGCATGGTGAGGAATGGCGTGATCCAGCGAACCGGCAAGGTGCGCGTGGTGCGGGACGGCGTGCAGGTCTATACCGGCAACCTGTCCAGCCTCAAGCGCTTCAAGGACGACGCGAAGGAGGTGCGCGAGGGGCTCGAGTGCGGCATCGGGGTCGAGAACTTCAACGACCTCAAGGTCGGCGACCGGATCGAGTCGTTCCGGATGGAAGAGGTCAAACGGACGCTCGCCTCGTCTGCGACATCGGGAGCGGTCTGATTCGGACCAGGACTGAGGACTGAGGACTAAGGACTAAGGGACTAAGGACTGTGCGAGGTGGGATGTACGATTTCAGGGCTGGAACCTGTAAACTCGAAGTTCTCAGTCCTTAGTCCTTGAGGGAACATGATAGTCGGGATCAGGCAGTGGGACCTGAGTCTCTTTGGATGCCACTCTTTGAAGGACAAGCGGGCCATCCTGCAGTCATTGAAGGCGCGACTCCGCCGCGATTTGAACATCTCGGTAGCGGAGACCGGAAGCCAGGACGCCTGGCAGCGGGCCGAGATCAGTTGCGCGGCGGTGGGCAGCGATCGCGCGGTGGTCGAGGGAATCCTCCGCTCCGCGGACCGGATGGTGGAGCAGGCGGAGGGCGCCCGGATCGTGGATACGGCGACGAGTTTTCTTTAGGAGAAGTGCCCCAGATGAGACACGGTCAGTCCAGACGACCCGAGCAGGTTGCCGAAACCGTACGCCAGGTCGTGGCCGAAGCCATCGGGCGGGAAATCCGGGATCCCCGGGTGGGATTCGTCACGGTCACCGCGGTCGAGGTTACCGGAGACCTCTCGCACGCGCGGGTGCTGGTCAGCATTATGGGAGACGAGGCCGAGAAGATCCAGGCCCTCGAGGGACTGCAGAGCGCCGCCGGATTCCTGCGGACCCGGGTGACTGGCGCCCTCAGTACCCGCACGGTGCCCGAGCTGCACTTCGAGCTGGACCGGGGCATGGAGCACGCCGCCCGGATCAACGCGCTGCTGGCCGACCTCAAGCACGAGGACCAGGGCTGATCGGCGCGTTGCTGGTGGACAAGCCCGCCGGGCCCACCTCGCACGATATCGTGGCGCGCGCGCGGCGCATGCTCAGGGAGCGGGCGGTGGGGCACACCGGCACGCTCGATCCCTTCGCCACCGGGCTCCTGGTGTTGCTGGTCGGGCGCGGAACCCGGGTGGCGCGGTTCGTCGAGCAACAGGCCAAGACCTACCTGGCCACGGCGCGCCTGGGTTACAACACCAGCACCGATGACCTGACGGGTGAGACAGTCGGTCCGCAGATTACGCAGATTGCGCAGATGCCGGCGCTGGATCAAGTCGAGAAGGCGGTGGGTGAGATAGTGGGACCGCAGCTGCAGCAACCGCCGGCCTATTCCGCCAAGAAGGTTGCGGGCGAGCGCAGCTATCATCGCGCGCGGCGGGGCGAAGCGGTCGAGTTGGCGCCGGTCCCGGTGACCATCCAGCGGATCGACCTGCTGGATTACACGGCGCCCCTGGTGACGTTTCGCGCGGTGGTGACCGCGGGAACCTACATAAGGGCGATGGCCCGGGACCTGGGCGAACGACTGGGAACCGGCGCGCACCTTGTGGCCCTGCGCCGCGAAGCGATTGGGGACCTCACGCTGGAGGATGCGATTGAGGCCGACGCGATCAGCGCCGACCATCTGCTCCCGCTCCGGACGGTGCTGAACCACATGCCCGTGGTGGAGCTGGACGCCGCGGACCGGGTCCTGGTCTCCCACGGACGCGCCATCACCGGCGCGGCCCCGGGGACCGACCCAGTCCTGCTGGTCCAGGGTTCCGAGCTGGTCGCGGTGGCGCGGATCGAAGGCGAGCGGCTCCACCCGGTCGTGGTCCTGGGAAAGCCATGAGCGCCGGGCTGCCAGAGAGCAGGGAAGGCACCACCGTCACCGTCGGCACCTTTGACGGGGTGCACCCCGGTCATCGCGCCGTGCTGATGGAAATCGTCCGGCGGGCCCGGGCCTCGGGGCGCAAGAGCGTACTGGTGACCTTCGAGCCCCATCCGCTCGAAGTGGTGAATCCGGCGGCGGCGCCTCCGCTCCTCACGACCGGGCCGGAGCGGCGCGAGGTGCTGGCCCAGACCGAACTGGATTACGCCGTGTTCCTCCGGTTCGATCGCCGGCTGGCCGGCTTGAGTCCCGAGGCCTTTGTCCGCGAGGTGCTGGAGCAGCGGCTGCAGATGCGGGAGCTGGTGATCGGGCATGATCACGGCTTCGGGCGGGGCCGGAGCGGCGACGTCGAAACCCTGCGCCGGCTGGGCCATGAGGACGGCTTCCAGGTCGACGTCGTGGCGCCGGTAGAAATCGGCGGGCATCCGGTCTCCAGCACCCAGATCCGCCGGGCGGTGACCGGCGGTGACCTGGAGACGGCGACCCGGCTGCTGGGCCGGCCCTACTCGGTGTCGGGTCGCGTGGTGCGGGGCGCGGGGCGGGGGCGAGGCATCGGGATTCCGACCTTGAACCTGGGCGAAGTGCCGGCCAACAAGCTGTTTCCGCCGGACGGGGTGTACGCCGTCTGGGTGGAGACGCCGCACGGGCGGTTTGGCGGGATGTTGAACCAGGGTCCCCGGCCCACCTTCGGCGAGGCCGGCCGGACAGTGGAGGCGCACCTCTTCGATTTCGACCGCGACCTCTACGGCGCCTGGGTGAAGATCGAGTGGATCGAACGGCTGCGCGACACCCGGCGGTTCGATTCACCCGGACAGTTGATGGCCCAGCTTGCCGAGGACCGGGTCCGGGCCGCGGCGGTCATCGTGGAAGCGCAGGCTCGCTCGGATAGCGCGGTTTAATACGAACCTGAAAGTGTGAGATATGTTCTCCAGCATTCGCTCCCGGATCATCATCATCGTCCTCCTGGCGATCGCCTGCGTGTGGTCGCTCCGGCCCACCACCATGAAGGTGACCAAGGTGGAGGACGGCCGCCCGGTGGACACCACCGAGACGCTCTACAAGCCGGCCCTGGGCCTGGACCTGCAGGGCGGGATGCACCTGGCCCTCGAGCTGGACCAGTCCCGCACCGTCTCGTCCGACCCGCAGCGCGATCTCGACCTGGCGCTCACCGTCCTGCGCAAGCGGATCGACGAGTTCGGCGTGGCCGAGCCGCTGATCCAGAAGGTCGGCAAGGATCGCATCGTGGTGGAGCTGCCCGGCGTGCGGGATCCCGCCCGGGCCGTTGCCATCGTGCAGCGGACCGCCGCGCTGGAATTCCGGATCACCGACAAGACCTCGGCGTTCGACAAGGTGCTTCCCGCCATGGACCGGGTGCTCCGGCAAATGGGCGTGAAGGCCGGGCCGGGCGCGCAGGAAGACCGCTCTGCCGTATCGCAGCTGCTGGGTGGTGACAGCACGAAGGACAGCACGAAAGCGAGCCCCGGGGACACCACTCATGCGGCCGCCCAGGACACGACGCCGCTGGTCGGCGGGGTGCTCTCTTCCCTGATCCGGCCGGGAGGCGAGGTCGGGCTCCAGCCGATGCCCGGAGAGTATGCCGTCCCCCAGCAGGCCGTGGCGCGGGCCGACAGCCTGCTCCGGCTCCCCGAGGTCGCCCGGCTGATGCCGCGGAACGTGACCTGGCGCTGGTCGGACAAGCCGCTGTCCATCGGCGCCCAGCCGTACCAGCTGCTGTACATGCTGGAGGACGAGGTGATGATCACCGGCACCTCGCTGGTGGACGCCCAGGCCCAGCTCGACCAGGTGACCCAGGGTGCCATCGTCACGTTTCAGCTGGACCGGGCCGGGGGTCGGATCTTCGGCCGCAAGACCGCGGCACACGTCAACGACTACATGGCCATCATCCTGGACGACCGGGTGCAGGGCCGCCCGCCGGTGATCCAGAGCCAGATCAACCGAAGCGGCCAGATCACCCTGGGCAACAAGACGATCCAGGAAGCGCAGGACCTGGCGCTCACCCTGAAGGCCGGCGCGCTTCCCATTCCGCTCAAGATCGTCGACCGACGGGAGGTCGGCGCCAGCCTCGGAGCCGATTCGATTCACGGCGGGATCCTGGCGGGCATCGTGGGGACCATCATGGTCATTCTCATCATGGTGATCTACTACAAGACCAGCGGCGTCCTGGCGGTCGGCGCCCTGGCGCTCTACATCCTCTTCGCGCTGGGAGGCCTGGCGATGATCAATGCCACGATGACGCTGCCGGGGCTGGCCGGACTGGTGCTGTCGGTCGGGATCGCGGTGGACGCCAACGTGCTGATCTTCGAGCGAATACGCGAGGAACTGGTCCATGGCAAGACCGTGCGGCTGGCCATCGACGACGGGTTCAAGCACGCGATGAACGCGATCGTGGACTCCAACGTTTCCGCGGTGCTCACCGCGCTGTTCCTGTTCCAGTTCGGCACCGGGCCGGTCAAGGGCTTTGCGATCACCCTGATCATGGGTATCGCGGCCTCGATGGTGACGGCGATTTTCGTCACCCGCACTTTCTACATGATCTGGCTGCAGCGGAAGCCGGGCATGTCTACCTTGAGCATCTGACCATGATACGACTCTTCGCCAACGCCAACTACGATTTCATTTCCTATCGCTGGAAGGCGATCTGGGCTACGGTCATCATCGTCGTCCCGGGGCTCATCCTGCTGCTGGTCCGGGGACTCAACTACAGCATCGAGTTCACTGGCGGCACCCTGGTCCAGATCGAGAGTCCCCGGCCGCTCAAGGTCGCCGACCTGCGTACCGGGCTCGATCAGAATGGCATTCCGGGCTCCGAAATCACCGAGTTCGGCAGTTCACAGGAGTTCCTGGTCCGGGCCCGGCTGCAGCGGGAAGGGGTCGATCCCAACAACACCCAGGAGACTGCGGGGGCGGTCACCGCCGCGCTGGTGAAGGTCCTGGGCCCCGGCGGCGCCATCTGCCTGGAACGGGCCCCGACCGGGACCGAGCCCTGGTGCGTGAAACGCACCGAAGCGGTCGGCCCCAAGGTGGGGGGCGAACTCCGGCAGAAGGCCTTCCTGGCGATTTTTCTTTCCTTCTTCGCCGTGCTGGCCTACCTCGCCTACCGGTTTGAATGGCGCTTCGGCCTCGCCGCGGTCATCGCCACGGCCCACGACATCATCGCCACCATCGCGTTCATCGCGGTGCTGCACCTCGAGGTCAGCCTGGTCGTGGTTGCCGCCATTCTTTCCATGGTCGGCTATTCGCTGAACGACACGATCATCATCTTCGACCGGGTGCGCGAGAACCTGCGGAAGATGAAGCGGGAGAGCTTCATCACCGTCCTCAACCGGTCGATCAACGAGACGCTGCCCCGGAGCGTGCTGACCCACGGGACCACGCTGTCCTCGCTGCTGGCGCTGACCGTCTTCGGGGGAGAGGTCATCCGGCCGTTCGCCCTGGTCATGTTTTTCGGGGTGTTTACCGGCACCTTCTCGTCGATCTTCATCGCGTCGCCGGTGCTGATGTGGATCGAGCGCAAGTGGCCCGGAGTGGCCGCCCGGGGGCTGAAGACCGAAAAGCCAGTACCGACGACGACCCGGAAGCCGCAGCCAGAACCTGTTAGCAGTAAGCGGTAAGAAGTAAGCGGGAACGGCTTCAGCATACGCCCGAATCCAGTCCCGCTTACTGCTCACTTCTTACTGCTTACCTTTTGATGCTAGTCGATACTCACTGCCACCTGGCGTCGGATTCGTTTGACGGCGATCGGGACCAGGTGCTGGAGCGGGCGTGGGCGGCGGGACTCTCGAGGGTCGTGGTGATCGGTGAATCGCTGTCGGCGCTGGAGCGAGGCCTCGCGCTCGCCTCGACCGAGCGGCGAATCTCCATCGGCACCGGGATCCATCCCCACGATGCCACGACCTGGCAGGATGACAGCGCGAGCCGATTGCTTTCGCTCTGGCGGGATCCCCGGGTGGTCGCCGCGGGCGAGATGGGCCTCGACTACCACTACGATCACTCCCCGCGCGAGGTGCAGCGTCGGGTGTTCGCCGAGCAGCTGGGGCGGGCCGTGGAGGCGGGAAAACCGGTCGTGGTGCACGCCCGGGAAGCGGACGAAGACGTCGCGGCCATTCTCCGCAACCAGCCCGGCGCCACCATCGTCCTGCATTCCTTCAGCAGCGGCGTCGTGCTGGAGCGAGCTGGCCTCGACCTCGGCTGGTACTTTTCATTCAGCGGGATGATCACTTTCCGGAACTGGACCCGGGACGACGTCATCCGGGCGGTGCCGCTGGACCGGCTGCTGGTGGAGACCGACGCGCCTTACCTGGCCCCGACGCCGCACCGGGGGCACCGCAACGAGCCGGCCTTTGTGCGCCGGGTAGCCGAGCAGATCGCCCTGGTTCGTGGTCTTGCCCTAGACGACCTCATCGCGAGAACGGGAGAAAATGCCCAACGCGTCTTCAACTTTGCGCCCTGACGTCCAGGCTCCCGCCCAGGTCCCCAGTGATATCGCCATCGCCCAGGCGGCGAAGCTGCGTCCCATCGCGGACGTCGCGGCCGAGCTGGGGCTGGGTGCCGACGACATCCTGCCCTACGGGAAGTACAAGGCCAAGATCAGCGCCGAAGCGGTCAAGCGCTTCACGCCCAAGGGACGCCTGGTCCTGGTGACCGGGATCAACCCGACGCCGGCCGGCGAAGGGAAATCCACCTGCACCGTCGGTGTCGCCCAGGCCCTGCGCAAGCTGGGCAAGCAGGCGATCCTGTGCATCCGGGAACCGTCCCTGGGCCCGGTGTTCGGCGTGAAGGGCGGCGCGGCCGGCGGCGGCTATGCCCAGGTGGTGCCGATGGACGAGATCAATCTCCACTTCACCGGGGATTTCCACGCGATTACCTCGGCGCACAACCTGCTCTCCGCCATGCTGGACAATCACATCCATCACGGTAACGCGCTGGGCCTCGACACCCGGCGGATCACCTGGCCCCGCACCATCGACATGAACGACCGCGCCCTGCGGAACATCATCACCGGGCTGGGCGGCCTCAACGGCGGCCCCTCGCGGGAAGATCGCTTCGTCATCGTGCCGGGCAGCGAAATCATGGCGATCCTCTGCCTTGCCACCGATCTGCAGGACCTGGAGCAGCGGCTCTCCCGGATCATCGTGGGGCTGACCCGGGACAAGAAACCGGTGACCGCGGGGCAGCTGAAGGCCTCCGGCGCCATGACCCTGCTGCTCCGCGACGCCCTGTTGCCGAACCTGGTACAGACCCTGGAAGGCGGCCCGGCGCTGGTCCATGGCGGTCCGTTCGGAAATATCGCGCACGGCTGCAATTCCATCGTGGCGACCCGGCTCGGCCTGGGGCTCGCCGACATCGTGCTGACCGAAGCCGGGTTCGGTGCCGACCTGGGCGCCGAAAAATTCTTCGATATCAAGTGCCGCTTCGGCGGCCTCAATCCGGAAGCCGCGATCATCGTGGCGACGGTCCGGGCGCTCAAGATGAACGGCGGCGTCAAGAAGGAAGACCTGGGGCGTCCCGATGTGACCGCACTCACCCGGGGCCTGGTGAACCTCGAGGCGCACGTGGCGAACGTCCAGAAGTTCGGCGTTCCCGTCGTGGTCGCGGTCAACCGGTTCCTGACCGATTCCCGGGAAGAGCTGGACACGGTGCTTTCCGCGGCGAAGGGCTGGGGCGCCCGCGCGGCCCTGAGCGACGTGTGGGGCAAGGGCGGGGATGGCGGGATCGGGGTGGCGGAGGAGGTGCTGGCCCTGCTGGACGAGAAATCGGCCCGCTTCAAGCCGCTCTACGATGCCGCCCTGCCGATCAAGCAGAAGATCGAAGCGATAGCGACCGGGATCTACGGCGCGGACGGGGTGGATTACACACCGGTGGCGGAACGGAACATCGCGCAATGCGAAGCGATGGGACTGGGCCAAACGCCGGTGTGCATCGCCAAGACCCAGTATTCCTTCAGTGACGATCCCACCAGGCTGGGCCGGCCTCGCGGCTTCCGGATTACCATCCGCGATGTGACGCCATCGGCCGGCGCGGGGTTCGTGGTGGCCCTCGCCGGGGAGATCATGACCATGCCGGGGCTGTCGAAGACCCCAAGCGCGGAAGCGATACGGGTGAACGCCGATGGATCTATTGAAGGACTCTTCTAGAACTGGCGATTGATGATTAGCGATTGACGCATGATGCATTCACTAATCACTGATGGCTAATCGCTAATTACTGATCGAGGTTCCCATGGACTTCGTCAAGACTGCCCACGCTCCCGGCGCCATCGGTCCCTACTCCCAGGCCGTGATCGTGAACGGATTCCTCTACAGCGCCGGGCAGATTGCGCTGGATCCGGCCACGGGGCAGGTGGTCGACGGCGGAATCCGGGAACAGACGACCAGGGTGATGGCCAACCTCAAGGCGATCCTCGAGGGGGCAAAGCTCACCATGAGCCAGGTGGTCAAGACCACGGTGTTTCTGATTGATATGGCTGACTTCGCTGAAATGAATGAAGTGTATTCGAAGGCCTTTGGCGACCACAAGCCGGCGCGTTCGACGGTCGCGGTGGCCGGTTTACCGAGGGGTGTCAGGGTTGAAATTGAGGTCGTCGCGACAGTCGAGTAACTGTCAATCGCTCAATCATCACTCACGAAATCTTCTGGGGGATGTCACGGGGCTGGTGCCTCGGCCGGTCTTCAAAACCGCGATGGAGACGCCTCACGCGGCTCCGGTGGGTTCGATTCCCACACGTTCCCGTTCAAGGCGGTACCGGGTGACAGGTACTGGGTACTGCGCGGCACCAGCACCACCCAGTACCCAGTACCCAGTACCCGACACCTCTCCTGGTGACCACTCTACTCCTTGCGAACCCAGCAGCAGGCGGCGGGAAGGCGGGCCGCGAACTGCCGGCCATCATCGTCGCCGCCCGGCAGTGGTGGCCCGCACTCACGGTGGCGACCACCTCCGGGCCCGGCGAGGCGGGCGCCATTGCGCGGGATGCGGCGGGCCACGGGGCTCGCCAGATCCTCATTGTGGGTGGCGATGGCACCATCCACGAAGCCGCCAACGGAATCCTCCCTCTCCCCCTGGAACAGCGGCCCCACCTCGGCGCAGTGCCGATCGGGACCGGCAACGATTTCGCCAGGCTGGTCGGCACCAGCAGGAAGTCGCCGGCTCGCGCCCTCGAGCTGCTGGCCCACGGATCGCGCCGAGTCTTTGATGTCGGCCTTGCCTGGGGAGAGTATTTCGTCAACTCCCTGGGCCTGGGGTTCGATGCCGCCGTCGCGTCCCGGGTTCCCCACCACCGCGCGCTCTGGCGTCCCCTGGTCTATCCCGCCGCGGTGCTCAGCTCCTATTTCCGCTTCCACCCGCTCAAGGCCCAGGTTTCCTGGGACGCGGAACGGTTCGACGAAGCCGTCTTCTGCCTGGAAGTCGGAATCGGAGTATCGGCCGGAGGCGGGTTTTATCTTACGCCCGATGCCCGGCCGGACGACGGCCTGTTCGACGTCTGTATTGTGCGGCCGCTCAGCCACTGGGGATTCGTAACCCGGATGCCGTCCGCGTTCTGGGGCGGGCACGTCAGGTTCAAGGAGGTGAAGATGCTGCAGACCTCGCGACTCAGGGTCGTGGCGGAGGAGCCGCTCCTGGTCCATCTGGACGGTGAGACGCGTAATCCCGGCATCAAGAGTATCGAGATCGAGTTGGTGCCATCCGCGCTTCCAGTTCTGACGGCCCGGGAGTAGGCTTCGGGGATATCTACGGCGTCGCGAGCCTTGCCACATCCAACGCAGAGACGCAGAGTACGCAGAGGTTATGCGGAGAACTGCCAAAACCTAATGACAAAACAACTACCACGATTCTCTCTGCGAGTTCTTGGTGTGCTCTGCGCCTCTGGGTTGGCTGTTGCAAGGCTCAATGCGCAAGACACGACCCAGGTACGTCCGGATTCTTCCGCTCGGGCGAATGTTGACACGCTTCACCTCCGGCCCCTCTCTCCCATGGGCGCCTTTGGCCGGTCCATCTTGATCCCCGGCTGGGGCCAGGCCAAGCTGGGCCGCAAGTTGACCGGCGGGCTCTTTGTTCTGTGGGAAGGCGTCACCCTGGGCATGGTGCTCAAGACCTCGCACGAGCTGTCGTATCTCAGGCGCACGGGGTCGGGTCGGGTCGAGCCCAAGCGCGGAGAGCGGCAGGACTGGCTCGTGCTGCTCGTGTTCAACCATCTCTTCGCGGGACTCGAAGCCTACGTGTCGGCCCACCTGTGGGATTTTCCTACCGATCTCCAGATCCAGGCGACGGCGCAGGGGATCGGCGCTTCCGTGGGCCTGCCACCGCTCCGATGAATTCGAAGCCGATCGGCATCTTCGATTCCGGCATTGGCGGCCTCACCGTGGCCCGGGCGATCTACCATCGGTTGCCCAACGAGCCCACCATCTATTTCGGGGATACCGCCCGGGTGCCCTATGGGCCGAAGTCACCGGAAACCGTGCGCCGCTACAGTCTCGAGATCCTGGAGTGGCTGCTGGGGCAGGGGGTAAAAGCGGTCGTGATCGCCTGCAATACCAGCACGGCGCACGCGCTCGAGTCGTTGCGCCAGGCGTCGCCGGTGCCGGTGATCGGAGTGATCGAGCCCGGTGCGCGCGCGGCCGTGAACGCCGCTCCCCGGGGGCCGATCGGGGTGATCGGCACGGCCGGCACCATTCACAGCAATGCCTACGTGCGAGCCATTCACGCGATCGATCCCGCGATTCCGGTCGAGCAGCAGGCCTGTCCGCTCTTCGTGCCGCTGGTGGAAGAGGGATGGTTCGAGCACCCGGCGGCGGAACTGATTGCCGAGGAGTATTTGCGGCCGGTCCGCGACGCGGGGATCGAAGCGCTGGTGCTGGGCTGCACCCACTACCCCCTGCTCAAGCCCTTGATCCGCCGGGTCATGGGGTTGAGTGTGGCCCTGATCGACAGCGCGGAACAGACGGCCCTGACCCTGCAGCGCACCCTCGCCGAGTCCGGGCTTACCGCACCGGCCGGCACACCGGGCCACCGTTTCGTGGTGAGCGATGACGAGCCCCGGTTCCGCCAGGTGGGCTCCCGATTCATCGGCGAGCGGCTGGCCGGCGCCGAAGTCGTGCCGCTTGGATAACCGGCGCGATGCAGTTCGTCGGGCATCTCTCCGCAGATAGGTTCAAAGGCACCTCGCGGCGGCCGCGGTGAAAACCCGATTATGGTTGTCATCCCGAGCCTTAGCGAGGGATCTCTAGCGACAAGCCGAGACGAACCTTGAGATTCCCCGGTCGCTCGAAATGACACCTATCAACCTGTTGCTGTTGCCGCGGTCGCCGCGAGGAGCTGTTGCAGAACCGAGGGGAGAATAAATCGGGGCTTCGTGCGTTATTTGAATAATTCCCACCAGGCTGGAGACCGAGTATGTCATCCCCATTGCTCCAACGTGCCGCTATCACGCTGGCCCTGCTCACGACCGTGGGAGGCCTCATGACCCAACCCGACGCCCAGGCCCAGGGCCGCAGTGTGCTGATCAACCGGGTGCGGATCCCCGACGACACCCTTCGGCTCCTGGAACAGACATTCAATGCCCGGGTGCCTGATGGACACTACTGGTACGACCAGATGTCCGGGGCATGGGGTATGGAGGGCGGCCCCACCCGGGGTTTCACTATCGCCGGCCTGCCCCTCGGCGGTCGCCTCCCGGCAGACATCTCGCGCGGGGATACCCCGGTCTTCATCAATGGCCGGCAATTGCCAACGGCGGACCTGATTGGGTTGCAGCAGGTAGTGGGCGGACCGGTGCAGCCGGGCCGGTACTGGGTGGACGGTCAGGGGTACGCCGGGCTGGAAGGAGGGCCGGCGCTGGTCAACCTGAAGCAGCTGGCGGCCAACCTGTATCGGCAAAACGGGGGCGTGGGCGAAAACTACGGCAACGGCGGGTCCGCCTACATGAACATGAACACCGGAATCGGGATCATCACGGACGGGCAGGGGGGCGGGGCGGTCTTTAACCACTAACGTCGTGCAGCGTGCAGGGTGCAGAGATTCAAGGTTTCTTTGTCATTTGAGCAATCCGCCGGCCCGCCCCTGAGTCTTTCATCAGCGTGGCGAGCCGGCGTAGTTGCGTCGCCTCCAACTTCGCGCTGACCACCCACCAGGTGGTGATGCGGCGATACCCCGGCGGCTGGGCCTGGAAGAAGTCCCACGCCTTCCGCGACTTTCGAAACCGCTTCTCCAACGCCGCCCCAAACTCACAATTGGCACGTTCGTAGGTCTTCTGCGCGCTGGCCTTGGCATCGCGGGCCCGGAACGCCTTCAGCCCCGGCGCCTGCATCCGTTTGTCCTTCTTGAGTATCGCCACCCGCTTCTGATTGTAGGCGCTCCACAGGCTTCCCGGTTTTCGCGGAGTGAACCGGATCGCATAGCTCTGGGGGTCGAGGCCGCGCTGGATGCTGTCGATCCAGCCGTAGCACAGCGCTTCGTCCAGCGCTTCAAGGTAGGTGATGGTCTGCTTGCCGGTGGTCTTCTTGTAGACGCCGAGCCACAACTCGCGTGCGCTGGCGTGGTTCGTTGCAAGCCACCTGCTGAACTCTGCCGCGTTGGAAAAGAACCGAGGCTGGTGATCGGTCACGTATCGGAATCGTCGGCCGTGAATATGCCGGAACCTCTCGCAGCCCGCTTGCCGCGTCCCAGCGACTCGAGCCGCTCGACTCCCACCAGCACCAGGACGCAGACCAGGGTCAGCACCAGGGCCGACTGCAGGCGTCCCAGGCCGATCATCGCACCGATGGCTGCCAGGATCCAGATGACTGCCGCCGTGGTCACTCCCAGGATGCGATCCCCCCTGGAGAGAATCACACCCGCGCCGAGGAAGCCGATTCCGGTCACCACCTGGCCGACAACGCGAGTGGGATCCGCAATGTCAGGAGGGAAACTCGCGCCGAGGGAGACGAAGACTTCAGTGCCGAGACATATCAGGATGCTGGTCCGGACTCCGGCGACTTTGCCCCGAATCTGGCGTTCCAGCCCGATCACGCCGCCGGACAGGACAGCCACCAGGATTCGGAGCCAGAATTCTCGGTCGTTGGGCGACAGGGCGTCAAATGGCATGGGGCTCGTCCGGTTGTTGGCATCCCGTGCGATAAGCTTCCCGCATCAGCGCGGCAAGACTGGTGTCGACATCGTCGGGCGAAGTCAGCTTGAGGTGCAATCCAAATCCCAGGTTCCCGTAATCCATGAGCCGGTGCATCCGGGGGTGGGAAACCCGCCGCCTGAGCCAGAGAGTTCCTTCCAGCCAGGTCCGGTGGACGATCGCGCCGGCGAACCGTACCCGCACCATGAACACGATCCGGCTCTTCTGCGCATAGATGGTGACCGGGCCACAACTCTTCGCCAGTTGGCGCCAGGCGTTGAAGGTCCGGCGAACGGCGGGATCCTTGCCGACAAAATGGCTCGCCAGGGCGACGTTGACGCAGGAATGGGAGAGGTTCCTGGTCACGAACCGATGCCGGCACTTCGGACAGGTCCAGAGCGGTTTGGCTTCCCCTCTTTGCGTGATTGGTCTCAAAGACACCTCGCGGTGGACCCGGTGAAGCGCGGTGGCCGCGGTGAAAAAACATTCAAGCTGTCATCCCTCGCTGCGCGCGGAATGACACCCATCAATAAGTGCAGTTCACCGCGATCACCGCGGAACACCGCGTACTCCGCGAGGAGCATTTGCAGGGCTCACTTTACCTGGATTCGCCGGCCGAAAGTCACCGATCAATCGCGAACACCAGCTTGTTCGGGTTCAGTCCCCGGTCCGACGGCGAGGTTTCGGTTCGGAGCAGCCGCGCCCCGATCTTCTCCAGCGCTTTCTGAGAACGAAGATTGGTTTCGCCCACCCGGAACAGCACCCGGTCCACAAACCCGAACGCGTGATTCAGCATCAGCGACTTGAGCTCGCGATTGTAGCGGCCGCCCCAGAACGCCCGCTCCAGGAAGCTCCATCCGATTTCGACATCGCGCCGGTCCGGGCTGTAGTCCCAGTACCGCGAGCTGCCGATGATTCGTCCTGACTCGAGATCAATGACGACCAGCGCGCCCTTCGACGCCAGGGCAACATCGAAGAACTTCTGGAAGACCTCGGGCCTGTGCCGGTCGTTCTCCGGGTGCTGCTCCCAGATCAACGGGTCGCTCGCCGCCCGGAACAGGGCCGCGAAATCGTCGACTCGAAGGGGCCGAAGTTCGATCAGGCTGCCGCGAAGCGTGGGCTGGAGGTCAGGCTCCGTCATAGCGCTCGAGCCGGGCGGAATGCTCATCCACGACGGCGTACTGGAACCCGTCCAGCCAGGCGCCAGGATTCAAATACTGCCGCCCCGGTGCCGGTTCCGTAAGTGCAGGCCGATGGGTGTGCCCCATGATGATGAGGCCCAGGCTCGGGTCGTCCAGCAGGGTGCGCTCGGCCCATTCCCGCTGCTTGATCGCGGCCCGGTCGAGAATCGCCGCATCCCGGGTGGTGTCGGCCAGTCCATGGCTCATCTTGTCCGCCAGCCAGAAGCCGATCGTCGGATGCAGGGCCCGGTAGGCCCCGACCACCAGCGGATTTGCGGTCATGGAGTGGAGCAGCCTGGCCGACCAGTGCTGCTCGGTGATTCCATCTCCATGGACGGCCAGGACCCGTCGCGGCCCGACCTGGAACTCGGTGCGACCGGTATGGAACTCGATGTCGAGGTCGTCCCGCCAGAAATCGCCGCCCCAGCGATCGTGGTTCCCACCGGTCATGACTATGGGCACTCGCTTGCGGAGCGCCGCGAGGGCCGCCGCGATGTGAAACCCGCCGCGGGGAATCACCCGTTTGTATTCGAACCAGAAGTCGAACAGGTCCCCGTTGACCAGCAGGGAGTCGCCCAGGGCCGGGACGGTCTCCAGGAAGGCGAGCAGGCCTGCCTCCACCCTGGGAGGCGTCGCCCCCAGGTGGGCATCGGAGAGAACCACCAATTGATGGCCAAGCACCGCGGGAAAATAGCGCGCCGGCGGTCCGCCGCCAGCGCCCTGTCCCCCAACCTCATACCCGGCTTACCTTTTGGGACCATGTGTCCCGCCAACCCATCCAGTCGTCACCACCCGAGAGAGCCGGGGAACAGGCGTGTCTGAGCCCGCCGAAGTGTCCGAAATCTCCGTTCGAGTCAACTACTCCGAAACCGACCAGATGGGGGTGGTATACCATGCCCGCTACGTCGTATGGCTCGACATGGCCCGGACCGAGCACCTGCGGCACGCGGGAATGAGCTATAAGGAGGTGGAGGCGATGGGCGTGCGCCTCGCCGTGGGCGAGCTGGCGATTCGCTATCGTCAGCCCGCCCGCTATGACGACCAGGTCCGGGTGCGCTGCTGGGTAAAGGAGCTGGGGTCCCGCCGCATTCTCTTCGGATACGCCATTGAACTTGCCCAGACCAGCCTGCTTCTCGCCACGGCCACGACAGCCATGTTTTCGATCAACGCCGAGCAGCGCCCGACCCGGCTGCCCGACCAGGTGATGCGCCTGCTCCGAGAAACTCCCGATCCGGTGCGGGTCTGAGATGAAGCGCGCCCTCCTCTTCCTGCTGCTCCTTCCGCTTCCTGCCATCGCCCGGGCCCAGGACGAGGCCACCATCGAAGCGCTGGCGCCGATCCTGATGGCGGAAGACGCCCGGCAATGGTCTCCCGAGGTATTCCGTCGCGGCCTGGAGAACCCGGAGCCGCTGGTTCGCCGCACCGCCGCGATGGCCGTGGGTCGGCTCCGGGATCACCGAGGCACCGCGCTCCTGCTCGAGCACCAGACCGATCCCGACTCCTCGGTCCAGACCAGCATCATGTTCGCGTTTGGTCTCCTGCAGGATAGCAGCGCCACCGGGCCGATCATCGCGCGGTTCAGCGGACAACCTCGGCTGGCCCGCGACGCCGCGCTCGAGGCGATCACTGCCCTCGCCAAGATCCGGGGACCCGGAGTAGCCGGGTTCTTCTCCGGAATCCTGCGCCGGACCCAGCCGCTCACCACTGATTCTACCGTTCCGCTCGCGCTCCAGGTGGCCCAGGAACTCTGGCGACTCGGCGGCGAGGCGCCGGTGACCGACCTGCTGCCTTACACCCGGGACAGCCTGGTGATGCGTCGGGCCGCTATCTACAGCCTGGCGCGGTTGCACCCGAAGTCCGCCGCCGATCCCCTGGTGCTCGGGATCCGCGACGCCGATGCGTTGATCCGGGCCTGGTCGGTTCGGGCGCTCACCCGGGGCTTTGCCGACAGCGCGAACCTCGGCGCGGATGCCATGAGCGGGCAATTGCGCCGGCTGCTGGGCGATGATGATCCCGGGGTGCGGACCAATACGCTCAGGACCCTCGGCAGCTACCGGGAGCCGGAACTCGCCCGGTACGTCGCGCCGCTGCTGAATGATCCCGACCTGAACGTGCGGGTCCAGGCGGCGGCCACCCTGGGCGTGCTCGGCGGGCCCGACGCGGTACCGTCGCTGAACCTCGCAGTTCACTCGCGCGACGTGTTCGCCGTGCGGCGCGAAGCCTTGCTCGGGCTGGCCACCGCCGACAGCGGGGCATTCATCGCCGCCGTCCCGGCCTGGGAGCAGAGCCCGGATTGGGAGGAACGGATGGTGGCGGCGCAGGCCTGGGCCAGCGTCGCGCCGGGACCGCATCCTGGCAAGGCCGCCATCCGCTCGGAGCGAGATGGTCGCGTCATCACCGCGATGCTCCAGGTCTGGAACGATGCCGGCACCCCTCCGCCGGAGTTGCTGGCCGCTGCTCGGGAGCTGCTCACTCATCCCGACGCCGCGGTGCGAAGCGTCGCCGCGGATGTGCTGGCGAAAGCGAAAGATCCCGGGGACATTCTCGCGCTGGCCGCGGCCTACCGCAGGGCGGAGCGGGACTCGTTCCCTGAAGCGGCGCTGTCCGCACTCGCCGCGCTGGATTCCATCGCCGGCAGCGGGTCCCGGGCCGCCGAGCAGGTCAACAGCGACTTCCTGGGGACGACGCCGCGGCCGTCGCTCTACCTGGTTCGATCCTGGGCCGAGTCCGCCTGGCCCGATGCGGCGGAACGCTGGGGGCCCGCCTATCCGATCGAGACCGGGCGGACCCTGCAGGACTATCGAGAGCTGGCGCGCCGCTACATCGTCGCTCCCGATTCGATCCGCTATCCCCACGTCTTTCTCGTCACCGGGCAACGGACCAGCGTCGAGCTGGAGTTGTTCGGTCCCGAAGCGCCGCTCACGGTCGCCAACTTCCTGGCCCTGGTCGACCGGCATTTCTTCGATGACAACATCTGGCACCGGGTCGTCCCCAACTTCGTCGTCCAGGATGGCGATAAGCGCGGTGACGGCTGGGGTGGTCCCGGAGGTCCTCCGATCCGGGATGAGATCAACCGCCGCCGCTACGGTACCGCGGTGCTGGGCATGGCGCTCTCCGGCCCCGATACCGGGGGCAGCCAGTGGTTCATCACCCTCAGTCCCCAGCCGCACCTCGACGGCACGTACACGGTGTTCGGCCGGGTCGTGGGCGGCAACAACGCGCTGGCCCGGGTTACCCAGGGCGACCGCATCATGTCGATCCGCCGATGAAACGCTTACTCAGCGTGCTGCTTTTCCTGTCGGTCGTCGGCGCCGCGCCGGCCGCGGCCCAATTCGGCGTCTTCGGGCAGAACAAGATCCAGTACCGCCAGTTCGACTGGCGGGTGCTCAAGGGCCCCCATGTCGACCTGTACTATTATCCCGACGAAGAGCGCCTGGCTCACGTCGCATTGACCTACGCTGAGGAGAGCTACGACACCCTGTCGCTGCAGTTCGGCCACCAGGTGAAGACCCGGATCCCCCTCATCGTTTACGCGTCGCACTCCGATTTCGAGCAGACCAACATCCTTCCCTTCGTTCCGCCCGAAGGCCTCCTCGGCGTCACTGACTTTCTGAAGCGGCGGGTTACCCTGCCGTTCCGCGGCAACTTCGCCGAATTCCGCCATACGCTCCGGCACGAGATGGTGCACGTCTTCCAGATGAGCAGCATGCTGGAGGCGTACTACAAGAATGCCCGCGCCGGTCAGCTGCGAACGCCGCTCTGGTGGTCCGAGGGATTGGCCGAGCTGTGGTCCGGGGGCCAGGATGCGCGGGACGAAATGATCATGCGGGACCTCACGCTCTCCGGCCGGTTGCCGTCCCTGGGCGACCTGGAATACGCCGGCGGCGGCATCGTGTATCCGCTCGGGGGGCGAATCCACCGGTGGCTGGCGGATACCTATGGCGACTGGCGGGTCGCCGTCTTCTACCAGGAGCTCTGGCGCTACGAGAGCTTTGACGACGCGCTGCGCGCGATTTACGGCCGCTCGCTCGATCAGTTGAGCGAGGAGTGGCAGCTGGCCATGCGGCGGGAGTACTACCCCACCGCGCAGGATCACGAGCCATTGCCGCTGGCCGGGCGAGAGCTGGCGCGGGGAGCCATCAAGCCATCCTATGTCGCCCGCTCGGATACCAGCGGCGACGTGTACTATCTCTCGGCGGCCAACGGGTACATCACCATCCGGCGCCGCAACCTGGACGGCGGCCCCAGCCGGGACGTCGCCCGCGCGGGCACCTCGGCCGAGCTGGAGTCGTTCCATCCCTTCGACTCGCGGATCGATCCCTCACGCAACGGCTACCTGCTTTTCTCCTCCAAGGCCCATGACCGCGACGCGCTGATCGTATGGGACGTGAAGAAGAACCACCTGGTGGGGCGCTACCAGTTTGACGACCTGGTCTCGATCCTCTCGCCCACCTGGGCCGACGATGGACAGAGCGTCATCTTCAGCGGCCTCGCGGTAAGCGGGATATCCGATCTCTACCGGGTCCGGTTGCCCGAAGGCAAGCTGGAGAAGCTTACCGACGACATCTACCAGGACCTGGACCCGAGCCTGAGCCCCTCGGGAGACCAGGTGGTCTTTGCGTCCGACCGCGCCGCGGGCGGCCCCGATGGCGCGGTCAACCTGTTCCTCCTGGACCTGGGTTCCCGCGCCATCCGGCAGCTGACGTCGGGGCCCTGGGTGGACGAAACCCCGCGCTGGGCCCAGGACGGCCGGATCTATTTCGCCTCCAGCCGGGAAGGCGTCCTCAACATTTTCTCCCTCGATTCGCTCGGCATCGGGCGGCGGGAGACCTCGGCCTGGACCGGCGCGTTCGACCCGGCCTTCGTGCCCGATCGCAATGCGCTCATGGTCGGCGGATTTCACGATCTGAGCTGGAGGATCTACTACTACCCGGCCGATTCAGCCGCCCAGGCGGATACCTTCGCCATCGAGACCGGGGCGCCCCACTCCCGCTGGACCTGGCCGGTGCGGGATACCCTGAGCTCCACGCTGGCTCGGGAGGAGCCGTATCGGCGCAAGCTGACGCTCGATTTCGCCGCCGGCGAGGCCGCCCTGATTCCCGGCGTCGGCGGGTTGCAGGGTGCCCAGTTGTTCCTGAGCGACCTGTTGAACGACCAGGTAGTGCTGGTCGGGCTGGCCGCGTACCAGGGCCGCAAGCTTGGCAACCTGCTCGAAAACCTCAACGCCTCGGTGGTCTACCTGAATTCGTCCCACCGGGTGAATTGGGGCGTGGGCGCCTACCGGACCAACCTGGCCAGCTACTCGGGGCCGTTCATCATCTCCTATCGAGAGAAGACCGTCGGCGGTATCGGGGTACTGCGCTATCCCATCGACCGGTTCCGGCGGATCCAGGCGGAAGGCGTGTTCGAGCATTCGGATCGCACCGACTTCGACTTTCCGGATGGGGCCCCGGTGCCCAGCGCCGACGGGCTGCGCCGGGTCGGGTGGATCGGCTCCAGCTATCTCAGCTATATCCAGGACAACTCGCTCTGGATTCCCTCGGGGCCGATCGACGGCACCCGGTTCCGGATCAGCGGCGGCCTGAGCAGCGATTTCTCCAATGCGCGATTCGACAGCTATCTGCTGACCGCGGATTTCAGGAAGTACTTCCGGTTGGGCTCCCGGAGCGCGTACGCGGTGCGGCTGGACGGGTGGTACAGCGGGGGAGACCGGCCCCGCCGGGTGAACATCGGCGGATCGCTCGGGCTTCGGGGCTATCCGTACTACGGCAGCATCGTCGGGTCGCGCGCCGCGATCGTCAACCAGGAAGTCCGCTTCCCTCTGCTCAACTATTTTACCCTGGGGACGCCGTTCGGCCCCATCACGTTTCCCGAGATCCAGGCGGCGACCTTTGTAGACCTGGGCAAGGCGTGGTTCCAGGATCCGGGCGATCGTGCGCTGCTGGGCAGTTACGGGATCAGCTTCCGTCTGGCGCTGGCCCAGTTCCTGGTGCTCCGGCTCGATTGGGGTCGCCGGTTCAGTGACAATGATTTTGCCGGTTACTCGCTCAGCGCGGAGCAGAAGAAGCCGGGGTTTGTGGCCTTCTTCTTTGGATATAACTACTGATGGCACAACGGTTTTTGCTTGACCCGCCCAGCCGGACGGTCTATTTTGCGCTCATCCTGCTGGGTGGCTGCAGGAGCGACCCCGCACTGGTGGTTCCGGTGGACGCCACTCCGGTCAGCCTGGAACAGGTGCAGAGCTGGGTTGCGGCCACGGCGCCGCGGGGCCACTCGATTTACCAGTTCAAGTGGCTGTTCCGGAACGATCGGTCCAGTGCCGGCGGTGTAGGACGGGCCCGGGTGGCTGCGCCGGACACCCTGAGATTCGACGCCCGCGGTCCGCTGGGCAGCGGTCGCATGGCGGCAGTGGTGATCGGAGACGAGAAGCTCTGGGCGGTCCCCGAGGACCAGGTGGCCCAGTTCGTTCCGGATTACCCGCTGCTCTGGGCCATGTTCGGCGTAGCTCGATATCCCGAGCGCGGCGCGGCGCTTCGGGGAATCCAGAACGGGGAAATGACGGCGTGGCAGTACGCCGATGGCAGCGACACCGTCGCCTACGTCATTTCCCGAGGCAACCCGGCGCGTTTTCATGCCGAGGTTCGGCGCGGCGGCAAACTGTTTGGCAAGGTCGACACCAGGTTGTCGGCCGCTGGCCGGCCGGTGAGCGCTCGGCTCACGGTACCCGGGGTTCCCGCGCAACTGGACATACAATTTGTCTCGATTTCGGCTGACAGCGTTTTCCCACCGGAGACCTGGTCTCCTCCTGAGCCTTAGCGGTCTCGCCCTGGCGGGCTGCGTCTATGGATTCGCCGGCGGAGGGCTTCCCGGCGACATCAAGACGGTGGCGGTTCTCCCGTTCGACAACTACACGTCCGAGCCCACCCTGACCCAGTTAATCGCGGTGAAGGTCCGGGAAGCCGTCCAGGGACGACTGGGCTTGCGCCAGGCGGGTGAGACCCAGGCCGACGCCATCGTTCGCGGGTCGATTACCCGGTACGATCCCGACCTGCCGACCGCCTACTCCGGGAGCGGCAATGGGCAGGTGACCGTTACTCAACGGCAGGTCCAGATTACCCTTAATATCGAGATCACGAACCAGCGCACCGGAAAAGTGCTATGGCAGCGGCAAGGCCTTCCCGTCGAGGGCAGCTACACGCCGCCCAACGAGGCCGACGGAAGAGACAAGGCGCTGGACAAGCTGGTGACTCAAATCGTGGAGGGAGCGCAATCCCAATGGTGAACCGCAAAGGGTCCCGCCGGGGCGCCAGCACTATCGGCTGCCTGGTCACGCTAATTCTCTTCGCGGCCGCGGTGTATTACGGCATCAACATCGGCAAGGTCTACCTGCGCTACTACCAGTTGCAGGATACCATGCGCTCCAATGCCCGGCTGGCTCCCAGCCTGACCGACGCCGTCATCCGGCGCCGGCTGCTCGACAAGGTGGACGAGCTCCACCTTCCGCCCGACGCCCAGAAGTTCATCATCAGGCGCTCCGGGAAGCCGCGCACCATCACTATCGAAACCACCTACACCGAGTCGGTCAGCCTCCCGCTCTTCAACCACACCTTCGTGTTCCATCCCAGCACGGTCGAACCTCTGTAAATCGCTGCCCGTTTCAATGGATGCACCCCATCTCTTCCTGATCCTGGCCGCGATGCTCGCGGCCGGGAAGCTCATGGGCGAGCTGGCCGAGCGGATCGGGCAGCCCGCCGTGCTGGGTGAGTTGATCGCCGGGGTGCTGCTGGGCCGCACCATCCTGGGTATCATCCCCATGGAGGGGGCCGGCGCCAATTACGTCTACCTCCTGGCCGAACTCGGCGTGGTGCTGCTGCTCTTCGAGATCGGGCTGGAGACCAATCTGCGCGAGATGTTCCGGGTGGGCGGAGCGTCGCTGTCGGTGGCGTGTGTGGGAGTGCTGGTGCCGTTTCTCCTGGGATTCCTGTACTGGAAGTACGCCCCCCACCAGGTGGTCGCCTCCAGCGGGTCGCTGTCGGCCACGGCGATCTTCGTCGGGGCAACGCTGACCGCCACGTCGGTCGGTATAACGGCGCGGGTCCTGGCCGACCTGGGCCGGATCAACGACAAGGAATCGCGGATCATCATCGGGGCCGCCGTAGCGGATGACATTATCGGCCTGGTCATCCTGACCGTGGTGACCGGCATCGCCGCCGGCGCCGCGGTCAGCCTGATGGGCATCGTGCGCACCCTGGTGGTCGCCGTCGGCCTGCTGGTGGGCGCGGTGGTGATCGGCCGCTACCTGGCGCCCCGGTTGTTCGACCGGGTGCAGCGGATGGGGGTGCGCCACGTGCTGCTGGCTTTTGCCATTGCGTTCATGCTGGGAATGGCGGCGCTGGCCGCCTTCGGCGGCTCGGCGGCCATCATCGGAGCGTTTGCCGCGGGACTCATCCTCTCGGGGGTGAACCAGTTCGACGTGCTCTCGCGCGAGGTCAAGCCGGTGGTCGGCCTGTTCGCGCCCTTGTTCTTCGTCTACGTGGGCGCGACCGTGGATTTCGGGCTGCTCAACCCGTTCCGCCCGGGAGCCGCCGGAGTGCTGGGCCTGACCGCGGCGCTCACCGCCATCGCCCTGGTCGGGAAGGTCGTGGCGGGGTGGGCCGCTCCCTGGGAGCGGATGCGCAAACTGGTGGTCGGCGTAGGTATGATTCCCCGGGGTGAGGTCGGGTTGATCTTCGCCGACATCGGCCGCCGGTCCGGGCTCCTGGGCGAGGAACTCTTCAGCGCGTTGCTGCTCATGGTGATGATTACAACCTTCGTGGCGCCCATCGGGCTCAAGAGCGTGTTCCGCCGGATGCCGGAGATTCCATGACCACGAACCACAAGATTCGGGACCGGGCCGGGGCGGTGGCGTGGCGCCGGGCCCAGAACGGCCCGGTGGTCTTCACCAACGGCGTGTTCGACCTGATGCATCCCGGTCATGTCGGGCTCCTGGAACGGGCCCGCTCCGAGGGGATGGCGCTGGTGGTCGGCGTCAACTCCGACAGCTCGGTGCGGAGCCTGGGCAAGGGCCCCGGCCGGCCCCTGGTGGCGGAGGCGGACCGCGCCAGGGTGCTCGCGGCACTGGAAGCGGTCGGGTGCGTCGTCCTGTTCGCCGAGCCCACCCCGCTCGAGCTGATCACCGCGCTGGAACCCGACGTGCTGGTCAAGGGAGCGGACTACACCCGGGAGCAGATCGTTGGCGCCGACCTGGTCGAACGCCGCGGCGGGCGGGTGGTACGGGTTAAACTGGTCGCTGGCTATTCCACCACACTTCTCGTGGAGCGTTTGCGTGCCTCGTCCTGATAGCAGAACGGCCGATCAACTGCGGCCGGTGGTGCTGGAGCGGAATGCCAACCCTTACGCCGAAGGGTCCTGCCTGATCCGGATGGGGGGCACCCTGGTGCACTGCACGGCGAGCGTGGAACCGGGGGTGCCCGGCTGGCGCAAGGGCAGTGGCGAGGGTTGGGTGACGGCCGAATACGCCATGCTGCCCCGCGCCACGCTGCAGCGCACGACCCGGGAGCGCAACGGCGCGGGCGGCCGTACCCAGGAGATTCAGCGGCTGGTCGGCCGCTCGCTCCGGGCGGCAATGGCCACGATGGCCTTCGGCGAATACACCATCCGGATCGACTGCGACGTGCTCCAGGCCGATGGCGGCACCCGCACCGCGAGCATCACCGGCGGCTGCGTGGCGCTGGCCGACGCGTGCACCTGGCTGGCGGAACGCACCGGCATACCGTCTCCCTTCGGCCGGCTGGTGGCGGCGGTATCAGTGGGCATCGTGGAAGGGGAGCGGGTGCTGGATCTGTCGTACGTCGAGGACAAGGACGCGATGGTGGATTCCAACGTCGTGAAGGTGGACCCGGACCAGTATGTGGAGGTGCAGGGAACCGGCGAGGGCGGGCTCTTCGTCCGGGCGGACCTGGATGCGCTGCTGGTACTGGCCGATGACGGGATCCGGCAACTTTTCGATTTGCAAAGGAAGGCACTGGGTAAGCAGTAAGCAGTAAGCGGGACCGGTTTCCCGCACCCAGATCTGAAAACCCGTCCCGCTTACTGCTCACTTCTTACCGCTTACGTTTGTCTCTATGAAGCTGCTATTTGCAACCCGGAACGCTGGCAAACAGAAGGAAGTCAAACGCGTCCTCGAGGCCGCGGGCTTCGAGGTCGTGTTCCCCGAGGACATGAACGTCTTCGATAGCGGGGAAGAATCCCAGCTGGAGTCGCATGACAGCTTCCAGACCAACGCGCGGGTCAAAGCCGAGTACTTCGCCAAGCGGATCGGATTGCCCACCCTGGCGGATGATTCCGGGCTCGAAGTGTTTTCGCTGGGCGGCGCGCCGGGCGTGCGCTCCCGGCGCTGGGCCGCGGCGACCGGGTCGCCGGCCCAGGTGGATGCCGCCAACAACGCCGAATTGTTACGCCGGCTCCGGGGCGCCCCCGAAGCCAAACGGAAGGCGCGGTACCGCTGTGTGCTGGTTTACCTGCCCACGTACAATGCACTTCCCCAGGTCTTTGATGCCACCTGCGGCGGCACCATTCTCGAGGAACCCCGGGGTGACGGGGGGTTCGGCTACGATCCGCTTTTCCTGAGCGACGACCTGGCCAAAACGTTCGCCGAGGCAACCCCGGAAGAGAAGGACAAGGTCAGCCACCGCGGCCGCGCCCTGGCCCAGTTTGTGGAGTCCGTCAAGCCAACTAACGCAGATTGACGCAGATTGGAGCGCAGATTACGCGGATTGAAGGAATTGATATATCGGCGTAATCTGTGCCAATCTGCGTTATCTGTGTTACTGTCTGAAGGTCAGCTGGATCTCCCACCCGGTTCGACTGAACAGCTCATCATTGCTCTGCGGGTTCAACACCAGCCCGGTCCGGATGCGGATGGTGTTTGCCAGGTTCCCCAGGATCCCCGCCTTGCGCCCCAGCGACGCGAGAATCGAGACTCCGCCGCCCAGGTTCAGGTCCCGGGCCGATGGGTCATGCAGGATTTCCCGGCGGTGCTGCACGAACTCTCCCTTGAAGTACCAGGACAGCCGCGAGTTGTAGTGGGTGGTCCAGACTGCCGCGTAGGAAATCCGGTGCTCCCCCTTGATCAGCTGTCGCCCGTAGCGGCCGAACTGAAGCTCGAGGAACCCGGGCAGCCGAGTCGGAAAGCGTATGGCGGGAAGCACGACCCCGACATGAAACTGGGAAGCGCGCGGCGGCTGATTGGAAAGCCCGTAGGTCAGCAGGTCGAACCAGTCCCACTTGCTCACCGTGAATTCGCCGATGGTAGGACGGTAGAGATGTTTCTTCAGTATCTGGGTGGGCGAGCCCCGAAACTGTTCGTGTTCCCAGATCCGGTGGCGGCTCCGTGCCAGGGTGGGCCACACGTCTGATGTCTGGAAGATCACCTGTTTGCCATGCTGCAGCCGGTGGATCGCGTAGTGATGTTTTTTCCCCTCCCACCAGGGCGCCTTGTTCCAATCCCGCATCCGGCGGATCGCCGCCAGGGTGTCGCGGACTCCGTCGAAGCCGCGGTATCGCCAGTCTCCCAGCATGGGCTGAATCCGGTCCACGGCGGCAACGGTGGCCGCAATCGCCGTGGCGGCGGTGTCGGCCAGGGCGGTGGAGAGCGCCTCGAACGGGGCCACCGGCAGGAGCAGGTAGGAGCAGGTGAGGCTGAGCGGATCCTTCGGGGAAACTCTGCCGCAGGGTCCGTGAGGCGACGGGATCGCGGAGCTGGCGGCCTCGACCGGCCGGGACCCCTGGGTCTGCTCGACTCGCATCTGCTTCAGCGAATCCACCGCCGCGCTGCTCAGGGTCGAGGGAAAGAGGGTCACCGCGTCCGCCGTGTCGCGCGGGAAGGTCATG
Source organism: Gemmatimonadales bacterium (assembly GCA_036006525.1). GTDB lineage: Bacteria > Gemmatimonadota > Gemmatimonadetes > Gemmatimonadales > GWC2-71-9 > DASYPP01. The sequence continues at coordinate 43,928 of DASYPP010000113.1, forward strand.
CTGGTCTGGTAAGGCCCGTCGAACCCGACACCCGCGACCGCCTGGATGTCTCGGGTGCCCCAGATATCGTACACGTGCCAGTTGACGTCGAGACCCGAAATGAACGAACCGTGGGGCGGAGCGTCGGGCGCGCTGGAATGGCCGCCCAGCTCGACCAGGATGTTGAGGGTCGTGTCGCGGCCGGCGCGGTCGCCTCCCATGACGAGGATGTTGTTCGGGGTGCGATAGGAGTGTCCCCCTCCCACCACGATCCGGAACTGGAGCCCGCTCTCGTTATCCGTGGGATTGATCTGCCCCCGGGAGGATAGCTCTCTGCGGTAGGGGAGAAAGAGGTAGGTGAACTCGATATCCTGGGGATGCCCCTCGAGTCCCTCGTCCCGGACGTAATAGAAGTAGTACTCCACGACCCGGAAACGGAGGGAATCTCCCAGGGAGTCCAGCAGTTCGTGGTTGAACCGGTGCCAGGCCTGCTCGTCACTGCGGAGAAACCGCTTGAGCTCGTTGGACTCCCCGCGGCAGAGGTCGCGCACCCGGAAGAAGACAGCCGCTCGTTCCCGTGCTTCCAGGGACGGCTTGGTGGTGTCGGCGGGCTCGATGCCGATGAACTGCCTGCGGTAGGAGTCGTCCACCAGGTCCCAGTACACCGTATCCCGGAGGCGTGGCGCGATCTCGTCCAGGTCGCTGAGATCGACCCCGGGGGAGCCGTTGTTGTCCAGCCCGTCCCAGGCCATGAAGTAGGGTACCGTCGGGAAATAGCGCTCGCCCGGGGCGAAGCGCAGCACCGGGGCATAGCGGCGCGCGAGCAACATCTGTTGTTGGGCGGAGAGCGCCGTGCCGCGGGAAGGGCAGCTGTTCTTCGGATCCTGCTGGCCTGAAAGAACGCCGGCCCAGGCCAGGCCAACGAGCGCGGCGACCACGGAGGGGCGGAAAGACATCGGGTACCTCAGGATAGGGCGATATCCTAGAGGTACCCGTCAAATTCTGCTTCGCAACCCGCCTCTTATCCTTGCCGCCCTACCGTCCAAATCGGGGCGCCCGGATTTGAACCGGGGACCTCCTGCTCCCAAAGCAGGCGCTCTACCGGACTAAGCTACGCCCCGTTGAAATGCTGGAATTCGGGAATGGGGGAACGTTTGGTGTGCCCACCTACCCACCTACCCACCTACCCACCTGCCGTCCTGCCGTCCTGCCGTCCTGCCGTCCTGCCGAAACTAGCCACCTCTCCGGCTCCGAGCTAGGTGCAAACTGCCAAGGGGTTTGTGCGATATGCAGCCTCCGATTTCACCCGGCTCGAACTAAATCCCGTCCTGGCGTCCCCGCGCCCCATTGTCCGCTTGGGCACAAAACGTGACTTATAGTCGTCCAAATGAACAACCCGTCCTTCCGCCCCCGCCTCTGGATCCTGTCCATTGCCCTGGGTACCGTCCTCGTCGCGGTCTCCGTGGCGTACTCCACGTTCTCGACCCCGCGGTTGAATCCACCCCGTACCGTCGCCTACAGCGAGCTGGTTGGCGCCATGCAGGCCGGGACGGTCGATTCGGTGCGGATCCGGCCGGCCCAGGAGATCCTGGGCTGGCTCAAGGGCAGCCCCGGGGAAGCGGCGGGCGAGATTCGGGTCATCTACTCGTCGCGCGAAGTGAGTGCTTTCCTGGCCGCGGCGCAGGCATCCAGCGTGGCGCTCAGTTTCGAACCGGAACCTCGGGACTACGGCGCCCTGGTCGGGCTCGGCGTCTCGATCGTCTTCATTGTCGCGGCGGTGGTCATCCTTCGCCGCCAGATGTCGACCGGGTCGGGCAGCGTGGGGACCTCGCGCAAGTCCTCCAACCTGACTTTCCAGAACGTCGCGGGGAACATCGAGGCCCTCGGCGATCTTCAGGAGATCGTCGGCTTTCTGAAAGAGCCTGAGCGGTTTGCCGCCCTGGGGGCCCGAATTCCCAAGGGTGTCCTGCTGGAGGGCCCTCCGGGCACCGGCAAGACGCTGATGGCTCGCGCGCTGGCCGGCGAGGCTGGGGTGGCGTTCTTCGCCGCGAGCGGCAGTGAGTTTACCGGGACCTTCGTGGGGCAGGGGGTCAGCCGGGTTAAGGGTCTGTTCAAGAAGGCGAGGAAGGCCGGCAAAGCGGTCATCTTCATCGACGAGATCGATACCATCGGCGGGCGCCGGGGCCGGCAGCAGGGGCACAGTGAGGATGATCGGACGCTGAATCAGCTGTTGGTCGAGCTGGACGGTTTCGACCCTTCGGCCGGCATCGTGGTGCTGGGCGCAACCAACCGGGCCGGTGACCTGGATCCCGCGCTGCTTCGCAAGGGGCGCTTCGATCGCTCGGTCTCCGTCGCCCTCCCAACTGTGACCGAACGCGAAGCGATTCTGCTCCTCCACATCCAGGAGCGGCAGGTTCCGCTCGCGCCCGATGTCGACCTGTTGCGGCTGGCTCGGCTCATGACCGGCACCAGCGGCGCCGAGTTGGCGGGTCTCATCAACGAGGCGGCTATTCTCGCGGTTCGGGGGGAGCAGCCCAAGGTTACCTGGGCCCACCTGGAAGAAGCCCGGGACCGAGTGCTCCTGGGCCGGGCCCGCGGTGGCCTGGTCGTGAACGATACCGAGCGCCGCCTGGTGGCGTTGCATGAGGCCGGGCACGCGATCGCCGGGGTAGCGTTCTGCGCGGCCGATCCGCTGCACAAGGTGACGATCCAGCCCCGCGGCCAGGCGATGGGTGTCGCCTTTTTCCAGCCCGATCATGAGAACCACATCGCGTCGCGGGACTATCTCGAGGGCCAGATCCTGAAAGGCCTGGGCGGTCGAGCGGCGGAAGAGGTCGTCTTCGGCGCCTCTAAAGTGACCAGCGGTGCGGCGAGCGATCTCCAGCACACCACCCGCATTGCCAAGCACATGATCTACCGGCTCGGCATGGGCGAGACCGCCGGACTTATCGCGTATGATCCCGACTCGGGCCCGGTGAGCGCCGAGACCCATGCCCGGATGGATGCGGACGTGCGGGCGCTGCTCGAAACCTCCTACGCGACCATCACCGCGTTTCTGCGACAGCATCGGCCCGCGCTCGAGGCGCTGGCGAACGCGTTGCTGGAACAGGAAACGTTGACCGGTGAAGAGGCCATTGCGATCATGGAAGCGGCGGGATTCCGGAAGATGACCCTGGTCGCCTGAGTGTCGAGTGCGGTATTGGGATCTGGTAACCGGTTGAGTCCTGCAAACGCTCCTCGCGGTCGCCGCGAGGAGTTTCTGCAGGACTGAATTCCAATTAGCAGCTTCCCACCAGCACACGAAAAAGCCCTCCACCTCGGAGGGCTTTTGCTTTAATCGGGAGGTTGGTCCCTTCTCGACTCAGGAACCGTAAGGCTTGCCGCACTCCGGACAGAACTTGGGTGTTCCGTCGGCCTCTGCGCCACAACTCCCGCATTTGCGTTTGGCCGCGATGGACGCGCCGCACTCGGGGCAGAACTTCCCGCCTTGGGTCTTCGCGTTGCACTTGGGGCACACGGCGGCCGCCACCTGGGCGATGTCTCGCTGGCCGAGGAAGTCGGCCTTCCGCGCTTTGTCGATCGCCTGGTCCCTGGCCGCCTGGGCCTGGGCTGAGGCGATTTCCTCGTCGAGGTCCGGGGCGCAGTTCTCGCACAGCCCCGCCTTCTTGTTCCAGCAGACCGGTTCGCACACCCAGTTGCCGCAACGGGTGCACTGCTTGAAGATCGGACTTATTTCGCGGACGGCGGCGTCGAGTGCTGCGTCCTTCTGGGGACCGGCCGCGATGTTCTGGAGGGAGTCTGCCGTCTGGGCGGCCCGCCCGAAGAACCCGCCGAGCAGCGAGGCGGCGGCGCTCGCGACGGAAGAGGCGGCCCCGAGTTTGTTGGTCTGGAAGGTGGACATGTAGCCGTTGCCACACTTTTCACAGACGAACTTGAACTGGAAGCCACGCTGGGTGGAAAGGTCCTGGTAGTTGTTGGTGAACGGGATCTTGGCCATGACGGGCTCCTTTGAGGCCCAAGTTGCCGCCTGAAAGGTGGATCGTCAAGGAGTCACCTGGCCTGAAAAGGCTCCTCGCAAAGACCGCGAAGGTCACGTGAAGAGCGCGAAGACCTGCAAACGTAAGTGGCTTTCTTCGCGGTCATCGCGCTACTTCGCGTCCTTCGCGAGGAGCGTTCTTACATGACCAGGATTCGAGGTCCGCCTCAGGGCCGAGGACTGACCCAGCCTGGCGCGGCCGAACCCGCCGCCTCCAAGGTGCCTAGGGTCGCCGCAGTTGCGGAGTCACCACCCACCCCGGCGCCGCGTAGGCCGCAGCCTCCCAGAGCTCCACCGGCAGCGGCGCGTCCGCGCGAATATCGCTGTACTCCTCCTTGGTCAGCAGCTTCCCGCCCCGATAGAACTCCATCTCCGGCGCGATCCAGCCATCCCCCAGCCGTTGATACTGGTTGAACTGGCTCTCGGTCACCCCGTTGGGGCCGTTCTCCAGGAGCCGCACGGTGACCAGCCGCTCCTTGTCCACCCAGAACTGAGTGGTCGTGGTGTCTCCCTTGTCCGCGCCGACCACGTACACCGCCCGGTCCTGCCAGCGGTCCTCGTGGAGCTTGCTCAGGTCCACCTTGAGGCCGCGCAGCTTCGCGATGGTGGCTTCCGGCTGATCCCGATAGACATCGAAGCCCAGCACCATCAGCGGGTGGACAAAGGCCCGGGTGACGGCCATCTGCCCGCCCCGGAAGACCACCAGGGTGTCGTGCCGGAAGATGATAGCCCTCCCGCTGTCCAGCGGTGCGATATCGATCCGGAGGTAGCCGGGGATGCGGGCGGCTTCATACCAGGTCTCCACCGTGCCGTCCTCGTGGGTGGTCTTCTGGGTGAAAGTGAGCGTCTCATACCACTTGCCGGCGTAGCGATCGTGCATCTCCCGCACCAGGTCCTCGCCGTTCCTGGGGGGAGCCAGCAGGAGTGGAAGCGCTACCGCGGTAGCCATCAGATATTTGATCACGAATCCTCCAGAGGAACGAACGGGCAGGGAAACTAACAGCAGTACGGGGCCTGGGGCGAGCGGGTTTCCGGCGGTTGGTTAGTCGTCACAGCGATACCTGGCTTGCTCGGACCACCATTGTGGCAGGCTCAACAAGGAGAGTACATGACTGGGACGACTCCGGCCCAGGAGAATCGCTCCAACGGCACCATGGCGCTCATGGTCGCCGTCCTGGTGGCGGCCATCGTGCTTGCCCTGTCCTTCTCGCAGGGCTGGGTCATCTGGCTCCTCATTGTCGGCGAAATCGCTGCCATCGCGTTGGGCATTATGGCCTGGCACAGCGGCGCGGGGAAGCTGGCGGTCGTGCTCGCCGTGATACTCTCGATCGGCTTGATTGTCTGGCTGCAGGCGCCGAGAGAGAGCCGGACCAGCAACCCGCCGCCGGCCACGGCACAGTAGTGCGGGGCGCGGTGTCGATGCGGACTCAGCTATATTTGGGGCTTCGCAAGGTCATCGCGCCCGTAGCTCAGTTGGATAGAGCATCGGCCTTCTAAGCCGAGGGTCGCAGGTTCGAATCCTGCCGGGCGCATGCTAAATGTGGGAATAATGAATGTGGGAACAGGGGAACAACTCATAGCCGAAGCCCCTCACCTGTTCCCACATTCTCGTATTCCACATTCCCGCATTTAGTTTGGGAATAGACAAACCACACCGCCCATCGTACAATTCATGACCGAAATGACCCTGTCACCCATGCGCACCTACTCCTACGCCTCCTATCGCTATCCGACCCGCTCCACGGGCCGAAGCCGAAGGCGTATGCGCTGATTCCTACGCTCTCGATGTTTCCGCGGCCCGTTTTTACGGGCCGCTTTTTTTGTCCCCGTACGTCGAGGAGGAGGTATGAACACCGACACCATCGCCGCCGATCCCTTCGCCGTCACCCAGCAGTGGGAGCAGTACACCCCGGAGCAGCACGAGATCTGGTGGCTGCTCTACCAGCGGCGGATGCGAAGCCTTGCCTCCACCGCCAGCCGGCGGTTCCTCACCGGACTCAAGACCATTGGCCTCGGCCCCAACCGGGTGCCGGACCTTGACGAGGTCAATCGGCGGCTGGGGCCACTCACCGGGTGGCGGGCGGTTCCGGTCTCCGGGTTCATACCGGCCCGCCGGTTCTTCGAGTCACTCGCCGAGCGGCGGTTTCCCACCACCGTTACAGTACGCCCCCGCGAACAACTCGACTACCTCCCGGAGCCGGACATCTTCCACGATGTGTTTGGGCACGTACCACTGCACGCCGACCCGGTTTTCGCGGCCTACCTCCAGCGCTTCGGGGCGCGGGCAGCGGCCAGTTCCAGTGAAGCCGAGGTGACCCGGATGGCCCGGCTCTTCTGGTTCACGGTTGAGTTCGGTCTCATCCGGGAGGGCAGCGAGGTGCGGATCTATGGCAGCGGCCTCATTTCCTCCCACGCGGATGCCGCGAACGCCCTCGGACCGGCATGTGACCGGCGGCCCTTCAGCGTGGACGCCGTCTGTGCCCAGCCGTTCGAGATCGATCATGTCCAGGACGTGCTGTTCGTGGTTGAGTCGTTCGATCAGCTGTTCGATGCCCTGGGGAGCGTGTGAGTGTGGGCGAGCGGGGCGGTGCCACGTCATCGACCACATGCCTCATCGAGCCCGGGTTCTCTTCTGGCTGGTCGCCCTCGCCAGCGCCAATTGCAGCGGGACGTTCGACCCGGGCCGGGACCCCAAGCCGCTCCGCGTGCTGTTCGTCGGCAACTCGCTCACCTATACCGGGAATGTCCCGGAGATCGTCCAGCGCCTGGCCACAGCGGGAGGCCAGCTGATGACGTACAACGCCTTGCTCCAGCCCAACTACTCCCTGGAGGACCACTGGAATGCCGGGCTGGCGCAGGAGATCGAGCGGGCCAGGCCGGACATCGTGGTGCTCCAGCAGGGGCCTTCCTCCCAGCCGGACAGCCGGGTGAACCTGAGTTACTGGACCCTGAAGATCGACTCCGTGGTTCGCGGAGTTGGCGGCCGCTGCGCCCTCTACATGGTGTGGCCTCCGCTTTCGAGTTCCGATTTGTTTTTTGCCGTTCGTGACAACTACGCCGCGGCGGCCGAGGCCGTGCGCGGGATGCTGATGCCGGCCGGGGTCACCTGGCTCGAGATCTGGAACCGGAACCCCACCATCGAGCTGTACGGCCAGGATGGCTTCCACCCCGCCTACCTGGGTGCCCTCGCGGCGGCCGAAACCATTTACGTCATGCTGTTCGACGTTCCTGCCGCCAGGATTCCGCGGCTGGACGACGACCTGCCCCCGGGAATTCGCACGCTTCTGAAAGATGCGGTCGCAGCCAGTGTCGCCCGGTGGGGGCGGCACTGATCCCTTCAAGAATCAACCGGACTGATTAGCCTTCTGGGGCGCGAACGGGGTATTTCACCAACCTTGAGTTTCTCCAGGAGGCCATATGAGCAGTGTTGCCAAAGTCATCGAGTTGATTGCCGAGTCGGACAAGAGCTGGGACGACGCCGCCAAGAACGCGATCAAGGAAGCGTCGAAGACGATCAAAGGCATCCGGTCGGTCTGGGTCGACAACATGTCCGCCGAGGTGGTGGACAACAAGATCGTTACCTACCGGGCGAACGTGAAAGTGACGTTTGTGCTGAAGGGCGACCGCTAGCAGTCGATCGAGTCCCGGCCCATGCCCCCGGCATCCGAGTCAGTCCGGCTGAGGGAGGATGCCGCACGGACCAGAAACTGGAAGCGATGGGGTCCGTACCTCGCCGAGCGGCAGTGGGGAACGGTGCGGGAAGACTATTCGGCGGCGGGCGATACCTGGGAGTATTTCCCCCATGATCACGCCAGGAGCCGTGCCTATCGCTGGGGCGAAGATGGCCTGCTCGGTCTCTGCGACCGGGAAGGCCGTCTCTGTTTTGCGCTCGCTCTCTGGAACGGCCGCGATTCAATTCTCAAGGAGCGGCTCTTCGGCCTGTCGGGCCCCGAAGGGAACCACCGGGAAGATGTAAAGGAGCAATACTACTATCTCGATTCGACCCCGACCCATTCCTACCTGAAGGCGCTCTACAAATACCCCCAGGCTGAATACCCCTATGGACGTCTGGTCGAAGAGAGCCGGCGGCGGGGTCTGCAGGATCCCGAGTTCGAGCTGCTCGACACCGGGGTATTCGACGGCGACCGCTACTTCGATGTCTTCGTCGAGTACGCCAAGGCCTCGCCCGATGACATCCTGATCCAGATCCGGGTCGTCAACCGGGGACCCGATGCGGCGCCAATCCATCTCCTGCCCACGCTCTGGTTTCGCAACACCTGGAGCTGGGGCCGGAGCGGGGAAGGGTACTGGCCCAAGCCCAGGCTCTGGGCCGAGTCAGGAGCAATTCGGTCCGACCACACGAGCCTCGGCCAGTTCCGCCTCGATTTCGAGCCGACGGGGTCCGGGCTCGAGCCGGAATTGCTTTTCACCGAGAACGAGACCAATCAGCAGCGGCTCTTCGCATCGCCCAATGCCAGCCCGTTCGTGAAGGACGCCTTTCACGAATACCTGGTCCAGGGCAAGCCCAATTCGGTGAACCCGGCGCGGGAGGGCACCAAGGCGGCGCTGCTTTACCGGCGCCTGGTGCCGGCGGGAGGCGAGATCACGGTCCGGCTCCGACTGACGGAGGAGTCGGAGCGCGGAGCGACGCCGTTCGCCAGGTTCGACGCTATCCTGCGCGACCGGATCGCCGAGGCGGACACTTTCTACCAGTTGCACACCCCGGCAGGCGCCGGCGTAGAGCAGGAGCGGGTGATGCGGCAAGCCTACGCCGGGCTGCTCTGGTCCAAACAGTTCTACTACTACGTGGTGTCGGACTGGCTGGAGGGCGATCCCGCCTTTCCGCCTCCGCCGCCGGAACGACGCAACGGGCCGAACCGGGATTGGACCCACCTGTTTAACCGCGACGTCATTTCGATGCCGGACACCTGGGAGTATCCCTGGTATGCGTCATGGGACCTCGCGTTCCACATGGTCCCCTTTGCCCGGATCGATCCGGAGTTCGCCAAGCAGCAGCTCGTTCTGCTGCTCCGCGAGTGGTACATGCATCCCAACGGCCAGATTCCGGCCTATGAGTTCGGTTTCAGTGACGCCAACCCGCCGGTGCACGCCTGGGCCTGCTGGCGGGTATACAAGATGACAGGCCCCCGCGGCAAGCGGGACCGGCTCTTCCTCGAGCGGGTGTTTCAGAAGCTGCTCATCAACTTCACCTGGTGGGTCAACCGCAAGGACGTCGAAGGCCGCCATCTCTTCGCCGGCGGGTTCCTGGGTCTCGACAACATCGGAGTGTTCGACCGGTCCAAGCCGTTGCCGGGAGGCGGTCGGCTGGAACAGGCGGACGGCACCGCGTGGGTGGCCTTCTTCTGTTCGACCATGCTGTCGATGGCGCTGGAGCTGGCCAGCGAGGATCCGGCCTATGAAGACGTGGCCTCCAAGTTCTTCGAGCATTTCGTGGCGATTACCGACGCCATGAACAACCTCGGCGGCACCGGACTGTGGGACGAGCAGGACGGGTTCTACTACGACCAGCTCAACATGGGTGGGCAGACCTTCCCGGTCCGGGTCCGTTCGATGGTGGGCATCATTCCGCTCTTCGCCTGTGAGAACCTGGAGCAGGAAGTCCTGGACCGGTTGCCGTCTTTCACCAGGCGGATGCGCTGGTTCCTGAAAAACCGGCGCGACCTGGCCCGGTCCATCTCGTACATGGAATCGCGCCTCGAGGACGGCCATGAGCATCGCCTGCTCGCGATTCCTTCCCGGCAGCGGCTGGAACGGGTGCTGCGCTACGTGCTGGATGAAAACGAGTTCCTGTCGCCGCACGGCGTGCGGTCCCTGTCCCGGATCCACCGCGATCATCCCTACCACGCCCAGATCGATGGTGTTCACTATGAAGTGGACTATGACCCCGGTGAGGCGAGTATTCCCCTGTTTGGCGGCAACTCCAACTGGCGCGGCCCGGTCTGGCTCCCCGTGAACTACCTCCTGGCAGAATCGCTCGAGCGCTATCACCACTTCTACGGCGACGAGTTCACGGTGGAATGCCCGGTGGGATCCGGCCGCCGGATGAACCTGGGCGAGGTGGCGCAGGAGCTCAATCGCCGGATGGCCAGCCTGTTTCTTCCCGACAGCCAGGGCAACCGGCCCAGCCACGGCGGCGAGCCTCGCTATGCCGAGGACCCCTACTGGAAAGACCTGGTCCTCTTCTACGAATACTTCCATGGAGACACCGGGCGGGGGGTGGGGGCCAGCCACCAGACCGGGTGGACCGCCCTGGCCGCGCGCTGCATCGAGGACATGGTTCGCGGCCAGGTCAGCAGCGGGCACACCACCGAGCTGCCGACGTCCCTCTAGCACGGCAACATCAAGACGCAAAGGCGCGAGGGCGCGAAGGCATGCCCGGGAATTCTCTCCCCGGGCTGCCGTTTTCAACACGTAGGCACGTAGAACACGTAGGGCCACGCAGGAAAACTGACCATAACAAATGTGTAGTCACTTGTTGAATCGCCGTCCGGGAATCATCTCGGTGTTCATCATGTGCGGGTGCAGTTCTATGTGACCTACGTGCCCTGCGTGACTACGTGTTGAAAACGGTTAGTTCCCCAAGCATCTCCAATCGCCACGGCAGGATCGTTCGCAGTCAATTCCTTTGCGACTTCGCGCCTTTGCGTTGAAGCGGTTACGGTCCCGCGCTATCTTGTAGCCATATGCAGAGCCTCTGGAACGACCGGGACGCCGCAACCTGCCGTAACGATTCCCTCGCCCTTCGCGCCTACACCTCCCGCCTGCTGGGACAGGAGCCCTCCCTGGTCCTCCACGGCGGCGGCAACACATCGGTGAAGGCCCAGCTCCCCAATTTATTCGGCGAATTGGAGCAGGTCCTGCTGGTGAAAGGCAGCGGCTGGGACCTCGCGACTATCACCGAGTCGGGGTTCGCACCGGTGCGGCTCGAGGTCCTGCAACGGATGGCCGAGCTACCCAGGCTGAGAGACACCGACATGGTGAAGGCCCAGCGCGCCGCGATGCTGGATCCGGGGGCGCCGACCCCGTCGGTGGAAGCCATCCTCCATGCCATCATTCCGTTCGCCTGGGTCGATCACACCCACGCCGATGCGGTCGTCACCGTCACCAATACCGCGGACGGAGAACGGCGGGTCCGGGAGATCTACGGCGACCGGGTGCTCATCGTCCCTTACGTGATGCCCGGTTTCATCCTGGCCCGCGCCGTCTACGAAATGACTCGCCAGACCGACTGGCGGGCGCTGGATGGGCTGATACTCCTGAACCACGGTGTGTTCACCTTCGGCGAGGACGCGCGTACCAGCTACGAGCTCATGATCAAGCTGGTGGGCCAGGCGGAGGACTACCTGGCGGCCAATGCGAAAAGGCCAAACTCCCCGGCCAAACCCGTCGCCTTGAAGCCGGACACGCTGGCCCATCTCGCGCGCCTCAGGAAAGCGGTCTCGACCGCGCGGGGATCGGCCATGGTGGCGCGGCTGGACCAGGGCGGGGAGGCGCTCCAGTTCGCGGCCCTGCCCGCAGTCGCCGATCTTGCCAGCCGCGGTCCCCTCACTCCCGATCACGTCATCCGGACCAAGCCCCATGGAATGGTCGCCGGCCAGGACCCCGCAATTTCGGTGAAGGAGTATGGCGAGTGCTACGAACAGTACTTTGCCCGGCACCGCACCACAGGACTCTCGGCGCTCGATCCGGCACCCCGCTGGGCCGTGCTCCCCGGGACGGGGACCGTCACTTTCGGTGCGTCGGCCGCCGACGCGGACATCGCCGCCGATATCGTGCGTCATACTCGCCGCGCGATACAGGCCGCGGAAACCCTCGGGGGCTGGAAGCCGTTGGGAGAGGCCGAGCTGTTCGAGGTGGAGTACTGGGAGCTGGAGCAGGCCAAGCTCAAGAAATCGGGAGCCCCGAAGCCGTTCCAGGGCAAAGTCGCCGTCGTCTCCGGCGCGGCGAGCGGCATTGGGAAGGCGGTGGCCGAGGCGCTGCATGCGGCCGGGGCCGCCGTGCTGGGACTCGACATCAATCCTGCCATCGAGACCCAGTTCACCAAGGCCGGCCTGGCGGGCCGCGCCTGTGATGTCACCGACCGGGCCGCCGTAACTGGCGCGATTGAGAAAGCCGTCGGCCTCTACGGCGGCCTTGACCTTCTCGTGAGCAACGCCGGTTTCTTCACGCCGAGCGCGGACCTGGAAGACCTGGACGAGGCGACGTGGCAGCAGAGCCTGGCGCTCAACTTGAGTAGCCACCGGTATCTTCTCCAGGCCGCGACTCCGTACCTGAAACTGGGTGTCGAGCCCGCGGTCGTGATCGTCGGATCCAAGAATGTCCCGGCTCCCGGCCCCGGTGCGGGTGCCTACTCGGTGGCGAAGGCGGGGCTCACCCAGCTCGCCCGGGTGGCGGCGCTGGAACTCGCCGGGGACGGCATCCGGGTGAACGTGATGCATCCGCATGCGGTGTTCGACACCGGGGCCTGGACTCCGGAGGTGCTGGCCCAGCGGGCCCGGAGCTACGGCGTTTCAGTGGAAGAGTACAAGGCCAAGAACCTGCTCAAGGCCGAAGTGACGTCGGCGGACGTCGCCGCGCTGGCGCTCGCCATGCTGGGCGCCCCCTTCGCCAAGACCACGGGCGCCCAGGTCCCCATTGATGGGGGCAATGACCGAGTAATTTGACCCAGTACCCAGTACCCAGTACCCAGTACCTAGTACCCAGTACGTTAGTCCTCAGTCCTTAGTCCTTTCCTCGGTCCTCGGTCCAGGCACTTATGGCTTCTGACAAATCCCGCGGCGTCGCCCTGGCTCTCGCCATCGTGCTTGGCGTCTTCGGCGTCCACCGGTTCTATGCCGGGAAGGTGGGCACTGGCCTGCTTATGCTTGGCAGCTTCGGCGGGCTGGGAATCTGGTACCTCTATGACGTCATCATGGTGGCCAGCGGGCATTTCGAAGATGATGAGGGAAGGCGGATTTCGCGCTGGGATCCGGAGGAGAGAGATCCGCAGGAGCTTTCCCAGGAGGTGCTCGACGAGCTGTACGCGCTTCGCCAGGAGGTGGGTGAATTGGCCGAGCGGGTGGATTTTACTGAGCGCTTGTTGGCTAAACCCCGGCAACAGGAGGAGCGCTGAGAACATATCCTCACGAAAACCACGAAATCGCGCGAAAACCACGAACAAACTGCTACAGGTTGACTAATCGTTTCATGTCGTCGGGGAGTCGCTTCGCGTTGAAATTGAAGAACAGGCCAACCGGTTTGGAGCCTAGTTTGAGGCAGGTCAGGACTTGGGCATGATGGACCGGGTGCACCTTCTCCACCGCTTTGACCTCCACCACGACTTGATTCTCCACCAATAGATCCATTCGATACGCTTCAGGGATCGATAATCCTTCGTAGTCCAGAGTGATCCAGACCTCGCATTCGGCGCTCAAGCCCGCCAGGCGTATTTCCTGGGCAAGGCAGCGACGATACGTATGCTCAAGAAGACCGGGCCCCAGCCGGCTATGAACCCTGAGGGCGGCCCCAATCACCTTGTAAGTGATATTGTTGAGTTCGTCAGATCCTGCCAGTTGAGTCATTGTGAACTATCCGTGGCTTTCGTGCGATTCTGTGGTCTTCGTGAGGAACAGCAGCCTCCACTGATCCAG
>DASYPP010000114.1:0-43184 GCA_036006525.1 Gemmatimonadales bacterium
CTCCGGCGTGGAGAGCCCCGAATTGTCCAGCTGGTTGAGGCGGGAGAGGATGACATAGCAACCGGTGACGAGAGCGCTGGAGCTGCTCAATCCCGCCGCCCTCGGCAGGTCGCTGCCGAAGGCGATGTCGGCGCCGGTGCGAAGTGCCGGGAAATTCCGGGCGAGGCGCCGGGCCGTGGTGATGGGGTAGGTCTTCCACGAGCCGGACGGTATCTCGAGCGCGGGAGAAAACTCGAAGCTCACCGACTGGTGCGATACCACGTCGTGCAGGGTGATCTGCCGGTCCCGCCGGGGGCGCGCCACGAAGCAGATCCCCCGCTCGATCGCGCAGACCAGGCTCCTGCCGCCCGCGTAGTCGGTGTGCTTGCCGAGAAACTCGATCCGGCCGGGAACAAAGAGCGAGATGGCGCCGGCGGCATTGCCGGAGAGCGCCGCGTGACAGCGGGAGAAAAGTTCCGACTTGACCCGGGCTTCCGCCGTCATAGCTGCACTGGAACCCCGAGGAGTCGCTCGGTGACGGTGGCGATGTCGGCCCGGGTGGAGAGATCCAGGACCGGCAACGCGAAGGGCAGCACGGAGAACTGCACGCCGAGCGTCTCCAGCGCGAAGCGGACCGCGACGGGCAACTCGAACTCGCCGTTCGGGGAAGCCGCGATGGCCCGGCAGGCCTGGAATATCGCCGGTGAGAAACGCCAGCAGTTCATGCTGACGAAATCGGTGGCGCAGGGGACCGATCCGGTCTGCATCTCGAGGAGCCGGCCCGACGGGTCCCATGCCAGGACGGGAAACCGGGCGAGCCGGGAGTAGGGAATTCCCCCGGCCAGGAGTGCATCAACCCGGAATGCGGCCAGGCCCGGATTGTCCTGGTAGCGCAGCGCGGTCAGCGCGGGGGCCGGGTAGTGATTGTCGGAGTTGAGGACCAGGAACTGCTCGGGCCCGGCGAATGCTTCCGCGGCGGCGACGGCGTCCGCGGTCCCCCTGGGTTGCTGCTGGATGGCGAAGCGGAGGTCGATTCTGGTGAGCTGGAGCGATTCATAATAGTCTCGGACCGCCTGGTGCCCGGGACCGATCACGAGGCACACCTCCCGGTACCCGGCGTCCGCCAGCGCGCTCAAGGTGTAGTCCAGGAAGGGTCGCCCTATGGGCATCATCCCCTTGAGCCCGGATGCGGCGGCTTCCTGCTGGGCCGCGCTCAAGCCGGTCGCCCCTTCGTCTTTCCGCATCCGGGTGCCGAGTCCGGCGGCCAGGATCACGGCTTTGGTGATCAGGCCGGGCTCGGTGGGCACGGGGTTCAGGAGGTGGGAGCCGGTTCGCTGGCCCAGAGCTTGGGCAACAGGCGAATCAACCCAATGCCGCTGATGATGAACGCCGCGAGCCAGACCGATCCTTGCGCGGTCTTGCCGTACAGGAAGCTGCCGGCCCCGAACAGCGCGGAATAGATGAACATGCAGCCGAGGACCCATCCCAGCAGCGAGTGCGCCAGGCTGTCGGGCGAGGCGCCGACCCCGGATTCCGTCCTGATGCTGTTCCACCCCGGGCCGGCCGGCCGCACCAGTTGATAGAACTTGATCAGGACGTTCCGATCCGTGGGTTGGGTCAGGTATGTCGTCAGCACCCACACGACGGTTGTGCTGAGGATGGTAATGATGAGAGAGATGTGATCGGGAAGCCCGTGCCCGGCCTTGGCCGCAAAGAAGAAACCGAGAGCCACGAGAAATGAGCTGGCCATCGCGGCGACTTCGCTCCACGCGTTGATCCGCCACCAGAACCAGCGCAGCAGGTAGAGGAGCCCGGTCCCGGCGCCGATCGACAGCAGCAGGCTGAAACTCTCCCGCGCCGAATCGAAGATGTAAGTAAGGAGAGCAGCCAGGATCATCAGCAAACCGGTCACCAGCCGTCCCATCATGACGTAGTGCTTCTCAGTGGCGCCCGGGTTAAAGAACCGGCGATAGAGATCGTGCACCAGGTAGGAGGTGCCCCAGTTCAAATGGGTGGACATCGTGGACACATAGGCCGCGAGCAGGCCGGCGACCATGATTCCCATGAACCCGACCGGGAGGAACTTGAGCATGGCGGAATACGCCATGTCGTGCCCGATCAGGTGCTGGTCCACGTAGGGAAAGGTGTGGGCGATGTCCGACAGGTGGGGGAAGACCAGCATGGAGCTGAGGGCGACGATGATCCAGGGCCAGGGCCGGAGCGCGTAATGGCAAACGTTGAAGAACAAGGTGCCGGCCATCGCGTCTTTCTCGCTCTTGGCTGCCAGCATTCGCTGCGCGATGTAGCTGCCACCCCCAGGCTCCGCGCCGGGATACCAGACCGACCACCACTGGATGGTGATGGGGATCAGGAAGACCGAGAGGGCGAGCCCCCAGTCGCCGAAATCGGGAATGAGCCTGAGGGCGCTGGTATCGGTTCGGGCGATCAGGCCGGAGAGTCCGCCAACCTCGGGTTGCTTCAGGGCGAAGTACGCCGCGGCGAACGAGCCGGTCATGGCGATGCCGAACTGGAGCATGTCGGTCACCATCACCCCCCAGAGTCCCGAGGTGGCGGCGAAGGCGATGTTGAGGACCGCGCAGATCAGCAGGGTCTTCCCCATCGGCCATGCCAGCATCACGTTGGCGATCTTCACCGCCGCCAGGTTGACGGTGGCCATAATGAAGCAGTTGAAGAACAGCCCGAGATACACCGAGCGGAACCCGCGAACGAAGCTCGCCGCCTTGCCGGAATACCGAATCTCGTAGAATTCGAGATCGGTGAGCACCCGGGACCGCCGCCACAGCCGGGCATAGAAGAACACCGTCGCCATGCCGGTGAGCAGGAACGCCCACCATTGCCAGTTGTTGGCGACTCCGTGTTCCCGTACCAGGTTGGTCACCAGGTTCGGGGTATCGGTGCTGAAAGTCGTCGCCACCATGGAAACGCCGATCAACCACCAGGGCGCCGCGCGGCCGGAGGTGAAGAATTCGGCCGTGCTGGTGCCGGCCCGCCGCGCGAGAAGGATCGCCGGGATGAAACACACGACGATCGAGGCGACGACGATCGCCCAATCCAGGGTTGTGAGATGCATGACCTAATCTTTCGCTTTCCTCAGGCAGCGTCAATCGCTGACTTGCAGTGAACAGGGAGAAACTCTGCGCTCCCGGCTGCGTAAGTGGCGCCGGCGGGTCGACAGTGGTTAGTTCCTATCCCCTTCCTTTTCAGGTGCTGCCCCATGAGACGTCTCCTCTTCCTTGTCACTTGCCTTGGCGCCACGCCGCTCGCGGCCCAGTCCCCCGCGGTCGATACCAGCGGGGCCGGCGCCCTCATCAGCCAGGCCATAGACCACTCTCAGGTCATGGACAACCTCCAATACCTCGCCGACGCCATCGGACCCCGCCTTACCGGTTCCGCCGCGATGCGGAAAGCCAACGACTGGACCGCGGAGCGGTTCCGGGCCTACGGCCTGACCGCGACGCTCGAGGAGTATCCCTTCGGCGTCACCTGGGAACGGGGACCCATCATGGTCAAGCTGACCGCCCCCTACCCGCGCCAGGTGAACGCCTGGAGCTGGGCCTGGACCGCCGGCACCGATGGCAAAGCCCTGGAAGGGCCGGTGGTGCGGGCGGACCTGAGCAATGCGGACAGCCTCGCCAAGTATCGCGACAAGGTGCGGGGCGCCTGGGTGATCCAGCGGGATCCCGCCAGTATCTGGAACCCGGACGGCCCGGCCATGACCGCGAAGGATTCGGCCGACCGGCAGGCGATGATGGACCGTGCCCGGCAGGCCAACCAGGCGATGAACGCCGACACCTCGGCGGCCGCGGTGGCCGCCCGGCGTCAGTTCGGGATCGATCTGCCTTACCTGCTGAAACAGGCCGGTGCCCTTGGCACTATCACCGACGGCAGCAAGGAGATGGCCCTGGGGAACATGAGCGGGTCACCCAACCGGGTTTCCCCGTTGCCCAACCTGGTAATCGCGCACGAGGACTACGCCATGCTCGACCGGCAGATCAAGTCCGGTCTCAATCCCCGGCTGAGCGCGATGGTGGACAACCGGATGGGCGCCCGCTCCATGCCGCAGTGGAACACGATCGGCGAGATCCGGGGTAGCGAGCTCCCCAACCAGGTCGTGATCCTGGGCGCTCACCTCGACAGCTGGGATATCGGCCAGGGCGTCACCGACAACGGCACCGGGTCCATGGTGGTGCTGGAAGCGGCGCGGGCCATCGCCCAGTCCGGCCTCAAGCCGAAGCGGACCATCCGGTTCATCCTGTTCAGTGGAGAGGAAGAGGGGCTGCTGGGGTCCCGGGCCTACGCGGCCGCCCATGCCGGCGAAGCGGACAACATCCAGGCGGTGCTGGTGCTCGACAATGGCACCGGGATGATCACCGGGCAGGCGTTGCAGGGACGGGACCAGGACTCAACCCTCTGGCGGGACCTGCTGGCACCGGTGACCTCGCTCGGTGCGAGCAAGGTGCGCTCGGGGAACAAGGGCGGCACCGACCACCTCTCGTTTATCCCCTACGGAGTGCCGGGCTGGAACTTCGACCAGGAATCACGGGGCTACAACCATACCCACCACTCCCAGGTGGACACCTACGATCATGCCGTCCCCAGCGATCTGCGACAGGCCTCGGCCGTGATGGCCGTGACCGCGTATGAGCTGGCGAATTTGCCGGTGCTGTTGCCGCGGGGAAACAAGACGCCGGTGCCGCCGCTGGTGCCGGCAGTGCCGTCGGCGGGGCTGGCGAGAAACCGTTAAGGTGTCATCCTGAGCGTAGCGAAGGATCTCAAGCTCAAAGCACATCGCGCCTTGAGATTCCTCCCATCGCTCGGAATGACAATCGTTATTGTGACTGGTTGGGCAGTCGAACGGTGCAGGTGGTGAGGAACCCGCCGCGCACGTTGTACTCCGTGGTCACCGTGAGCTGCCGGGGCTCCAGCACCAGGTGCAGGTCTTCCGCGATGCGGGCAGTCGCGTGCTCCTGGAAGATGCCGACGTTCCGGTAGCTCACGATGTAGTACTTGAGGCTCTTGAGCTCGATGCACTTGTGGCCCGGGACGTAGCGGATGGTCAGCTTCGCGTAGTCGGGCAGCCCGCTGTAGGGACAGACCGCGCTGAATTCGCTGGTCTCGGTCACGATTTCCTGTTCCGGCCCTTCATACCCGAACGTCTCCAGCACGGCCACGTCGATAGCCTCGGGGCCGGTGAACGGTATCATCCTGCCTTCTGCAACCGCCATGTCCTGGTCCTGGTCTGGGTGCCCTCAAATTTAGCACGACAGGGACGGGGGAGCAGTCGGTGGGATCAGGTAATCCCCTCTTCCAGCCAGCTGAACTCCTCTTTGGTCACCCGCTGCGCCACCGCGTACGTCTTTACGTCGTCGTTATCGAACACCGCGGCAAACTTCTCGTTCACCCGACGCCGGGCATGCCGGGCGAACACATCGGCCAGGTCGGCCGCGTTTGCTGCGCCACTTCCCTCGCTACCCCGCTCCCCCCCCATCGCCCGGGCTCGACTGCACGCTGCCGAGATCGCCAGGAGCTCTGCCCCAATCTCCACCAGCCGGCCCAGCACCATCTGCCGCTTCTCCAGCTTGGGCCCGAACCGCACCATGCAGTGAAACAGGGTGCGCGCCAGCCGGCGTGACGCGCGGTTCACGAACCGCACGTGGGTCGCCAGCTTGCCGAACTCGGCGTAGCGCGGCCACCAGCCCCACCCCAGCCATTGCTTGGGATACCACCAGGCGTAGAAGGCGCCCGCCTTGAACAGCGCCTTGATCTTGCCGCCCATCGGAGTCTTCGGATCGATCAGCGCGCCGGCCACCGAGAGGTGGGTATCCAGCGCCTCGCGGGCGATGAACAGCCGCATGATCTCGCTGGAACCCTCGAAGATCAGGTTGATCCGGTAGTCCCGCATCATCCGTTCGATCGGATCCGGGGCTTCGCCCCGGGACCGCAAGCTGTCCGCGGTCTCATAGCCCCGGCCACCCTTGATCTGCAGCGCATCGTCCACGATCCGCCACCCGATCTCGGTGTTCCACATCTTGGCCATCGCGGCTTCGAGCCGGATGTCCGTGTGGCCCCGGTCCGCCATCAGGGAGGCGAGGTCGGACACCGCTTCCATGGCGAAGATATCCGCCGCCATTCGTCCCAGCTTGTTGGCGATCGCGTCATGCTTCCCGATTGCCGCCCCCCACTGCACCCGGGTGGTGGCCCAGCGTCGCGAAATCTCCAGCGCGCGCTTGGCGCCGGCCACCGCCGATGCGGGCAGGGTCAGCCGGCCGGTGTTAAGCGTGATCAGCGCCAGCTTCAGCCCTTTGCCCTCGCCCCAGAGCAGGTTCTCCACCGGGACCTTCACGTTGGTGAACCGGATAATGCCGTTCTCCAGCGCCTTCAGTCCCATGAAGTGCAGCCGCATGACGACTTCCACCCCGGGCCAGCTGGCTTCGACGATGAACGCGGAAATCTTCTTCCCCGTCTTCGCCATCACCACCATCAGCTCGGCGATGGTGCCGTTGGTGCACCAAAGCTTTTCCCCGTTCAGGATGTAGTGCTTGCCATCCTCGGAGAGGACGGCGGTGGTGCTGAGCCCGGCGGGATCCGACCCGACCTGGTTTTCGGTCAGCGCGAAGGCCGAGATGGCGCCCCGCGCCAGGCGGGGAAGGAACCGCTGCTTCTGCTCCTGGGTGCCGAAGAGCTTGAGCGGCGTGGGCACCCCGATGGACTGGGCTGCCGAGAGCAGGGCGGTGAGGCTGCCGTCCTGGCTGGTGACCAGCGCGATGGCGCGGGTGTAGCTGTACTGGCTCAGCCCCAGCCCGCCGTATTCCTCCGGGATCTTGATGCCGAACGCGCCGATATCCTTGAGCCCCTGGACGATCGCCGGGGGAATCTTGCCTTCCCGGTCGATCGCATCGCTGTCCACGGTGCCCATGAACTTCTCCAGCCGCTCCATGAACGGCCGAGCCTTGGCGAGGTCGTCCGGGCTGGGGGCGGGGAAGGGGTGAATCAGGTCCAGCCTGAAGGATCCCGCGAATAATTCTCGCACGAAACTCGGCGCCTGCCACTCGGTTTCCCGCGCCGCCTCGGCGACCTCCCGGGCTTCCTTCTCGCTGGCCAGGTTGCCCTGGGGGGCAACCGGCGGCTTCATCACGTCGGTCATGGGCTGCTCAAGTTGGTGAGTGGGATGTTGCCTTGGACTCCGCGCAATACCAGTTCGACGACATGCCGCTTGCGCTGCTCGTGGAACTCCGGGCCCCGGGGGTCGAATCCCAGCGCCGGCAGGACAGTGCTGGCGTGCACGGTGGGGAACCAGCAGAGGCCCATGATGCTCAGCACCAGGTGCGCTGCTTCGGCTCCCTGCGAGGGATCCAGTCCGAGTTCTTCGGAGATCGCCGCGGTCGCTTCGCTAACCACGTTGCTGCGGGGAGAGAATCCGTCGGGCTTGGGGCCGCCGGACAGGGCCTCGCGTTCCATGAGGCGGACGAAATTCTGGTTGGATACGAAGAACTCGAAGTACTCCGCGACCGCGCCGGCCAGAACGACCTCGGGGGATTCCTGGCTGGCGAGCGCCCGGTCCCGGCCGCTCCGGATCGCAGCCCGCGCCCGGCCGAAACAGCGCTCCAGCACGGCTTGATACAGGTCCGGTTTGGAGCCGAAGAAATAGCCCGGAGTGCCCCGGGAAACCCCGGCCCGGGTGCCGATGACCTGGAGGCTGGTGCTGGCGTATCCCTGCTCGGCAAAAACTTCCTCTGCGGCATCCAAGATGGCTTCCCTGGTGCGCTGGGGATTGCGTTCTTTGTCGTTGATTTGCTTGGGTTTAGCGGTCATTGCCATCCTTGCTTGCTGTTCAGCAAGTTACAGCGTGGCACTGCATCCGTCAAGCATTTTCTCCCTCGGTATCGAGCACGGCGGTGTAATCGAGAAAACGCTGGCGCACCTTGGTCGAGCCCTCGGAAGGATCCCCACCCGGCGGCAGGTACCAGACCTTCCCCGCGCCCCGAACGATCCAAATTGGCGGACGTTCCTCGCTCTGCCAGAGCGTGGCCATGTAATCGGCATCCTTGATCTGGAAGATCACGCTTGCCAGCGGAGTGCTGTCGGCCATACGTCCAATCTTCTACCATCGGGGCAATCCTTCAATCCCCTCAATCCCCTCAATCCCCTCAATCCTTCTTTACCGGCATCTCGGTGGTGACATCCAGCGCGACCTGGTGTGGTTTGCCGTTTCGGGTAGACAGGATCACCAGGTTGACCTTCGAATCCCGCCCGCCCAGGGGAACCTGTCCGCCGGGCACTGCGGGGAACTCCATGGTGCGATCCAGGAACTCGGCCAGCGGCTCGTCCTTGGCCCGGCCCAGCTCCAACCCATAGAACTCTTCCACGTCTCCCACCGTCGCGAGCCGGGCATCCATGCTGAACTCATGGACGCCCGAGAGCGCGGCATCGTCCTGCAAGGCCGCCGAAAACAACTCGGCCACGACCGTGTGGTAGGGCACTCCGCTCAATACGTACACCTGGTCCCGCTCCGTGAGCGTGGTACTGCCGCGGGGCGGGATGACCTCCTTGCCCCTCACGACCAGCACGATGAGTGAGTCCGCCGGCAGCGGCAGGGTGCGGATCGGCTTCCCCGCCGCCGGGCTTCCCGCTTCGACCTGGTAGCCGAGCAATTCCTGGCCGGTTTCCCGGAGCGCGGTCAGCTCCAGGGAAATCGCGGACTCCGGATTCTCCGGCTCCAGCTTCCCCAGTCGCCGGGCCAGCGGGACGATGACGGTGGACTGAAGCAGCACCGACACCAGGACCGCGAAGAACGTCACGTTGAAGATGGTAGCCGCGCCGGGCAGACCGGCGGCCAGCGGAATGGTGGCGAGAATGACCGGGACCGCCCCGCGCAGACCACCGCAGGCGATGACCAGCCGGTCCTTCCAGTCGTACCGGAACGGCGCGGTCATGAGCAGGACCGAAACCGGCCGGGCCACGAATACCAGCACCGCCGCGATGGCGAGGCCATTGGGGGCCGCCGCGACCAGGTGACTGGGAAAGGCCAGCAACCCCAGCAGCACGAAGACGCCGACCTGCGCGATCCAGGCGATCCCGTCGTGAAACCGGCGGAGGCCGCGCTCGAAGGGCAGCCGGCTGTGACCCACCATGACGCCCGCGATATACACCGCGATGATTCCGCTGCCGTGCAGGACGTCGGCGGCGCCGAATGCCAGTAACCCGGTGGCCAGCGAGAAGACCAGGTAGAGCCCGGCCACGTCGAGGTGCAGCCGCCGCATGGTGTAGCTGGCGAGCCAGCCTACCCCGCCGCCCAGCGCCACGCCGATCGACATCTCGCGCACCAGGTTGGTGCCGATCTGCCACCAGGGCGGCGCGATGCCACCGGCGATCATCGTGGTGAGCGTGAGGACGAGGAAGATCGCGATGGGGTCGTTGAGGCCCGACTCCACCTCGAGCGTGGCGCGGAGCCGGTCGGGCAGGGTCACCCCTCGGCCCCGGAAGCTGGAAAACACCGCCGCCGCGTCGGTCGAGCCCAGGATGCTTCCCAGCAGCAGTCCTTCCTGCCACGAGAAGCCGAGCAACAGCACCGCGGCCGCGCCGGTAACCACGGCTGAGATAACCACCCCGCCGGTGGCGAGCATGATCGCCGGGCCGGCGACTCGGCGAATCTGCCGCACCGGCGTGCCCAGCCCACCGTCATAAAGAATGAGCGCCAGCAGCCCGATGGAGATCGCGCTGACCAGGGCCGCGTCGTTGAGCTGGATGCCGAGCGGGCCTTCCTCGCCCGCCAGGAGTCCCACCGCGACGAACAGGAGGATGAGAGGAACGCCGGACCGGGCCGACAGCCGGCTGGAGAGCACCCCTGCGATGAGCAGGGCGCCGGTGACGAGCATGAGGTAGGCTGCGCGGTCCATCTACGAAACTAGGCGGTAAGGCGGTAGGGCGGTAAGGCGGTAAGCAAACAACACAAAGGACCTCTCATGACGAGAGATCCTCTGGTTGTTCTTACCGCCCTACCGCCTTACCGCCCTACCGCCCTTTTCTCAAGCATCATAGTACAGGAAGAACTCATACGGATGCGGGCGGAGGTTCACGGCCGGCAGGTCCTTGGTCCGCTTCAGGGCGAGCCAGGTGTCGATCACGTCGGCGGTGAAGACGTCGCCCTCCAGCAGGAACTGGTGATCGGCTTCCAGCGCATCGAGCGACTCGCCCAGGGAAGCCGGGGTGTTCTTGATGCTCTTCTTGCGCTCGTCATGCAGCTCGTAGAGATCCTCGTCGATAGGCTTGGGCGGCTCGATCTTCCGCCGCACTCCGTCCAGGCCGGCCATCAGCATGGCCGAAAAGGCCAGGTAGGGATTCGCGGTGGGATCCGGAGCCCGGAACTCGACCCGGCGCGCCTTGGGGCTCGAGGAGTAGGTCGGGATCCGGCAGATCGCCGAGCGGTTCCGCTGCGAATACATCAGGTTGACCGGTGCCTCGAAGCCGGGCACCAGGCGGCGATAGCTGTTGGTGGTCGGGGCGCAGAAAGCCATCAGGGCCGGCGCATGCGCGATCAGGCCGCCGATGTAGTGCCGCGCGGTGTCGGAGAGCAGGGCGTACCCGTTCGGGTCGAAGAACAGGTTGGTGTCGCCCTTCCACAGCGACTGGTGCACGTGCATGCCGGAGCCGTTGTCCCCGTACAGCGGCTTGGGCATGAAGGTGGCCGTAAGCCCGAGATTGTGGCACACGTTCTTGACGATGTACTTGTAGGTCAGCAGCCGGTCCGCCGTATTCACCAGGGTGCCGAACTTGAAGTCGATCTCGGTCTGGCCCGCCGTGGCGACCTCATGGTGCTGCACCTCGACCGGGATCCCCGCCTTGATCAGCGCCAGCATGATCTTGGAGCGGGTATCCTGCAGCCGGTCCGCCGGGGGACACGGGAAATAGCCTTCCTTGTGCCGGGGCCGGTGTCCCAGGTTGGGCGTGCCGTTCTTCCCCGAGTTCCAGATCCCTTCCTCCGAATCGATGTGGTAGTAACCCTCGTGTGCGTTCTGGTCGAACCGGACCGAGTTGAAAATGAAGAACTCGGCCTCCGGGCCCCAGTAGGACAGGGTCGCGATGCCGCTGGTCTTGAGGTACTCCTCGGCCTTGAACGCCACGAACCGGGGATCCCGGCTGTACGGCTCCAGGGTGAGCGGGTCGTAGATGTCGCACACGATCGAGAGCGTGGGCACCTCCAGCACCGGGTCCACGAAAGCGGTGGAGACGTCCGGCAGCAGCAGCATATCACTTTCGTTGATGGCCTGGAAGCCGCGAATCGAACTGCCGTCGAAGCCCAGGCCCTCCTTGACCATCGCCTCATCGAGCGAATCCGCCGGAATCGAAAAGTGCTGCCAGGTGCCGGGCAGGTCGCAGAATTTCACGTCCACCACCTGGACGTTCTGCGCCTTGATCATTTCCATCAGTTTCTGCACGTCGCTCGTGGTGCCCGGACGGGACCGGGTCTTCGTGGGCTTGGCGGTTGTGGCCATGGGCGATTCCTTCTTGCGGGTGAACGGTGAGCCTGGCGCAGCACGGGCCGGAAAAGATGGCGCGGAGGATACATCCCGGTACGCGCGCTGTCAAGCGATTTGTGCTCGATCTGCACGGAGTGAACGTGGTTTTCAAGTTTCACGCCCATTTTCCGCGCAATTGCTCAGGATTTCGTGCAGAAGGTGCAAGAAAATGGGAATACAGTGCGGTCACGATAACCCCATCGAAAGCCCCAGGTTAGCCGGATCCGCTCCAGTTCTTTGTCTGCTGCCCTGTGGAAAAAGCGGGAATAGCAGAAGCCTGGACTGTGGCGCCGGTGCTGCGGCGGCGCTACCGCTGCCACGCGGATGAACGCCGAAACGCGCCGATTGACTCCGATGCAATCTGGTATCCGGATGCGAAGGAGTTCGTACCGTTGAGTTGTTCTTGACGCTTTGTGGCGCTTCTCTGGTAGTTATCTCGAATCGCACCCGAATGCGATCGGCGCGTTTCGGCGCAGATCCGCGTTTGGAGCGGTAGCGTCTTCACCCCCATCCGTTAACTTCCCTCCGTGCCCTCCTCCACCTGCCCGACCTGTAATACCCCATACCAACCCGGCGCCGGGTTCTGCATGAATTGCGGAAAGCCGATCAGCGCCACCCCGCCCGGCCCGGTCACTTCGGCGCCGGCCGCCGAGTCGCCGGTGCGCGACCGCCTGGCCCAGGCGCTGGGCCCCAAGTACGAAGTGAAGGGCAGCCTCGGCAAAGGCGGCTTCGCCGAGGTCTACGAGGTGTTTGACAAGGATCTCCATCGCCGGCTGGCGGTGAAGGTGCTGCATCCCGACATCGCCTGGACCAGCGGGATGGTGGAGCGCTTCAAGCAGGAAGCCCGCACCCTGGCCCGGCTCGACCATCCCAACATCCTCCCCATTCATTTCGTCGGCGACGGTTATGGCCTGGTGTACTACGCCATGCCGTTGATCGAAGGCCAGACCGTGGCCGAGCTGGTGAAGTCCACCGGCGCGCTCGATGTGAACCAGGCGCTTGCCATCATCCGGCCGGTGCTGGAGGCGCTGGGCCATGCCCACGGTGCCAGGCTGGTCCACCGCGATATCAAGCCGGAGAACATCCTCATCCAGCGCAGCAACGGCCGGGTGTTGCTGGTGGATTTCGGCATCGCCAAGCAGGTGGGCGAGGCCGCGGGAGGACTCACCCAGACCGGCTTCACCTTGGGCACGCCGCACTACATGGCGCCGGAACAGGCCCTGGGCGACGGCTCCCTCGACCATCGGGCCGACCTCTACGCCGTGGGCGCCGTGCTCTACCAGATGTTGATCGGGGCCCCGCCCTATGAAGGCAATTCCTCCCAGGAGATCGTTGGCAAGCACATCGCCGAGCCGGTGCCCCGGCCCAGCGACCGCAACGCAAGAATCCCCGGATGGCTCTCGGACATTATCGTGCGGCTGCTCGCCAAGAAACCGGATGAGCGCTTTCAATCGGCTGGCGCGGTCCTCGACGCGCTCAAGGCGGGTAGCAGTTCCGGGCGGCAATCCGCGGTGAGCGCCGAGAGCATAGCCCGGCGCATCGAGTCCGAGGCCCGGACCGCTGTGGTGCCCAGCCAGGAGCGGCCGGTGTCCTCCCCACCGGCGGGGTCCCCCGCTCCCGCCAGGAAGGGCATCGGATTCCTGGTGTTCCTGCTGCTCGCGGCCATCGGGGCGGCGGCATACCTGTACTTCAAAGCCGGCGCCGCCACCCTGCTGATCCAGAATCAGCTGGTGGAGCCGGTCCGCCTCGTGGTGGGTGACTCCACCTTCCAGGTTCCCGAAGAAAAGGAAGTGAGCTTCAAGCTGAAGCGCGGACAACGGCTGTTCGCCCAGTGGTACCTGGTTCGTCCCACCGGCCCGGCCGGACCACTGGGCGAGATGCTGCAGGGTACCCTCCAGGTGGACAAGCCGGCCGGCCGGGTGCCACTCACCATCACGGCTCGGACCACCGAGGGGTCCTACTTCGCTCCCCTCATCTCCAACAGCACCGGCCGTCCGCTCCGGGTCATTGTGAACGCCGGCCTCCAGGGCGCGTTCGACTGCGGCTGCGGGGTGCCGTCCGCGGCCAACCGCACCCGGATCGGGTACTATCGCCTCTACCAGAACAGCACGGTGAAGGTGGTGGATGCCCAGGGCAAGAGCGCGACGTTCCCCGGCCTGGGAGGCCAGGTGAGCGCCACCAGCGGCGCGGTGGGGCTGAAGTTCAATGCGCAGGACCTTCACTAGCGAGTTGGAGGGTGGTGCGACCCTCTGGCGGCCTTTCAGTCTGCCGTTTTCAACTCAGAGACTCAAAGACTCAGAGGAATAGCGCCCCGGTTTTGGACTCATTCATACCAATTTTTCTGTATGATGGGACAATTACTCTTGTTGTTTTGTTGTGAGGTCCTCTGAGTTGAAAAGGCAGTGGCGCAAGGGAACCCCAATCGGTCGCACATGATCCGCCTGTTCCTGCTCTCCGGGTTCGCCTGGCGGGTGCCCCGGCGCCGGGTGGTTGCGCAACCAGTCTCGTCCCCGGGCTGACGAAGCCGTATATTGGCCAGCGTCCTCACCTCGATACCACTTGGCGCAACCTGACGTCGTAACACCAGAAGCTCCCGGAAGGTCCCCCGGCTGGGGCGGGCTCATTACCGTGGCCACCGTGCTCTACGCGACGGTCTACATGGTGTGGGAACGCTCGGGATGGGGAAGCCCGGCTCTCCGCGACCTGATCGGGAACGTCGGCTTCATGCCGTTGAACGCCGCCGTCGTCCTGACCTTCGGGCTCGCCTCCCGCAACTCTTCATTGGATCCCAAGGTGCGCGGCGCCTTGCGGCTCCTCGCTCTCGCGACCCTGTCCGTCCTGCTGGGCAATGCGATCTCGGTCTTCTACGGGACGGTGCTCAAGATCAGCCCGCCGGTGTCGTGGGCCGATCCCTTCTACCTCGCCAGCAACCTGATCACCCTGGTGGCGCTGCTGTCCTTCCCGCTGGCGCGGCGCACCCCGCTGGAATGGCGCAAGTTTGCCCTCGACGCCGCCACCGTCCTGGTCGGCGGGGCGGTGGTGAACTGGTATTTCGTGGTCCGGCCGATGATGGTAAGCGGCCAGCCCGATTTCACCGTCATCCTGCTCGCCTTTGCCTACCCGCTGGCCGGCATGCTGGTCCTCCTGGGGATTACCACGGTGCTCCTGCGCCGCCCCACCGATGGGAATCGCCGCGCCTTTGGACTGCTGGTGATCGCGTCGCTGATCAGCATCATCGCAGACCTGGTTTTCAATTTCGAGCTGATCGATCTTGGCCGCCGAACCGCGGCGTGGACCGACGCGATTTACCTGCTGTACTACGTCCTGATGATCGCCAGCGGGGCGCTCTACCTCCGCCGTCCGGTGCCGGCAGCCGCGCAAACGGTTACTGCCCCCACGCTGGCCCAGCCGCTGAGCCCGCTGCCTTATGTCGCCGCGGTGATCACCTACGGCCTGCTGATGATGGTCACCCTGAACCGGTGGGTCGACCCTATCAGCGGTATCGCCCTGGGCGCCGTCCTGATCACCGGGCTGGTCCTGGTCCGCCAGTTTCTCGCGGTCCGCCAGAACGTTCGGCTCTTGGCCGAGACCGCGGCCCGGCAGAACGAAATGCGGTTTCGTTCCCTGGTCCAGCATTCCAGCGACGTAATTTTCATCATCGATCCGGATGCCACGCTGCGCTTCGTCAGCCCCTCGGTGTGGCGGGTGTTCGGCTATGATCCCGCCCGGCTGCTGGGCGCCCCGCTGCCCGATTTTGTCCATCCGGACGACCTGAACGAACTGCGCGGATTCCTGGCCGACTCGGTCTGGCGGGGGGGCGTCACCCAGCCTTCGGAATGGCGGATGCGGCGGCCCGATGGCTCCTGGCTGCACGCGGAAACCATCGGCACCAACCTCATGGCCGATCCCGCCGTCTCCGGCATCGTGCTCAACGTGCGGGACGTGAGCGAGCGGAAGCAGCTCGAGCAGCAGCTCACCCACCAGGCCTTTCACGATCCGCTCACCGGGCTCGCCAACCGGGCATTGTTCCGGGACCGGGTAAGCCACGCGCTGACCCTCGCGTCCCGCCAGGGCGGTTCTCTCGCCGTGATGTTCCTCGACCTCGATGATTTCAAGAAGGTGAATGACAGCCTTGGCCACAGCGAAGGCGACCGGCTGCTGGTGGAGGTGGCCAAGCGGCTCCAGGCCAGCGCCCGAGAGTCGGACACCGTGGCCCGCCTGGGTGGCGACGAGTTCGCGGTGCTGATCGAGGACATGGACCAGGCCGGGAGTCTCGCCGCGGTGGTCGACCGGATCAACTCCGCCCTGGAGTCGCCCTTCGTGCTGTCCGGCAGCGAACTCCGGATCCATGCCAGTACCGGGGTGGCCCGCCCTTCGAATCAGGACACCGCGGACGCGCTGCTCCGCATGGCCGACGTCGCCATGTACGCCGCCAAGCGCCAGGGCAAGGGTCGCCAGGTCGACTTCGATCCCCGGATGTATACCGACGCCGTAGACCGGCTGGAGATGGAGAAGGACCTGCGCCAGGCGATTCCCGGCGGCCAGCTCCTGCTCTTCTACCAGCCAATCGTCGAACTTTCGACCGGACTGATGATCGGTGTCGAGGCCCTGGTCCGCTGGGATCATCCCCGGCTCGGCCTGCTGGTGCCGCTCCATTTCATTCCGCTGGCCGAGGAAACCGGGCTCATCGCTCCGCTGGGCCGGTGGGTGATGCAGGAGGCCATAAGCCAGCTGGCGCGGTGGCAGTCAGCGCATCCGGAGAGCCGCATCGCGGTGTTCGTCAATATCTCCGGCCGCGAGCTGCACGAGCCCGAGGCGGTGCCCCGGCTTCGGGAGCTGCTGAAATCCTGGGGCGGAGACCCCGGCACGCTGGTGCTGGAATTGACGGAAAGCATCCTGATGCAGCAGACCGACCAGGTGCTGGACAAGCTGCAGGAGATCAAGGCTCTCGGAGTGCGGCTCGCCATCGACGATTTCGGCACCGGCTACTCGTCACTCAGCTACCTGCAGCGCTTTCCGTTCGACATCCTCAAGATCGCCAAGCCGTTCGTGGATGACGTGACCGCCGGAGTCGAACGCTCCGCACTGGCCCGGGCGATCATCGGACTGGGCGAGACGCTCAAGCTCCGGACCCTGGCGGAAGGGATCGAGCTGCAGGAGCAGCGCTCAGGATTGATCGCGCTGGGGTGCGAGTTGGGGCAGGGGTTCTACTTCGCGCGGCCGCTGCCGGCCGCCGCGATCGACGCCATCCTCCGGAATCCCGGGGTTGAGGTCAAGCAGGACCGCTCGAGCGGCCCAACGGCGCTCGTGTCTGGTTCCTAGCCGGACTAAGGACTAAGGACTAAGGACTAAGGACTAAGGACTAAGGACTAAGGACTAAGGACTAAGGACTGAACACCGGAGTCCTTAGTCTTCGGTACCTTGTCCTTTTGGTTTTGGTACCAGCTTCCCCGACTTGAGTGCGTCGAAACCGAATTTCCCCCGGATCCGGTCCACCGCGCTGGTGATCTCCCGGAGCCGGGTGCGCTCGCCCGGCTCGAAGAGATCGGCCGGCTCCGAGGGATTCAGGTTGCTGACCCCTACCCCGATCAACCGCACGCCCTGGTTTCGCTTCCGCACCTCGTCATAGGCCGGCCCCAACAGCTCCGCCGCTGCAGCGTAGATCTCAGCGTCGAGATCGGTGGGCTGGTTCAGGGTCTTGCGCCGAGTTACGGTGTGGAAGTCTCCGTGCCGGAGCTTGAGCTGTACGGTGCGCGCGGACAGGCCCTCGTCGCGGAGCTGCGCCGCGACTCGTGCGGCAAAGAGAGTCAGCAGGCGGTCGAGCCGTTCCCGATCGGTGCTGTCGCGGGAGAGGGTGGTCTCCCGGCTGATGGACTTGGGTGTCCGATTGGCGGTGAGCGTGGTGCCGCCATGGCCGCCCGCTCGGTGCTTGAGCGCCCTGGCTTCGTCGCCGAGCAGGTTCTCCAGGGCTTCCAGGCTCATCTGCTGGACCTGCCAGACCAGGGTGAGTCCCAGTCGGGCCAGGGCGGCGGCAGTCTTGGGCCCGATCCCAGGAAGCGCCTTCAGCTCCAATCCTGCCACGAACCCGGCTTCCCAACCGGGCCGCACCTCCATCAGGCCTCTGGGCTTGGCCGCATCGGAGGCGAGCTTGGCGATCATCCGGTTGGGTCCGATGCCGATGCTGCAGTCGAGGCCCGCGTCCGCCTTCACCCGGTCCCGAATCCCGGTCGCCACCGGTAGCAGCGAGACAGGGTGGAGCAGCTCAGTGCCACTGAAGTCCAGGTAGGCCTCATCCAGCGACGCCATCGCTACGACCGGCGAGAAATGCTCCAGCACGCCATGAACTGCACGGGACGCCTCGATGTAGTGAGCGAAGGAGCCCTGGAAGAAGGTCGCGCCGGGACAGCGGCGGACCGCCTCGGCGATCGGCATACCGGAGCGTACCCCGAATTTCCGCGCCCCGTACGAGGCAGACTGGACCACGCCCCGCTGGTCGCGACGACCCCCGACGACCAGCAGCTCGAGATCGCGCAGCTCGGGATGGCGCTGGCGACAGACCTCGACAAAGAAGGCGTCCAGGTCCACATGGAGGAAGCGGGGCGGCATGAGTGTGAAATAAAACCGGGGTTCGGGGGGTCCACGAGACGGGAATTCAAAACTTTACAGGCTCAATTCGTCCGGGCAGATCTGTAGCGACACGGCACACTCGGGTGTAGGCGGAGTGCCTCAGTGCGTCGCTGGTGCACCGGTTGTAACAGTATACGCAATAGCCTCTTGC
This sequence comes from Gemmatimonadales bacterium, assembly GCA_036006525.1. Taxonomy (GTDB): domain Bacteria; phylum Gemmatimonadota; class Gemmatimonadetes; order Gemmatimonadales; family GWC2-71-9; genus DASYPP01. Next base: position 18,295 of record DASYPP010000114.1, read on the forward strand.
AAATTCTGGAATGGTCGGTATGGTTGCTGCAACGCCTCCGGGGAAACGTCCTCGTCGCGCCCCACCACACCAGGCCCGTTTCCCCAAGGATGGCACGCATGGTTCGTCGTTCCCTGATGCTGGGCTTGTTTGTCTTTGCGGCAGCCTGTGCCGGCGAGAATTCGACGCCGACAACCGTTGGATCGGAAGGCGTTTCCGCCGCAAAGCGCTACATCGTGGTCCTGAACAGCATGCCGCAGGCTGGCCCCGCGATGGCGGCGTCGGTCGCCCGCTCCCAGAACATTACGCCGGTTCGCGTGTACCAGCGGGTCCTGCCTGGATTCGTTGCTACGCTGGATGCCGCCCAGCTGGCGGCACTGAAAAGCGACACCCGGGTCCGCTACATCGAGGAAGATGGGATCATGTCGATTGCCACCACCCAGACCCCGACACCCAACTGGGGCCTGGACCGCATCGACCAGAAGAATCTTCCCCTCAACAATTCGTACGCTTTCAATCGGACCGGCGCCGGCGTCCACTTCTATGACATCGACACCGGGCTCAATCTGGGCCATACCGATCTCACCGGGCGCATTGGCGCCGGCGATGATGAGATCGGCGACGGCAACGGGGTCAACGATTGCAACGGACATGGCACCCACACCGCCACGACCGCGGCCGGCACCACCTTCGGCGTCGCCAAGGCGATGATCGTGCATCCGGTCCGGGTGCTCGATTGCGGCGGCTCCGGCTCGACCTCGGGCGTTATCGCCGGGATCGATTGGGTCACCGCGAATCATATCTCGCCGGCCGTGGCCAACATGAGCCTCGGTGGCCCGCCGGATCCCGCGCTGGACCAGGCCGTGGCAGCGTCAGTCGCCGCGGGAGTGGTCTACTCGGTTTCGGCCGGTAACAACAACACCAACGCCTGTACCCAGTCCCCCGCGCGGGAGCCGTCGGCAATTACAACCGGCGCGACCAACAAGACCGACAAGCGGGCCGCCTTCTCCAATTTCGGCACCTGCCTGGATATCTTTGCTCCTGGTGTGGCCATTACCGCGGGCTGGATCGGCAGCAGCACCGCGACCAATACGATTTCCGGGACTTCGATGGCGGCTCCGCACGTTGCTGGTGTGGCTGGTCTGTACCTCGAGGCGAACCCGACGGCGACACCGGCTCAGGTGACCAGCGCCATCACGACCAACGCGACACTCAACAAAGTGGTGAACCCCGGCGCCGGCAGCGTCAACCGGCTGCTCTACATGGGCTTCATTGGTGGTGGCGGCGGCAACCAGCCCCCGGTCGCCAACTTCACTTTCAGCTGCAACGCCTCCCATGTCTGCAACTTCGATGGCAGCAGCTCGACCGATGACGTCGGAGTCGTCTCCTATGTATGGAAACGCGGCAACGGCACTCAGCTGGGCACCGGGGTCACGCTGACCCAGACCTTCCCGGGGACCGGCAACTTTGTAATCTCGCTGACGGTCACCGATGCCGGCAGCCTCAGCAATACCAAGACGGTGACTGTTCCAGTTCCCTGATGAAAGCGGTCGTCCATTGATGCATTGCGCTGGATCAGGCGTTTAAAGTCCCACGAGGTGCCGGGGGTTCCCGGCACCTCTTGGGATTTTCGGTTGTTGTGGTTTTTTTGAAGTGTCGGCTTCCGGAAGATTGCTGGTCCCACACACCCACCAGGAGTTCCCCAATGAAGTTCCGTCGGATCGCTGCGCTGACCGCACTGCTCGCGGCAGCCGCCTGTAGCGAAGCTTCTCCCCCCACCCAGAGTGAAAACGGCCAGTTGGCCGCAAACCGGATGAGCCTCCAGGGTAGCACCGTGCACGTCATGCTGCCGCGGGGTGTCGCCCCGGCCGGCGGGATTGGCACCAACGCCACCGGAATCCTGTATCACGGCGGCCCCATTGTTCCGATCACCGGGGTCTCCGCGATTTACTGGGCGGGCAGCACCATCTACGCCGGCGGCCCCGCGCCAGGCACCAACGGCGCCGGTTCTGGCGACGGCTCCCTGGTGGGTTATTTCCTGAATCACCTGGGCGGTTCGCAGTACTTCAACATCAACACCACGTATTTCGACCAGGTCGGCGCCGGCCATACCGTGCAGAACGTGGTCAACTACCAGCAGTTCTGGGCTGACAATACCAGCGTGCCGCCCTCCAATGGTTCCACGGTCACCAATGCCACCATCCAGGCCGAAATCGTGAAGGGCTTCACCAACGGCAAGCTGACCTATAGTCCCACCACGATCTACTCCGTCTTCACCCTGGGCAACACCAACCTGGGCGGCGGATTCGGATCCCAGTATTGCGCCTATCACGGCCACTTCACCTGGAACTCGCCTCAGGGCGCCAAGGACGTGCTCTTCTCGGCGCAGCCCTGGGTCCAGCAGTTCCCCACCGGCTGCAGCAACAATTCGACGCCGCCTAACGGGGACGCCGCGGCCGACCGGGTGATCAACGTGCTGGCGCACGAGATCGAAGAAGCCACCACCGACCCCGATCTGAACGCCTGGTTCGACGCCTCCGGACAGGAGAACGCCGACAAGTGCGCCTGGATGTTCGGCACGACGTTCAACAACGGGACCGGCCTGGCCAACATGACGATCGGGGCCAAGGATTTCCTGATCCAGATGAACTGGGTGAACTCGGGCAACGGGGGCTGCCTCCAGGGCCTGAGTGGCGGGACCAACCAGCCGCCCGTGGCGGCCTATACGTTCAGTTGTAACGCCAGCCGGTTCTGCAGCTTCGACGGCACCAGTTCGACCGACGACGTGGGGATCACCGCCTGGTCGTGGAAGCGGCTCTCCAACGGCAATATCCTGTCGACCGCTCCGAGCTTTACCAAGACGTTCGCCAACAACGTCACCTTTGACCTGCAACTCACGGTGACGGACGGGGGCGGTCTCAGTAACGCCGTGACTCACACGATCGTGACCCAGGGTGGCGGCGGGAACCAGCCGCCGGTGGCGAATTTCGTGGCGACTAACTGCGTTGCCGCGACCCACACCTGTACCCTCGACGGCAGCAGCTCCACCGACGACGTGGGAGTTGTTTCCTATGTCTGGAAACGGGCCAACGGAACCCAGCTGGGCACCGGTGTGACGTTGAACCAGGCATTCCCCTTCGCGGGGAGCTTCAGCATTACCCTCACCGTCACCGACGGCGGATCGCTCAGCAACTCGATCACCAAGACAATCGTGGTGCCCTAAGCGGTGGCATAAGTAGACAGAGAACGAGGTAGCACACCAGCGTCGCGGCTCCAAAGTTCCGGAGCCGCGGCCTGGTTTTGTCCCTTTCCGCCCATCGGCGTCCCACTGTTGCGTCGAAGCACCTCTTGCGCAAAATCGGAAACTTCTGATCTTGGAGATGCTACACCCGCAGGTGCCTGGCCGCACCACAATCCCCATCACCATCAGTTAAGGACGGTCTTATGACGAGACGGTTGCTTGCTTGTGGCCTGTTATTGCTGGCCGCCGCGTGCGCGGGCGAGAATACGACGCCCACGGCGTCGGACCCCTCGCTCAGCGCAGGCTCAGTCGGTGGGAAGCGCTACATTGTGGTCTTCAAGGACAACGTGGTCGGCGCCCAGGCCGCCACCGATCAGCTGGTCGCGACCGCCGGCACCAAGGCCGACTACGTGTACAGCGCGTCCATCAGGGGATTCGCGGCCCGGATGTCCGATCAGGCCGCCGATCAGATCCGCCGGGATTCCCGGGTAGCCTATATCGAGCTGGACGGCCCGGTCCACATCACCGGCACCCAGAGCCCGACGCCGTCCTGGGGGCTGGACCGGATAGACCAGCACACCCTGCCCCTCAATAACAGCTACACGTTCGCTCGGACCGGGGCCGGTGTACACCTTTACGACATCGACACCGGGCTCCATGCCACGCACGTGGACTTCACCGGCCGGGTCGGTAACGGTCACACGGAAGTCCTCGATGGCCGGGGCACCGATGACTGCCATGGTCACGGGACTCACACTGCCGGCACCGTCGGCGGCACTACCTACGGCGTCGCCAAGGCGGTGACGATTCACGCGGTGCGGGTGCTGGATTGCGGTGGCTCCGGCTCCTTCGCCCAGGTCATTGCCGGCATCGACTGGGTCACTGCCAATCACCTCTCGCCCGCCGTGGCCAACATGAGCCTGGGTGGAAGCTTCGACCAGGCGACCAACGACGCCGTGACGGCCTCCATTGCAGCCGGCGTCACCTACGGGATCTCGGCCGGCAACAATTTCGGCAATGCCTGCAACAACTCGCCGGCCAGCACCCCGAATGCCATCACCGTGGCAGCCAGTGATATCACCGACCACAAGGCCAGTTTCTCCGATACCGGCCCCTGCGTCGACATTTTCGGGCCCGGTGTGAACATCACCAGCGACTGGAATACCAGTAATACCGCGACCGCGGTGCTGAGCGGCACTTCGATGGCGGCCCCTCACGTGACGGGTGTCGCCGCTCTGTACCTCGAGGCTAACCCGACCGCCACACCGGCCCAGGTGGCTGCGGCGCTGGTGAACAATGCCACCAACGGCGCGATCATCGCACCCATTGGCCTGACGGGAACTCCGAACAAGCTGATCTACATGGGCTTCATCACCGGTGGCCCGCCGAACAATCCGCCCACGGCGGCGTTCACGTTCTCCTGCAACGGTCGCACCTGCACCTTCGACGGCACCAGTTCCAGCGACACGGATGGGACCATTACCGGGTACGCCTGGAGAGTCGGTACCCCGGTCCTCAAGACCACGCCGACGTTCACCAAGACGTTCGATAAGGCCAAGACTTTCAACCTGATCCTGACCGTGACCGATAACGGCGGCGCCAGCAACAGCGTCACCCATCAGATCGTGGTTCCCTGATTCATCGGCACCTGTCCTGAATCGAATGCCGGGGCGCTTGCCCCGGCATTCTTTTTTGTGCTTATCTTGTTGTCTATATGAATCTTGCCTTCCTCGGACTCGGGGCGATCGGCACCCCGATGGCAGCCCACCTCGCCCGCTCCCACCGGCTGGTTGTCTGGAACCGCACCGCCTCCAAGGCGCGAGAGTTTGCCGAAGCCCACGGCGCCGCCGCGGTAGAAACCCCGCGCGACGCCGCGGCCGACTCCGAAGTCGTGATCACCTGCCTGCCGACCTCGCGAGAAGTAGAGGAGCTGCTCGACGGACCCGATGGCATCCTGGCGGGAATCGCGCCCGGTACCCTCTTTCTCGACTGCACCTCCGGCGATCCTGCCACCTCCCGGAAAATCGCCGCCCGGCTCAAGGACCACGGAGTGATGTTCGCCGATGCCCCGGTCTCCGGCGGCACCGATGGGGCCGAAGCGGCCGCGCTCACCGTCATGGTCGGTGGCGACGCCGCCACCTTCGAGCGGGCCCGGCCGATCGTGGCCGCCTTCGGCAAGCGGATCGAGCACATGGGTCCGGTCGGCGCTGGTCATGCCATGAAGGCCGTCAATAACGCGCTCCTGGCCGCCAACATCCTCACCGTCGCCGAAGGGGCCCTGGCGCTGGTGAAGGCGGGTGTCGATCCCGCCCGCGCATTCGAGGTGCTGAACGCCTCCAGCGGGCGATCCTTCGTCAGCGAACGCCTGGTTCCCGAACGGGTGCTTACCGGCAAGTGGCCCGTCACCTTCCGGCTGGCCCTGCTGGAGAAAGACACCGGGATCGCCACCGGATTCCTGGCGGAGCAGGAGGTCCGCGCACCCATCCTGGCGCTGGTTCGTCAGCTGTTCGGCGAGGCGCGGCTGGAATTGGGGGAAGAAGCGGACTATCTCGAAGCCATCAAACTGCTGGAGCGCCAGGCCGGCGCCGAGCTGCGGTATAAGGACCATGTCTAACTGGGCATCTACGGAGCGGATTTCCGCCCGGGTGACCCTGGCCGAATCGGTGCTGATTCACGGCGATATTCACCTGCAACCCCGGGTGGGCCACCATGACGGCCCCGAGACCCCGCTCGAGATGCTCAATCGGCCCGAGCCGTTCTTCCCGGTGACGCTGGAGGGCGGGCAGATCGCCTTTGCGGCGAAGGCCCAGGTCGCCATGGTCAGCTGCGATCCCGGCATCGCCTTGACCGATGCGGAACGCGCCAGCGCGGCCAAAACCATCCGGCTCGACGTCACCATGGCTGGCGGGCACCAGGTCGCGGGCTGGGCGTCGCTGGAACTGCCCCCTACCCGGAACCGGACACTGGACTATCTGAACGAACCGGGCCCGTTCTTCGTGCTGCGGACCGAATCGGCGACCTGCTACATAAACCGGCAGTACGTGCGGGTGGTGAAGCCAGCGGACTAGACGGTAGGACGGTAGGACGGTAGGACGGTAGGTTGTGGATCGTTGGGATGGTGAATCGGGGCGTTTCTTGCCGCCTTTCCGTCCTACCGCCCTACCGTCTGACTTCGCAAAGAACCCCAGATCCCGAGAGAGATGGCGAGACTCGACAAGTTCATACAGGCGATGCGGGACCATCGGGCCGAGGCGCTGACCCTGGCCAGTGGGAAGCCGGTGGCGCTGGTGGTGCAGGGTGCTACCAAGCCGATCACCAAGGACCCACTCGGGAGCAGCCAGATCCTCGGCCTGCTTCGCGAGATAGCCCCCAGCGCCGCGGCCGGCGCGCTACCGGGAACGCCGCAAAGTTTCAGCTACGAGGTCGGCGGCGGTACCATCGACGTCGAAGTGAAGCCCAGCGCTGAAGGAATGTCGGCGGTGCTGCGTCCCCGGGTGGAAGGGAACGGCAGCGCTGAGCCGGCCCCCGAGCCGGCGGCCCCGCCGGCTCGAGCCAGGGGGAGAGTCACCACCCAGCTTTCGGTGACCTCCAATGACCCGGTCTCCAAGGAATCGGTGGACCGGCTGCTCCGCGAGCTGACGGCCTCCGGTGCCTCCGACCTCCACCTTCGCACTACGGAGCCACCCATCCTGCGCCACGATGGCGAGCTGGCCCGGATGAGCGAGCCCCCGATGACCGCGGAGATGATGCATGCCATGCTGGCCAGCATCATGCCGGTCAAGGACTACAACGAATTTGTAGAGACCGGTGACGCGGATTTCGCGTATGAGATTGCCGGGGTCGCCCGCTTCCGCGGCAACGCCGCGCTGGACCACAAGGGTCCGATGGCGGTGTTCCGGGTCATTCCGAATATCATCCTCACGGTCGACCAGCTGGGGCTGAGCAAGGAGGTCCAGGCCCTCTGCAACCTGCAGAAGGGCCTGGTGCTGGTGACCGGCCCCACCGGCTCCGGCAAGTCCACCACGCTCGCGGCCCTGGTGGACCTGGTCAACCGGACCCGCAGCAGCCACCTGATCACCATCGAAGACCCGATCGAGTTCGTGCACGAGAGCAAGAAGTGCCTGGTGACCCAGCGCCAGGTGAACGTGCATACCCGGGGCTTCCGCCACGCACTCCGCGCCGCGCTCCGGGAAGATCCTGACATCATCCTGGTGGGCGAGATGCGCGACCTGGAGACTGTCTCCATCGCGATCGAAACGGCAGAGACCGGCCACCTGGTCTTCGGCACCCTGCACACCACCACCGCCGCCTCCACCATCGACCGGATCATCGACCAGTTCCCGGCCGACCGGCAGGGGCAGATCCGGGTCATGCTGAGTGAATCGCTTCGCGGCGTGGTCTCCCAGGTGCTGTGCCGCAAGGTCGGCGGCGGCCGGGTGGCCGCGCGCGAAGTCCTGCTCAGCATTCCGGCGGTGTCCAACCTGATCCGCGAGGGCAAGACGTTCCAGATCCCGTCCATCATGCAGACCAACCGCAAGACCGGGATGGTCACCCTCAACGACGCGCTGCTCGAGCTGGTCGACGCCGGCCAGGTCGAGCCTCGCGAGGCGTTCATCAAGTCGGTCGAGAAGACCGCGATCCTGGCCTCGCTCAAGGCCAAGCGGCACGACGTGTCGTTTGTTGAAGGGTGAGATCGGACCGGCAGATGTTCCTCGCGAAAACCTCGGAATCCCCGAAAAACACAAAAGAACAACAATCTTTTTCTTTCGTGCCTTTCGTGGAGTTTCGTGGCTTTCGTGAGGACATGTTGCAAGGCTTAGGTCGGACAACGATTTCGGCCAACCGCCTCGGCCTTTGATGCCAGCCGCACCCATTCTTGTGCTGGTCGAGCCCCAGGACATCGTCAACATCGCGGCCGCGGTTCGGATCGCGAAGAATTTCGGGATTGAAGATCTCCGGCTGGTGAAGCCCCAGGTCTTCGATCCCTGGCGCATCGAGGGCATCGCCCACAACACCGCGGACCTGGTGGACCGGATCCGGCTCTTCGACACGCTGGACGAGGCGGTCGCCGATTGCGGACTGGTGGTCGGGCTCACCGCGCGGGCCCGGGCGGCCAAGCGGTCGGTCCTCCGTCCCCGCGCCGCCGCGCTGGACATGATCGCGCGTCTGGCCGAGGCGCCGGTGGCGATGGTGGCGGGGCGGGAGGACAAGGGACTCACCAACGCCGAGTTGGATCGCTGCCACCTGCTGGTCACCATACCCACCACGAAGGAATACTCGTCGCTTAACCTGGCCCAGGCCGTCGCGATCATGGGCTATGAGACCTGGCTGGCGCGGGGCGGGGAGGAGCAGCCGGTGAAACCGCCTCGGCACGAGGCGGATCCCGCCCTGAACGCGCAGCTGGAGATGCTGTTCCGGGACTGGGAGACCGCCCTCTGGTCCATCGAGTTCTTCAAGACTCGGCAGACCGATATGGTGATGCGATCGCTGCGGGAGATTCTCTATCGCGCCCGGATGGACGGGCGCGAGGCGGCGCTGATTCGCGCGATGGGGATCGAGGTGCGGCGCTACCTGGAGCGCAAAGGACTCAAGCCCGGGGACGGCCCCCACCCCCTCCCGTAACTCCCTTTATTCGCTTAACTTCCGCCCCCATTCCAGCCGACACTTCCGAGGACACTCCGTGCCCAGGTCCAACGCTTATTGGTCGGCCAACATGTACCCGGATGCCGAGCGGGAGCCTAAACCCGCCGCGCCGCTGCGCGACCTGCCGCCGCTGGCGTCTGCCCGTTTCCGGATGCTTCGGGACGGCCTGCTGGGCGTGCCGGAAGTCTCTGAGCGGGTCCGTTTCATGGGGACTCCCTGGCGCTGGGCCTGGGAATACGGGCTGCCGGGCCGGCGGCTCTGCTGGCTCCACCTCATGGATACCGGCATCGGCGGGACCTTTACCATATCAGACGACGAAGATCGGCATCTGCTCGTCACCCCTCGCCTCTCGGCCGTGATTGCCCGCTCGATCAGGGATGGGCAACGCACCGGCCCGGTGCGGTGGTGCTGGATCGAGTTCAGCGAGCGGAGAACAGTTGAAGCCTTCCTCGGATTCATGAAACGGAAAGCAACCCTGGTCCGCGCGACGCCGGCCGATGCCCGGATTTTCGGGCGCTACAAAGCGGGCTGATGCCGCCCGGCACGCGGGACGCAAACTCCGGTCTTGCTTTATAGTGAATCATTTCACAAACTTCGTGCGCTTCGGGCGCTGCCGTACGCCCGACATCAGCGTTGGCCGCACTGAATCCTCACGCCGGGTGGTACACGAGTATGCGTAAGCTCGTCCTCCTTGGGAGCGGGACCACCGTCCTGGCTCTGGCCGGTCTTCTGCTGTTCCGGGTATCGTCCGGCGGGAGCAATGGCCCGGTGCAATCCACCGCCGCCACCGTCCCGGTCAACCCGACGGCCATTGAGGACACCTCCGAGCTCGCCGGCCCGCGCCAGCCGATTTTCTTCCGCCACGATATTCACGCCGGCCAATACCAGATCCAGTGCCAGTATTGCCACTATACCGCCACGGTATCCTCCGAGCCCGGCATTCCCAGCATCGAGACCTGCATGGGGTGCCACCTCGCGATTTCGGGCGCCGATAGCGGTGCCAAGAACGAGATTCGCAAGCTGCGCAAGGCGGCGAGCGATCAGAAGCCGGTGGAGTGGGTCCGGATTCATGCGGTTGCCCGGCACGTGCATTTCCCCCATAGCCGCCACATTAAGGCGTTGGGCCCCACCGCATGCATGACCTGTCACGGCGACGTCAAGCGCATGCCGCAGGTGTACAAGGTGAATAACATCACGAACATGGGATTCTGTATTACCTGCCATCTGCAAAGAGGCGTCACCCGAGATTGTACCGTTTGTCACTACTAGCAGATGGCGTATGGCTTATGGCAACAAGTAGTGCAGAGATCTCAATGAGCCACATTGCCATAAGCCATATGCCATACGCGGTTTTGTCTCCCAATGGAGCTCAGGATGGCTGACGAAGTCCCCAACACCATCGATCGCCGAAAATTCCTCACCGTGCTGGGCGTGACGGGTGGCGGCGCCGCGATGCTGTCAGGCTGCTCCACCGACCGGATCCAGAAACTGGTGCCTTACCTGGTCCAATCGGAGGACCAGGTCCCCGGCCTTCCCACGATATACGCCAGCACCTGCACCGAGTGCGCGGCCGGCTGTGGCCTCCATGTCCGCACCCGGGAAGGCCGCGCCATCAAGCTGGAAGGGAATCCCGATCACCCGGTGAACAAGGGCAAGCTCTGTTCGCTGGGCCAGTCCGCGCTCCAGTCGCTCTATCATCCCTCCCGGTTGAAGGGCCCCATGGCGCGGAATGCGGCTGGCGCCCTGGCGCCGGTCACCTGGGACGTCGCGATCGCGACGCTGGCCGAGAAGGCCGCGCAAGCCGCCGGCAAAGTCGCGGTGATCTCGGGCTCGCCCCGGGGAACTTTCTCCACGCTCCTGGCCGACTGGGCCGCCGCGCTGGGCGGGCGGGTCGTTCGCTACCAGCCGTTCGATCACGAAGCCGTGCGGTCCGCCAACGCCCAGGTATTCGGCGTTGACCAGCTTCCCACCCACGATTTCAGCGCTGCCAGGCACATCGTCAGCTTCGGAGCCGATTTCCTGGAGAGTTGGCTCGCCCCGGTCGAAAACCAGCGCGGCTTCGCCGAAGCCCGCGATCCCAGCTCCGGCGAGGCAGCCAAGTTCGTCGCCTTTGCGCCCCGGCTTTCACTCACCGCGATGAACGCGGACGAGTGGCATGTGACCCGACCCGGCGGCGAGGCCGCGGTGGCGCTGGCCATGGCCAATGTGATCCTGGGCGAGCGGAGCGGCGCGCCGGCCGACGCCAATGGGCTCCGGGGCGCGTTGGCGAAATACACGGTCGAAATGGCGTCCCAGGCCAGTGGCGTAGGCCCCGAGGAGATCCGGCGGGCGGCGCGGGAGTTCGCTTCGGCCAGCCCCAGTCTTGCGGTGGCGGGCGGCATCGGCAGCCAGCACCGGGGCGCCATCGAGCTCTGCGCCGCGGTCAATCTGCTCAACTACATCGCCGGCAACGTCGGCAAGACGGTCAACTTCGGCGCCGACCCCGATCATGGCGACGGCTATGGAGCCATGCTCCAGCTGGTCCAATCGATGGAGCAGGGCCAGGTCGCGGTGCTCCTGGTGCACGAGGCCAACCCCGGCTTCTCGCTGCCCCAGTCGGTGGGCTTCCTCGATCACCTGAAGAAGGTTCCCTTCAAGGTCTCCACCTCGCTCTACCTCGACGAAACCAGTTCGGCCTGCGACCTCATCATCCCCAACCATCATGCGCTGGAGCGGTGGGACGATGCGCGCCCCCGAGCCGGAATCCATGGCATGCTGCAGCCGGTGATGGAGCCGGTGCACCGTCCCGACAAGGATCATGGCGGCACCATGGCAACGGGCGATGTGCTGCTCAAGGTCTCCCAGAAAGCCGGCGGCCCGCTGGCCCGCTTTACCGCCCCGACGTTCGAGGATCATCTCAAGGCTTCGTTTGCGACGGCCCATGGCGGCGGCGACCCCGTTTGGAGGGCGGCCCTGCAGAAGGGCGGAGTATTCGATCCGGCACCCGTGGCCCAGCCCCGGCTGGCTGCAGGCGCGGTGCAGCCCACGTTCACTCCCCCCGAATTTGACGGCAACGGGGACTTCTTCTTCACCACCTTCGCGTCGGTCTATCACGATGGCCGGGGCGCCAACCGCCCCTGGCTGCTCGAGCTTCCCGATCCGGTCACCAAGATCACCTGGCATTCCTGGGTCGAGATCCACCCCGAGACCGCGAAGGCCATGAACGTGAAGGAAGGCGAGATTCTCCGCTTGACCTCGCCCGCCGGCAGTATCGAGGCGCCGGCCTACGTCCACCTCGGCATTCACCCCAACACCGTGGCGGTGCCGCTCGGACTCGGCCACACCGAGTACGGCGAGTGGGGCAGCGGGCGCGGGGTGAACCCGCTGAACCTGCTGAGTGCCAGGGATGGCCAGGGCTTCTTGCCTTACGGCGGAACCAAAGTATCGGTCGCCAAGACCGGCAGCTGGATCAAGGTCGCCAAGACCGAGGGCAACCCCCGGCAGCTGGGACGCGGTATCGCCAACGCGATGCCCATTGCCGCGGTGAAGCAGGGACTGACGCTGGAACAATTCGAGCGTGGTGTGGACCACGAAGAGGAGGAGAACACCCCGCTAGAGGTGGAGGCGCTCAAGGGGTTCCGGGAATCACAACAGGAACAGACCAGGCGCGGCGAGTACGCCAGGGAGCACCCTCAATGGGGCATGACCATCGACCTGGCGCGCTGCACCGGCTGCTCGGCTTGCGTCGTGGCCTGCTACTCCGAGAACAACATCCCCTGGGTCGGTGAGGATGAAGTCCGCCGCGGCCGGGAGATGAGCTGGATGCGGATCGAGCGGTACTGGGAGGGCGGGGATAACGGTCAGCCCCTGGAGGGCCGGGTGATTCCCATGTTGTGCCAGCACTGCGGTAACGCGCCCTGCGAACCGGTCTGCCCGGTGTACGCCGCATACCATACGGCGGACGGGTTGAACGGCCAGGTCTACAACCGCTGCGTTGGCACCCGCTACTGCTCCAACAACTGTCCCTACAAGGTTCGCTACTTCAACTGGTTCTCCTACGGCAAGAAGGCCTTTCCCCAGCCGCTCAATTTCCAGCTCAACCCGGACGTCGTGGTGCGGGCCCGGGGCGTCATGGAGAAGTGCACCTTCTGCATCCAGCGCATCCGGGCGGCGCAGAACGCCGCGCGGCTGGCGGACCGTGCGCTGGTGGACGGCGAGTTTACTTCCGCCTGCGCCCAGGCCTGCCCCTCGGACGCCATCGTCTTCGGCAACCGCTCCGATCCCGCGAGCCGGGTGAGCAAGAGCGCGGAGGACAAGCGAGGCTATCACGTGCTGGAAGAGCTGAACACCAGGCCCGCGATCACCTACCTGGCCAAAGTCCTGCACCGGTCGGAGGCCTGAACCATGGCTGCCGTGGCGCAACCACACCTTCCGACCCAGACCCATGCCGAGGTTACCCGCGATGTCGTGGGCACCCTGGGCACGCCCAGCAGGGGATACCTGATGCTCCTGGGTGGCGCGATCACGTTCTTCCTGATCGGCGTCATCACGTTCGTTCTCGAGCTCAAGAACGGCCTGGGCATCGCGGGATACAATCCGCCGGTGATGTGGCTGGTCTACATCACCAACTTCGTGTTCTGGGTCGGCATCGGGCACGCCGGCACCCTGATCTCGGCCATTCTCTACCTGTTCCGCTCGCCCTGGCGTACGGTGGTATACCGCGCCACCGAGGCGATGACGGTGTTCGCCGTCATGACGGCGGGCCTGTTCCCCATCGTGCACATCGGCCGCCAGTGGTTCTTCTACTGGCTGCTGCCCTATCCCAACCAGCGCTTCCTGTGGCCCAACTTCAAGTCACCGCTGATCTGGGACGTCTTCGCGATCGGGACCTACCTCACCGTGTCCACCACCTTCCTGGTGGTCGGGTTGGTTCCCGATATCGCCGCGGTGCGCGACAAGGTAGGTGGCTGGCGGAGCAAGGTGTACGCGATGTTCGCGATCGGATGGAAGGGCACCGACAACCAGTGGCGCCACTATAGCCGGGCGTACCTGTATCTCGCTGCCCTGGCGACACCGCTGGTCCTCTCGGTGCACTCCGTCGTGTCCTGGGACTTCGCCATGAGCATCGTGCCGGGGTGGCACGGCACCATCTTCGCGCCCTACTTCGTGGCCGGCGCCATCTACTCCGGGATCGGCATGGTGTTCACGCTGCTGATCCCGCTCCGCAAGGCGCTCAAGCTCGAGCACATGATCACCGAGTACCACTTCGAGCAACTGGCCAAGCTCACCCTGCTGACCGGCTCGATCCTGTTCTACGCCTACGCGATGGAGTATTTCGTCGCCTGGTACAGCGGCAACACCTTCGAACAGACCACCTTCTTCCGCCGGGCCCTGGGTCCCCAGTGGTGGGCCGGATGGTCGATGATTATCTGCAACGCGTTCGTGTCGCAGCTGCTGTGGTTCCGGAAGATCCGGCGCAACGTCACGGCGCTCTTCATCATCTCGATCTTCATCAATATCGGCATGTGGTTCGAGCGATACGTGATCATCGCGTCCTCGCTGAGCAACGACTTCATCCCCTATGCCTGGGGCCAGGCCAACCCGACCTGGGCCGACTGGGGCATCCTCATCGGCTCATTCGGCTGGTTCGGGATGTGGTTCCTGATGTTCGCCCGCACTTTCCCGATCGTGGCGATCCAGGAAGTGAAAGAGTTGATTCCGTTCCCGCGGCGGAAGGGAGGCCACTAGTGGCCAAGAACGTCCCCGGCGTGCTGGCGACCTACCGCCACGTTGACGCCGCCACCGAATCCATCCGGTCCCTGCGCCGCCAGGGCCGCAAGGATCTCACGGTCTACTCTGCGGCGCCTAATCACGAGATCGAGACCGCCCTGGGTCACAAGGTGAGCCCGGTCCGGCTCTTCACGCTGCTCGGAGGTATTACCGGCTGCACGGCGGGCCTGGCCATGACCTTCTGGATGTCGCTCGACTGGCCGCTGCTGGTGGGCGGCAAGCCGATCGCGACCGTGCCCCCTTACGTCGTGATCATGTTCGAGCTCACCGTGCTCTGCGGCTCCCTCATGACGGTCACCGGGATCGTGGTCCTGTCGGCCCTGCTGCGCAAGAAGGGCGCGGCCTACGATCCCCGGTACACCGATGACCGGATCGGCATTTTCGTCCCCTGCCGGGCGGAGGAATTCAGCACCGTGGAATCTCTGTTGAAGAAGACCGGGGCCGAGGAGGTTCGCCATGTGGCGAACTGACCGCTCCCGCCGCCTCGCCCTGGTCCTGGTGGTCGCCCTGGGCGGCTGCCAGGTCTGGTACGACAAGGTCCCCTCGCCCGACGACCTGATGCACGCGGTCCCATGGTTCAACGCGATGATCGGCAGTCCGGCGGTCTATCCATATTCGACCGCTGACGTTCCCCGCTACACCGTGCCCGGCAGCGTGCCGGTGACCGGGGGGGAGCCGGACTACGAGGCGAATTGGAAGGCCGCCAGGACTGTCGAGGCCGATGCCCTGGTGAATCCCACCGACCGGGCGCCTTCCGCGGTGGGCGATACCACGTTTCACACCTTCTGCGCCCCCTGCCACGGCGTCGCCGGTGCCGGGGATGGCATGGTGGGTAAGAAGATGGGCGCCCCGAGCATCGTGACCGACCGGGCCCGGGCCTTCAGCGACGGCTATCTCTACAGCATGATCCGCTATGGCCGCGGCGTGATGCCCCGGTACGGCGACAAGATCTTCGATCCCGCCCGGCGCTGGGCGGTGGTGAACTACCTGCGGTGGCTCCAGGCTCAGGGCGTGCCTGCTGCTCCAGCTGCCCCGGCTGCCAGAGGAGCGATCCAATGACCGTCGCCGCGCAACGCGAGCGCCTGCTCAACCAGCCCCTGGGCGGGCGCTTCACGCTCTTCCTCGTCCTCGGAATGGTGTTCACCATCGGGGGACTGGGGCTCCTGGTCCCCGCCCTCATGGGAGCCCACGCCGACCGGGCCTGGCACCTTTTCCTGGTCAACTGGCTCTTCTTCACCAGCCTCGCGACCGGCAGCATCGCCGTCTCCGCGGTGCACAAGATCGCCAATGCGAAATGGTCCGGCGTCATCATCCGTTTCGCCCAGGCGAACGTGTTCTTCCTGCCGGTTTCGTTCGTCGGGTTCCTGCTCATCATGGGACCCGGCTATCACCACATTTTCCCGGAAATGCATGGCTTGAGTCACAGCAAGGAGTTGTGGCTCTCCCGGCCCTGGATGTTCTGGCGCCTGTTCATTGGATTGGGCGCGCTCTACACCATCGCCTTCCGGTTTATCTGGTCCGACCTGCTCCCGGACGTGCAGGCGGTGGCGGGCCACGCCACCGGTGCGGTGCGCGCCCGGTTCGAGGCGTGGGCGGCGCGGGCGGGATATGACGGCAGCGCCGAAAGCCTGGCCCGGCAAGAGGTGAAGGTGCACCGGATGGCGCCGATCTACATCGTGACCTACGCGTTCGTGATGACCGCAATTGCCTTCGACTGCATCATGGCGCTTCAACCCCACTGGTTCAGCAACCTGCTGGGCGGCTTCTTTTTCATGGGCGCGTTCCTGGCCGGCCACATGCTGCTGGTGCATACCTCGATGTACGGCAGCAGGGAAATTGGCATCTCCGACCTGGTGTCGCCCAAACAGCGCCACGACCTGGGCAAGCTCTGCTTCGGTTTCACCGTGTTCTGGGCCTACCTCATGTGGGCCCAGTTCCTGGTGATCTGGTACGGCAACCTTCCCGAAGAGACCGGCTTCGTCTTCGCCCGGCTCTGGGGCCCCTGGATGCCGATTGCCCGGGCCGTCTTCCTCGGCGTGTTCCTGATCCCCTTCATCGGGTTGCTGGGCGTGAAGCCCAAGAAGACCAAGCTGACGCTCGGCCTGTTCGCCACCGTCAGCCTCGTCGCGATCTGGCTGGAACGGTACCTCCTGGTGCTGCCCTCGGTCACCCGGCTCCCGGGGCCGGCCTTCGGCATGCCGGAGCTGGGTGCCACCCTGTTCTTCGCCGGGCTCTTCCTCCTGGCGTACTGGTTCTTCACCCAGCGCTACCCGATGGTCTCGCCCCGGCTCGCCATGATCACCATCGAGGGCGAGCTGCACCACGCGGAAAGCGCCTTCGATCATGACGAGGCGGAATCGGATTATATGCCGGAAGCGCAACACTAATCCGGGGGAGAGGGCTGAAAAGCTAGAAGGGCGAAGATCGGTGAAAGTCCCCGATGCTTCGCCCTTCGTTTTTACCGCCCATTACCGCCCATTACCGTCTACTACCGTCCTTCTTTCATGGTTTGTTCACGGGCATCGCCAACCGGTTCATCAGCGCGCGCAGCGAATCGGCCGGGCCCCGGATCGCCACGATGCGGTCGCCGAAACGCAGGGTCATCAGCGCATCGTACGCGCGGGAGGCGGCGATGGTCCGGTCGCGCCCGTCCTGGGCCAGGAGGTCGGTCATCTGGGCTGCGGGGCCTTCGATAGTCCGGATGACTTCGCCGGTGGCCAGCTGCTGGTCCACCGCGACGATCTTCTCGTTGGGCCGGAGCCCCTGCACCTTCACCTGCACCACCTGGAGCCCCGGGACCGAGGGTAGCGGAGCGCCGGATTCCTGTTCCGCCGCAGCCACCGACACGATCCGCCACATACTCTCGGTGGCCAGCTCGGGGATCTCCCGCTCGTTGGCGAGCAGCGTGCTGTTCACCTGGGAGAACCGGGTGCTGTCTTCCGCGTTGTTGCCGGCGTCGGACAGGTTATGCACCGTCGGTGACAGCGGCTGAGCCGGAGACCGGCTGGTATCGATGGCCGCGGGCCGCTCGCCACTCAACCCCGGGGTGGTGGAAGCCTGGCGGACGATAGGAGCTTGAACTACCGGGGTGTGCCGAGGGGGAGGAAAAGACCGAGCGCTACTATCCGAAATCGGAATCGACTGGGCCGCAGCCGACTCTTGGACTGCAACTACTTCCTGATTTCTGCGCCCGGCCTCCCCCTCGTCGCGTCCCATCCAAACGTGAGCCGACCAACCCAACCCCAATGCCGCGACCACGCTGGCAGCCCAGGAGCCCAGCCGGACCATCCGGTGCCGACGGGTCTGGAGCACCCCGGCGCGCATCCTGATGGTTTCAACGCCGGGAGCCAGGGACACTGGCGGAGCGAGGACAGCCAGCATCGCGGTCGTCCGGTCCCGCAACGCCGCGATCCCGTCCCGCTGCCCCTGGCAGGCGGGACAGGAGGCAAGGTGGCTTTCGATCTCCACGCACTGCGACCGGCTCAGGGCCTGGTCGAGGTAGGCGTGGAGTTCGTCCTCAGGAATGTGCGGCATGATCCTCATGGTCCTGCAATTCGTCCCGGTCGTGGGCTTCCACCAACCGGCGGCGCGCCCGCGCTAACGTGGTGCCTACCGCCCCGACCGCCAACCCGGTTTGCTGGGCGATTTCGGGATAGCTGAGTCCGGAATCCCAGAGCAGCAACACCTCGCGATCGCGCGGGGTGAGTTGATCCAGGGCCCGCTGTACCTTCTCCATCTGCTCATCGTGCTCGACCACGTCGTCCGCTGCCATTTCGCGGGTTGGCAGGATCACCGGATCGGACTTGAGCAGGGTGAGGTGCCGCTTGCGCCGAACCGCCGCCCGCGCCTCATCCCGCGCCAGGTTTGCCGCCACGGCGAAGACCCAGGCTCTGGGCTTCTCGGGCCGGTGCGCCATGGCCCGGACAAAAACCTCCTGCGCCAGGTCCTGCGCCCGATCCGCGTCCCATACCTTGCGGTACAGGAAGCGCACGACCGCGCTATAGGTGGTCCGGTACAGGGCTTCGAGCTCGTCTTCCAAAGCGGGGTTCTCCCGGGTTTCCTGCTGAAGTGCGCTGCCCGTCTCCGGCGGCCGGTGGCCATTCCCGCCGCCTCGGGTAGAAGACGCTCACCACGAGGCTCGGTTGCACACCCGATCTCTATGAATAATAAGACGGTAAGGCGGTAGGACGGTAAGACGGTAGCTGTGGCGGCCCCCTGTCCGGGGGGAGGTTACCGTCATACCGTCTTACCGTCTTTGAAGACACACCCCGGATGCAGCCCCTTTCCCTCGTGGGGCCACTCGCTGCACAGGTCCGGCTTGGCGGGCCGCTGGTCCTCCCGGTAGCGCCCGTGGAGGGAGCACGCCACCCCATCATCCCCCAGGTACGCACAGGCCGAAATTACCTCGGCCGAAATGGAAAAAGCCCCCGCACGTTCCACTTTGCACAGATACGGCGACTTCCGGTAATGAATCAGGCTTTCGAGCCGCTGGTTCTTCTCGCCGCACATGACCTCGATCTCGAGGTCCCGGCAGCACGCCGCTTTTCGGGTATGATCCGACGTCTCGCAAGCGGCCGTGGCGCAGGGGTTGGATCCGTTCAGGATCGGCAGCGAGCGTTTGGGGAAATCGAGCCGCCGGATGACAACATCGCCGTCGGATACCACGACGAAGTGATCGCGTTCCAGCTGCCGTGGTTGGCTTGCTCGAGTAGCTGGGCGAGGCTTGGGGGACCGATATTCATACATGCGACAGGTCGCTTTGTCGCCTTCCTCGCTGTAAAACCGGCAGGGGACATGAATGGTCGCCTGCACGTAGACGTCCTCGCCGTCATCCCACAACTCCCCGAACTGGATTCGCTGGGTATGGCCCAGCAGCCAGGTGGCCTCATGGTCCAGGGAGTCGCGGCCGTCTTCAAGGCTACCGATCCGAAGGGTCACCCGGAGCGCTCGGCACTGAGCGCCCATGGCTTGGCAGGGAGGGGGGATGGTCAAGAAAGGGAACTAGCGTATTTTAGGGCACTCGGATATACTTGTGAAACGATTCACAAGCACCGGCGCGGGCGGATGAGCGG
The DNA here is from genome assembly GCA_036006525.1 of Gemmatimonadales bacterium. Lineage (GTDB taxonomy): Bacteria > Gemmatimonadota > Gemmatimonadetes > Gemmatimonadales > GWC2-71-9 > DASYPP01. The sequence continues at coordinate 37,999 of DASYPP010000114.1, forward strand.
CGGAAATCCATCGGCAAAACTAATGTTTCGGGAGGCCTGACAGCAATGCGTGCGAAATTCCTTCTAGCGGGATTAGTCGTGGTGGCAGCGGCGTGTGGTAAGAAGGGTGGCGATACGGCGGCGGACACCACCGCAACGATGGCGCCTTCGACTCCAGCCGAGACCCCGGCGGCGGCCACGGGCACCGCGCACGACGTCAACATGGAACTCGACGGGTCGACCTACAAGTTCGAACCGGCGACTTTGACCATCAAGGCGGGTGACGTGGTGCATTTCCATAACGTGAGCGGCGGACCCCACAACGTGTCGTTCTATACCGACAGCATTCCGGCCGGTGCGGCTGCGGCGTTGAACGCCGGCATGCCGGACCAGACTGCTTCTCTGTCCGGTCCCCTCCTGGTCGAGCCGAACGCGGTGTATACCGTGAGCTTCGCCGGCGCGCCGGCGGGGGTCTACAAGCTCTACTGCCTGCCCCACACGGCAATGGGCATGAAGGCCGCGATCACGGTCCAGTAACTGATCATTCATCCCTGACCCCCCGGCAATTGCCGGGGGGTTTTGGTTTTTCGGAAACAATGATTCGTCGCCCGGCGTACGCTGAAAGTGTCCCGCTGGAGATTCATCGGTCGCTACACGCCTCCCAGGATATACCATGCGACGCCTCTCCTTATTCGTGATTCTCACAGCCTTACCTGGCGCCTGGCTGATGCAATCGGCCACGTTTGGTTCCAGTACCGTCACCGAATTCCCCATTCCGCGCCACGGGGCATTCCCCCACGATCCCGCCGTGAGCGCCGACGGGACGGTCTGGTACACCGATCAGTCCAACAGCTTCATCGGGAGGATGGACCCGGCGACCGGACGGATCATCGACTATCCCACGCCCACGCCGGGATCCGGTCCCCACGGGATCGAAGTCGCGGCCGACGGTTACGTCTGGTACACCGGCCAGGCCGTCGGGGTGCTGGGCCGGCTGAATCCGCGGGACGGCAGCATCGAGGAGTTCAGCCTGCCCGACAACGCCTCGCACCCCCACACCCCGATCATTGTGGGCGGAACCGTCTGGTTTACCGACGCCAACAACAACACCTATGGCCGGCTGGACCCCCGCACCGGTCAGGTCAAGGTCTACACCTCGACGACCCCGAACTCGATTCCCTACGGCATGCGCGCCGCGCCCGACGGATCGATCTGGATCGCCATGCTGGGAACCAACAAGCTGGGCCGGGTGGACACTGCGACCGGCGCCTTTCGGGAGTTTCCGTTGCCGGCGGTCGATGCGCGGCCGCGTCGACTCCAGGTCGATCGCCAGGGCACTGTCTGGTACACCGACTATCAACGGGGTTATCTTGGCGCCCTGGATCCGAAGACCGGGAGGGTTCGCGAATGGCGGTCTCCATCGCCCAGCGCCGGCCCCTACGGCATTGCGCTGGGCACCGATGGTCGGATCTGGTACGACGAGTCGCGCACCAACCTGCTGGTGAGTTTCGATCCGCGTACGGAGCGGATGGACACCGTGCGGATCCCGACGTCCCCCGCCATCGTCCGGCACATGGTCACCGACACCACGCGCCACGTGATCTGGCTCGCGCTGAGCGGAACCGGCCGGATTGGAAAGCTCCAGTTATAGCCCCGGGGCAACACTTCGCTGCAGCAATGCCGCTCTCCCGGGGCTACGCCTTATCAATTCAAGGTTTACCCCGGCCCGCTAGTTGCCTTTTCGAAAGCCAATGATCCTCAAGTTTCGTTCGCGCCGGCTCGCCGGCCCGCCGGTCGTCAGTGGCCTGATCCTTCTTCTCCTGGGATCTGGCGGCGGGGGTTCGCGCGCCCGGGTCGTCGCGCCGAATCCGGGCGATGCGCTGGAGCGGGTGCGTTCCGCGGTCGCGCTGGAGCGCAGCGGGGACAGCGCAACGGCCCGGGACATCTTTCTCTCCACCGTGCCCGATCTGCCTGCGATCTCGGACTGGCTTCGGCTCCGCGCGGCGATGCTGACCCGGGACAGCGCGGCTCGGCGGGCGCTCTACGCCCAGATCCAGACTCCCATGGTCAGCGCCCAGGTTGCCAGGACCGAAGCGATGATCCGGGAAGGATTGGCCGACTATGCCGGCGCCATCCAGGCCCGGCTGAGCCTGGGCGAGTTCCAGGAGGCGGTGCGGATCCGGCTCCGCATCGCGCCCAATGCGTTCGCCCGCGCGCCGGTGCTGCGGGACGGCCTGACGCTGCTCAACGCGGCGACCGGACCTACGGTCGTTCGAATCGTCGCGCTGCTGGCGCCCTACGTTGGCGAAATGGCCAGGCCGGACCAAATGCTGCTCGCGCGCCGCGCCGGCGCCGAGAAGTCTCCGCTCGCCGTAGAGCTCTTCAACCGTGCGGCCACCAGCGGCGCCCGGCTCACCGACTCGGACCGGCTGTCCTGGGGCCGCGCGCTGTTCGACCAGGGCAAGTATCGCCCGGCGGCGGTGCAGTTCGAGCGGGTCCTCAAGGGTCCCCTGGTCAACCAGTCGCACTACGAGCGAGGCCGGGCCCTCATTCGCGCCGGCCGCACTGGCGAGGGACGGCGGGTGCTGGAGCGGCTGGTGGAACTGGCCCCCCGCGACAGCGCGTCTGGAGCGGCGTCCCTCATGCTGGGCGATCTTCGACGCGACGCGGGCGATTACGCCGGCGCGCGCCGGCACTGGCTGCATGCCGCGCGCACCGCGCCGCCAACCGCAGGGGCGCCGCGGGCCGGGTTCCTCGCCGCGCTGGTCCTCTGGCAGCAAAAGGACTACCGGGGGGCCGGCGCGGAGTGGGATTCGCTCCGGACCGTCCATCCCCAGTCGGATGAAGGGATCGCGGCTGCTTACTGGGCGGGGCGGGCCTGGAGTAAGTTGGGTGAGTCTGCCCGGGCCCGAGAGCTGTGGGAGGGCGTGATCAAGAGGTTCCCGCTTTCCTATTACTCCGGGCTTGCCCTCCAGCAACTCGGCCGCCCTCGAACCGAGTTCTCCTCTCAATTCGACAGCGTAGCTCCGCTGCCTGACCTGCTGGCCGTGGGTGAGCGGGTCTCCCTGCTCCAACTGGCGACCCTCACCCGAGAGGCGAGCCTGGAACAACAATGGATCTATGCCCGCGCCGGAGAGAGTCCCGAGCGGGTGATCGCGGCCGGGCGCCTGCTGGCCGGTTCCGGCGCAATCTGGACTTCGACCCAGCTTGGGTGGCGGGCCTGGCGCCAGACCGGCGCTGACGCCGGGTCGCTGCGGCTGATCTTCCCGCTGCGCTATGCCGAGCCGATGACCGGTGCGGCGCTCCAGGCCGGAGTGGATCCAGCGCTGGTTGCCGCCCTGATCCGGCAGGAGTCGGTGTTCGATTCCGCCGCGCTTTCCCGGGCCGGCGCTCGCGGACTGATGCAGCTCATGCCGTCCCTGGGGCGCATGCTGGCCCGGGGGCGCGGCGTTCCCCACTGGCACTCGGATTCGCTCTACAACCCGGCCCGGAACCTGGAGTTGGGAACTCTGCACCTGGCCCATGTCGTCCAGTCCCATCCCGGCCTGGAGCACGCGCTCGCGGCCTACAACGCCGGCTCGTCCCGGGTTGATCGCTGGATACTGAATCCCGGCGCGGAGGATCCCCAGGTATTTGTGGAGTGGATTCCCTTTGCCGAGACTCGGTTGTACGTGAAGACCGTGCTTCGCAACCTGGACTTCTATAGAGTGCTGTATCCTGGCTTGCCGCTGCAGAGGTAATCAGCAGCGACGGTAGGACGGTAAGACGGTAGGACGGTAACCACTTCTCAGGGCTGTCATCCCGAGCGGAACGCTCGGAGTGACAATGTCAGTACCGTCTTACCGTCCTACCGTCCTACCGTCTTCTCCACGCCGGAACCCCCAGGCCATGAACCCGCCGACCGCCACCCCCGCCAGCGCATCCACCGCGTAGTGCATCTGGCAGTAAACCACGCCGATCGTCAGCAGGATCGTCGGGATCGTCAGGATGATTCCGAGTTTCCGGGAGCCGAGCCAGCCGGCAACAGCCGCGGCGACGGTGGCGGCCACGTGCGATGACGGGAAGGCGGCGCCGTAGGAACTGCCGGTCGAGAGCACCGCGTACACCAGGCGCGCCGGGCCGTTGTTGATGAACCAGGTCGCCGGCCGGGCAAACTCGTAGTAAGGTCCCGCGACGGGGAAGAGCAGGAAGCAGACGTAGCAGACTAGGAAGGTGCTGAAGATGATCAACACCGAGCGGCGCAGGCTCACCAGGTCGCCGGTCAAGGCAAACCAGGCGAGCGGCAGCGGGATGATGATGTAGTAAGAGAAGTACGACGCGTGGAAAACGACCGACCAGAACCGGCTGCCGTGCTGCTGCCACCACACTCGGCTCACCTCCGCACCAAACAGCAATCGCTCCCAGTGCCGGACCAGGTCGTCGTGGACCCGGATCTGGCCGATCCCGTTAAGCAGGTCCAGCGAGCTGTAGATGGGGACCACCAGCAGCAACGGGTAGATCTCTCGCACTACCCGACCCACGGGACCTGACGCTGGCCGGGCGGTCAGCAGCAGGACCAGGAGGGCGATCAATCCATAGGCCACCAAGGCCCACGCCGCCAGGGGCCGCTCCCCGATTCGCACCAGCGCGATACCAGAGGCCAGCGCGAGGAAGCCGAGCAGCAGGAGATCGACGGTTCTGAATCGCCTCCCGGATTCACTGTGCATGGTCAGACCGAATGCGATTCGAGTCCGGCAACATCCAACGCAGAGCCGCAGAGTCCGCCGAGATTTCGCAGAGCCCAATTCCGATTATTCATTTTGTAGTTACTCAGCGTTTTCTCTGCGTCCTCTGCGGCTCTGCGTTGAAGCGCCCCGGAACTCGAAACCGGCATGGTCAGCATGCCCAGTCCCGATCTAGAGCCATTGATGGGCACGATACCACTCCAACGTCTCTTTCACTCCAGCATGCAGGTCGTGCTCCGCTCGCCAACCGGTATCGGCTGTGAGCCTCGCCGGATCCGCCGTCCACGCCGGGGCCAGGAATTCGTGCGCCTTGTCACGCGTCAGCAGCGTCGGCTTGCCGGTCAGGTGCGATGCGGCGCCGGTCACCGCCAGGATTCCGTTCGCCAGGAACGTGGGGAGCGGAATCAGCCGGACGGACTTCCCCATGGCCCGGCCGATCTCCTGGACCATCGCCCCGCTGGTGACCACCTCGGGATGGCACGC
>DASYPP010000115.1:0-51808 GCA_036006525.1 Gemmatimonadales bacterium
CCGCGTCCACACCAGCCATAGCCGGCCACGACCACGGTGCTGCCGGCCAGCAGGATGTTGGTTGCCCGAACGATGCCATCCAGCGTGGACTGACCAGTCCCATAGCGGTTATCGAACATGTGCTTGGTGTTCGAATCGTTGACCGCGATGATGGGAAACTGGAGCACACCCTCGTTCGCCATGGCCTTGAGCCGGATGACGCCGGTGGTGGTCTCTTCCGTGGATCCCTTGATCCGGGTGACCAGGGCCTGTCGCTCTTCCTTCGACAGTTTCTCCACCCAGCGCCGGATCGGAGGCGCCAGGTCGTCCAGGCGGTTCAGCGCCACCATGTGCAGCGCGCTCACCAGGTCGGCGCCGTCGTCCTGGGTCATCTCGGGGCCGAAGGCGAGGGCCTGAGCGATGTGGGTGTAGTAAGTCTCGTGGTCCTCACCCTTGATGGCGAAGACGTGCACCCCGTGATCGCGGACCAGGTGGGCGGCCACGTCGTCCTGGGTGGACAGCGGGTTGGACGCACAAAGCGCGATCTCGGCGCCGGCCGCCCGGAGCGTGCTCATCAGGTTCGCCGTCTCACTGGTGACATGGAGACAAGCGGAGAGTTTTACGCCCTCCAGCGGCCGTTCAGTGGCGAAACGGGCGCGGATCTGCCGCAGTACCGGCATGGAGCGCTCGGCCCATTCAGTGCGGCGGCGCCCCTCGTCGGCGAGGGCGATGTCCTTGATGTCGTACCGGGCGTCAGCGGTTTGAACCGTCATAGTCTCCTCAGCGAGCGGCGGCAAGCAACTGCTTGACGCGGTCAGTGCGTTCCCAGGTGAATAGCTCAACCGCCTTGCCGTTGTACTTGGCCGTGACCGGCTTGCGGCCGAAATGCCCCGAGGTCGCGGTCGGGGTATAGATGGGCTTCTTCAGCTTCAGCGCCTTGATGATGGCGCTCGGGGTGAGATCGAAAACCTCGCCCACGATGCGCTCCAGCTCGCGGTCCGGCATGACGCCGGTTCCGAAGGTGTCCACCATGATCGACACCGGCTCGGCCACGCCGATGGCGTAGGCCACCTGGGCCTCGCAGCGCCGGGCCAGCTTGGCCTCGACGATATTCTTGGCGACCCAACGCATCGCGTACGCGGCGGACCGGTCCACTTTCGAAGGGTCCTTGCCGCTGAAGGCGCCGCCGCCGTGGCGCGCCATGCCGCCGTAGGTATCCACGATGATCTTGCGGCCGGTGAGCCCCGCATCGCCGTGGGGACCTCCGATCACGAAGCGGCCGGTCGGATTGATGAGATAGCGGGTCCGGCGATGGTCGAACCCGGCCTTGTCCAGCACCGGCCGGATGACCTGCTCTATCACGGTCTCCCGGATCCGGCTCTGGGACAGCGTACGCGACCCGTGGTACTCGGCATGCTGGGTGGACACTACCACGGTACCCACCGCGACCGGCCGGTCGCCCTCGTATACCACGGAGACCTGGGACTTCCCGTCGGGGCGAAGCCACTCGACCCGGTCCAGCCCCTTCTCGCCCTTGCGGACCTGGGCCAGCCGCTCGGTGATCCGGTGGGCCAGCATGATGGGCAGCGGCATCCGCTCCCGGGTTTCGTTGGTCGCGTAGCCGAACATCATGCCCTGGTCGCCGGCGCCCTGCGAGTGGTGGTAACCCTCGTCCACTCCCATCGCGATGTCCGCCGATTGCCGGTCTATCGAGGAGATCACCGCGCAGGTGCGGGCATCGAAACCGAACGAGGCGTCGGTGTACCCGATGGCTTCGATGGTCCGCCGGACAATGTCAGGAATGTGGACATACGTCGACGTGGTGATCTCGCCAGCCACGACGGCCATGCCGGTGGTGACCAGCGTCTCGCACGCGACCCTCCCGTTGGGGTCGTCCGCCAGGATCGCGTCGAGGACCGCGTCGGAGATCTGATCGGCGACTTTGTCGGGGTGGCCTTCGGTGACGGACTCGGAGGTGAAGACGTGCCGCTTGGGCAGGGTCATGTGATCTGGTCTGGGTTCTGTTTCAACACGATATCGGGAGGGAGAAGATTAGCAGGACGGCAACCACCCGGCAACAGAGACGTTACTGGACCGCACCAGGTTCCAGCAGCCGCATGTCGATGTGCTCCTTCACCACCGCGCGAATGGCGGCGGCGACCTCTTTCGCGTTGCTCGCGGCGAGGCTCGCGGCGGCGGCCTGCCGGGCCGCCGCCATGGGCACACTGCGCACGACCCACTTGATCAGCGCCAGGTCCTGGGGAGACACGCTCAGGGTATCATAGCCCAGGCCCATCAGCAGCACCGCGGACAGCGGGTCCGACGCCATCTCGCCACAGACGCTGGCAGAAATGTCGGCACCGGTGGCCACCTCGGCCACCCGGGCCAGCTGCCGGATGACCGCGGGATGGTGGGGCGAGAACCGGTTCGCCAGGCGCGCGTTGCCCCGGTCCACCGCCAGGGTGTACTGGGTCAGGTCGTTGGTGCCCACGCTGAAAAAGGCCGACACCCGGGCCAGGTGGTCCGCGATCATCACCGCGGCCGGAGTTTCGATCATGACGCCGATCGGCACCGAGGCCGCGGCCGGTATGTTGTCCCGCTTCAAGGCGGCCGCCTCCTCTTCCATGATCGCCCGGGACTCGAGAACTTCTTCCACCGTGGTGACCAGCGGCAGCATGACCTGGATCGGGCGGTCCCGGGCGGCCCGCAACACCGCGCGAAGCTGGGGCCGGAAAATCTCGGGCCGGTCGAGACAGACCCGGATGGAGCGCCAGCCCAGGAAAGGATTGGCTTCGTGCGGAGCCTGGAAGGCCGCGGGAAACTTGTCACCGCCAAGATCGAAGGTCCGGATGATGACGGTCCGGTCCTTGAACGCGTCCGCGATCCGGCGGAAGTAGGTGGTCTGCTCGTCCTCGGTGGGCAGCGTGGTTCGCCCCACGATGAGGAACTCGGTGCGCAGCAGTCCAACGCCCTCCGCTCCGCTGGCCTGGGCGGCCTCGATCTCCTCGGGCAAATCGACGTTGCCGAGCAGGGCGATGAAGCTCCCGTCCGGCGTGACGCTCGGCAGGTTGACGTTGGCCTGGAGCTCGAAGTCGAGACGGCGCCGGCGGATGATGTACGTCATCATCTCTTCCCGCTCGGTCGGCGTCGGATCCAGCAGGACGGCACCGCTCTGGCCGTCGATCAGCACCTCGGTGCCCGGCTTGATCCGGGACAGCGCGCCCACGGCACCCATCACGGCGGGAATGCCCAGCGAGTGGGCCAGGATCGCGGCGTGCGAGGTCCGGGTCCCTTCCTCGGAGACCAGCCCCACGATGTAGTCCCGGTCCAGCTGCACGGTGAGGCCGGGCGATAGCTCGTGGGCCACGACGATCGCGCGCTCGCCCGGCTGCCCCTCCCAGAGCTGATCTTCCTTGAGACCGAGCAAGCGCTGAAGAATCCGGATCTGGACCGAGGTCAAATCGGTGATCCGCTCCCTGAGCTGTGAACTCCCGGCGTTGGCCCAGAGGTTTCGCAGTTCGAGCGACCGGAACTCGTAGGCCGTCTCGGCGCTCAGCTGGTTGATGCGGATCAGCTGCTCGACCGAAGTCAGGAAGTCCTGGTCCCGGACCATGAGGATCTGGGCGTCGAAGATCCTGGACTCCTCGGCGCCGGCTCGCTGCAGGACCCGCTGGCGAAGGCCGTCCAGCTGGGCCGCGACGGCCTCGACCGCCTCCTCCAGCCGGCTCACCTCGCCCTCGACTTCAGCTTCTTCCACGGTCCGGTCCGGCACGTCGGGAAATTCGAAGCGCACCACGATCGCCGGCGCATAGGCGATGCCGGGCGATACCCCGATGCCTCGAAGCAGCCGCTCGTTCATGATTCGCCGAATCCTTTTCCCACCAGGTCGGCGAGTGCCTCCACCGCCTGGGACGAATCGCTGCCGGTCGCGCGGATCTTGATCGTACTGCCCTGCTCCGCGGCCAGCATCATGACGCCCATGATGCTCTTGCCGTTCACCATCATCGATGCATTCCCAACCTCGATCTCGGAGATGAAGGTGGTCGCCAGCTTGACGAACAGCGCCGCCGGCCGGGCGTGCATGCCCAGCGGGTTGACGATCTTCACGTCCCGCTCGGTGATTACGCTATCCATCGCCAGGCCAAGGTCAGGGCAATCATGCCAAGCGCGAATCGCACCGAGGTGATCGAGTGGCGGAAACGCAGCGACAGAAACATTCCGAGCAGCGCGATCCCGACCGCCAGGGCAAACTGGTAGCCGGTGACCCACTGGAGCGCCCAGTCACCGACCAGGGGAACCGCGAGACCGATCAGGAATCCGGCGACCGGACCAACCCTCCGCGCCGCCTTGGGCAGCCAGGAGTCAGCGATCTTGTGGCCCACGTCCGCTCCGGCGGCCAGGCCGGTCCGGAGCGACCAGATGCCGGTCGCGATCCGTGCGACGTTATAGAGCAGGAGAAAAACCAGGGTGACCCAGGCTCCGGCCCCGAAACACACGGCGATAAGGGCAGCCGAGAGGAGCGCAGGCGAGAGCCCGGTCCAGAACAGCTGATCCCCCAGCGCACCGAGGGGGCTGCACAGCGCGGTGCGCAGCCGGATGATCTGGGGGCCGGGGACCTGGTCGTACTCGGCGCGCACGGTGGCTCCCAGCGCCAGGCCCGCCAGGTACGGGTGGCAATTGAAGAACTCGGCGGAGCGGACCACGGCTTCCGCGTGGCGGCCCGGGTCGGCGTTGCCCAGATCTTCCAGCAGCGGCTCCGCGGCGTACCCCATGCCGACACCGAGCATGCGCTCGTAATTCCAGGCCCCCTGGACCGCGAACAGCCGAAGGAACGCGCGCCACCGTCCGTTCATTGCAACCCCACGATGAGGATTCCGCCGGCCAATCCGGCCATCACCCAGGCGAGGCGCCGGGTGCGTCCTGCCACCCGGATCGCGCCGCTCAACGCCGCGGCGACACCACCGCCGACCGCCACCACCGACACCCAGCGAAAGTTCTCCGACCCGGGCGGGAGCAGGGGCCAGATGATGATGCCCAGCAGCAGGCCGCACGCGGTCACCCCGGCACTTCGCGCGATATCGCGCCGGATTCCACCCAGTTGGAGGGAACGGATCGCGCGGGTGTCCCCGGCGGCCAGTGCGGCGGCCTTACGCTGGATCGCCGCGGCATTTGCCCGCCGAACCATCTGCATGGTCCAGCCGCCCAGCACCGCGGTCACCAATCCAACCGCGGTCGCGCCGCCCAGGCCGGCCTCCGGCTTCCAGCCCAGGGCCGCGTACACGGCGGATACCGTGGCCGGCCCGAAATCGGGATAGCGGGCCGCGCCGAACGGAAGTACGTCCAACGCGTAAAGCTCGAGCACGGAACCCACCAGCATCCCGGTAAAGACCGGGTTGAGCCGGGAGTCGGGCACCACCAGAGCGATCAGCATCCCGGTCACGGTGCCGGCGACGAGCGGACGGGAGACCATGGACTGGGGAAAGGTGACGACATCCAGCCCCACGATGGTTCCCCAGAGCAGGAGGACCAGCAGAAGCGGAAGCGTGATCATACCAGGGCCTTGAGCGCCATCGGCGTGGCGGTTGGCAGGTCCTGGGCAGTGACCTCAACGCCGGACCGTTCCATTTTCTCCAGCAATCGCAGCTCCTCGTCCGTGAGGTACAGGTAGGGAAGCCGTTCGACCCGGCCCGGGTTATGGTGCACCCCGCCCAGGTTGAGCCGGGGGATCGCTACCCCCGCCTCGCTCAGAGCGGCCATCGTGTCCACCGAACCGGAAAGCAGGATCCCCCTGCGCGAGCTCCCGGACCATTGCGCAAAGTCGCGGGCCGCTTCCTCCCGGTTCGCAAAGATGACCTCGATCTCGGGTGGGACCCCCATGCGATAGATGTCCTGTTCCCAGGAGCTCTCCCGAACCGCGTCATCCACCAGCACGATGAAATCAATACCCAGGGGCCGGCCCCAGCCGATGACGACCTGTCCATGGATCAAGCGATCGTCCACCCGAAACAGCAACAGGCTCATCCGGGAACCTGGATCGCCTTGTGGCCACTGGCCGCCACGTGGGCGGCGACTTCGGCCAGGGGAAGTTCGCGGTGAAAGACGAAGTCGATCAGCATGGCGAGGTTGACCCCAGTCACCACGACGATGGCATTCTGCCGGCGGGCCAATGTTGCCGCGGCGATGAGACAAGACCCGCTGGGAAGGTCGGTAAACACCATCGCGGGGCCGGCGCCCGCCGCCGTCGCGATCCGTTGTTCGATCAGCCCCTTGTCGCATTCGGAGTTGGTCACCGGAACCAGGGCGCCCTTGATTCCGCTGATCCGCTCCACCGCGTCGATCAGCGCCTCGGCCAGCCGGCCATGGCAGGCCACCACCCCGCGCACAGTTTCACTCATAGTCTTCCTGGAGATATTCCCGCACGCCCTTTTGTTCCTTCATCTTGCGGATCAGTTTCTCGTTGAACGCCGCCGCCATGTCCACGCCCGAGTAACGCAGCAGGTGCGCCATGGCGACCACCTCGGAGATGACCGTGATGTTCTTCCCCGGGTTGAGCGGTACGATCACCTTCGGAATCGACACGTCGAGGATCACCGTCTCGCTATGGGTCAACCCGGTCCGGTCAGCGTCCTTCGCGCTCTCCCAGTCCGCCAGCTGCACTACCACCTCGATCCGCTTCTGCTGCCGCACCGACCGCACCCCGAACAACCGGGGAATGTCGATCAACCCGATGCCCCGGATTTCCATGTGGTGCGCGGCGAACTCGTGGCCCTGGCCGATCAGGATGTCCTGTCCGCGCCGGGTCACCTGGACGATATCGTCGGCCACCAGGCGGTGGCCCCGTTCGACCAGGTCCAGAACACACTCGCTCTTGCCGATGCCGGAGCGGCCGATGAAGAGAAGTCCCACCCCGTAAACGTCCGCCAGCGAGCCGTGCAGCGTGGTTCGGGGGGCGAACGCCTCTTCCAGGATCGGCTTGATGCGGCGATAGAACTCGGCAGTCTTGAGTTTGGTGCGAAGGACGGGGATGCCGCGCCGGCGGGCCAGCTCGAGCATCTCCGGGGGGACCTCCTGTCCCTTGGTCACGAACACGGCGGGCAGGTCGAAGCCGAACAGTGTCTCGAGCGATTGCTTGCGGGCCGATTCATCCAGCGAGAAGAGGTAGGTAATCTCGGTCTCGCCCAGGACGTGGAGCCGTTGCGGGGCGAAGCGACCGGTGTACCCCGCCAGCGCGAGCCCCGGGCTGGCTACTTCGCTGTCGGGTACCACGCGATCGAGCCCCAGCTCCCCGGTAAGGGCGTCGAGCTGGAGCGGATCGCCCTTGCGGGCGAGCAGGTCCCGGAGCCGCAGGTTCACGCCCGGTCCGCCCCGGCCTTGCGGGCGCGCGGCCGGTTGGCCGCCTTGTCCAGCTGGTTCCGGAGCTTCTCCTCCGCCCGGTCGAGGGCGCTTCGGTGATCGGTGCCTTCTCCACTCGCCACGAACAGCTTGCCCCGCGCCGCGTGAAGCCGGACTTCGGCCATCGCCGTGTTATGATCGCTCTGGAAGAGCACGGTACACTCCACGGCGCGCTGGGCGAACTGCCCCAGCCGCTCGACAATGGCCTCGGCCCGTTCCTTCAAGGCGGCCGGAATCTCGCAGTGGCGGGTGGTGATGGTGGTCCGCATTGATGGTCTCCTTGTCATTTCTCGGCGATGGTGCTCAGCAGGTGTGCTTCGGTTTGCTCCGCCGCGGATTCCCAGGTAAGGCGTTCCGCGAACCGGCGGCCCTGGGCGCCCAGCCGGGCCACCAGTTCCGGCGCGCCGGCCAGTTCCAGCATGCGTGAGGCCAGGGCGGCGGGATCACCGTGCGGCACCAGGTAGCCGGTGTCCCCGTGCCGGACCGAATCCCTGAGGCCGGGACTGTCCGACGCAAGCGATGGGGTGCCGCTGGCCGCCGCTTCGATGATCGTGATGCCCCAGCCCTCTTTGGGTGAGGGAAAGATGTTGGCCCAGGTGGATTGCAGCAATCGAAGTTTCTCGACTTCGGTCACAAAGCCGTGGAAGCGGACCGCCTCGACGAGTCCCAGCTCCCGCACAATAGACTCCAGCCGGCCCCGGTCATCCCCGGAACCCGCGATATCCAAGATAAGGTCGGGCCGGGTCGCCCGCGCCAGACCGAGCGCGCGGATCGCCGTCTCCACTCCCTTGTAGCGCTTGAGCCGCCCCAGATAAAGGAAAGCGGGGCTCGGGCTCCGGGCCGCGGAATCGGGCCGGTGCAAGACGGCATCCACTCCAGGATGGATTACCCGGACCCGATCGGCCGGTACTCCCCGCTGGACCAGGTCGTCCCGGGTGCTTTCGCTGATCGCGTGGAACTGGGCCCGTCGGTAGGCCCGTGGAATCGGCCGCTCGGCGAGCCAGACCAGGCTGGCGGCCGGGATGGAAGCCTCGTGAAAAATGGTGTCGCCGAACAGGTGGGGAATGATCACGTACAATGGAGCCGGCGTCAGTGGGGAAAGAAAGAGCGGCAGCTTGTTGATATCCTCCACCAGGATGTCCGGCAGTTCCGCCTCGAGCGCCCGGCGCACCGCGCCGCGGCCGCTCCAGGTGAAGCTGGTGCGGTTACCGGAGCGGTGGACTTCGATCCCGTCCACCACCGCCTGCTCCGCCGCGCCTTCCCAACCGGAGCAGACCAGCCGAACCCGGTGGCCCCGCGCCGCGAGCCGGGTAAAAACCTCGAACAAGTGCACTTCGGCCCCGCCCGCCTGGGGATTCAACCGGTCCTGCCAGTTGACCAACAGAATGTTCACAGGCGGCCGAGTGAGTGGGCGATCCGATCCAGCACCCCGTTTACAAATCCGGGTGACTTGAGTCCCCCGAACCAGTGGGCCAACTGCACCGCTTCGTTGATGATGACTTTGGGCGGAGCGGTCTCGGCCCGGAGTTCGTGGATGGCGATACGGAGAATGTTGCGGTCGATCACGCCGAGCCGTTCGATCCGCCAGTGCTCGGCGGCATCGGCGGCCTCCCGGTCCAGCTCCTCGACCTCGGTCGCAACCGCAGCCGCCAGCTGTTCAGCATCCTCCAACTCAGCGGGCAGCCGTCCCCCAATGCGGACCAGGCCGCTCGCCACGTCAGCGATCCCCGCCCTGCCCTGCATCTCCCAGGCGTAGAGCATCTGCAGCGCCCGAGCCCGGGTCTTGGTTCTACGGCCGACCGTCATTGCCATCAATCCGGGTAAGGAGGTCGGCGGCGCGGAGCGCGGCTTCGGCGGCTTCGTGACCCTTGTTCCCGGCGCTCCCGCCGGCGCGGTCCTGGGCCTGTTCCAGGGTATTCACTGTCAGCAGGCCGAACCCGATCGGAATGCCGAGGTCGAGGGCGACCGCACCCAGCCCGCGGGTGGCTTCGCCGGCGATGAAATCGAAGTGCGGCGTCTCACCCCGGATCACCGCGCCCAGCGCGATCAGGCAGCTGTAGCGATCGCTCTCCGCCGCGGCCATCGCGGCGACTGGCAGCTCGAAGGCGCCGGGAACCCAGTACACGTCGATCTCGGTCTCGGGGACGCCGGCCTCGGTGCAGCACGCGCGCGCGCCTTCCAGCAGCTTGCCGGTGATGATTTCGTTGTAACGGGTGACGATGATCGCCACGCGCCCGGTGGCGCGCAGCCGGCCGGAGAATTCAGGCACGGTCGGAGGCGAGCAGGTGGCCCATCTTGTTCCGCTTGGCGTTGAGGTAATCGCGGTTCTCGTGGGTAGGATCGGTCTCCAGCGGAACCCGTTCCACGATTTCCAGGCCGTACCCTTCGAGGCCCACCAGTTTGCGGGGGTTGTTGGTCATGATGCGGATGGACGAGAGGCCCAGGTCCCGGAGAATCTGGGCGCCGATCCCATAGTTGCGCAGGTCGGCGCCGAAGCCGAGCCGCTTGTTGGCTTCCACGGTGTCGTCGCCCTGGTCCTGGAGGGAGTAGGCCCGGAGCTTGTTGAGCAACCCGATGCCCCGCCCTTCCTGGTCGAGATACACCACCACGCCGCGCCCCGCTTCCGCGACCTTCCGCATGGCGACGTGAAGCTGGAGGCCGCAGTCGCAGCGCATCGAGCCGAACACGTCCCCAGTGAGGCACTTGGAGTGCATCCGCACCAGGATGTCCTTCTGGCCGGCGACGTCGCCGTAGACCAGGGCGACATGTTCGGCCTTGTCCACGTCGTTGTGATAGCCGACGATCCTGAACTCGCCAAACTCGGTGGGGAGCCGCGCCTCGGCGACCCGGTGCACCAGGTGCTCGGAGGTCAGCCGGTAGGCCACCAGCTGGGCTACCGTGATATAGGTGAGGTTATGGGTCCGGGCGAACTCTTCCAGCTCCGGCCGGCGGGCCATGGTCCCGTCCGGGTTCATGATCTCGCAGATGACTCCGGCAGGGATGAGCCCGGCCAGCCGGGCCAGGTCTACGCTCGCCTCGGTCTGCCCCACCCGCTGCAGCACGCCGCCGGGGCGGGAGCGCAGCGGAAAGATGTGGCCGGGCCGGCGCAGATCCCCGGGCACCGTCGCCGGGTTGATCGCGACGTGAATGGTGGCCGCCCGGTCCGCGGCGGAAATGCCGGTGGTCACGCCGAACCGTCGCTCGGCGTCGATGCTGACGGTGAACGCGGTCGCCAGCGCCTCGGTATTCCGATCGGACATCTGGGCCAGGCCGAGCTGGTCGCAGCGCTCGCCGGTCAGGGCCAGGCAGATGAGTCCCCGGCCATGGGTCGCCATGAAATTGACGGTTTCCGGCGTGATCAACTCGGCCGCGGAGACCAGGTCGCCTTCGTTCTCGCGATCCTCGTCGTCGGCGACAATGATGATCTTGCCGTTGCGCAGGTCCTCGATGGCCTGCTCGATGGTACCCATGGGCATGACTTACGGCGCTCGCGGTAGAGACATCAGCTGTTTCACGTATTTCCCGATCATATCTGCTTCTAAATGTACCCTGTCACCCGCCTTCCGGTCACTGAGCGTGGTGTGGGACAGGGTATGCGGGATCAGGGAGACCTGGATCACCCCGGGCTCCGGCAACGCGTTGATGGTCAGGCTCACCCCATCTACCGTCACCGACCCGAGCGGGATGCTGACCTCGAGTACTTCCGGCGGAGCTGTGATATCGAGCAAGCGCGCGTCGTCCCGGGTGCTGACCCGGCGCACCTGCCCCACCCCGTCGACGTGGCCGGCCACCATGTGGCCACCCAGCCGTTCCCCGATCCGAAGAGCCCGCTCCAGGTTCACTTTTTGTCCCTTCCTGAAGTTGGAAAAACGGGTGCGGTCCAGCGACGAGCGGATGACATGGACTCGAAATCCGTGGTCGTCGTGACGGGTCACGGTGAGACAGGCGCCGTCGACCGCGATGCTTTCCCCATCCACCAGATCAGGCCACCGCACATCAATGCTCAGCTCGAGGCCGGCGGCGTCCTGGTGTACCTCGCTGACCTGCCCGACGGTGGTGACGATCCCGGTAAACATCAGGCCCGGTCCAGCACGAGCAACGTGTCGGCGCCCAACCCGCGGCGTTCGACCGGGCGCCACCGCTCGGCGGCCTCGAGATCGGTGCCCGGCAGGTCCCCAAACGCCGCGGCCCCGGCGCCCAGCCAGAGCGGTGACTGGACCCAGTAGAATCGGTCCACCAGGTGGCGGGACAGAAGTGAGCCCGCGAGATCACCTCCGCCTTCGATGAGCATCGAACCGATTCCCGCGCGCCGGAACCCGGCCAGGACTCCTTCAAGCGAATCGGCCTGGATGACGTTGTCCGCTCCAACCCGGCGGCTCACCGCGGGAGCAGCCTCCCCAGAGACCAGACCTACCATCACCGAGCCCCCTTCGTTGTTGCCGAGCAGCTGCTCCGCGCCTTCCAGGTTGCCCGATCGGGTGAGGACCACCCGACGAGGGACGGTCCGCGGCTGAAGCGCGCCTCGCACCGTCAGCGCGGGATTGTCCCGTCGCGCGGTCGAGCCACCGACCGCGATGGCATCAAATCCCATCCGCAACCACTGGACATAGTCCCGCGCCTCGGGACCGGAGACCCAGCGGGACTTTCCCATCCGGTCGGCGATCTTGCCGTCCACGCTGGTCGCCAGCTTGAGAGCGATGAAGGGACGCGTGGCATTGCGGTACTGATGAATGAAGGGCGCGTTCAGGACGGATGCCTCGTCCCGGCAGAGCCCCAGCGCCACCGGGATGCCCCGGGCATTGAGGGCCGCCGCACCGCCCCGCGCCACCGGGTTGGGATCCTCCACCGCTGCTACGACGCGGGCTACTCCAGATGCAGCCACGGCTCCAGTACACGCCGGTTGCTTTCCCTCATGGGCACAGGGCTCGAGTGTCACCACCAGGGTTCCGCCTCGCGCCAACCCTCCGGCCTTGTCGAGAGCGACCGCCTCCGCGTGGGGGCCGCCATATTCCGCATGGTAGCCTTCACCCACCGGTTGACCATCGCGCAGCACGACGGCCCCGACCATCGGATTCGGGGCGACCCGGCCCCATCCCCGACGGGCGAGCTCCAGGGCGCGTTGCATGGCCTCTTCTTCGGTCATATGGTGGAATCTTAGCGAAAAAACGTGAGAAGTGAAAAGTGAGAAGCAGGAGGGACCTCCCCCACTTCTCACTTCTGACTTCTCACTTCTTACGCTGTCGGCTGTTCTAGAAGCCGATCCGGAGTCCGACTCCGCCAAAGATGTGGCCCTTCTTTTCGTCGAATCCCTGGAAATCGGTAGTGAGATTCTGGTCCTTGCCACCTTGGTAGCCGATCTCGGCCGCAATCTTGACCACCGGGAAGTCCAGCGTCGTGTTGGCAAAGACCATGGTGCGGGTCTGATCGAGCTTCAGGTTGATCGGCGGCTGGGGGATGCCGGTGAGCGGCTCCCGGAAGGCGATCGTGGCGTCTCCCACGTATTTGTCCCAGCCCAGCCCAGCGGCGAAGTTAAGGAAAAGCAACCGGGTACTGGCCACCAGTCGGAGGTTGGTTGCCTGAAGGTCTATCGCGTACTGGTAATCCTGGCTGGGATTGGACAGGTCGCCGTACTGAATCCGCGGGATGGTCCGTTTCATCACGCTCACCGACACGGCCGGAATGGGGAACGATCCCTTCAGGATGCCGACCCGGGCACCATATCCCAGGCCCAGCGCGATGCTGCCGATCTTCCGCGCGTCCGGATCTACCGTGAGGTTGTCGATCTGGTTGGTGGGCAGCAACTGCGCCGACCCCAGTGCGTCGATCGCCAGCAGTCCGCCACTCAATCCCTTCCACAGGCCGAGTCCCGCTTCGACCAGCGGGGCCGGAGTGACGACCTTCTTGTCCAGGGGGACGGTGCTGCTGCTCCCGTCGTAGTTGAGATCCGGTACCGAGACCTGAACCGCGTTGACCCGGGCCGTGATGGAGAAGTGGGGGAATCCCCCGAGCGAGGCCGCGGTACCGATCACCGGGTTGCCGCCGCTGACCAGCAGGCCGGCGACCGGGTGAAAGATCCGGGTACCATCCACGGCCGCGTTGCAGACGTTGCGGGCCTGGGTGGGATAGATAGAACACTCGGAATTCTGCGTCGACGGCCCGGCACTGAAGGAACCTTGGGCCTCGAGCGCGGAGGTTGACGCCAGGAAGAGCAATGGGACCAGGACGTACGTGCGCATGCGGACCCCTTAGCGAGTGAATGTCACCGAACAGGGGCCGGAACGAATCTCTCCGATGATCCAGGTGGTGATTCCGTCGGCTCGCGCCGCTGCTTGTGCGGCCGGAACGACATCTGATGGGAGCACCGCGATCATGCCTATGCCGAGATTGAACACGTCGCGCATCTCGGCCTCGGAAACCCGGCCGGCCTGCTGCAGGAACCGGAAAAGCGGCGGCAGTTCCCAGGCGCTGGGATCCACCACGGCAGCACACTGTTTGGGCAATATCCGCACCAGATTACCCGGAATCCCTCCACCGGTGATGTGCGCCAGGCCGTGAACAGTCCGGATAACTGGCGTCAGGGCTTTGAAATAGCTCTGATGCACCGCGAGCAGGGCATCGGCCACCGTCTGGCCCGTGGCCCCCAACTGATCGTTGGGGCGTAGGCTCAATTCATCAAAGACAATGCGGCGCGCAAGGCTATATCCGTTGGTGTGAAGGCCGGTCGAGGCGTACCCCAGGAGGACGTCGCCTGGAACGATTCGTTCCCCGTGCAACGCTTCGTTCTCTTCCACCACGCCGACAATGGTTCCAGCCAGGTCATAGTGACCAGGATGATACAGGCCCGGCATCTGCGCGGTCTCACCACCGGCCAGCGCCATGCCATGATTGCGGCAGCCCCGGGCGATCCCCTCCACCAACCCGGCGATCTGCTCGACCGTAAGATCGGAGCCCGCGACATAATCCATGAAGGCGATGGGCCGCGCCGCGTGGACCAGGATGTCGTTCACGCTGTGGTTGACCAGATCCTCGCCCACGGTATCGTAGCGGCCCGCTTGCGCGGCCACCAGCACCTTGGTGCCGACCCCATCGGTGCTCAGCACCAGCACCGGACGATGCATCCCCTCCGGCACCCGGACCATGCCGCCGAAGGCGCCAAGCATCCCGACCGACAGGCCGGTTCGGGTGCCGGCTACCGCTTCCATGATCCGGCGCTTGGCCCGCTCAGCGCCTTCGAGATCCACGCCCGCGGCGGCGTACTGGCTGTTCTGGCTCATGGTATCGGCTCCGCCAGGTCAACATGGGTCAGGTCATGATAGGCCAGCACGCGGTTCTCGACATCGGGTCTCTTCACGTTGTCGAATCCCCGGATGCCGAATTGCTCCACCGCGTAGGATCCCATCGCCGAGCCGTATACCATGGCGCGACGGAGGTTCTCGCTCCCGGCGTCGTCCGTCCTGGCGATGTACCCCATGAACCCGCCGGCGAACGCATCGCCCGCTCCGGTGGGATCGAAGACTTCTTCCAGGGGGAATGCGGGGACGTAGAACGCGCGCCCGGTTTCCAGCAACAGCGCGCCGTGTTCGCCCTGTTTGATCACCACCCGCGACGGGCCATGCTCGAGGATCCAGCGCCCGGCCCGGTGGATGTTCCAGTCTCCCGACAACTCCCGGGCTTCGCCGTCGTTCACCATCAGGATGTCCACCTGCCGGAGCAGGTGCAGCAGGACGTCCTTCTTGCTCTGGATCCAGTAGTTCATCGTATCGCAGACGACCAGCTTCGGCTTTCGCACCTGCTCCAATACGGTGAGCTGGAGCTCAGGATCGATGTTGCCGAGAAAAAGGTACTCACAGTCCCGGGCTCGCTGGGGAAGCTTGGGCTGGAACTGGGCGAACACGCCCAGCCGGGTCTCCAGGGTCTCGCGGCTCTGGAGGTCGTAGGAGTACTTCCCTTTCCACCGGAAGCTCTCGCCTTCGGCCCGCTCCACTCCAGACCAGTCGATGCCGCGCGGGGCCAGCGCCTCGAGCGCGGCAACCGGGTAATCATTCCCCACCACCCCGACGACCTGCACGGGGTGAAGGATGGAAGCCGCGACGCTGAAGTAGACCGCCGACCCGCCCAGGGCGTCGGCGGTCTCTCCAAAAGGGGTGTAGATCGAGTCCAGCGCCACGCTGCCCACGACGAGCAGGCTCATGCGGTCACATCCGGTCCGGGGCGGAAAGGCCGAGGAGAGTGAGTCCGTTAGCGACGACGATGCGGGCAGCGCGGGCCAGGAGCAGTCGGGCGCGCTCTATCGGGGGAGTCTCGCCCACGGTGCGGGTGTTGTGATACCAGCCGTGGATGACTCCGGCCAGTTCTTCCAGGTAGACCGTGATGCGGTGCGGTTCCCGCTCCAAGGCGGCCTTGGCCACCACTTCGGGAAACCGGGTCAGCTGCTTGGCCAACTCGGTGTCTTCTGCCGCCGGGAGCGCGCCGAGATCGAAATCCCCAGCCGCCTGGTCGGGTTCAACCCCCGCGGTGCGGAAGATCCCCGACAGCCTGGCGTGAGCCATCTGGACGTAGAATACCGGGTTTTCGTCGGTTTGCTTCTTGGCCAGGTCGACATCGAAGATCAGGTGCGAATCGCCCCGCCGCATGAGGAAGAAGTAGCGGGCGGCGTCTACCCCGACTTCGTCGGCCAGGTCGCGCAGGGTGATGAACTCGCCGGAGCGCTTCGACATTTTCACCTCTTCGCCACCCCGCACCACCTTAACCAGCTGCACCAGCTCGACGTCGAAGAACTCCGCGGGATAGCCCAGCGCCTGGAGCGCGGCCCGCATTCGAGGGATATATCCGTGATGGTCGGCGCCCCAGACATCGATCACCCGGTCGAAGCCGCGGGCGTGCTTGTCGACATGATAGGCGATATCGGGGACGAAGTAGGTGTAGCTGCCATCCTGTTTCCGGAGCACCCGGTCCTGGTCGTCACCGAAATCCGTGGTGCGGAGCCAGAGCGCGCCGTCTTTCTCGTAGGTCAGGCCGCGGGCGGCCAGCGTCGCCAGCGCCGTGTCGATGAGGCCCCGGTCATAGATGCTCTGTTCCGACGCAATCACGTCGAAGTGCACCCCGAAGTCCGTCATCAGCCGGTCCTGCTCGGCCCGCTGCGTCTCGAGAATGATGAGCCGGCACTCCGCCAGGGCCTGCTCGGCGGGGCGGTCGGCGAACTCGCGGCCCCGTGTATCGAGGACCGCCTGGGCCGTCTCCTTCAGGTATTCTCCGTGATAGCCGCCTTCGGGAATTGCCGCCTCCCGGCCGACTGCCTGCTGAATCCGGGCCCAGAGACTTGCTGCCAGCTTCCCGATCTGTACCCCGGCATCGTTGACGTAGAACTCCCGGGTGACGTTGTGCCCCGTCCATTCGAAGAGGGAAGCGATCGCATCACCCAGCGCGGCTCCCCGTCCGTGCCCCACGTGCAGCGGGCCGGTGGGATTGGCGGAGACGAACTCGATATTGAACTTCCTCACCGGGAGCGCGACCGATCGGCCATACGCCTTGCCCTCGGAAAGAATCCGGCGGACCGCGCCGGCCAGCTGGTCTCCCGCCAGCCAGAAATTGATGAAGCCGGGTCCCGCGATCTCGGTGCGGGAGACCACGGCCGGGGGCAGCTGCAACTCGCTGATGACCCGCTCGGCGAGTTTGCGCGGATTGGTCTTGAGAGTACGGGCCGCCACCATGGCCAGGTTGGTCGCGAGATCGCCATGGCCCTGGTCGCGCGGGCGTTCGAGCACAAACTCCACCTCGGGCGTCCCCAGGACACCGGCGACCCGGGCCAACTCGGAACGAATGACCGCGGTCACAGGGTCATTCACCGGACTTCGCGGGTTTGGCCGGCTTGGTCTCAGCGGGAGCCGGCTTGGTCTCCTTCTTTGTTTCCGGCTTGAGGTCGGATTTCAATTCGCTGGTGCCGGGTTCCACGACGGGTTTGCGGGGGCCCTTGCCGTCCTTGCCATAGTCGGTGATATAGAAGCCGCTTCCTTTGAAAACGAGGCCGGCCCCGCCCGAAATCTTCCGGGTCGCGGCCTTTCCGCAGACCGGACACTTCGCCCCGGACTTTTCGGTGATTTTTTGAATTTTTTCGAAACGGTGCCCATTGGGGCACTCGTACTCATAAGTCGGCATCGCCGGATATCCCTAAGCTGATTTAACACTTTAATTTAGCCCGACTCACCGAGGAGCTACAAGCTCTTGAGTTCCGCCCTGCACCGATTTCCACGGTGGATGCTGCTCGCCCCGGCGCTGATGGTGGTGGGCCTTTCCCGGGCTGCCTCCGCCCAGCAACTCGACGGGAGGCTCGAGCGAATCGGAACCCTGGAACCGCTGGCGGGCGCGCTGGTCCTGCTGATAGACAGCCTTGGTCACGAAGTCACCCGGACGGTCTCGACCGGGAGCGGAGGGTTCGTGTTGAGGGCGCCTGCCGCAGGCCGGTTCCGGCTCCGGGTGCTTCGAATCGGGTCCACCCCCTGGTCGACCGAGCCAATCACTCTGAGCTTCAATGAGCGGCGCGAACTGCGGCTGGCGCTGGAGGACAATCCGGTTCGGCTTCCCGACATCGAGATCCGGGCAGCGGGGAACCGCTGCGGTATCAGGCCCGGCGATTCCGACGTCATGGCCCGGCTGCTCACCGAGGCGGAAAAGGCGCTCGCCATCGCGACCGAAACCATTCGGGAAGGCCAGCTCCGGTTCCGCACCGAGACCTGGACCAATCGTCCCGACCCGGACGGGACTCCAGGCGAGCGGGAGCGGCACAATGCGTTCGGGACCGCGACTTGGCCGGTGCAGAGCGCCCCTCCCGAGAGCCTGGCCGTCTGGGGGTTTGTCCACGACGGCCCGCCCTATGGCGTACCCGAGGAGCTGGTGACCGAGCGCGGCCCGGTGTTCTACGGTCCGGATGAACGAGTGTTGTTCGCCGACTGGTTCCTCGATGCCCACTGTTTCACGCTTGAAACCGACTCCGATTCAACCAGCCCCACGCTCGTGATGCGGTTCCGGCCGCTCCGCTCCCGCCGCAGCGTTGACATCTCAGGCACCCTCAAACTCGATCGAGAGACTCTCGAACTCCGGGGAATCACCTTCCGCTACACCGGCCTGGGAGCCTGGGTTCCGCGGGACTCGGCAGGCGGCGAACTGTCCTTCCGCCGGCTCCGCTCCGGCACGTTGATCATCGACCGGTGGAGCCTCCGGGCCCCCATCCCGCTGTTTCGGCCCGGTCGTGAGCCCGGCTTCTTCGGCTTCGCCGAGAGCGGTGGCAGGGTTATTGAAGTTCAGCGCGGGCGAACCGGAGAGCCCG
This sequence comes from Gemmatimonadales bacterium, assembly GCA_036006525.1. Classification (GTDB taxonomy): domain Bacteria; phylum Gemmatimonadota; class Gemmatimonadetes; order Gemmatimonadales; family GWC2-71-9; genus DASYPP01. The sequence continues at coordinate 18,695 of DASYPP010000115.1, forward strand.
AGCGGCTCAGCCTCACCCCATCATTGTGGCGGAGCGACTTATGAACGCACCACGCGGACTGCTTGGCGCTAGTGTCCTCCTCTTTGTCCTCGGCGCCGGACAACTCGAAGGACAGATCAGGGAAGTGGACGCTGAGGTGGGCGAGCCGGGAAACTTCAGGTACCAGGCCGGAGGGCACCTCGCGCTCGCCTTTCCCCAGGGCCAGTTCGCCGACTTCGTGGACCTGGGCTATGGGCTCGGGGGATGGTTCGCGGTCAACCTGGATCGCCAGGGCACAATCGCGCTCAGGCTGGACGGCAACTTCCTGGTCTACGGCCACGAATCCCGTCGCCGTCCGCTCAGCCCCACGGTGCCCTTCGTCACCGTGGACGTGAGCACCAGCAATAACATCTATTCCATGGGAATCGGCCCCCTCATCACGCTGGGCCACGGCGCGATTCGACCCTACCTCTCGGGGACGGTCGGGTTCTCCTATTTCGCCACGGAATCCAGCGTCAAGGGAAGCAACAACACTGAGAGTTTCGCCGAGAGCACCAACTTCGACGATTTCACCTTCGCGTGGACCGCCGGTGGCGGTCTTCGTATCCAGGTAAGCCACGGCCGCTCACCGGTATTCATCGACATGGCGTCGGAGTACCACCGGAACGGCCGGGCCAGTTACCTCAGGGAAGGCAGCATCACCGACAACGGCAACGGAACCATCACCATCCGTCCGATCCAAAGCGAGACGAACCTCATGCTGGTGAAGCTCGGCGTCTCGGCAAGCTTCTAGTTCACTGCTCCACCAGGATCCGCAGTGCGGAAGCGTCCCTCGACACCCTCACCTTGCGCGCAGTGAGGGTCAAGAATGGAGAAGCAATTGTCAACGATGGAAGCTCCCGACTTTCCCCGGGCATGAGCCGTACGTCACGGCCTTCGCTGGTCAGCGTCAATCCGGTCTTCGGAACCACGGCGGCAAAGGAGGCGGGTTCGCGGGTTTCCACCACCGGCGTATCGAAGTCCACCGACACGCCGGGGCTGCCGCAGAGCCGGAGAAACCGCGTGTGCATCAGCCGGCCATCGCCCACCGGCAGGGTGTTCTGCGGATCGAAGCCGCACCAGTTGAGCCGGCCGACCAGAGACTCGATGGTCACGGTTACTCCCGGCTGAGCCAGAATGCGTTCCGCCTCGTCCTTCCTGATGTTCTCCAGTGTCCTCACGGCCGCCTCGGCCTCGGGACGGCGGTGGTTCACTTCCGTTCGATACCACTCGTCCCATTGGGCGGTGGTCCTGGCGGGGGCATCCCTCATCGCGGCGCGAAGCGCTTGTTCGAGGGTGACGTCGTCGAGCATGATCTGATGCTTCCACCTATCCCCGACTAACCGATCCAGGATAAGCCCCTGGGTCGAGCCCGTCGCGTAGAACCGGCGGCGGACCGAGCGCCGGCTCAGCGTGATCAGGCTATCCAGCAGCGCGGTTTCCTCGACAGCCAGTCGCCCTGCCCCGGTACGCCACAGTTCTCCAGCCGTCGTTCCCAATTCCGCCACGCCACGAAGCAGGGTGTACTGCGCGAGCCCCTCGTGCAGCTCCGCCATGGTCTCAAATTCCGCCATGGCCGAATCGAGCGCGCGATGCCGGCGTTCCCGCACCGCAAGGAACTCCGCGACCCGGGCCCGGAGGGTGGACACGTCCGTCGCGAGATACGCGCTCCGCAGAAGATGGCCTTCCAGCGCAAACGCCGCCTCATTGTCGACGTCAAACACCGGATATTCGGCGATGAGCATGGAGTTCTCGCCGCGGCCAAACTTGCGGTCCTCTCGTGAGCTCGCGCGCTCGAACGAATGAAACGCTTCATGAATCGCCGTCCCTACCAGGAACGACGCATCCTGAGCCGAATCCACGCTCATGAATGAGATGAATCGGCCGCTGGGAAGAGAGACCGCCTGGGTATCGGTCCAGGCGGCCTGTGGAATACCGGGTAACGGCTGAAATCCACGGGGTAAGTCATACCGCCACTCGGCCAGGAGTTTGGCTCGATGCGGAATGACCCAGAGGACGGGAATCGTGTCGGGCCGGAACCCGGGCCAGATCCGATCTCCTATCGTAGGGCCATACCGCTCGATCACCTGTTGCAACCGGAGCACGCCGGTGACCGTGTCCGGCGGAGTTTGCGCCACGCCGATCCGGGCCAGCCCCAGAAGTAGGACTACATATGTAGTTGTCGCGCGCATGGGAACCTCCCGAAGGCTGATCGTCGTGGTGTCAGGATGGGGGTAAAACCGGAGTGGTGCTGCGCGGGCGGGATTTCCAGGCGAGGCCGCCCTGTGCAGTAAGTGTCAGTTCCAGCGGCATGCGTCCAGCGGGATCGAAAATCCTGACGTTCGACCCTGCCTGGGTGATCGCAGGAGCCGGTATCGGTTGCCCGTCCATCGTCGCGGCCAACACCCTGCCCCGCTCCAGCGTGACGGTAAACGGACCGGCATCATCAAAAGCCGCGATGGTATAGCGGCCTCCGGGGGCCTGGCCGATCCCTACCCGCGGTCCGAACAGCCCAATGCCAGCAAGCGGGCCCGCCCACAGCAGAAGGATCGCTCCAGCTCCCAGGGCGCGGCCGGAGCCTCGACCATCGAGGACCCGCCGCACCCGGCGAAGCGCCAGGGACTCCGTTCCGGCCATCGCCAGGGCTTCCAGCGGGGGCTGGCGCAGGGTCCACGTCGCCACCGTCGCGAGGGCTGACGCGAAAGCGATGGGTGATGACACCTGGGCGGCGCAATCATCGCAAAGGTACTCCGCAATATCACGAAGGCGACGACGGGCAATGAGATTGAGTGGCTGGACAAACATCGTGCATTGAAGAATCGCGGCAAGCCCGAGCCAGAACGCGTCGCGCCGCTCCAGGTGAGCCACTTCGTGGGCTACCACGGCTCGGAGCTCGTCGTCCGCCAGGGCGGTGAGAGCCAGCTCGGGAAGGCAGAGTTCCCGAAATCCCAGGGCCACGGGGGAAGCCACTACCCTGGAGGTGGAGATTCGGATCCGATCGCCATTCCAATCCGGGAGTCGGTTCCGCAGCACGGCTCGATCCGCCACCCGGCGCGAGGCCAGCAGGCGGGAGAGCCGAGCCTTCGCGATCGTGAGTCTAGCCAGCCCAATGGCGGCGCCAACCAGCCAGACCGAGACGAAGAATCCCATCCACGCGGGTATCTCGCCCTGGTGAGACGGCACCCACCATATGGGAGCGGCAGGGCCCCCGGGAATGGCAGTTTGGCCGGCAGGTCTTATCGAAGCCAGCGTGGCCGTCAGAAAGGGAGTAATCAGGGCCGCCCGCCAGAGAATTTCCGCCACACGAACTCGATGACGGAGCCAGGCCGTGACGACCAGTGCCGACAGCAGCAGCACGGTGCTATGCAGCAGGTAGTTGAGCAGCCAGGGAAGCAGGCGCTCCACCGCGCTCTCAGCGGCCACGGCGACCTCCCCGACCACCGCGGGCTTCCTCGATCAGGCGCCGCATGCGGTCGAGATCCCCGGACGAAACATCGCGGCGGGTGACCAGATGACTGATGAGAGCGGTGGGATCCCCCTGGAATACCGACTCGACCAGCGCGCCCAGCATGGAGTGACTCACGTCATCCTGGGTGACAGCGGGGCGATAAATGAACAGCCGGCCATTGCTCCGGTGCCGTACTACGCCGCGCTTCTCCAGCCGGGAAAGCACCGTGGCAACGGTGGTCACCGCCAGCGGTCGCTCTTTCTCCAGCGCTGATTGCACCTCCTGAGCCGAGGCCTCACCCCGGTTCCAGAGAACCCGAAGCACCGAGAGCTGGAGATCGCTCAGATCGTTGGGAGTCGGCATGGGGTTTAAACTACAACTGTCGTTGAAAGGGCCGCAAGGGGCTACGCCCGGAAGACCCCCCAGACCTCGCGCAGCGCGTCGCTGATCTCCCCCAGCGTCGCGCGGGCGCGTACCGCCTCGATGATTAAGGGCATGAGCGGCTCGGTGGCCCCCGCCGCATGCTTGAGGTCAGCCAGGCGGCCGGCCACGGCGGGGGCGTTGCGACGATTCCTGCACTGGGCCAGGCGCTCCCTCTGCTGCGCCGCCAGGGCCGAGTAATCCGGAGTGTGGATCGCGGGCGAGGCGGAGTCGTCGGTAAACCGGTTGACGCCCACCACGACCATCTCTCCCGACTCCTGGGCCTTCTGGATTTCGTAGGCGCTCCGCGCGATGGTCTCCTGGAAGAACCCTTTCTGAATCGCAGCGGCCGCGCCACCCATGGTGTCGACCTGGTCGATCAGGTCGCGCGCCTCGCGCTCGATCCGGTCGGTGAGGGCCTCCACGTAGTAACTCCCGGCGAGCGGATCCACCGTATTGGTGGTTCCGCTTTCGTGTGCCAGGATCTGCTGGGTGCGGAGCGCCAAGGTCGCGGCGGCCTGAGTCGGCAAGGCCAGGGCCTCGTCATAGCCGTTGGTGTGAAGGGATTGGGTCCCACCGAGCACGGCCGCGAGTCCCTGCACCGCAACCCGGACAACGTTGTTGAGCGGTTGCTGTGCCTGGAGGGTGACCCCGCCGGTCTGGGTATGAAAGCGGAGCCGGGAGGTGGCGTCGTCCGCGTTGAACCGTTCCCGGGCGAGACGGGCCCAGAGCCGGCGGGCGGCGCGGAACTTGGCGGCTTCTTCGAACAGGTCGTTGTGCGCCGCGAAGAAAAACGAGAGCCGGGGGCCGAAGGAGTCGAGCCCGAGGCCGGCGGCCAGGGCCCGTTTCACGTACTCCAGCGCGTTGGCGAGAGTAAACCCGACCTCCTGCACCGCGGTCGCACCGGCCTCGCGCATGTGGTAACCGCTGATCGAGATCGGGTTGAAGCTCATCTTCTCTTCCGCCACGAAGCGGAAAATGTCGGTGACGAGCCGGAGCGAGGGCTCCGCCGGGTAGATGTAGGTTCCCCGCGCGATGTACTCCTTCAGCACATCGTTCTGCACCGTGCCGGTGAGGGCCTGGCGCGGGATCCCTTGCTCCTCACCCACCACGACGTACATCGCCAGCAGGATCGCGGCGGTGGCGTTGATTGTCATGGAGGTGGAGACCTTGTCGAGCGGGATGTCCCGGAAGAGGGTCGCGAGGTCTTCCACCGTGTCGATAGCCACTCCCACCCGCCCCACCTCGCCTTCGGCCATCGGGTGGTCGGAATCGTAGCCCATCTGGGTTGGGAGATCGAACGCGGTGGAGAGGCCGGATTGACCCGCGGCGAGCAGCTGGCGGAACCGGCCGTTGGTTTCCTCCGCGGTCCCGAACCCGGCGTACTGGCGCATGGTCCAGAGCCGGGTGGTGTACATCGTGGGGTAGACGCCCCGGGTGAAGGGGAACTGGCCCGGTTCGCCAAGGTCGCGGGCCGGATCGCCGGGCCAGTCGGCCGGACCGTAGACCGCCCTAGCGGATCGAGGCATGGCGGGACGTTTGGTTGTTGACCACAGATAACTCACGGGAACAAACGGATACCTGCATTGGAATGGTTGGCCCCGGCATGGAAAAGGTTACCGCAGTTCGATGGATCCCCGCTATCGTAGTCATACCCCTGAAGATCCTCAATATGTCAGTGCAAGCGCGGCCGAAGCTCAAGCAGGCTGAAATCTCTAATGCCGTTATCAGTTCATTCTACGACGTCTACAATGATCTGGGAGTAGGCTTCCTAGAGAGCGTCTATGAACGGGCTTTGGCTATCCTGTTGACAGGAGCCGGACTGAAAATAGCGACGCAGCACCCTATCAAGGTGTTCTTCCGAGGTCACGATGTCGGCATCTTTCGAGCAGACATTATCGTTAATCAATCAGTACTGATCGAGTTGAAAGCCGTAAAGAAACTCCATCGGAAGCACACTGCTCAGTTGCTCAACGCACTGAGGGCCACTGCGATTGAGGTTGGGCTACTACTCAATTTTGGGCCGAAGCCTGAATTCCAAAGAGTCATCCTTACAAATGACAGGAAACGTCACCTTCCTTCTCCGGTAGATCCCAAGGACCAGTAGAAGCGATCCGTTCGTTACGGTGCGTTATCTGTGGTAAGCTGTTGCTGTCATTTCCTGGTGTTAAGCAGCAGCTCCCCCGCCTCCACCCGCCTCAGCGTATCCGCCACGAACGCCACGTCCTCCCGCGACCCGATCACCAGCGGCGTCCGCTGGTGCAGCGCTTCGGGCTGGATATCCAGGATGCGGTTGCAGCCATCGCTGGCCGCGCCTTCCGCCTGCTCCGCGATGAACGACATGGGGTTGGCTTCGTACAGCAACCGGAGCTTCCCCTTGGGGTTCTTGTTGTCGGCAGGATACATGAACACGCCACCGTTGATCAGGTTGCGATGGAAATCCGCGACGAAGGACCCGATGTAGCGGCTGTTCTTTCCCTTGATCCGGTCCGGGATGTCGCCGTGGAAGCCACGGACCGCGGTCTGAATCCCCCTGCTCCACCGCGCGAAGTTGCTCTCGTTCACGCTGTAATACATGCCCACCTGCGGCGTGACGATCCGCGCGGACGACAGCAGGAACTCGCCGATCGTGGGATCCAGGGTAAACCCGTGTACGCCCTGGCCCGTGGTGTACACCAGCATCGTGCTGGACCCGTACATCACGTACCCGGCCGCCACCTGCTTGCAGCCCTGCTGCAGCACGTCGGTGACGGTGCCCCGCCCCTCCAGGCTCACCCGGCGGCAGATGCTGAAGATGGTTCCCACGGCCGAGTTCACGTCGATATTGGACGACCCGTCGAGCGGATCAAAGAGCACCGCGTATTTCCCGACCGGGAACTGGGGCGGAACCGGGATGATGTCGTCGTCCTCCTCGGAGCCCATCACGCAGACCCGCCCGGTATGCATCAGGGCGTTCTTGATGGTTTCGTTGGCGAACACGTCCAGTTTCTGCTGCTCCTCGCCCTGCACGTTGGTCGCCTTGGCGGAGCCCAGGATATTCACCAGGCCGGCGCGGCGGATGGCGGCAGCGATGATCTTGGACGCCAGCGCGATATCGTAGAGCAGGTTGGACAACTCCCCGGTGGCCTCGGGGAAGCGGTCTTCCTGCTCCAGGATGAAGCGCTCGATTGTGGTGACGTATCCGGCTGTGGAATGCACGGGAACTCCTGTTTACGGATTCACGGCATACCGCTCGCATCCGCGCACGGCGCAGACCGACATGGTGCTGCCGTCCGTCGTAATGGTGATATCACCGTCCTGGTCGGTGCGCCAGACCGGGATCCCATGGCGCCGGAGCCGGGCCAGGGTTTCCGGCGCCGGGTGTCCGTAGTTGTTGTGCCCCACGCTGATGATCGCGGCCCGGGGACGGGCCCGGTCGAGCAGGGCGTCGCCGGTGGCGGTCCGGCTACCATGGTGCCCCACCTTGAGCACGTCCACCGGCCCCAGCTTTCGCAGCAGCAGCGGTTCCGCCTGGAGACCGGCATCCCCGGTGAAGAGAGCCTGGAACCCCCGGAACTCGATCAACAGGACGATGGAGTCCTCGTTCAGGTCCTCACCCCATTCGCTCCACGTGGTATCCGGATGCAGCAGGGTGAAGCTCACCGAATCGAGCACGAACCGGTCACCGGGACGACCCGGGCGCCACCGCAGGCCTCGCGCGGCCAGCAGGTTCAGGAACTCGAGATAGCGCGGGTCGCTGCTGAGATCCCCGGGCTCCAGGACGATGTCGCTGGGATAACGCTCGAGAACGGCTGGAATACCGCCGAGGTGGTCTGCGTGCACGTGCGACACGACCACGGCTGCGAGCCGGGTGACTCCCTGGCGCCGGAGAAACGGCACCATGACCCGGCGGCCCGCATCGACCCCCTCGAGCCGGGGACCGGCATCTATTACCAGCCAATGGCCGCCCGGGGTGCGAACGGCGGCCCCGTCGCCCTGGCCAACCTTGAGAAAATGTAACGTCAGAACTGAACCGCTGTCAGGTCGCTGACCGGCCAGGGTGAACGCCAGCGACCCCCAGGCGATGAGGACCAGTCCCCAGCCCCATCGACGCCGGGCCACCGCGAGCGTGTTCCGGCTGCCCAGGCTCCATAGCACCAGGCCCAGGAGCGCCAGCCATGGCAAGGCTGCTGAAATTCCGATCGGCTGGATGACGTGACCGCCGGGAACCTTCGATCCGAAGAGGGCGACCCCGTCGAGCAGGCTCAGGCACGCGCCGGCGCCGGCCGCCAGCGCGGCACTCACGGCCGGAAGGATCGGCTGGAACAGCAGACTCGCCAATACGCCCGGCACCGCCAGCGCTGCCAGCGGGATCGCCACAAAGTTGAGCCCGATGCCCACGATCGCCACACTGCCCAGCGCGGCGGCGGTGAACGGGGCGGTTGCGAGGGTCGCACCGACCGAGGACGCGAGCAGTCGCCAGCCGGGCGCCGCCCCCAGGGCTCGATCACTCCAGCGGGAGAATCGCGTCGCGCCCCAGAGCGCCGCGGCGGACAGCCAGGCGCCCAGCGCGAAGATGGCATGGGGATCCAGCAGCAGGACTACCAGGCAGGTGACCGACAATAGCGCGTCCGGCTCCACCTGGCGTTGTCGCCAACGACAAATTGCGAGCAGGACGACCAGGGCTGCAGCCCGGGTGGCGGGCGCGGGCCAGCCGATGAACGCCACATAGAGCACGCTCAATCCGGAGGAAAGGAGCCCGGCCCGGGTCCGGGAGCAGCGAAGCATCCGGGCCAGCAGGAAGAGCCACCCGGCGATCAGGCCGACATGGAAGCCGGAGATCGAGAGAATGTGCACCAGGCCGGACTGGGCGTACGCGTCGGAAAGCGCCTGATCCAGGGTTCCCCGCCGATTCAGGATCAGCGCATCTACCAGCGGAGCCCGGCTGCCATAGAGTCGCGCAGTCGTGGCCAGGATTCCGCTCTGCATCCGATCGGGAAGTGACGGTGTGGCGCCTACCCGGTTCACCTGCTCGACGATCAAGGTTCCGCCGAACCGGCTTCCCGGCTGACCCGGGACCCACTTGCCGGTGGTGCGCCAATTCAGCCCCGCCCCGCTGGGCTGGCGAGTCGGCCACCGGGCGGTGATCGAACCGCGACAGGAGGCTCCCTGGGGCAATGCCTGGACCAGTCCCCCCATGGGGTCGACTGGCTCATCAAGCTTCAGGGTGAGCTGAAGCCGCCCCGGCGGTAACGTGGCGGCACAGGCCTCCCGATCCGCAGCCGCTCGGATGCCTCCGCTGGCGGTACCCAGCACCATGATCGAAGCGGCCAGGGCAAGCTGGGGGCGCGCGCGCCAGAACAGGACGACCACCGGGAGCAGAAACACCGCGGCCGGTACCAGAAAATGCGAGAGGCCGGTCGCGAGACCGGCCCCATATGCCAGCACAATCATGATTGGAGGTTGTATTCGCACCGCGACACCTCCTGCTCTGCCGTCTATCCCGGCTGCTTGGCCGCCTTGCCGCACCGGGGGGCCATCGACACCCGGCGGAAGCCTTCCATGAGCATGACCTCCATGTTCACCCGGTTCTGCCCGCTGTCCAGGTTGAGCTCGGTCATGACTTTGCCTTCGTTGGTGGCGACGTAGCGCGCCGTCAACCGATTCAGCGCGTACACCAGCACATCCCCGCGGCAGACCTCGCACCCGCAGAAACCGGCGATCTGGGGCCGCAATTCGTCGTACATCGTCAGCACTCGCGCTTCAACCAGGTTGTTGATCATAGCACCGCCAGCTGTGGCCTCTGGACCGAGGCCGTGAAGGTGGAGCCCGTGGTTCCGGTCAGGGTAATCTGATGGTACTCACCGATCGCGCTGGCGGGAAGGTCCACCAGGGCGAGGAGGTTGGTACGGGTCCGGGCCAGGAGCAGGTCGCCCCGCCGGGCGGGCCGCTCCACCAGCGCCTCGTGGCTGGAGCCGACCCGGGCCTGGTTCTTCCGCCGGACGTTCTGCCGCGCCACCGCGATCAGCCGCTCCAGCCGCTCCCCCGCGACCGCGTCGCTCACGTGATCGTTGAGCCGCACCGCCGGCGTGCCCTCCCGAACCGAGTACTTGAAGGTATACGCATCATCAAAATCGGCCGCCGTTACCAGGGTAAGGGTCTCGGCGAACTGTTCTTCGGTTTCGCCCGGAAACCCTACGATTACATCGGTCGAGAGGGTGATACCGGGGATGGCAGCCCGCAGGTCCCCGACGACTTCCAGGTATCGCTCCCGGGTGTAACGGCGCAGCATTCGTTTCAGCACTGCGTTCGATCCGCTTTGCACCGGCAGATGCACGTGCTCGCAAACCGCCGGCGTGGTCGCCATCGCCTCGATCACCCGGGGCGTAAAGTCGGTCGGATACGGACTGGTGAATCGGATCCGGCGAATGCCGTCCACCGCCCCCACCGCCTTCAGCAAATCTGCGAAATCGGCGGCGCCGTCGTTATAGCTGTTGACGGTCTGGCCCAGCAGGGTCACTTCGGTGACCCCCTGCTCCACCAGGCCCCGCACCTCGCGCACCACGTCGCCTAATGTACGGCTGCGCTGGGTTCCCCGGGTATAAGGAACCACGCAGAAGGTGCACTTATAATCGCAGCCCCGCTGGACGGTGACAAAGGCGGTGGCGCCAGGTTCCCGGAGCGGTGGAACATCCTCGTAGTGCTCCCAACTCCTGAACTCGGTGTCGCTGCTTCGCTGGCCGGCCTGGGCCATGCCGAGGAGCGAAGGAAGGTTGCGATACCCGTCGGGGCCGACGACCAGGTCAACCTTGGGAACCTGTTCCAGCAACGCGGGCCCCAGCCGCTGGGCCATGCACCCCACGACTCCCAGCACGGTGCCGTTTCGCTTGTAGCGCTGCAACTCTCCTACCCGGCCGATCACTCGCTGCTCGGCGTTGTCCCGCACGGCGCAGGTGTTGACCAGCATGACATCGGCCTCTTCCGGCTGCTCCGTCCGGACATAGCCGTGACCGGCCAGGACCCCGAACATCGTCTCGGTGTCCGCCACGTTCATCTGGCAGCCGTAGGTCTCGATGTAGACGCGCTTCATGCGCTTAAGAGTAATGGAGTGAGTGAAGTTTGGAGATGGGAGAGACCGCAGAGAACTGCACCTGCAACATCCAACGCAGAGTCGCGGAGGACGCCGAGTTTGCGCAGAGAAAGCGTGAAACAAGTCCCACTTGTTGAGTTCTGCGTATCTCCGCGATCTCCGCGGCTCTGCGTTGGAAGTTGGTGTTTTCTAGGACTCGGATCTCACTGTTGGGTCAGCGCCGGGCGGACCGATAACCCGATGACCAGCAACCAGGCCTTCTCCTTGTGGTCGGAGCCAGCGCTGCGCCAGGTGCGTTCCAGGGCCACGTCCAGCCCGCCCCGCTGTCCGGCGAAACGGACTCCGCTGCCGATGCTGATTCCCAACTCGTGCGGTTGATCGCTGACGCCCTCGAGCAGGAAGGGCAGCTGGGCATAGCGGACCCCGAGCCGGATCGGCCGGCGCCAGGGACGCTTGGGATCGCCCACCCATTCGGCCCCTCCATTCAGTTCGAGCGTGCTCTTCGCTCCGGGCGCGCCCTCGGCAACCAGGTCGTCGTTGGCACTTGACCAGGTACGGTACATCATCTGGCCGGTCAGGTTCAAGGACCGCGAGGCGCTGAGCTGGACCGCGGCACCCACGGTGTACGGCAGGTCCACCGAACTGCTGCGGGAGGAGTCACGATCCACGTCCACCTTGGAGTCGGAACGCAGCACCGTGGCCAGGCGAAGCGTCGGCGCCAACCGGAATACCGCGCCAATTCCCAGACCATACCCCGCGTAGGAGAGCTCGGCGTTCTGCTTGGCAGCCAGGTACGACGTATCGGAGAAGACCCGGGTCTGATCCAGCCGGTTTACCCCGGTGATCACGTGAGCGGCAATTCCAACGTCGACCGTTGGAGTAAGCGAATAGCTCGCCGACAGGGCGATGTCATTGAGCCCGCCCCGCGAGGTGAGCGAGTCGGTGACGTCCACCGGCACCCCGCGAATGATCTCGGAATGCTTCGATACGACCTGGAAATCCCGGGAGGTGTAGTTCGAAAAGCTCAAACCCAGTCCCACGCGGCTGCCCCGCAAGGGGCCGGCGACGCTGAACAGGGGGAACTGGACGGTCTTGATCTTGTCGCTGCCGGCGGGCGTCTCCACGCTGCGCCGCTCCGGGATCAACTGGAAACCGACCGACAGGGTCCGGGTCGAGGCGATGCTGGCGGGGTTGTCCGTGGACTCGTAGTCGAAGAGCCCGGTGGATCCGCCCAGCGCCCAGGAATATGCGGACACGCCACGGCCCGGAATCCCCAGGCTGCGGACGCCGAAGATGGACCCCTGGGCATGGGCCGCCGGTGCCACTCCGACAATTGCGAGAAACAGCAGGGCGTAGCGCAATCAGAACCTCTGGAACGGAAACTTCTCGTAGTAGGTGATCCGCAGCTGGGGTGCGCCGGATCCGGATCGGGTGGACTTGAACACCGGCTGGGTAAACGTGGCGGCCTCGGGCGCGATGGCGATGAAGACAACCTGCGGTAGTCCGTTCTTGGTCTGCCAGGCTCGAATCAACCGGGTGACGTCGATCTCGACGGTCCCGGTGGTCCCGCTGTCCACCTTCTTGAGTCCTATGGTGTTGCCCGAGGTGATGAGGGGAGACTTCGCCCCCAGGTCTCCGATCACCCCGACGGCCTGCAGCGTCGCCGGATCATTGGGCAGTCCCAGGATGGTCGAGTTGGGAGTCAGCTCGAGCGTGGCCCGGAGGATCGTCACCGAATCGCGCAGGTTACGCGGGAGATCGAATTTCAAGCGGGCACGGTGCGAGGGGCCGCCGCCGACCGAAAGGAGATCGTTGTTCAGCGCGAGCGGGGTCTGGCTCACGTACGAAGCGAACGAGGGAAACCGGATGATTTTCTGTTTCTGCTTGACGGAATCCGCCACGCTGTCGACCGTCACGTAGGTCGTCACATTGGGCGATCCGGTCGCCGCGATGCTGGCGAGGCGGGCGCCGGTCGGCGCACTTCCAACCAGCGCGATCGCGATGGCGATCTTGCCGCTGTCCCCGGGGAGAATGGCCACCCGGGCAAGCTCGGCACCGCTCAGCACCGACTTGATCACGCCGCTCTTCACACTGTCCGGCACAAAAATGGTATCCACCACGTTGGCGGGGATCAGGCTGGGCGCGATGTCGGCAAAGGTGGTCGTCGTGTCGAGGTTGATCGGCAGCCGGTAGAGCAGAAACCGGAGGGAGTCCACCAGGGTATCGCGGGCCTGCAGGGTCAGACCGAATTCCACCGAATCGATGACATAGTGATGGAAGGTATCGCTGACGATGATGGTGTCGGGCCGAGGCAGGAACACCACCATACCCCGGTCTTCGGAAACCGGCAGTCCATTGCTGACCCGGAGCGAGATGCCGAGTCCGGCCGGCACATAGCCCACGAAGGAAGAATCCGCGCTGTCACGCGCGGGGATCACCGATTCGAGCACCGGGGGCTGGCCGCCGGGGCAGAGCGCGGGACAATCGACCGGAGCGTTCAAATCGTCGCGGCAGGCGACGGCGAGAACGACGCCCAGCACCAGCAGCAGGACAGCGCTCCACCCGGCCCGACCCCGCCGTTCACTGATGTATGTCAAAGCTGCAGATTCCTCTCTCTTCAATTGGCCCACACCTCATCAAGAAACGACGTCCCGGCCGCCAGCGGGGCGGCGCCCAGGAACTCGGCCACCGTTTGTCCCACATCGGCAAAGGTGCGCCGCGACCCAAGCGGAACAGCGCGTACCCGGGGACCGTACACCAGGAGCGGCACCACCTCGCGGGAATGGTCGGTGGAGGGGGTGGTGGGATCGTTGCCGTGATCCGCCGTAAAGATAACCAGGTCCTCTTCGCGCACGGCGCCCAGCAGCTCGGGGAGAACCTGGTCGAGTTCCCGCAGCCCCTGGTGGAAACCCGCCGTGTCGTTCCGGTGTCCCCAGGCCTGGTCGAACTCGATCACGTTGGCGAACAGGAGACCGCGCTGCATGTCGCGCAGGCCGTCCCGGATCATCCGGTACGCCTCGGCGTTGGTCGCCGTGTGCACGCTGGTGATGTGGCGGCCGGCAAAAAGATCGTCCACTTTTCCGATGCCCAGCCGGGGGATATGCCGGTCGTGCAAGTGATCGAGCAGCGTCGGGCCCGGTGGAGCGATGCTGTAGTCCCGGCGCCGAGCGGTCCGGATCCAGGCGCCGGGGCGACCGGTGAACGGGCGGGCGATCACTCGAGACACGTCGTGCGGCGCCTTCAGCATGTCGCGAGCGGTCTCGCAGGCCGCGTAAAGTTCCTTGAGCGGGATCTTGTCCTCGTGCGCCGCAACCTGGAACACGCTGTCGGCGGATGTGTAGACGATCCAGTCTCCGGTCTTGAGATGGTGCTCACCGAACTCATCCAGGATCGCGGTGCCCGAGGCGGGCTTATTGGCGACCACTCTCCGACCGGTGATTTGCGCGAACGCCCCGATCACTTCCTCGGGAAACCCGTTGGGATATGTAGGGAACGGACGATCCAGCATCAGCCCGCACAACTCCCAGTGCCCCGCGGTGCTGTCTTTCCCCTTGCTCGCCGGCTGACAGGTGCCGTAGGCGGCCCCGGGCTTCTCCGGAAGCCGGAGGCCGGCCAACTTGCCGCAGCCGCCCAATCCGAGCCGCTCCAGGTTAGGGAGGGAGAAACCACCCACCGCAGTCGCCAGGTTGCCCAGGGTGTTGCTGCCCGTGTCCCCATACTCGGCGGCATCCGGCGCCGAGCCGATTCCCACCCCATCCAGGATGATGATCGCCGCGCGCCGGCCCATCGGGTCAGGCCGGTTTGCCGGTCTGCACGAACCGGAATCGCAGGGTGGTGAGCGCGTCGGAGATGAGCTTCTTCTCATCGGGCTCGAGCCGGCCTTCGGTCTTCTGTTCCAGCATGATGAGAGTGTCGATCAGCAGCTGCGCCATCTTGCGGCCGTCGCCACCGGCCTGCGCGGCCACCTCGGGCGGCAGGTTTCCACTCAGGGCGGACTCGGCTTGCGCAGCCAGGCCCAGGACCAACGTCATGAAATGAGGGTTCATTAGAACAATGGAATGTGGGAATATGGGAATGTGGGAACAGTCCTTATTGAACTGGACACCGGTAAGGGGGGTCGGCCAAGGGTGGTCCCACATTCCCTCATTTCCCGTATTCCCACATTCATGAATGGTAACGTCGTTCGACTCGCTGCCCCATGCTGGTCAGCAGCTCGTAGGAAATGGTCCCCGCCGCGCCGGCCTGGGTGTCGAGTGAGACCCGGCCGCCGAAGATGGTGGCCACGTCACCCGGGGCGACGGCCAGGTCGTCGGGCACGGCCAGCATCGTCATGTCCATGGTGATCCGGCCCGCGATCGGCAGCAGCCGGTTGTTGAGTTCGATCCTGCCCCTGGGGGCCAGTGCCCGGTGCAACCCGTCGGCGTAGCCGATGGCGAGCGTCGCGATGGTGACCGGGATCGGCGAGGTCCAGGTCGCGCCGTAACTCACCGGCTCCCCCGCTTCGATTCGCCGGGTCGCGATAACGACGCTCTTCAACTGGACCACCCGGGAAGGATACCGGCCCCCCGCCTCACCGCCGTAGAGGAAAATGCCGGGGCGCACCAGGTCGCCGGCATACGCGCGGTCCCTGAGGGCGGCGGCGCTGCCTGCCGCGTGGACCAGGAGGGGACGCCGGTCCAGCAGCTGAACCACGTCCATGAAACGCCGCCACTGTTCATCCGTGGTGGCCGGTGCGTCATCGCTGGAGTGAAAGTGGGTAAAGACGCCCTCCGGCGGATGGCTGGACAAGGTCGTCAGCAATTGGCTGATCGCCGGCACGTCGCTCCAGCGGAATCCCGCCCGGGAAAGCCCGGTGTCGATCTCGACGTGAAATGGACAGTCGGACCCGGCGATCCAGCCCTGGAGCGCAGCGTGGTCGCCGATCGAGGGCCGCAGTTGGGCGGAGAGATAGCGCGGGATACGGCCGGGACGAAGCGGACTGAAGACCACGACCGGGCGTTCGATACCCGCCGCTCTCAGCGCCTCGCCTTCTTCGATCGTGGCGACGCCATAACCCCACGGATCGAGCGACTCGAGTGCCCGCGCCACCGGCACGGCGCCGACGCCATATCCATCGGCCTTCACCATGGGGAGAAGTCGAGTGCCGCTGGTAGCAGCTACCGTGCGGGCATTGGAGAGTAACGCCCCGAGGTCAACATCGGCCCAGACCCGGGGCGCATCGGTGAAGTTTGACGTGGTCACAGGCGGCGGGTATCATAACCCGTCACGGAGGATAAATGCAAGAGAATTCAGCGCTTGGACGTGCTCTCGCCGTTGTCCGCGATCTGCGAAACCGCTGCCCCTGGGATCGGGTCCAGACCCGGGAAACCCTGCGACCCTACCTGGTTGAGGAAGTCCTCGAGCTGGACGCCGCGCTACGGGACGAGGATCAGCCCAGGATTCGCGATGAGCTGGGGGATTTCCTTCTTCATCTGGCCTGGCAGTTTGTCATCGCCGAGGAGCGGGGAGAATTCACCCCCGAGGAGATCGCCGCGGATCTGGAGCGGAAGATGAGGCGACGCCATCCGCATCTCTACGACCTCGGTCCAGCGGAACCGTGGGAAACCCTGAAGCGGCGGGAAGGCCGAGCCGGGGTCTTCGACGGTCTGCCGGCCACGCTGCCCAGCCTTCAGCTGGCCTACCGGCTCCAGCAGCGGGCCGCGTCAGTCGGGTTCGACTGGCCGGACACCACCGGTCCGGCGGAGAAGGTACGGGAGGAACTGGTTGAGGTGGAGCAGGAGATCGAGAAGTTTTCCACAGATGCCGCGATTTCCTCGCCTGATCCCACTACACCTGTCGAACCCCCCGGGGCCATGGTGGACGAAATCGGCGATCTCCTTTTCGCCGTGGTCAACCTGGCGCGGAAGGCCAACGTGCAGCCCAGCCTCGCGTTGGACCGAGCCAATCTCAAGTTCCAGCAACGATTTAGAGAGGTGGAGCGAATGGCACTTGAGAAGGGACTTGAGGTCGAGACCGCTGGACTTGAGAAGTTGGATGAGCTCTGGGAGGCCACCAAACAGCGTGAGAAGTGAGCAGTAAGAAGTGAGAAGGGCAACCGAGGTAGGGCCTTCTTACTTTTCACCTCTCACTTCTCACGCTTTTCAGGGGTACAGACGGTGGATCTGTCTCGGAAACGCGATCGCCTCCCTGATATGCGGTAGTCCGCAGATCCAGGCCACGGTCCGCTCCACGCCGAGGCCAAAACCGGCGTGTACGAAAGTCCCGTATTTCCGAAGGTCCAGGTACCAGCCGTAAGTTTGGGGGTCCAGCCCCTGCTCCGTGATCCGGGCCAGGAGCCGGTCGTGGTCGTCCTCCCGCTGAGACCCGCCAATGATCTCCCCATAGCCCTCTGGAGCCAGGCAGTCGTTGTTGAGCACGGTGCGGGGATCCTCGGGGTTTTCCTTCATGTAGAACGCCTTCACCTGCTTGGGGTAGTTGAAGACGAACACCGGCCGGTCGAACTCCTTGGCCAGCAGGGTCTCGTCGTCGCCGCCCAGGTCGTTACCCCAGGTGATATCGGAGCCCAACCCGTTTAATCTGCTGATGGCGTCGGTGTAGGAGATTCGGGCGAAGGGTGGCTTGACCCGCTCCAGCGGAACCGTGTCCCGCTCCAGTTCCTTCAACTCCTCGCCACGGCGGTCCAGCGCCCGTTCCACGACGTAGCTGACGAACCGTTCCTGGAGCACCATGTTGGCATTGGAGTCGTTGAAGGCGACCTCCGGCTCCACCATCCAGAACTCGGTCAGGTGGCGCCGGGTCTTGGACTTCTCGGCGCGAAAGGTCGGACCAAAACAGTACACCCGGCCCAGGGCGGCCGCAGCGGCCTCGACATAGAGCTGACCGGTCTGGGCCAGGTATGCCTTCCCCAGGTCGAAGTACTCGGTGGAGAAGAGATTCCCCGCTTCTTCGCCGATGGCGCCGGTGAGTATCGGGGTATCCACCAGGGTGAAGCCGTCCTGGTGGAAGAAGTCGCGGATCGCCTGGATGACCTCGTGGCGGACCCGGGCGATGGCAACCTGTCGCCGGCTGCGGAGCCAGAGGTGTCTATGCTCAAAGAGGAAGGACGTCCCATGCTCTTTGGGCGAGATGGGGAAGTCCGTGCTGGGCCCCAGGACGCCCAAGTCGCTCGCGGTCAACTCGTAGCCGCCCGCCGCCCGTTCATCGGCCCGGACCGTCCCGGTGACCGCAATGCTGGTTTCCTGGGTCAGTCCTTGAGTCGCGTTCCAGGCCGACTCCGCCACGTCCCGCTTCGAGACGACGGCCTGGAGATACCCGGTACCATCGCGCAGGTTGACGAAGGCGAGCTTGCCGCTGGAGCGCACGGTGGTAACCCACCCGCGCACGGTCACCATCGCGCCGACGAATTCACTCAGTTGACTGATCTGCACTGCGTTCATGAGCCGTTCATCACGTTGAGGCGTATGCAACCACTGGGTCCCTCGGGGAGATGCAAAAGCGCGTGGAGTTTACTCCTCCTCGCCGGAAGCGTCAACGCGGCGTGTACCGGCTATCGCCCGCCCCGCGACATCGACGTGAGCGCAATCGTGGCTCCCCGCATGGTGGAGGGGACCCCGCTCGAGGAAACGTGGACTCGCACCGCGGGGCGTGGACTAGGCGGCGCCATCGCCTTCATCGACACGGTGATCTACTTTGGCGCCGCCGACCGCCACGTGATCGCGGTGGATATCAGGAATGGCGCCATCCGCTGGCGTACCCGGTTACCGGGACCGATCGCCGTGGGAGTCACCGCGGACGATCAACGGGTGTACACCCATACCGAACGACCCGATGGGCGGGTCTACGCGCTGGACCGGGTCTCTGGCACCAAAATCTGGTCTACCTCGGTGGGCCCTTCGGCTGCGTCTCCGGCCCTCATCTATGGCATCCTGGTGGTGGCGACCCGGTCCGGCATGTTGCTGGGGCTGGAGCCGGCCAGCGGCAAGGTCAAGTGGCGCCGTGCCACCGGCGAGGCGCGATCCGCCGCCGCTCCCGGAGACCAGGGCACGATGCTGCTGGCCACAGTGGACTCCCTTTTCCGGATTTCCAGCAGCGATGGGCGGGTGCTGGAACGGAGCCGGAGCCCCGGAACCGTCCTGTCCGGCTGGGCGCTCCATCGCGACTACCGTATCGCCGGCACCACCGACTCCCTGGTCATCGGGCTCCGGCCATCCAGCCTGGCTCGGGCCTGGTCGGTCTCGCTGGACGCCCCGGTGATCGCGACGCCGGCGGTTCGCGGCGATACCGCCTGGGTCTTCACCCGGATCGGCACGCTCTACCGGATTCTCCTGGCCGGCACCCCGGTCGCGGAGCGGCTGATCGCGTTGCGGACCCCCTTCCTGGCTGCGCCTGCGCTGGTGGGCAATTGGCTGGTGGCGGGCGATGTGGATGGCGAGTTGTACGCGATGACCACGGAAGGCACCATTGCCTGGCAGACCCGGATCGCCGCACCGGTAGAGTTCTCTCCCCTGCTGCTCCCTGATGGCTTCCTCGCCGTGGGCGGACGCGGCGACCTGCACCGATACCGGCTATGAAACGTCTTGCTTTCCTGCTGCTGTGCCTGAGCCTGGCCGGCCAGTCCTTGCAGGCTCAGCAACCGATCATCCCCCATTCCCCGCCACTCATCAAGTATGGCAAATGGGCCACGCTGGCCGCTTCGGTGGCGATGAACCTGTTGGCCGCCCAGGAGCACGAAAAAGCGGATGATGCATTCCAGGTAATCACCCTGGCCTGCGTGCAGACGACAAATTGCGCCACCCTGCCGGACGGCAGCTACGCCGACCCGGTCCTGGAGCGGAAATTCCAGGAATCCCTGGATCACGACCGGAGCGCCCGGCGCTGGCTGATCGGCGGCGAAACCGCGCTGGTGGGCACGGCCGTGATGTTTATCTGGGAATTGACCCGTTCCAAGACTCGGCCCGGCAACATTCCCTTCGAGCCGCAAGTAGGCGAGCGGAATGGGAGGACGGAACTCGGACT
Source organism: Gemmatimonadales bacterium (assembly GCA_036006525.1). Lineage (GTDB taxonomy): Bacteria > Gemmatimonadota > Gemmatimonadetes > Gemmatimonadales > GWC2-71-9 > DASYPP01. Next base: position 38,665 of record DASYPP010000115.1, read on the forward strand.
GCGGCTCGCATTCTAGACGCAATGAATGGATGCTGAGCGCATAGATACCCGCGGAAGGCTGGCCCCCTCCAACGTGCACCAGACACCCATCATCCATTCAGTTCCTGCGCAATACCAGACGGCCTGAACCCGCCGACTATTCCCGCCTAGGGTCGTTGCCGTTCGAACACGTATTCCAGCGGGTCCACGAAATCCGGGCGGATAGACACCCGGAACTCGCTCACCCGCCCCATCTCGTCCAGGCTGAACGTGACCAGAGGCTTCCCCACGTAGCGGTCCTGCAGGGTCGCCCGAAACGTGTCATACTGCCAATGCTCGAGAGTACCGGCGAGCCGGGGATGGGCCAGCAATGCGATATGCAGCTGCCCGCCGTCCACGCTCACCTCGGCGGCACCGTAAAGCGGATTGGTGTAGCGCCCGGCATATCCCGCCAGGTCCAGGCTGGGGTGGGTGCCCTGGATCGGCGCGGCGGGCGCTTCGGCCGGGGATCCCCGGTCCCGCTGGAAATACACCTGGCTCCAGTCGGTCACCGGGGCGCCGAGGTAGAGATCGAGTACCCGGAAGAGCAGCGCCTGAAAGAGAGTCTGGTCGTCATAGTTGGTCAGAATGATGACGCCGAGGTGTTCCTCCGGCAGCATCCCCAGCTGGGAGAGCATTCCGTCCATCCCGCCGTCGTGCATGACCAGCAAATGCCCCCGGTAGTCACGCAGAAAGAACCCCAGTCCATACGATGAAAAGTGAGTCGAAGGGAAATGGGCCCGGGTCCAACTCCCAATCGGCAGGGTGAACTGCGGAGTGCGGGTGAGGCGGATCGCGGTGGAATCCACCAGCTGGTGACCGTTCCACACCCCGTTGGCGAGCTGCAACCGGAGCCAGTGGCTCATATCGGCCACGCTGGAATTGATGGTCGCGGCGCCACCGGCGTTGTCCACGTTGCGGTAGGGAACCACGACGATGCTGTCGTCGATCCTGGTATGGGGCATCGCGACGTTGTCCATGCCGGCCAGGGCGGTCAGGCTGGTGCTGGTCCGGGTCATGCCGAGCGGCGCGAAGAAATGGCTGCGGACGAACTCATCCCAGCTCACGCCGCTCACCTTCGCGACAATCTCACCCGCGGTCAGGAATCCATAGTTCGAGTACCCGTAGGCGCTCCGAAAACTGGCGGCCGGCTTGAGATACCGCATGCGCCGGATGACTTCGGCCCGATCGTAGGTTGAACCGTACCAGACCAGGTCCCCCTGCCACGTAAGGTACCCCATGCGGTGAGTCAGCAGGTCGCGCAGCGTGGCTTCCCTGGTCGCCCACGGATCGGAGAGCTGCCAGTCCGGGAGGTAACGGGTGACCGGGTCGTTCAAGGAGAGCTTGTTATCAACCGCGAGCATGGTGACCGCCGTAGCCGTGAACGCCTTGGTGTTGGAGGCAACGGCAAAGAGGGTATTCTCGTCCACTCGGCCTGGCTTTCCGATTTCCCGGACGCCGAAACCCCGGGCGTAGACTACCGAGTCGTCCTTGACGATCGCGATCGCCAGCCCGGGCACGTTCCAGTCGTGCATCGCCCGTTCGATGTACTGGTCCAGGCCTTTGAGGGGGTCGGGCCGGCGCTGCCCGAAGAGAGTTGCGGAGAGAGAGCCGAGAAAGACGAGGAGCAGGACCGACATTCGACGCATCGCGTTCACATGGCACCTCGCTCTTCGGTGGACGTGCGTACAGGAATATCCAGCTGGATTCTCGTTTTGAGACGCTTCAACGCGGAGCCGCCGAGAGCGCCGAGTTATTCGCCGAGAACAATCATGCTTCTTACTATCCTGACGATTAAGGCCCCGAACAATGACCATCGTTGGTGTTGTTCTCTGCGCGGTCTCAGCGATCTCGGCGGCTCGGCGTTGAAGCGCATCGGAGCGCCAACCGAGACGGGTTGGACGCCCAGGCAAGTCACCCGACCCGAAACAACTCGACCGCCCTGGGATACCTCGCCAGGGTCCGCTCCCGGAGCGGCTGGTTGGCCGGGCGGCTCAGTGCCGGATCCGCTTCGATGACAGTTCCCGCCATCCGCCGGGCCCGGTCGAGCAGGTCCGCATCGTCCGGCAGCCGGGCGTGGCGGAGCTCGAACCCTCCCGCCTGCCGGGCGCCGATCAGGTCACCCATGCCCCGCTCGGCCAGGTCGAGTTCCGCGATCTTGAAGCCGTCCGTGGTCGCCGCAAATGCCCTGAGCCGAGGCGCGATCTTCCCCCCGGCGAGGAGGATGCAGAAGCTGGCCTCACTGCCCCGCCCTACCCGGCCCCGAAGCTGGTGCAGTTGGGCCAGCCCGAATCGTTCCGGGTGCTCGATCACCATGATACTGGCGTTCGCCACGTCGATGCCCACCTCGATCACCGTGGTCGCCACCAGGACCTGGACCTCGCCGCTCCGGAACCGCCGCATCACGTCGTCCCGCTCATCGTTCTTGAGCCTGCCGTGTACCAGCCCGACATTCAGCTCGGGCCACCGCGCGGCCAGGGCGGTGGCCATCGTCGTCGCCGCCCGGAGATCGCTCTGCTCCGACTCCTCGATGACCGGGAAGACGATGTACGCCTGGCGGCCGTCCCGGCACTGGTCGCGCACAAAATCCAGCACCCGCTCCCGCTGGCCGGCGCCACGCACCGAGGTCCTGATCTCGCCCCGGCCCGGCGGTCGCTGCTTCAGGGTAGAGACGTCGAGATCGCCGTAGAGCGTGAGCGCCAGCGAGCGAGGGATCGGGGTGGCGGAGAGCAGCAGCACGTCCGGCGCGCTTCCCTTGCCGATCAGGGCCGCCCGCTGCTCGACGCCGAAGCGATGTTGCTCGTCGATCACCACCAGGCCCAGTCGCTGAAACGCGACGTTTTCCTGGAGCAGCGCGTGAGTGCCGACCACCAGCCGCGCCGCGCCGGTAGCCAGCCGGCGGCGCCTGGTTGCCTTCTCCTGAGCGCTCAGCCGCCCCAGGAGAACCTCCGGCTTCAGTTCCAGCGGTTCCAGCAGCTGCCCCAGGGTGGCCGCATGCTGCTCGGCCAGCAATTCGGTCGGCGCCATGAGCGCGGCCTGAAAGTCGTTCTCCAGCGCCAGCAGCATCGCGAAGAGAGCCACGACCGTTTTCCCGGTGCCCACGTCCCCCATCAACAACCGGTGCATTCGCTCCGCCGACGTCATGTCCTGGGTGATCTCGCGGACGGCGCGGCGCTGGTCCTCGGTGAGAGCCCAGGGCAACTCGTCCTTCAGGCGGGTGGTGTAGGTCTTCTTCAGCTCGAACGCGATCCCGCTCCGCTGCCGCTTGGCCAGGGTTCGGGCCCGCACCAGCATCAGCTGGAGGTCGAACAGCTCGTCGAAGGCGAGGCGCCGCCGACCAAGCTCGGCCTGCTCCACGCTGGCCGGCCGATGAATGGCCCGGAGCGCGTCAGGCAGCGGCAGCAGATCCAACTCGGCGCTCATCGCCTTCGGCAGGTTGTCCCTGGAGAGGCCGATCAGCTCATCGAGGTGCTGGTGCACCAGGGCCCGGATGGTTCGGTGACTCAGTCCTTCGGTCGCGGGATAGATGGGGAGAATTTTACCGGCCGGCGGAGGACTCTCGCTGTCCTCCGACAAGGCATCGTCGAGAACGATGTACTCTCGGGGGCTCATCTGGCGGCCATGGTAGAACCGCACGGGGCCGGTCACCAGCAGCAGTTGCCCTTCCTTGATGCTCCGGTCGAGGAACGGCTGACCGGGCCACACACATTCCAGCACGCCGCTGGCATCGCGCAGCACAGCGCGAAACACCCGGAGCCCGCGCCTGGTGGGCATGACGCGCTTGGCAACGACCCGGCCGAGACAGGAGACCTCCGCGCCAATCCTCGCTTCGGCAAGCGGGGTGATGGTGGAGGCATCGAGATAGCGTCGGGGAAGGTGCCAGAGCAGGTCACGAGCGGTGGCGACACCGAGACGGGCAAACCCCTCAGCCCGTCGCTCGCCAACGCCTTTGAGGAACTTGATCGGCGTGTCCAGCCGCAGAGTCGCCACTTATTCGATCAGCTCTTCGGCGAACTCCCGGGGACGAAACGGCACCAGGTCGTCCAGGCCTTCACCGGTGCCGAGGAAGCGTACCGGCAGGTTCAACTCGCGGCGAAGGGCCACGATGGCGCCACCCCTGGCGGTTCCATCGAGCTTGGTCACGATAATCCCGGTCGGTTGCACCGCCTGGGCGAACAGCTTCCCCTGTTGCACCGCGTTCTGGCCTACCGTCCCGTCGAGCACCAGCAACGTCTCATGGGGCGCGCCTGGCGCCCGGCGAGCCAGCACCCGGGTCACCTTGGTCAATTCGTCCATGAGGCCCTCCTGGGTATGCAGCCGGCCGGCCGTGTCAATCAACAAGGTGTCGGCCCCCCGCGCATGGGCGGCTTCCAGCGCGTCAAACGCGACGGCAGCGGGGTCGCCGCCCGCGGCGCCCGACACGATCGGCAACCCCAGACGCTCCGCCCAGGTTTCCAATTGAGCGATTGCGCCAGCGCGATAGGTGTCGGCGGCGGCGAGCAGGACCTTCCGTCCCTCGCGGTGGAACCGCCGAGCCAGCTTTGCCACGGTCGTGGTCTTGCCCGTGCCGTTTACCCCGACCACGAGGATCACGGTCGGCCCGCTCGCGGCCCAGGCCATGACTTCTCCCGGCGCAGCACTGCCGAGCAGAGACTCGATCCGGCTCACCAGGCTGCTCCGCAGGTCGTCGATACTCTTGATCCTGCCTCGCCGCCAGTCATCCTCGAGTGCCTGCACCAGCTCGAGCGTGGCGGGCACCCCGAAATCGGCCTCGATCAGAGTCCGCTCGATGGCCTCGATGTCCTCCGGGCCAAGCTTGCGCACCAGCGCGCCCACATCGGTGAGGGCGAGCTTCTTGATGCGAGTCCAGAGACCTTCTTTGTTCTTGAGACGGCCGAGTGCCATACCATCCTGAGTAGCTGAGGCGGCGTGAAAGTTAGTTGGGGTGGAGGGCGCGGAGAACTCCAACGGCCAACGCAGAGGCGCAGAGAACGCGGAACCGCGCAGAGACAGCACAATGGGCGATGCGTTCGATATTTCTCTGGCTGCGTGTTATTGATTACCGCTTAAGGCGAAACAATGACTACGCTGGGGGAGGTCTTGAAACCATTCTCAAAGCTGGGCTACATGGAAGATTTTCCATTGGCGGACCTGACTGGCCAGATCATCGGATCCGCAATACATGTCCACACGGCGCTCGGCCCCGGGCTTCTTGAGAGCGCCTATCAGGCCTGCCTCTGTCATGACCTGGAAGTTCTCGGTCTTGTGATCCAGAGGCGCGTGCGAGTTCCATTAGTGTACCATGGTATCAGTATGAATGCGGCCTACGAAATGGATGTGCTGGTTGCCGATGAGGTTATCGTTGAAATCAAGGCGGTTGAAAAGTTGCTGCCCGTTCATCAGCAGCAGTTGCTGACCTACCTCCGTCTGGCCAAGAAGCCCGTCGGCCTATTGATAAACTTCAATGTCCCGAAGCTCATAGAAGGCGTGAAAAGGGTGGTAAACACGCGAGGATCCATCCTTCAAGATTCCAAGTAGGTCTCTCTGCGCGTACTCAGCGCTCTCTGCGGCTCTGCGTTGGCTGTTGCCAGAGCCCGCGCTGGGTACCCGCTCAAAGTCTCCTCCTATCTTAGGCCCAATCTCCTTCTCCCCAACCACTCCACTCCCAGCCCGAATATCGCCAGCCCGAACAACCACACCCATCCCCGCGCCCGGCTCGACCCGCGCGCCGCCAGAGTGGCCGCCTCCCGGTTTTCCAGCACCACCGGCCGCGGGAGCCATTCATCCGAATACTCCTCCACCGCCACCGAGCCCGCTCCTCCGCCCTCCAGCCGATAGCTATAGCTCCCCACCGGCAACCACGACTCGGCCTTTCCCGCCCCATCGAAGCGCAACGTGTCTCTCCGCCCGCCGCCATCGCCACCCCATACGATTTCCAGGGGAGCCGGGTGGTTCGCGCCCAGCCATTCGAACACTACCGGTCGCCCGTTGGTGACCACCGGCCGCACCGGCCGGGCCTGGCCGGTGGCGGAGTCTGCACCGCCGAGCAGCCAGCTCACGGACGATGCGACGAACGAGCGGTAGGCTTGCTCGCTGGAGCCGCCGCGGAAGGCCCAGCGCCAGAGGCCATCGACCGAGATGGTCATTTCCCGCCGGTTGCGCGACTCCCCTCCACTCACTACCGGGCGCTCGGCCCCCCGCCGCCCGTTCTGCGCGGTCAGCGCTATCCAGTCGGCGGAGTCGGGTGACATCACGCTCAGCTGCGTGGCCGGTGGGAAGGAGTCGACCGGCAGGGCTACGAAGGCGCCAGCGACCGGGGAGATCGGCGTTGCGGACAAGTACCAGTCACCGGCGAGGGCGGAGGCGTCGCCACTGGGCCAGTGCAGGAGGCCCCGCGCATTGCTTCCCCGTGTCTCTGCCTGGTCGCCCTTGACGATGAGCAGGTCGGCGCCCCGCGCCGCGCGCCGGACCTGCTCTGTCGGAACCGGGCTCAAGTCAGCATAGTTGCGCCAGCGACCCGGCTCCATCCGGAGATAGCCCCGAACCGGGAGCTGGGCGACGTCGAGCAGGGTGCGATAGAGAAACCGGCTGTCCCAATCCGCCGGGTCGCCGAGCAGGACGACACCGGGCGTCGGTGTGACCGTCACCTGCACCTGTCGAGCATTGTCCCGAGGCTCCGCATCCTGGATTCCTTCGAGCGCGATCGACAGCAGATTGGCCTCGGGACGGAGCCCCGACGAAGCCAGCCCGATCCTGCTGATCACCTCTCCCCCGCGCACCGGCACCACCTCACGCTCGGCGAGTACCCGATCGCCCAACCGGACCTGCAGGCGCGCCCGGGCGGGAGCGGAATCTCCGAAGGCGCGAACGCTGATCTCCAGCGGTACCGAGTCGCCCGCAGTGACCCGGCTCGGCGCCGTTACGCCGGTCACGGCCAGGTCCATGCCGGGTCGGCGCGGAAACAGGCGCACCGAGGTGTGGGCCAGGAGATCGCTGGGTATGTCGGACAAGTCCTCGATTTCCCCGTCGGAGACCACGACCACGGGCCGGGCTGAGGCCGCCGCAGCCTCCAGCGCGGCAGACAACTGGGAGCGCCCTCTCGACGGCGTGGTGTCCGTGGTAGCCCGCTCATCACCGAACAGCCGGATCTCCCCCCAGCGACCCGCTGAGTCCCGGGCTTCTTTCCAGCGGCCGGAGTCGGCGGCGAGGCTCAGGGAGGCGTCGAGCAGCACGACCGGCTGGCCGGGATTCCGGCGCACGGCGCAGGAAAGATCGGCCAGCAGTACGCCGAGCGCCGCCCAGGCGACCGTGCGACCCAGGAAGGGCACCAGGTTCCGCCACAGAGTCGCGATAAGGCCCGACCCGGGACTCGACTCCAGCCAGCCGTAGGTGAGGCCGGCCAGCGCCAGGGCACTACCGATGATCAGGAAAAGGAAACCGGCCAAGGAGTGGACTCAAACAGGGGGAACTGAGGACAACGATCCAGCAGTCCTACGGATCGATGGTCGAAACGATTCGATCGCCGCCCGCCACCGGGGTCGGGGCGCCGCGATACAGGAGAGCGGCGAGAGCGACACGCACCTGCTCGAAGGCAGCCCGATCGGCTTTCCGGACCGGCTCGCCGTTTCCAAGGTCGATGCGCCGGGCATCCTTGGCGACACCGTTCACCCGAAACTCATAGTGGAGATGGGGACCGGTGGCCAGGCCGGTAGATCCCACGTACCCGATCACCTGGCCCTGCGAGACTCGCGCGCCGGGACGAACGCCGCCGGCGAATCCCCTGAGATGACCGTAGCGGGTAGTAATCCCGTTGGTATGACGCAGCTCGATCAGGTTGCCGTAACCACCCGACCACCCGGCCTGCACGACCGTGCCGTTGCCGGCCGCCATCACTGGAGTTCCCGGGGCGGCCGCGTAGTCAGTGCCCTTGTGGGCCCGGATCCGGTTCAGGATCGGGTGGAAGCGTCCACTCGAAAAGCCGGACGAAATCCGGCGGAACTGCACCGGCGCCCGCAGAAACGCCCGCTTCAGGGAATTGCCTTCAGCATCATAGAAACTCTCCAGCCCCTCGGCATCCTTGAATCGAAATGCCGGCAGGTCCTTGCCGCTGATTTTGAGTTCCGCGGCGAGAATCCGCCCAAAGCGGACTTCGCCTTCCTCGGACACCAGCCGTTCCATCAGGACCTGGAAATGATCACCGCTGCGAATGTCGCGGGTAAAGTCCACCGCCCACATGTACGTGTCTGCCAGGTCCCAGGCCAGCTTGACCCGCTCCCCCTGGTCCAGCACCTGGTCGGGGACCTGCTCATCGAGTGCGATGTACAGCGACGCGTCGATATCGCCATCCAGGCGCAGCGTCTCACTTCGCCAGGCGATGGGGTGGGTCTCGACGTTCCAGCCGTCCCCGTCCTTGTCGAGTGAAATGCGGCTCTCGGCCCCGGAGCGGAACTCCACCTGGGACGGGGCGGAGTCGGTCACGTCCTGGCGGAAGAAAAACACGACCCCGGGGCGGAGCCGCCGGGGATCGAGATCCCCGCTGTCGGTGAGGGCGTTGATGGCCGGGTCGCCCAGCCCATTGCGGGCGAACAGGTCGGACAAGGTCTCACCCTCGCGCAGGGTGTCCTGGGATTCGGTGAAAGCGTGGGAGACGATGATCGGCGCGGCTTCCTGCAGACGGTGCCAGGGCCAGGAACCCCGCAACGCGAAGGTTCCGGCCACTGCCAGTACGACCATCGGAAGCACAACTTTCAGGTAACGTACCACTTATCTCCTCTTCCAAATCCGGAAATGTGGGACGGTGGGAATGGGGGAACAATTCCGACGATGGGGCTGGATTGTTCCCGAATTCCCACATTCCCGCATTCCCACATTTCAGTCAGTCCATTTGCCGGCGGATGAACGTCGGAATCTCCATGTCCGGCACTTCCGTCGCGCTCGGCGTGGTCGGCTTCCGCGGCTCGGCGCGGGGCGGCTGATTGGCAACCGGAGGCGGCGTGGGGCGCTTCTGGGGGAACGCCAGTACGCCCGGTGCGCTGGCCGAGATCCGTTGATGGGGATCGCCGGTGACTGCGCGATCGAAGCCGGTCGCAATGACCGTGACCCGGACCTCGCCCTGCATGGCCGCATCGGTGGCCGCGCCGAAAATGATCTCGGCCTCGTCCCCGGCGGCGTCGTGAATGATCTCGCTGATCTGGGTCGTCTCGCCCAGGGTGAGGTCGTCGCCGCCCACGATATTGATGAGGACCCCGGTGGCGCCGGCGATCGACACGTTGTCGAGCAAGGGGCTCGAGATCGCCTGCTGGGCAGCTTCCATCGCCCGGTTCTCGCCCCGGCCAACGCCGGTGCCCATGAGCGCGGCACCGCCGTTCTGCATGATGGTCCGGACGTCGGCGAAGTCCACGTTAATGATGCCGGTCCGGGTGATCAGCCCCGCGATGCCCTGGGTGGCGTGGAGCAGCACCTCGTCCGCCTTCTTGAGCGCGTCCTGGAAGGGGATTCCTTTCCCCACCACCGCGAGCAGCCGCTCGTTGGGCACCACGATCATGGTGTCCACGTTCTTCCGCATTTCGGAGATGCCCATTTCCGCCTGGCGCATCCGTTTGCGGCCCTCGAAGAGGAACGGCTTGGTCACGATGCCCACCGTAAGGGCGCCGGCCTCGCGCGCCATCTGCGCGATGATCGGGGCCGCCCCGGTGCCGGTACCGCCACCCATGCCGCAGGTCACGAAGACCAGGTCGGCGTTGACGATCGCTGCTCCGACGTCGTCCCGGTTTTCCTCGATGGCCTGGCGCCCGATCTCGGGACGGGCGCCGGCGCCGAGTCCGCGGGTCAGCTTGCGGCCGATCTGGACCTTAACATCCGACTTGGACGACTGCAGGGCCTGGGAATCGGTATTGACCGAGATGAACTCGACTCCCTGGAGCTGTTCGTCGATCATGCGGTTGACGGCGTTGCCGCCGCCGCCGCCCACGCCAACGACCTTCATCCTCGCGTTCTGCGCGTTGTTCTCTTCGAGCTCGAAGATCATGGGTGCACCTCAGGAAGCCTGAACAGGAAGCCAGCGGGAAATGTCAGCACTCGATCGAACGGATCAACTACAAAACGCCAAGTCGCAGAGTCGCAAAGGAAACAGTTCATTCTTTTCATTGGCGGCTTCGCGCCTTTGCGTTGGTAGTTTAGAAGAAGTCCTGAAGCCAACGCTTCACGGGCCCCAACACCTTCTCAACCGATTGGGAACGGCGGCCACTTCCAGTCCCGAAGCCGCTCTGCGCCGCCTGGCGGGCGCCGTAGAGGACCAGGCCGGCCAGCACCGCGGAGCGGGGATTCTCTACGCTGTCCGCCAGCCCGCCCAGTCCCTGGCCCGGCCGACCCACCCGGGCCGGCATCGCGAACACGTCGCGGGCCAGCTCGACGATCCCCGGCGTCAGGGAACCGCCGCCAGTGAGGACCACACCCGCAGGCAACCGCTGGGAGTAACCGGCCCGAGTGACCTCGTCGCGGGCGAATTCCATGACTTCCTGCAGCCGCATGTGCATGATGTGAGCGAGAACCCTGCGCTCCGCGTTGCGGGGTCCCTGCCCCGGCGTGCTGGGCAGTCCGATGATGTCCTTATCGGGAACCAGCGGCTCGTAGGCGGCGCCGAAGCGTTCCTTCAGCTTCTCGGCGTCCTGCTGGGTGACCTGGAGCCCGTGAACGATATCCCCGGTCACATGGCCGCCGGCGCAGAGCAAAGATCCGGTATGGCGGATCTTTCCGCTGTGAAAGATGGCCACGTTAGTGGATCCGCCACCCAGCTCGACCAGGGCACACCCCAGCTCCAGCTCATCCGGCGTCAGCGTCGCCAGCGAGGCGGCCAGCGGCTCCAGCACGAACTCCCCGACGGTGAAGCCCGCCCGTTCCACACACTTCTTCAGGTTCTGCAGCACGCTCGACAACACGGTGACCAGGTAGACTTCGGCCTCGAGCCGGGAGCCCGTCATCCCGATCGGCTCGCTGATGCCGGGCTGCTGGTCGATGATGTAGTCCTGGGGAATGGCGTGCAGCAGCTCGTGGTCCTTGCCGAACGAGACGTTGCTCGCCATGTCGTTCACCCGCGCCACATCGCCGGTCCGGATCTCGTCCCCGGTAACCGAGACCATGCCATGGCTGCTCCGGCCGGCCACGTGTTCACCCGCGATCCCGCAGTACACCGCCCCCACCTCCACGCCGGCCATCCGCTGCGCGTCGCGCATCGCCTTGGTGATCGCGCGGGTGGTTTCTTCGATGTCCCGCACTACCCCGCGGCGCACCCCGGCACTCTTCTCCAGGCCGACGCCGAGAATCCTGGCGATCGGGGCCCGGGCGTCGCCCGTGACCTCGGCGACTACCGCCCCGACATGGGTCGTGCCCAGGTCGAGCGCGGCTACCAGCCGCTGCGGCTGGCTCACGCCCCTCTCCAGCGCACCACGACCTGGCCGGCGAAACGCCCATCCAGCTCGCGATAGTCCTTGTTCTTGTGAGCGAGATCCGCTGCCACCGCTATGACCGCCAGGATTGCCTCCGCTGTCGCGTTGGGTCGAAACCAGTATCGCCGGCCTTCGACATCGAGCACTACGTCGTTGCCATTTCGCCAGGCCGCCGAGACCCGGGCGAAGAGATCGGGATCGACCTGCTTGACCCGGGCAAGGAGGGCGGCCACCAGCGAGTCAGGCCGGCTCACTACCGGGAGATCGGGCGCCGATTCCGCCGGGTCGAAGGGTAACGCCCGGCCCCGCTCGTCCATGATCGACATTCCGCTGCTGCCCGCCGCCAGCGCGACCGGGGTTGCCTCGGTGACCTCGATCCGCAGAGTTCCCGGAATCCGGCGTCGCAATTTCACGTCTTCGATGCCGGGGACCGACTTCAGGCTTTCGGCGACCGCATCGAGGTTCGCGAAGATGCTGACGGTGTCACCGAGATGGATCTCCTGCAACAACCGCTTGGGACTCAAGGCGGAGAGCCCGGCAAACTCCACCCGGCGGATCCGGAAGAACGACATCCCCCTGGCCAGCGGCGGAACCACAAACCCCAGCAGACCCAGGAGGAGCAGGCCGCCCAGGATGAGCCAGCCGGGTTTCCTCAGGCGGCTTTTAGCCACTCGACCAACTCCCGTCCCACCGTGGTAATGTCCCCGGCCCCAAGAGTGAGGACGACATCTCCCGGGCGGATCAGGTCGCGCACCCGGCTGGTGAGTTTCGCGCGGTCCGGCTCGTACACCACCGTGGCACCAGCCGCCTTGGCCGCATCCACAACCAGGGCCGAGGTCACGCCCGCCATGGGCTGCTCTCGAGCGGCGTAGATTTCCGCCACGATGGCCAGGTCTGCTGCCGCCAGCGCCTGTCCCATGGACGCGCCGTGAATCGCCGTGCGCGAGAACAAGTGCGGCTGGAAGACCGCAACCAGCCGGCGGCCGGGAAACGCCTGCCGTGCCGCGGCGAGCGTGGCCACCAGTTCCGATGGGTGGTGGGCGTAGTCATCCACCAGCATCACCCCACCGGCCTCACCCAGCCGCTCGAAACGGCGGCCCAGCCCGCCGTATGCCGCCAGCGCTTCAAGGGCCGGTTCCAGCCGGGCGTCGAGCGCCCACACCACGCCGAGCGCCGCGGCGGCATTGCGAAGGTTGTGAATTCCGGGCACCGACAGCCGGAGCTCGACCTTCTGACCGTCCGGAAAACTCAACTGCGCCGTGGAACGAGCCGGGCGCTGGTCCACCTGGCTTAAGGCAAGGTCGGCGTTCTCGAACCCGAAGTACAGCGCCTTGGCTCCTAGCCGGGAACCCACTCGCCGCGCCCCGGGATCGTCGGCACCCAGGAACACTCGCCGGGCTCGCCCGGCAAACTCGACAAATGCGGCTTCCAGGTTCTCCACCGAGCCGTAGCACTCGAGGTGATCGGCTTCGACATTGTTGACCACGGCAACGGTCGGGTGCAGGGTCAGGAATGCCTGGTCGTACTCGTCGGCCTCCACCACGAAGAGCCGGTCGCCCGCCAGTTTCGCGTTGCCGCCCCAGTCGTTCACCCGTCCACCCGCCAGACCGGTCGGTTCCAGTCCTGCCGCGGTCAGGGCCAGCGTGGTCATCACGGTCGTAGTGGTCTTTCCGTGCGTCCCC
>DASYPP010000116.1:0-12185 GCA_036006525.1 Gemmatimonadales bacterium
AACCCCGAAAGTGTTACCCATGTCCTCGGACACTTCTGTTCCCTATCTCTCCGGCTGCTCATCACCGCGGAGCCGACCGTTGGTCACCGCGGCCGCCGGAAGTACGTCGGGCCGGAGGGGCCGCCGCCAAGCACCATTACGGCCCCCTCAAACCGATACGTCTGACAGTATGCCTCCTTTTCGACCTGCGCACACAAGAGATGGGATCCGAGGCTGCCGGGGCGAACCCCCCAATGTGAATCTTCAGGCATCGTGTGGCCGACTGAGCCGAGGATGCGACCATCCTTCGTGAAATCCAAGGTATCGCCCCACGTGCTGTCGGCGCGCAATCGTACCCAGCGGCCGAGCAGCTCGCTCGGGTGCGACAGCGGCGCGGCAGGTGGTCGCTCCGCGGCGCAGCCGGGCGCGGCGAGGAGCGCGACAAGAACGACCGAGGGCCAACGCGACATGACCATGCGGTAGGTAGTGAGAGTCAGCGAGAAGACCAAGCGTGCCGCGACCTAACGCCGAGCATAACCTGCAGGCGAACATATAAAATGCGGCGCCGCCGGCGCCGCTACCGAAACTCGACTGTCAGGTTCATGCAACGTTAGGCGGCTGCGGGATGTGCGGCGAATGCTCACACCACTTTGATCACGATCTTCCCCGTCGCCCGCCCGGACTCGGAGTAGGCGAGTGCATAACGCACCTCCTCGAGCGGAAAGACCTTATCCACCAAGGGATTGATGGCGCCGCTTTCCACCAACCCCGCGATTTCTCTCAGTTGTTCTCCATCGGCATGCACGAAAAAGTACTCATACCGGGCCTTGTGCTTCCGCGCGGCGGCCAGGGTTTTTCGGGACAGCACCCTGATCGCGAAAACGATGATGGGATTAAGCCCCCAGCTGCGTGCAAATGCTGGGGACGGAGTGCTGCTGTTGATGCTCACCACCACACCGCCAGGTTTCACGCACTCGAAGCACCTCAGCAGTGTGTCACCACCCGCGCTGTCCAGGACCACGTCACAATCTTTGGCCACGTCTTCAAAACGTTCGCTGCGATAGTCGATGGCGACGTTCGCGCCCAGGCGCTTGACCAGTTCCACATTGCGTTTCCCCACGGTGGTCAAAACCGTTGCACCCAGGTGATGGGCCAACTGGATGGCCACGCTTCCAACGCCACCGCTGCCCGCATGAATCAACACCCGTTGGTTGGCGCCGAGCCTTCCGATTTCGACCAACGCCTGCCACGCCGTCAGGGTGACCAATGGAAGAGAGGCGGCTTCTTCAAACGTCACGTTGGTGGGTTTGAGGGCGGCGGCGCCATCGCGGACTGCCGCAAATTCCGCGAAGGTGCCAATTCGGTTCTTGTCCACGCGCGCATAGACCGCATCGCCCTTCTTGAAGCGTGTCACCCGTGAGCCTACCTCGACAACAACGCCTGAGAGATCATTGCCCAGCACCAGCGGAAAACGGTATTTCAACAGCGTCTTCAGCTTCCCATCACGCGTCTTGATGTCCACCGGATTCACGCTTGCGGCGTGTACTCGAACCAACAAATCCGTGGCGCCCAGGGTTGGGATATCAATATCGGCCACGCTCACGGCGTCGTTGCTTCCGTAGCGGTCAATGAGTGCGGCCTTCATGGAACTCCTTGCGTCCGACTAGCTCAAGCCTGAATGTCTTCAGCCATTAATTGCATCCTCTAGTATGCAAGCAAATCACGGCTGCGCCAGACCTCCACGCGGCGCGAACACGAACAATCCGTTCAACCGGACCCGCGGAAGCTGGTCACACTCGGCCGGCGGACATCGCTGCAACTGGTCGTATGGGTTGGCAAGCTGGAGAAGAGCCTTGATCAGGTATTTCTCCCCAGCGGTATGCCCTCGGGCCGCGAACCGGAGTGCACGCTCCAGCAACAGCAGGCGAAACGAGTCCCGCGCCCGCGTGGCGTCGGCGGAAAGCCGGTTGAGCCGCTCGTCTGCCGGCGGCAGCCGGGTCCAGGCGAATCCTAGCCAGGTGCCGAATACTTAGCAGTGCCATCGGCGACCGGGTGAAGTGATCGACGATAGCGCAGCAGCGAAATCAGCCAGAACAGGCCTACGCTACTGCTGAAGAGCAATACGCCGTGGTGGTGCCAGGGCAGGCGGTCCTCTCGATAGCTCAGATGCCAGCTGCCAAGACGGAGACTTTCGGCAGTGCTTGCCCACATGTCAAAAACCATCATGGCAACCACCGCGGCACCGAGAGAGAGACCGATGACAGCGAGCGCGGTCACACGCCAATCCTGGGTCCCAATGTGTCGACCGAGTCGCCCTGCAATGGCATAGGTGGCAATCAGGTAGATCACACCGAACGACACGAGCACCATTGCGTCAAAGCGTCCGTTGCGCAGTGTCGTGTATGCCCGGACGCGCTCGATAGCCAGCCCATGATTGCGAGCGACGACGCCGAACAGCGACTCCATGCACTCGTCGCGCGCCTGGTCGTATTCCTTCGTTCCCTTTCGCCGGGCAGGCGATACATCGGCGTAGTGGATGGCAATAGTCTCCGCGGACTCGGCGTCACGTCGCAGGTGCGTCCGATCAGCTGTACTGGTCAAGTCCAGCCGACGGTAGGCCTCTGCGGGCCACTCGCACATTCTCGACTGCCGCTCGCCTCCAGCGCACGCTGTAAGTATGAGCGTGGCCAGAACAACCACTTCGACGGACGCCGTCAACGTTCCTCCGCGCTTCTGTCCGTTGAACGCGCGCATGAATCCTCCACGTGGCGGAGCTCCCAGCGTATCGCTCGAACGTATCTTCCAGCCTCGCAAGACAATTACACCGGACTAACAATCGGATGACAGGTGCACTCCCATGGCAGACACGGCAGGCGCCATAATCCCCGACTGAACCGGCGCAAACACGATCAGCCCGTTCAGCCGAACTCGCGGCAGAGGGTCGGCCTCGGCGGGCGGGCCGTGTTGCAGTCGTTGGTATGCAAGTGAATCGGGGAGACCGAGAAGAACCTGGATCAGGTATTCCTCCCCAGCGGTATGCCCTCGGGCCGCGAACCGGAGGGCACGCTCCAGCAACAGCAGGCGGGACGAATCCCGCGCCCGCGCGGCGTCGGCGGAAAGCCGGTTGAGCCGCTCGATCAGGCGCGCCGCCGCGCTACCTCTGACGGGCCGAGCCCACCGGGACGCCCGGGTCGCGTCCAGTCTTGCCCGGACGATCGGGCTGAGCAACTCGAGCGCGCCATCCAGCAGGGCTTGGGGCGGCTCAGTGACCGGTGCTGACTGACCAATCGTTCTGAGCGCGCGATCGACCGCGTCCGGCTGTTCGGACCAGTGACCATCGCGGTCCAGCCACCCGATCATCGTTGCCAGGTCCCGGCTGGCGCCGTTCGGTTCCGCGATCACGATCGTGAATCCAGCCAACACTCCACCGGATTCCGCGTTCACTGCCGCCCACCGTCCGATCCGTCCCCACTCCTCTGCAGCCTGGGCCAGCCGGTCCCGCCATTGCCAGGTTCGCGCGGTTGCGCCCACCAGCCCCGCGCGCCGGGGAAGCGCGCGTTTCCGGGCCAGGATGGTGACCTGTCGCAGCCGATCGGCGAGAAGTGCGGGCGGGTCGAAGCGGATGACGTCGACCTTTTCATGCAGGGAGCCCAGTCGAAGGGCGCGGCCGTCCCGCTGGTCGAGCCGCACCGAGGTCCAGGGCAGGTCATAGTGCACCACCTGCTCCACCCCCTGGAGATCGAGGCCCTCCGCGGCCACGTCGGTGGTGATCAGCACTCGGGGACCGCCGTTCGGGCTTCCGGGCCCGAACCAGCCGAGGACCAGGTCGCGCGGCATCCGGGTGGTCCCGATTCCCGCGGCCGCTCCTGTGCACCACGCGATGGGTGAGGGCCCCAGGTGATCGCGAAGGTAGCGGACGGTCTCGCGAGCGGAGGTGAAGACGATGGTTCGCAACCCGTTTCCGAGTTGATCCCCAAGTTTCCGGCACTTCTCGTCCGGGGACTTCGCCCACTCGCGCATCCGTTCGAGCAGCGCTTCGATTGGGCCCAGGTCCCCCAGGTCCAGGTCGCTCGAAGTCGACACGCAGGGCAACAATTCCCACATCATCAACTGGTCCGGAGCGCTACCGATGAACCGTCGTAGCTCCGCGCGATCCAGGGTCCGGCCGCTCGCCAGAGCCTCCCCTGCGTGCAGCAGCAGCCCGCGATAGCGGCGCAGTGCCCCGGCCAGCGCGGCTGGGCTGGAGGCGAGAGCCCGATACAGGACGATCCGGATGAGACCGGCCACCGGGGGAGTTCGAGAGAGCACCAGGGAGTCTATCACGGCACAAGCCGATGCCAGCGGGCCACCGGGTTCAGCGCGGGCCCGGTGGTCGCGGCGCCGGGGCTTGCCGATCGAAGTATCCGGCGAAGTGAGAATCAGGGTGGCGATGGCAGGGTGCGCCTCCTTTGCGTTGACCAGGTGCTCACGCAACGAGGGAATACCGAAGGGACCCAGGACATCATCCCGGACGCCGAGGAGGAGCTGGTGAGCGATGTCGGAGAGCCGGTTGACCGCGGGTGTGGCGGAGAGGAGCAATACCCGGTGGCCGACCAGGGCGGGGGCGAGGTGCCGGTAACGGAGCGACCCGGGGTTCCTGAAATGATGGCTTTCATCAATGATGACCAGGGCTCGTTCTTTCGACTTTTCGAGCAGCAGCTCCGGCAGCCGCCCGCGGCTCACCCGTTCGTGCGACCAGATAGTAATCTCGATGCCCAACCTTGCCGCGGTGCGCCGCCACTGGGACATCAGCACAGCTGGCACCAGGGCAATCGCGGGAGAGCGGGACCAGAGCGCGGCGGCCGCCAGGGCCAGGTAGGTCTTTCCGCTACCTGCCGGCGCGGCCAGCAACGCGGCGCCATGCCGAGTGAGCATGGGAAGCAGGCGGCGCACCAGTGGTCGTTGATGTTCGAGCAGCCAGCCGGGAAGCGGCCCCGGGATCTCGGGACGCGCCAATGCGCGGGTCATGGCCGCAACTACGGTGGTAACCGGCGCCCGCCCCTCGGGCCTGAGCGCGGGGCGCAACGGATCGGTCAACGCTTCGAGCGATTCAGCTACGATGATTGGAACCGTCTCCAGCCACTCGGCCGAGAATCTTCCTCGCGGCCGGGGAGAGCTGGAGATGCGCTGCGGCAAGCTCATCGATCTGGTCCTGGTCCTGGCGCCGTCCGGCGGCCGTGAGTCTGGCGTCCTGGAGGACGCTGTCGGGGAGAGGCACGCCGCCCACCGCACGAGCATTGAAGCGGGCATATCCGCCTCGCGCGGGGTCCGCAGCCAGCTTGGCCAATGCGCGAATCCAGGTGCTGTTGAGCCACGCCGCCAAGGCGTGTGCTGGCGCCTCTCCACCCGGTGCTATCAGGTAACAGCTGTTGAGCGGGATGCAGGCCCGTTCGAGCTTCCTGGTGAGCGCGACCGCCGCCAACCGCCGGGCCAGGTCGGGCCAGACCACGCGGTAGCGCGATGCCGCGGGCGCCGTTCGGAACAGGCTCCACCAGGGGCCCTCTCGGCAATCGGTCCTGCTTCGAAGCAGTGGCTCGAATGGCTCGAGATACGCGCGCGCTCCGGGCGGAAGCCGCTCGAGCGGCGCCCCGTCTGGAGTGCAGGGCCACAGGAGCGTGACGCCCCGGGTTATCGCGAACGGCCGGACATCGCGGCCTCGTATCGCTCGACGGAGGAGATCCGGCTCGACGGTGTCGGGAGGATCGAGGAAGACCTGGTTGGCGCCCGTCTTGACGCCGAGGTGAAGGGAGAAGTGTGACTTCACGGTGGGATACCGCGCCGCCAGTTCGCGGGCGACCTCCACGGCATCCTGCGCCTGGAGGACCCACTGGTCTCCCTGTCCGAAGACGGCCTGGAGGATCCGGCAGGTCCCCCCGGGATAATGGATGCTGACTTGATGATCAGGCCCGGGTGGCGACCTTCGCGCGACCAGCGCCATGGGGTAGACCGTCGCGTCGAACTCGGCGGAGCCGCCGGCGCCGAGGTCGCTGATGGCATGCAGCGAGAAATCATGCGCCAGGCTATGTCGAGCGCTGGCCCCGTAGGCCGCGGTCGCGAGCTTGGCCGGCAACAGCATACCGACCACCCCGCCCGGCCGCGCGAGCTCGGTGGCGCGCTCCAGGAAGGCCACGGCGAGGTCCGGCTGATGCCGGAACCCGGCACCGGGTCCGGGAGTCGAGCGCCACCAGCGGTAGCGGTGGGCCAGGTGTTCGCGGACGGCAAGGGGCAGGTGTTCCGCCCGTACCCAGGGCGGGTTCCCTACCACGGCATCGAACCCTCCTGCCGAAAACACATCGGCAAAGTGGGACTCGTATTGAAACCAGGGGACTTCGCCATCCCGGGTGAGCTTGCGGCGGGCTCGACGAATGCGGCTGCGCCAGGCCCGGCATTCCCGCAACTCACGCCGCAGCATGCGGTCCAACCCCCGCGGCGTGCCGAACAGGTCAGTGGTCCGGGCGGCGCCGAGACATTCGCGGATGTTGCGATCGGTGGTGTGTTCGGCGAAATCCAGACACTCGTTCATCGCCTGCAGCTCGCCGTGCCGGAGCCGGCGTGCGGCTTCGCGCTTGTCGTCGCCAGTAGCAACCACCAGGCTGCGCCGCAGCCGGGCGAGGGTAGCGCCCATCGCTCCGGCGCGAAATGGAAACCGGGTGATGAGGTTCAAGGGATCGGCCAGGCTGTCGCCCTGGCGAACCAGGCAATCGAGGTTAGGAAGCGGGTGCACTGAGCCCGCGGCGTCCGCCGGGTCGGCCGCGATCACCGCGAGCCAGAGCCGGAGTTCGGTCAGTCGCACAGCCGTGGGGTTGATGTCCACCCCAAAGAGGTTCTTCTGGAGAATCTCCCGCCGCAGCCGTTGCTCGCCGGTGGATCCGGCTCGCAACTCCACCAACCGGTCGAGGACTCCGAGGAGAAAGGCGCCGGAGCCGGCTGCGGGGTCCAGCACGGTGATGTCGCGCAGGATCGGCGCCACCAGTCGATCCTGCCCGGCCAGCATTCGTTCCGCCCGGTCGGTGTCGCACCCCAGCCGCCCGGCGACCAGGGCGACCAGGCACTGGTCGATGATGCTGCGCACCAGGTTGGGCGGGGTGTAGAAGCTGCCTGACTGACTACGGTCCTCGGGCGCCATCAGGCCTTCGAACACCCGGCCCAGCATGTCCGGAGCGATGGCGTGGGTACTTCCCTCCAGGACGGTGAAGTGAAATCGCTCGAAGAGCTCATCGAACACGTCGCGAAGCAGGGGATTGGGGAGCGAGCCCCGCCAGACCCGTTCCAGTGGGTGCGGCTCGAACAGACCGCCATTGAGAAAGGGGACCTGGCCCAGGCGGCGGGCGGCGGCGGAGCGATCCTCCGGCCGCTTGTTCAGGGTGCCGAAGAAGAGCGGCCTCAGCAATTGCTGGTGCAGCCGGCCTCGCCGGGTAAGGCAGCGATCGACCTCGCCGCGCAGAAAGTCAGTCCGGCCATCCAGCCAGCCGCGGCTCTGTATGAAATAGAGAAAGAGCAGCCGGTTCAACTGGAGCAGGGCGAGCACTCGCCGGTCTTCCGGGCCGAGTGAGCCGGTGATCGCGCCGGCCACGTGTTCGAGCTGGTGCTTGAAGGCGGCGAAGAAGCGGGCGCCCAGACCCTCGCCGGCGAGAGCCAGGGCGACCTGGGCGGCCGTGGCCAGGCGACCATCCCGGTGAACCTGGCGGAGCCGGTCGAGGGATTCCCGGGTGGCGCCGTCCAACAGACCCGGAGCGAACTGGAGTACCGGGCGGGATCCGAAGGCGACCGTGAGGGTGACCGCGCCGGTGTCCTGGTCGAGTGCCGCGATCGCCGCCGGGTCGCCGCGACGCTGAAGTATCAGGGCCGCGGCCCGGGCCAGCGTGCCGGCCTCGGCCCCAGTCAACCCGATCCAGGGCAGGTCCCCGACCTGTCCGATCCGGGCCGCCCGGGTCCCCGGCGCGGCCAGCCGGGACCGTTCGGGCCAGCAGGAATCGGGAATCGGTTCCCAGGCCGGCTCGTGGCCCAGCGCCTTGATCAATTCCGGCAGGTCGGTCCAGTGCCGGATCGGGTCGAGCAGCCAGGCGAAACGCAGAAGGCCTCCATGATGGAGGCCCAGCATATCATCGCCGATTCAGACCATTGGTATCGTTTACACGCGGACCGGAGCCGAAAACCGCGGTTGCGCCTATCGCCCGGGACCCAATAGCATATCTTTTCCCCGGCCCCGAGCAGTTGTCTCCACCAAGAAGCCCTCGCGATGCAGCCGTTCCTGATCAAACTTGGACGCCGGACCTTCTCCCCCGCGGGCATCACCATTGCCTACGCGGTGGTGGGCACGCTCTGGATCATTTTCTCCGATCGGCTGTTGCCGATGGTTACCGGGGACGGGCTCACGGTCGAGCAGCTGACCCGGCTGCAGACCCTGAAGGGCGTGCTCTACATCGCGCTTACCGCCGGATTCATCTACCTGCTGACCCGCACCAGCGCCCGCATGGCGCACACCTCCGACCTCGCGCGCGAAGAGATTCGCTCCCGCTACGAACAGATCTTCCTTCGCACCGGCGCCGTCGTCCTCATCACCGAGGCGGACACCGGCACGATTCTCGAAGCCAATCCTGCCGCAATCAAGTTCTATGGCTGGCCCCGCGCGGAGCTACTGGGAAAAAACCTGGTCGAGCTGACCGTGCAGTCCGACGAGCTGGTGCGCGGCGAGTTCGAGGCGGCCGCGATCGAGCGGCGGGACTTTCTTCTCCTCCGGCACCGGACGGCCTCGGGCGCGATCCGCGACATCGCGCTCAACGCCACGCCGATCACCACCCCGCGGCGAAAGCTGGACTACGTCCTGATCTATGACCTCACCCGGCAGCGGGACCTGGAAAACCAGTTGCGCCAGTCCCAGAAAATGGAGGCGGTGGGCCAGCTGACCGGTGGCATCGCGCACGATCTCAATAACATCCTGACCGTGGTCCTGGCGGACGCCGACCTCCTGGCCGAGCAGCTGCCGCAACACCCGGAAGTCAAAGAGGACCTGAACGACCTCAGGGCCGCCGCCCGGCGGGGCGCCACCATGATCCGGAAGCTCCTGAGCTTCAGCCGGGCCTCCAAGCTGTCGCTGGTGAACGTGGACCTGGGCCCGGCGATCGCCGATCTCACGCCGGTGATCCAGCGCATGATGGCGGCAAACGTCGAAGTGACTTTCAAGGACATGGGGGCAGGCCGGGTCCTGGTGGACGCCGGTGCGCTGGAACAAATCGTCCTCAACCTGGCGACCAACTCGCGGGACGCGTTGCCCCGGGGAGGAATTATCCGGCTGGAGACCGGCCGCGCACTGCTCAGCGCCAACGACACCGAGCGCTGGATCCGGGAGGGCGCCTACGTATACCTCAAGGTGAGTGACAACGGCATCGGGATGGATGAGCGCACCCAGTCCCGCATGTTCGAGCCGTTCTTCACCACCAAGGACACCAGCGAGGGCGCCGGCCTGGGCATGGCGATGGTCTACGGGCTGGTCAAGCAACATGAAGGCTTCATCACGACGGACAGCTCGCCAGGGAGGGGAACCACGGTCACCATTTACCTGCCCCCGGCCCCCGCATTCGTCGATACGGCGCCCGAGCCAAAGGCCAAGCCGGAGTGCGCACGGCCCGAGGGCGGAGAAATGATTCTGCTGGTGGAGGACGAAGTGGCCCTGCAGCGCGCAGCCCAGCGAATCCTCGAGCGGCTGGGCTACCGGGTGATCGTGGCTCTCAACGGCGAGGCGGCGCTCGAAGTGCTGGGGCAGCGGGGAGGAGAGGTCGACCTGGTTATCTCCGACCTGAGTATGCCGAGGCTGGGCGGGCCCGAGCTGTACAAGGAGGCCAGGTCCCGGGGCTACAATATGCGTTTTCTCTTCTCCAGCGGGTACGTCCCTTCGGCCCACGCCGCGCTGCCCGATGTACCGTTCCTGCCCAAGCCATGGACCTATACCGAGCTGGCCAACAAGGTGAAGGAGGTGCTGGGCCAACCGTGATTAATAGGCGTCCATGATCATGATGGAAAGCGCGTCCAGCGGCTGGTGCTCCGGTATCACGTTCCCCGATTCGTCGAACCTGATGTTCATCGCGCACAATTCCTCCAGCGCCGTGCTCTCTTCGTTCTTGAGGGTGAGCACGCAAGGCCCGGTCGCCTGTTTGAGATCGGCCAGTCGCTCGATCAACCAGTCGGGCTTGTCGGTCGCGCGGTCGAGGGCGGCAAGCATGTCGGGGGTCAGCGTGAGCTTCATGTCGATCTCCGGGGGCCTGGATACCTTGGTGCCGTCAGCTTTCCGGCGGAGCGACCACGACGCGGTGGGGACCCTTGTTAGCTTTGCCGGTCGTGGCGGTCAGGTCGGCTTCGAGGGTCTCGAGCTGCTTGTCGATTTCGGCCGGGTCCAGCTCGGACGCGGTCGCGGGGACACCGTTCTGGGCAAAAAGCGTCGCGACCAGCGCATCGGTATAGCCGGCGACCGCGTCCGCGATTCCCTTGTCCAGCACACGATTCAGCCGCAACATGGTGGCCATGCCCTGGCGGGCCCGCATGGCGGCCAGGACGGGAGAGAGATTGCGGATCAGGAGTTCGCGGAGGAACTGCATTTCTTCGACGACCTCGCCGGCGGCCAGGCCGCGGGTCATGGCGACCCGGCCATAGTGTTCGCAGGCGATGTACCACACCTTCTTGACGTCGCGCCGCATGGGACCGACCATCTCGGTCATGACGTCGATCAGCAGGCGCAACTCGCGTTCAACTGTTAGCCGGGGGACCGATCGCGCCGAAGACATCCGGTCGCCCAGCCAGTCCGCCCATTGCTGGACCATCGAGTCCCGCATCTCGGCCATGGCTCGGCCGGTCGCCAGGAGGGCGGGGTGAGAAGCTCGCAGTGGAACTCCAGCGGAACGTGAAGAGGTCAATCTACACGGGAGCATGAATGGGGTCAAAAGCGCCGGAACGCCCGCCGCGGCTCGCACCGGGCGCCCGCATCGCGCTGATTGCGCCGGCGGGCCCCCTGCTGGAACACGACGATCTCACCCGGGGCGAGGAGCTGTGCCGCGCGCTCGGTTTCGAGCCCCAACCAGGTCCCAACGCCTTCCGCAAGTATGGCTACCTGGCCGGCAGCGATGAGGAACGGCTGGCCGATCTCAATGCCGCGCTGAGCGATCCCCGGATTGACGCCATCTGGTGCCTGCGGGGCGGGTATGGAATGACCCGGATACTCGACCGGGTGGATTTCGACGCGCTGAAACGGAAGCCGAAGGCGGTGATCGGGTACTCCGACATCACCGCGCTGCTCAACGCGGCGGTGCAGCTGAGTGGAGTGACCAGCTTTCACGGGCCGATGAGTCGCACGAGCCTTACGCCGTTCAGCCGCGGGCACTTCGACCGGGTGCTGGGCAACCTGGACGCGGCGGGCCGGCTGGGTCGTATCGCGCCGGCGGCCGATGTCCTGGTGCCCCGGGACGACCGGATCGTGACCCTGCGTCAGGGCACGGCGGAGGGCCGGCTCCTGGGCGGCAATCTCTCGCTCCTGCAATGCCTGGTCGGCACCAGGTATTTCCCCGACCTGGATGACGCGATCCTCTTCCTGGAGGACGTCGGCGAGGATCTCTACCGGGTGGACCGCATGCTGGCGCATCTTCGCATGGCCGGCATGCTGCAGAAGGTCAAAGGCGTGATGATCGGCCGGTTCACCGAGATGGACCGGGGCGGGGAGGACGGCGCGCTGGGGTATGACGAAGTGCTGTCTACCTACCTGTTACCGCTCGACGTCCCGGTCGCGTACGGATTTCCCATCGGACATATCGATGATCAGTGGACGTTGCCGCTGGGAGTGAGGGTCAGGCTGGATGCCGGAGCGGGCGAGGTGGAAATCCTGGAGCCGGCGGTACAGTAGGCCACATCGAGGGATCCTCCTGGGCCGCGATGGTGACTTGCATTTCCTCGGTCAACTCCAGTCTACCGCGTACTGCGTACTGCGTACTGCGTACTGCGTACTGGGTGCTGCCGCCCGGCGCTTCGCAGTACCCAGTACTCAGTACCCAGTACCCGGACCTGCCTAGAGATTAAAGAGTGCCAGCGAGTCGATGACCTGGGCCATGGTCTTGGCCAGCTGCGGGTAATTGGCGTCGAAGTGGTAGATGCCGTCCTTCAGCTGATCTCCGAGGTCGCCATAG
>DASYPP010000117.1:0-6142 GCA_036006525.1 Gemmatimonadales bacterium
GCCTGGTACCGGTCGGCGGGACTCTTGGCCAGCGCCTTCAACGCCACCCGGTCCACCTCCGGCACCAACTCGGCGCGGGAGCTGATGAGCGAGCGGGGATTTTCCGTCATGCTCCGAGTCACGATCGCGCGCGGCGTCGGCCCGGTGAAGGGCGGCTCGCCGGCGATCATCTCGTAGAGCAGGGCGCCCACGGCGTAGATGTCGGCCCGGGCATCCACCTCGCGATCCCCCATCGCCTGCTCCGGCGCCATGTAGTGCGGCGTTCCCACCGCCAGTCCGGTCTGGGTCAACGACTCCGACTCGCTGTTGCTGACCGCGCGCGCAATCCCGAAATCCGCCACCATCGCATGGCCGCCGCCCAGCAGGATGTTGGCCGGCTTGATGTCGCGGTGGATGATGCCATGTTCGTGGGCATAGGCCAGCGCTTCGGAAACGTCCCGCGCGATCTTGAGCGCGTCCTCGACCGGTAGCTGGGTTTCCCGGTGTATCCGGTCCCGCAGGGTTTCACCTTCCACGTAGGGCATGACGTAGTAGAGTAGCCCCTCGGCTTCGCCCGATTCGTACATTGGCAGAATGTGGGGATGGGTGAGCCGGGCGGCGATCTCCACTTCGCGGAGAAAGCGATCGGCTCCCAGCGTGGACGCGAGCTCCGGACGCATCACCTTCACCGCCACGCTGCGGTGGTACTTGAGATCCTGGGCGAGATACACGGTCGCCATCCCGCCTTCTCCCAGCACCCGCTCCACGTTGTACCGTCCAGCCAGTGCCTTCTTGACCTTAGTGACCTCGAAAACGCCGGTGGCCGCGGTCCGGGGCGGTACGCCGGGATCGGTCGGCGTGGCCAGGCCGCAGCGGAGACAGAACTGCGCCTCCTCGGGTAACGGCGTCTTACAGGCCGGGCACTCGCGCGCGAGCAGCGTCATGGCTGCACCAACCGGTCGTACCTTGGATTCCCCTTGAGCTCCGCAAACGTGGGATCCACCCGAAGCCAGCCCGGCGACAGGTAGTATGGCATCTGGAGCAGCGGCTCCAGCATGTCGAGTGCTTTCTCCGGCTCGCCCACCAGGAGATATACCCGCGCCATCAGGTGCTGATAGTATGCGCCGAACTCATCCTTGCTGATCGGGACGAGTTCAAGGCCTTTCAACCCCAGCGCGATCGCTTCGTTCTTCCGGCCCAGGTAGGCCAGCGCCAGCGCGCCCATCACATGTTGCTGGGCATCATTAGGCGTATCCCGGAGTTTCGCCTGGTACCCCTGCCAAGCGGTATCGGCGTAGACCCGGGCGCGGGCCCGGTCGCCCCGGAGCCAGGCCAGCTGCATCAGGACCGTGGCCCACACGGTCCGGTCGTTGTCGAACGCTGCGGGGGTGAGCCGGAACAACATCTGCTGCTCCGGCTCGTCCAGCACCCAGTACATATCCCAGTAATTGGCGACATTGGCGGCCAGCTCGGGGGCGGCCACGGCGGGGGAAGCCTGGCGGATGACCTCCCGGGCGCCCGCGAGGTCGCCCTGGGCCACATACACCATAGCCTTGTACTGCCAGCTGAGGAGCTCGCCCGGGGCCCGGGCGAGCGCGGCCTCGCTGGTCGTCATGGCCTCGGGGTAGCGCCTGAGCCACAGGTAGGTTCGCTGCAGCTGCAACGCAATGACGCCGGACCGTGGATCCAGCCGGAACGCCACCTGCAAGTGCGCTACCGCCTCCTCGAAACGGCCCGAAGCGCGTTCGATCTGGGCGGCCATGGTCAGGTATTCAGGATTGTCCGGCGCGAGCCGGAGGGCCTCCTGAATGTGCCGTTGCGCCTCGGTATTGTCGCTAAGGATGAACGAATAGTACTGCGCCATCGCTGCGTGTCCTTGCGGTCCCTTCGGATCAGAGCGGAGCGCCTGTTCGGCGGCATGCCGCGACTGACGGTCCAGGTCGGCGCTGGCGCTGCTGTTGCTATAGAGAATGCTGAGGGAACGGGACAGCTGGCTCCACGCTTCCGAAAACGAGGAATCCAGCGCGACCGCCTGTTCATAGTATCCGATGGCGCGGCGCAGACTGGCGGGATTCCTGCCCGGCGAAGCCCGGCCTTTCAGATACAAATCGTACGCCGCCAGGTTGTCGGTCGGCCGCTCGGCCAGCTGAGTCTCCTGCTGACTGCCGAGCGCGACCCCCAGTGCCCCCGCGACCCGGCCGGCGATTTCGGTCTGCACCTGGAAGACGTCGGTGAGATTGGCGTCGTACGACTGCTGCCAGGTCACGTCGCCGGTCCGGGCGTCAATCAGCTCGGGGACCACCTGCACCCGGCTGGTTCCGTCGGCCGCCCTGGCCCAGCGGACCGTGGCGGTCAGGAGATACTTCACGTCGAGCTCGCGCCCGATCTCCTGCGGCGACTTGGTGCTTTCGCGGTACTGGTCGGAGCTGGACCGCGCAATCAGTTGAAAGGTCCCGAGCCCCGCCAGTTTCCCCCGGACCTCATCCGCGATGCCGTCGGCGAGGTATGCGTCTTCCGGGGCCCCGCGATTGGTAAAGGGCAGCACCGCTAGTCGGCTCCCCTGCGATGCCGCGGCCGCGCTGGCCGGGCTCTTGAGTACCAGCACGGTGGCCAGTACGCCCCACGCGGTAAACGCGAGGACGCCTCCGACGAGGCCGTTCTTGAGCGAGAGAAAACGGCGAATGCCGGTCCGGCCCGGTCCGTTCTTCGCGCCGAGCAGCATGATGGGGAGACCGGCCAGCATCAACCCGATCGCCAGCAGGAACATCCACTGGGGCAACCCGACCTTCTGCACCAGCGCGTAGGCCATGGTCAGCATCATGATGCCGACGATGATGAACAGGCCGAGCACCTGGAGCGGAGCGGGAGCCGACGACTCGACGGCCGGCCGGGCGCCGCTGTGGGTAACGTCGAGCGCCTGGTCCAACGCGGCCGCCAAGGCCGTGGCGGTGGCGAAGCGGTCGGCCGGGCTCTTGGCCAGCGCCTTCAATGCCACCCGGTCCACCTCGGGCAGCAGCTCGGCGCGGGAGGTGATGAGCGAACGGGGCGCCTCGGTCATGCTCCGGGTCACGATCGCCCGCGGCGTGGGACCGGTGAAAGGCGGCTCGCCGGCGAGCATTTCATAGAGCAGGGCGCCGACGGCATAGATGTCGGCCCGGGCATCCACTTCCCGGTCGCCCATCGCCTGCTCGGGCGCCATGTAGTGCGGCGTGCCCACCGCGAGGCCGGTCTGAGTGAGCGGGTCGTTCGAGGTGGTGGTCACCGCGCGTGCGATCCCGAAGTCGGCGACCATGGCATGGCCACCGCCCAGCAGAATGTTGGCCGGCTTGATGTCGCGGTGGATGATGCCGCGCTCGTGGGCGTAGGCCAGCGCTTCGGCAACTTCCCGTGCGATCTTGAGCGCGTCCTCGACCGGCAGCTGGGTCTCCCGGTGGATTCGCTCCCGCAACGTCTCGCCCTCGGCATAGGGCATGACATAGTACAGGAGCCCGTCGACCTCGCCCGACTCATACATCGGCAGGATGTGGGGGTGGGTCAGCTTGGCGGCGATCTCGACCTCGCGAAGAAACCGATCGGCGCCCAGCGTGGAGGCGAGCTCGGGCCGCATCACCTTCACGGCGACGCTGCGGTGGTACTTGAGGTCCTGGGCGAGGTAGACGGTCGCCATCCCGCCTTCTCCCAACACCCGCTCGACCTTGTAGCGGCTGGCCAGCGCTTTCTTGACCTTGCTGACCTCGACCACACCGGTGACCGCGGTCCGGGGCGGCACCCCGGGATCGGTGGGCGTGGCCAGGCCGCAGCGAAGACAGAACTGCGCCTCTTCGGGCAGCGGCGTCTTGCAGGCCGGGCAGGAGCGCGGGGTGGTGACGGTGGTCATCGGGTCTCTCCACGGTCGGTGGGAGCATCGACTTTGGCCGGCGGGGGGGCACTCTCCGCCTCCGGGGGCAGAATCGCTTCGAGCATCGCCAACTCCGCTTCCAGCGCTTCCGAACGAAGCGTCGGAGCCTTCTTGGGGGTGGGGACCGGGGTGGGCGAATCGGATTGATGGGTTGTCATGGGTGCCACAATACGAACCCCCGCTCAATCCCGCGCCCTCAGTCTTAGCAGTCAGGGGACGGTATTTGGCAGACCGCAGATAAACGCAGATTGTGGTGGGAGTTACGGCTTGGCGCTGGAGGCGAGAAAGTCGCTCGGCGTGGCGTCGAACCGTTCTTTGAAGGCCCGGCGGAAGTAGGAGAGAGACTCAAATCCGACGGCGTATGCGATTTCTGTGACGCTGCCTGCCCCCTGCCGGAGCAGGGCCGCGGCGCATTCCGCCCGGACCGTCCGGATGTAGCGGGTGGGGGTGGTGCCCAACTCATCGCGGAGCGAGCGGTAGAGCTGGTGATAGGAAAGCGACGCCGCCTCGGCCAGCACCTCGGGCCCGAAGTCCGGATCCACCAGGTGGGCTTCGACCAGCGGGCGAAGCCGGAGGTCGAGCCCTGAAGGCTCGGCCGGCGCGCTGCTGGGTGGGGGCGACTCGCCCTGCCGAAAACGCTCCAGCAGGCGCCGGCGCTGGCTGAGCAGGTTCGCCACGCTGGCGGTCAGGACGCCGGGGTCGAAGGGCTTCACCAGGTAGGCGTCGGCCCCGGCTTCCAGCCCGGCGATCTGGTCGGCTGACTCGGCCCGCGCCGTGAGCAGAATGACCGGAATGGCATCGGTCATCGGGTCGGACTTGAGTGCGCGGCCCAGTCCCAGGCCATCGAGCTCCGGCATCATGACGTCGGCGACGATCAGGTCGGGGAGCTCCTCGCGGGCCAGGGCGAGACCCGCCTTGCCGTCAGCAGCCTCAAGGATGTGGAATTGTGGGGCCAGCACCGAGCGGACATACGATCGCACATCGGCGTTGTCGTCCACCAGGAGCACCGTGGTACGGTCCTCGACGTTCTCCTCCGCCAGCGTGATGGGCTCCGAGGCCCGCCGGTCGGCCGTGACGATTTCGCTCAGGTCGACCGATGGCAACGTGGATGTGACGCCGGCCGTTTCGCCGGCTGCAGCCGCGTCCACGGGAAGCCGCACCGTGAACGTGGTGCCCTGGCCCGGGGTGCTGGTGACGCTGATCTCGCCACCGTGCAGCTCCACCAGCTCCTTCACCAGGGCCAGGCCGATGCCGGTCCCCTCGTATCGCCGGGTAGTGTCGCTATCGGCCTGGTAGAAGCGGTCAAAGATGTGGGGCAGGTCCGCCGCCGCGATGCCGACGCCGGAATCGCGCACCACGATCAAAGCGGAGCGTGCCCCCTCTCCCGTTCCGGGAGACGGGGACAGGGGGTGAGGGCTTTCCACCGACACATCGATGATTCCCCCGTTCCCGGTGAACTTCACCGCGTTGGACAGGAGATTGAGGACCACCTTCTCGAGCTGTTCCGGATCGGCTTTCAGCGTCAGGCTCCGGAGCGAGCTCCGGAAGATGAGCGAGATCCCGTTGCGTTCCGCCAGCGGGGTAAAGGCATGGGTGACGGACCGGACGAAGCCGACCAGCTCCACCGGCTGCCGATGGACCGTCACGCTCCCGGCCTGGAGCCGGGTCAGGTCGAGGATCTGGTTGATCAGCCGGAGCAGGCGCTGGGTATTGCGGAGCATCAGGTCGCCCTGGACGCGCGCTTCCGGAGTCAGCGCACCGTGACGTCCGTCGAGCAGGCTCTTGAGCGGCCCCAGGATCAGGGTGAGCGGAGTGCGGAACTCGTGGCTCAGGTTGGCGAACAGCCGGGACCGCATCTGGTTCAGCTGCTCCAGCTTCACATTCTGGCTGGCGAGTTGTTGCTCGTTCCGCTGCAGCTGGGCGGTGCGGGTCTCGACCAGGGCGGTCAGCTCCGCCTCCCGCTGCCGCAGGCTCCGGACTCGCCACTGGTAGGCAAGCGCGCCGAGCAGCACGAGTGCGAGGGCGAGAAGGATCTTGGCCATCGCGGTCTCCCGGAACAACGGGGCGACGCTGAGCCGCACCGTGGCTTCAGCCGGAGTCCAGCGATCGCCTCCCTGGCTGGCAACCACCTTGAAGGTGTAGTGGCCCGGAGGGACTCGAGTATAGAAGGCGGTACGCCGGCTCCCGGCATCCACCCAGTCCGGGTCGTAGGGCTCGAGCCGGTAGCGGAAGCGAACGTTGCCAGGCTCGACAAAAGTGAGCGCG
>DASYPP010000118.1:0-28746 GCA_036006525.1 Gemmatimonadales bacterium
CGCAACCTGGCCACCATGGACATGGTGGACATGGGCGAGGCGGTGGGCATCCTGGCGGCGCAGTCCATCGGTGAGCCGGGCACCCAGCTCACCCTCCGGACCTTCCACATCGGCGGCACGTCGAGCCGTATCGCGGAAGAAGCGGAGCGGCGCGCCCGGACCGACGGCGTGGTGAAGTACACCGCCGGGCTGGAGTTCGCGGACCTCCCGGTCGAGTACGAAGACGGCAGCAAGGGCAACATCCGGGTGGTGCTCACCCGGGAAGACGAGTCGGCTTCGGACGAGACCAAGGAAGGCATCCTGGTCCTGGACGAGCACGATCACAAGCGGGTCCTGAACCGCTACCCGGTGCCCGAAGGCGCTCTCCTGCAGGTCAAGGAAGGCGACAAGGTCGAAGGCACCCGGCCGGGGCAGGAACGGCGCGGCAGCATTCTGTACACCTGGGATCCGTACAACGACCCCAGCATCATCAAGCTGGACGGTGAGCTCCGTTGGAAGGACCTGGTGCCGGGCGAGACCCTGAAGGAAGAGCTGGACGAATCCACCGGCCTCCGGTCGCTGGTCGTCATGGCCGATCCGGACCGGGAGCTGCACCCGTCGGTGCTGGTCTACAGCGGCAAGAAGGACCCGCAGGAGTACACCCTGGCCGAAGGCGCCCGGATCATCCTGGGCTCGCCCACCGACCAGATCACCCGCGGAATGGAAGTCCCTGACGAGGCCAACCCCTGGTCGTCCAAGTTCCACGTGGACGAGGTGGGTATCCAGGTGGCGTGGCCCAGCAAGACCAAGAAGGAGAGCAAGGACAAGACGGTCTACCTCTCGGCGCCGGTCAAGCTGAAGAAGGGCGTCACGGTCACCAAGATTCCGCGTCAGGCGTACAAGACGCGAGACATCACCGGCGGCTTGCCCCGGGTAGCCGAGTTGTTCGAGGCGCGGCGGCCCAAGGATCCGGCTACCATTTCCGAGATCGACGGTACCGTGCGGTTCGGGGAGATCAAGCGCGGCAAGCGGGAGATCTACGTCCGGGCGGAGGAAGGCGACGAGCGGCTGTACGAGGTGCCGGCCGGCAAGCACCTGCGAGTCCACGAGGGCGACCGGGTCCGGGCGGGCGACCGCTTGACCGAAGGCCCGGTGAACCCGCACGACATCCTGCTCATCAAGGGGCCCCGCGCGGTGCAGGAGTACCTGCTGAACGAAGTGCAGGAAGTCTACCGGTTGCAGGGTGTGCGGATCAGCGACAAGCACATCGGCGTGATCGTGCGCCAGATGCTGCAGAAGATCCGGGTCACCGATCCGGGCGATACCGACTTCCTCGAGGGCGAGACGGTAGACAAGCTCACCTTCCGGGAGGAGAACGACCGGATTCAGAAGCGGAAGCTGCACCCGGCCAAGGCGGAACCGGTCCTGCTCGGCATCACCAAGGCGAGTCTCACGACCCAGTCGTTCATCTCGGCGGCGTCGTTCCAGGAGACCACGCGGGTGCTGACCGACGCGGCGATCCGGGGCGCCAAGGACGACCTGCTCGGCTTGAAGGAGAACATCATCATCGGCCACCTGATCCCGGCCGGTACCGGTATCTACCGGTACACCGAGATCGACGTGGCGCCGCCCGAAGGGTACGAGCCCCCGCCGCCGCCGGCCGAAGAGGCCGCCGTGGCGGGCGGGCAACCGTTGGTGGCGGCGGAGTAGGGGCGCACTGCGTGCGCCCGCAACCAGGGGCGCACAGCATGCGCCCGTAAGGCCAGCAGGAAGGTCAGGTCCGAAGGGCGCGACGGGAAGTGATTCCTGGTCGCGCCTTTCTATTGAGTGAGCCTCCACAGGAAACACCCGGGCATTCCAATCCGTAGACAGCGAGGAATGCCCCTTCTCTCTCACACGAGTCTCAGATGCGGATGAAACTGGTAGGGGTCCTGGCGTTGCTGGCGGTACCCGTGGTGGCGGGCCAGGCCCAGCAGAAGGCCACCTATGCCAACCGGATGGAAGCGATGGCGGCCGGCGGCACCCTGAGCGGACGGGGCGGCCCGCGCAACGTGAACTGGATTGACGGCGGCAAGCGATTCTCCTTCATCGTCCGGGGGGACAGCGGCCAGGAGATCCGGGCCATGGACCCGGCTACCGGCAAGGACACGCTGCTGTTCTCGGCCCGGGGCCTGAGTTTCCCCGACTCGGCGGCGCCCTTCAGCTACCAGTCTTTCCAGTGGGCGCGGGATTCCCGGCACATGGTCTTCCAGTCCAACTTCCGGCCGATCTACCGGCGATCCGGCATCTCGGACTATTACGTCTATTCCCTGGACGATCACTCGCTGCAATCGGCCGCGAAGGGCGCGCGAACTGCCGAGCTCTCCCCGGACGGGTCTCAGCTGGGCCTGGAACGGGACGGTGACCTCTACGTGTTCGACATGGCCGGGAAGCGGGAGACCCGGCTCACGACCGATGCCCATGACCTGGTCTACAACGGGCATTTCGACTGGGTATACGAGGAAGAGTTCGGGATGGCGCAGGCCTGGAACTGGTCGCCGGACAGCCGCTACATGGCCTACTGGCAGATGGACGAAAGCGCCGAGCCGATCGTCCAGCTGACCGACTTTTCCGGAAGCCACCCGAGCTATGACCAGATCCGGATCCCCAATGTCGGCGACCCCAATCCAGGAGTGAAGATCGGGGTGGTAGACGTTCATACCGGCAAGCAGACCTGGCTCGACACGGGCGAGGCCGGCGAGTTCTACATTCCGAGGATCTACTGGACCAGCCAGCCTGACACCCTGGCCGTGATGACGCTGAACCGGCCGCAGAACACCATGAAGCTGTTCTTCTTCGACGTGCGGACCGGGGGACGGCGCCAGGTCTTTACCCAGACCTCCGACACCTGGCTCGACATCTATGACTTCTACGCGGGGATCCAGGACATGATCTCCTTCCCGTCGGACCGGAAGGAGTTTTTCTGGATCTCCGACCGGGACGGCTGGCAGCATGTCTACCGCTACGACTATAACGGGAAGCTGATCAACCAGGTGACCAAGGGCCAGTGGAGCGTGACCAGGATCGAGGGGATCGATGCCAGGGCGCAGACGATCTACTTCAGCTCCACCGAGGCCACTCCACTCGAGCGCCAGCTCTACGCCGTCAGGTTCGACGGGAGCGGCAAGCGGCGCCTGACCCAGCCGGCCGGCAACCACAGTATCGACATGTCGCCGGACACCCGGTATTACATCGACCGGTGGTCGTCGGTGCGGCAGCCGCAACAGGTCGAGTTGTGGGCCACCGGCGGCAGGATGCTCAAGAAGATGGAAGACAATGCGGCCGCGTCGCGGTGGCTGGAGACCCACACCTATTCGCCGGCGGAGATCTTCAGTTTCACGACTTCCGACGGGGTGAAGATCGACGGCAACATGGTGAAGCCGTTCAACTTCGATTCCACCAGGCGGTACCCGGTGATCTTCGCGGTGTACGGCGGGCCGGGCTCGCAGCAGGTCTACAATTCGTTCAGCAGCAACGGTTTCTCCCAGTGGCTGGCGCAGGAGGGGTATATCGTCGTCGGGCTCAACAACCGGGGCAGCAACAATTACGGCAGCGCCTTCATGAAAGTGGTGTACAAGCACCTGGGCCGCTGGGAGAGCAATGACTTCGCCGAAGCGGCGCGATACCTGGCGAAGCAGCCGTACGTGGACGGGCAGCACATCGGGATCATGGGCGGCAGCTACGGCGGTTTCAGCGCGATGTACACGCTGGAGATGTATCCCGACGTGTTCCGGATGGCCATCGCGAACTCCACGCCGGCCGACTGGCGCTACTACGATACGATCTACACCGAGCGTTACATGGGGCTCCTGGGCGACAACGCGGCGGGTTACGACAGCAGTTCGGTGATCGATAACGTGAAGAAGATCAAGGGGCGGGTGCTGCTCGTCCACTCGCTGCTGGACGACAACGTGCATCCCCAGAACACCATGCAGCTGCTCACCGCACTCACCGACGCAGGGATCGACGCCGATCTCCGGATCTACCCGCCGGGCCACCACGGCGCCATCTACAACATGCAGAGCTTCCGCCTGTTGCAGGAAGTGGAGGACAATTTCCTGGGGGAGAACCTGAAGGGGCAGGCGCCGGCGGTACCGTAACTCACTCTCATTTCCGGGGGTATCATCATGCTCAAGCCTCTGCTCGGCATCGCGGCCACCGGCGTCGTCGCCGTGCTGGCCTGGAAACTCATGGTTCTCATCCTGCTCCCCATGCTCGGCCTCGCGCTGGGCATCGTGGCGGTGGTGATCAAGGTGTTCTTCATTCTGTTCGTCCTCATGATCGCGTACTGGCTCTACCGCCGGCTGATGCGGCGGGACGCCATGGCCGCCTGACCCACCGGCGCTTGATCCAGCAACCCGGAGCCGGGGGGTGACCCGTTACCAGTTCCGCGCCGCCCTCATGCCGGGCCCGGGAGAAGCGCTCAGGATCGAGGAGCGTCCCGGCCCGGTTCTCGAGCCGGGTGCAGCACTCCTCCGCACCCGTTTCTCCGAGGTTTGCGGCACCGACGTCCACCTGCATCACGGGCGGCTGTCCGGCGTGCCATACCCGATCATCCCGGGCCACGTCTCCATCGGGGAGATCGCGGCGATGCGAGGGCCGGTGGCCGATGTCGCGGGCCGGCCGTTCCGCGAGGGAGACCTGGTGACCTTCCTCGATGTCCACGAGACCTGTCACGCCTGCTGGTACTGCCTGGTGGCGAAAGAATCCACCCGGTGTCCCCACCGCAAAGTGTACGGCATCACCTACTCGGCGAACGACGGACTGCTGGGTGGATGGGCCGAGGCGGTCTGGATGAAGCCAGGGGTGCGGATGATCAGGATCCCGGAGAACCTGGCTCCCGAGACGTTCATCGGCGGCGGGTGCGGACTGGTCACTTCGCTCCATGCGGTGGATCTCGCGGGAATCCGGCTGGGCGAGTCGGTGGCGGTGCTCGGCGCCGGACCAGTCGGTCAATCCGCTGCCGCCCTGGCTTGCCTGTCAGGAGCGGGCGAGATCATCGTGATCGGGGCGCCTGCCGATCGGCTGGTATTCAGCCGGCGCATGGGTGCCACCCGGACGATCGGGTTGGAGATACCACCGGCGGACCGCGCCGCGCAGGTCCGGCAGCTGACTGCCGGGAGAGGCGTCGACATCGTGATCGAAGCGTCGGGCGCGCCGGAAGCCGTGGGGCAGGCGCTCGACCTGGTCCGGGATGGCGGCCGAGTCATCGTGGTGGGCCAGTACACCGATCACGGCGACGTGGGGATCAACCCCCACCGGCAGATCAATCGCAAGCACGTCACCATCCGCGGCTGCTGGGGATCCGACTATTCCCACTTCCACCGAGCGGTGGAACTGGCGGCGCGGTTCGGGGACCGGGTGCCCTGGAAGGACATGGCGAGTCGCCGCTATTCGCTCGACCAGGCGGGAGCGGCGCTGGCCGCGGTCGAGGGGCGCGAAGTGGTCAAGGCGGTGATCGTGCCTGCTTCTTCTGAGAATCATTGAGACTTCGCAGTTCAGACCCCTTTCACAGGATATCCCGTGTTCCGTTCCTTCGGTCTCTCGCTGATTACCCTGAGTTTCCCCATCATCCTTGCCGCCCAGGCGAATCGGCCTGCCGGCCAGGTCGGCGAATACACCCCTCCGCGCGCCTGGGCCCAACGGCAGCACTCCTTCGACCTGCAGCACCAGAAGATCGAGATCGGGTTCGACGTCGATCAACGGAGCATGACGGGCCAGGTGACCACGACCCTGGTCGTGACCAACCAGCCGACCGACGCGATCCGGCTCGACGCCTCGAACCTGGTGATCGACGCGGCCCGTGATCGCGGGGGCAAGCGGCTCCGGTTTGTCGCGGATACCGCCGGCGTCACGGTGCGGCTGGGGCGGAGGGCCCCGGTCGGGGACACCGTGGTGTTCACGATCGCCTACCACGGCAAGCCGGAACGGGGGATGTACTTCGTGCCGCGGCGCCGCACCATGTGGACCCAGGGTGAAGCCATCGAGACCCGGAGCTGGGTCCCGACCTACGACGCGCCCAACGACAAGACCACCTGGGAGATCCTGGTTACCGCCGATACCAGCATGAGCGTGCTGTCCAACGGACGGCTGGTCGGCGTGACGAAGAGCCCGGATGGGGCGCACAAGGTGTGGGACTGGTCACAGGAAAAGCCGGCCTCGACCTATCTCTACTCGATCGTGGTCGGTCCCTATGTCTTCCTGCGGGACAACTGGCGGGGGATCCCGGTCGAATACTTCGTGCTGCCGGATACGCTGAACGCCACCTGGCGCACCTTCGGCGAGACCCCCAGCATGATCGAGACCTACAGCCGGGTGCTGGGCGTCAACTTCCCCTGGGCCAAGTACGACCAGGCGATCATTCCCGACTTCACCTTCGGCGGGATGGAGAATGTCTCGGCCACGACGCAGACCGACCTGGCGCTCCACGCGGTGGGCGGGGAACCCACCGGGAGCGGTCGAGGGCTGAACGCCCACGAGCTGGCCCACCAGTGGTTCGGCGACCTGACGACAACCGCCACCTGGGCCCATATCTGGCTCAATGAAGGTCTCACGACATACATGGAGTCGGTGCAGGAGGAAAAGAGCCGGGGCTGGGAAGCGGCGCAGTGGAACTGGATGAATCAGCAGCTCCAGGGCATGGGCGCCGACCAGAACCAGGCGCGCCCGCTCGTCCTGGGCGAATCGCCGGGCATGGATCCCATCAATCTGTTCTTCAGCGGTCACGTTTACCCCAAGGGCGCGCAGGTCGCGCACCAGCTGCGCCGGCTATTGGGAGACTCGGTGTTCTGGGCCGGGATGAAGCGCTTCCTCACTGACAACGGCTACCGGCCGGTCGAGACCCGGGACTATGCCATCGCCATGGAAAAGGTGTCGGGCCGGGACCTCGACTGGTTCTTCGACCAGTGGGCATACGGCATCGGGTACCCGACAGTGAAGGTCACGCGCGGGTGGAACGAAGGCAGCAAGACCCTCACGCTCACGGTGAATGAGACCCAGGCGATTGACTCCACCCATCCCTTCTTCCGGTTTCCCGCAACGATCCGGATCGTGACCCGTGACTCGGTGGTACGCCGCGACATCATGGTGACTGAACAGGGCCAGCGCTTCGATCTGCCGCTGCCCGCGGCGCCCGTCACCTTCCGTTTCGACGAGGGCGGCTGGCTCCTGGGAACCGTGACGACCGACCAGAGCGTGGCCGAGCTGGCCGAGTTGGCACGCCACGACGTGGAATTCCGGGCCCGTTACTGGGCCCTCACTCAACTGGCCCAGTCGACGGACTCCACGGCCCGCGCGGCCCGCCAGTTCATTGTGCTGAACGATCCATCAGATCACATGCGGCAGGAGGCGCTGCACCAGCTCAGCTCCGGCAGCGATTCGACTTCCTGGACCATTGTCATGTCCGCCCTGGCCGATCCGTCCGACATCGTGCGGGGAGAGGCGATCCACGCCATTGGGCGGCGCGATTCGGCCGCAGCGCAACCGATTGCCGTCGACCTGATTCGGCACGACCGGAGCTTTTACGTGCAGGGTCACGCCCTGGATGTTTACAATCCTTCCCTGGCCTCCGAGGGCACCGCCTTGCTGGTGGAACTGACGAAGCATGGCGGTTCCCTCGGCGTCCGGCTGACCGCCGCGGGCCGGCTGCACCTCAAGCCGGATGCAGCCGGGGCGGACGCGCTCGAGGCGATGACCGCGGTGGATGAGCCGAGGACGGTCCGCCAGGTTGGCCTCGGACTCCTGGGCCAGTGGCCCGACAAGACTCGCGCGATCGCGGTAGCGACGAAATACCTGAACGATGGTGATCCGCTCTTTGCGGTCAGCGCGGTCGGTACCCTCTCGCAGGCGGGCGGGGACGCGGGGAAGGCGGTCCTGCGGCAGGCCATGGCCCGGGAGACCAGGGTGACGGTGCGGGCGGCGATGCAGCAGGCGCTTGCCTCACGCTGAGGCGGCGATTGGGGCAGCATGCACTTGCTCGAGGCTGGACGGCGTCCTATGCTTGGCTGGACCCCATAGATAACACGACGGGGTCTCAGGCTTTCTTCAGGGAGAGACAATGCATGCCCGCCTTCTGATTATCACTGCCGCCCTCCTCTGCACGGCCGGTCAGGTTGCCACGGCCCAGGAGCGCGATCACGACAAGAATGCTCCCAACAACGCTCCAACGGTGTCCGTGGTCTTCACCGCCGCGGAGCGGAACTCTATCGTCGCCTACTATCGGGCTCACCGGAACGATCTCAAAGCGCTGCCTCCCGGCATCGCCCGGAATCTCTCGCGGGGGAAGCCCTTGCCGCCCGGCATCGCCAAGAAGCACCCACCGCAGGAAGTGACCCGGCGGCTCGTTGTTCGCCCCGGGTATGAGACGCTGGTCGTGGGTAATGTCGTGGTCCTGGTGAATCCGCGCGGGATCGTCTCGGACATTCTTTCCGGCATTTT
This sequence comes from Gemmatimonadales bacterium, assembly GCA_036006525.1. Lineage (GTDB taxonomy): Bacteria > Gemmatimonadota > Gemmatimonadetes > Gemmatimonadales > GWC2-71-9 > DASYPP01. Next base: position 8,455 of record DASYPP010000118.1, read on the forward strand.
CTAGTTCCCTCGCTCCCATCTCCGTCGCTCTCCATTGGGAGAGGGACTTTGTCGCCGGCGGTGTACTCGTGAAACGTCGCGCCTTTGTCGCCAGCACCGCGATTCCCCTTGCTCTCCACCCCCTCCGGGCGTGGCTTCCGCGGGTGGGTCCCCGCCCGATCCCCAGTCCGCAACAGCTGGCCTGGCACCGGGACGAGCTCGCCCTCTTCCTGCATTTCGGAGTCAACACCTTTACCGACCGCGAGTGGGGCGACGGCAAGGAAAATCCTGCCATTTTCAATCCCGCGGGCCTGGACGCCCGGCAGTGGGCGCGCACGGCAAAGGCGGCCGGATTCCGCACTCTCATTCTGACCGCCAAGCACCATGACGGCTTCTGTCTCTGGCCCAGCAAGCTGACCACTCACTCGGTGGCGAGCACTCCCTGGCGGGAGGGGAAGGGAGACGTGGTGCGGGAGCTGGTTGACGCCTGTAAGGCGGAAGGGCTTCACGCCGGGCTCTATCTATCGCCTTGGGACCGGCACGAGCCTTCGTACGGCGACTCACCGCGCTACAACGACTACTATATCGGCCAGCTGACCGAGCTGCTCACCTGGTATGGCCCGATCCGCGAAGTCTGGTTCGATGGGGCCAACGGGGAAGGACCCAACGGCAAGCGGCAGGTGTACGATTGGGAGCGGATCCACCGCACGGTACGGCAGCTCCAGCCCGAGGCCCTGATGTTTTCCGATGCCGGTCCCGACATCCGGTGGATCGGCAATGAGAATGGCGTCGCCGGGGATCCCAACTGGTGCACCATGGACCCGGCCGCGGTGCCGTATGCCGGGGCGGACGGTCCCGGCATCATCGAAGCATTGCAGCACGGCGATCCCAATGGCTCGGTCTGGCGTCCCGGTGAGGCCGACGTCTCGATTCGGCCCGGCTGGTTCTACCATCCGGCGGAGGATACCCAGGTCCGCTCCACCGAAAACCTGCTCGATCTCTACCGTTCGTCGGTCGGTGGCAATGCCGGCCTGCTGCTCAACGTGCCGCCCAACCGCGACGGGTTGCTCTCTCCCGCTGACGCGACGAGGCTTGGCGAATTCGGAATGGCGTTGCGCGATCTCTACGCCAAGGACCTGGCTGCCAACGCCAGGGTGCTGAGGAATACTTCCGGGGTCGAGCTGACCCTCAGCGCGCCCCAATCTTTCGATCACGTCGTCATCCAGGAAGACATCGAGCACGGGCAGAACGTGGCTACCCATGCAGTCGAGGTGTGGAATGACTCGGCGTGGAAAGCGATCGCCGAAGGGACAACGGTAGGATATATGCGGGTCCATCGGTTTCCGGCCGTGACGGGAAGCCGGGTGCGGCTGGTGATTCGATCGGCGCTGGCGACGCCGCGGATCAGTCGATTCTCACTCTACCTCACTCCGTAAGCACCTTCCTCACGATCGCCGATGGTCGCGTCACTGCCCGGGACCCGGGTCAGCTTCGCTGCGGGTCGCCGGTTGGGGACTGCCCTGGGTGAGCGGGGCACCGAGGATTCGTCGCAGTAAGCCGACCCGGGTGGAATCCCCCCTTCGATCCTGCTCTTCTTTCGGGCTTGGCATGTTGGGACCCCGATTCTGGATGGGTATAAGGCCGGCGGGGGACATGGCGACTGCTGAGCCCATTAAAGCCGCCGGGCTCAGTGAGGTGAACGGCAGAATGGGAAAATCGGGGCCAGGCTTAGGGGGAACGGTGCTGGGGCAGGGTGTCGGGGACGTATTTTCGGGCCTCGGCAGGGCGGCCCCAGTCACGATAAAGGTTGACCAGGAGGATGGCCAGCTCGCGGCGGACGGCAATGGCGCCGGGGTTTATGCCACTGTTCCGGAAGGACGGCACCAGTACCGACTCGGCCGCGGCAAATTTCCGGAGCCGAAGCAGCGTGTTGCCGTAGTGCCGCTCGTCCCAGAGCCGGGCGACCTGGGAGGAATCCAGGTAGGCGCGGCGCATGGCGACGGCTTCCTCGAGTACCGGCTCCGCCTCCTGGAGCCGGCCCTGGCGGACCAGCGAGACGCCGAGCGCGCCCTGCGCGAGCGCCAGCAGATTTCGTCGCGGCTCCAGGTTCTGCCGGGCGATATCAGCCGCTTCGTTGAACGCGGTGTCCGCCTCGGGATATCGCTTCATGTCCCTGAGCACAATGCCAAGACTGCTCAATGCTCGCGATAATCCGGGCTGCTCGCTATGCCTCAGTCGGCGCCCGGCCACGACCTGGCGAAGCACCGACTCGGCCTCCACCAGTTTGGCTTGCCGGGTGAGCACGACCGCCAGGTTGCCGAGCGCGCTCAGCGTCGAGGGGTGACCAGCGCCCAGGCCGGCCTGGCCCCGCTCGCTGGCCTCGCGAAGGGTGGCTTCGGCCTTTGCCGTATCGCCTTTTTCCGCCTGAAGCACGCCGAGATCGTTCAGGGTCTCCACGGTGGGAAGGGCGTTCTCGCCCAGCATTTGACGCCGGATAGCCAGGGCGCCCAGGAGAAGTGACTCCGCCTCGACATATTTCTCCTGCCGTTCGAGCACCTGGGACAGGTCGTACATGGCCGTGGCAACATCGGGGTGGCCCTCGGGGTGGAGCTTGCGGTACTCGGCGAGCACCTCGCGATTCAGGGCCTCCGACTCCTGGAAGCGGCGCATTCTCCGCAGGTTGGTGGCTATTCCGTCCTTCACGCGAAGCACGTCGGGATGGCCGGCATCGTAATGTTGCCGGTAGATGTCCAGCGCGGCGCGATAGGCGGAGTCGGCCATTGGCTCCTCGGCCTCGACCGTGGAGTGCAGCCGGGCCAGCAACTCCAGGTCGCGAGCCACGTGGAGATCTGTAGGCCCATAGTACTTGCGGTCGATATTCATGGCCTGGCGGGCCAGGTCATTGGCCCGCGGCGTATCCCCCTGGTCGTCGGCCGCCAGCGAAAGCTCGGTCAGCGTCGTGGCAACGTCGGGGTGCTCCGGGCCAAGAATATGCCGGCGCAGGTCGAGCGCCGCTTTCAGGAGGGAATCGGCTCGTGCCGCGTGGCCGGCCAGGCGGCTGATGGCGCCCCATTCAGTGAGCCGGGTGGCGTACTCCCGGGAGTTCGATCCCCAGGTTTCGGATGCCAGTACTACCGCGCGGCTGAGCAGGGAGTCAGCGGGGTCGTACAACCCCAGGTCGCGATGGATTCTCCCCAGGTCGCTCAACAACTCCTCCTTGAGGGCCGGCTGTGCCGCCAGGGCGCTGTCAATCTTGGTAACGCCGCGCGCGAGCAGTTCGCGGGCGGTGATTTCCCGGCCGCGAGACTCGGCAGGGTCGGCCGACTGGAACAGCCCCATCAGGAACTCCTTCACGGCCTGGGCGCGGGTCGCTTCCCGAGCGGCGACCCGGGATTGCCAGAGCGTCGCGGCGACCCCGCCGGCCAGGGCCACCGCGAGTGTCGCGCTCGCAAACACCCCGACCCGGTGGCGCCGTATGAATTTTCGTAATCGATAACCCAATGCGGCGGGCCGGGCGCGGATGGGAAGGCCGCCCTGGTAGTTCTTGATATCTTCTATCAGGGCGTCCACCGTGGAGTAACGCCGGGCGGGCTGTTTCTGCAGCGCGGTGAGGATGATGGTATCGAGGTCGCCCCGGAGAGACTGCCGGAGCCGCTTCGAGGGAGCCGTCGAGCTGGGCGCCACCGGATCCTGCTCGCAGATGACCCGCTCCATCTCTCCCGGCGTCCGCCGGTCGAAGTGATGAACCCGCTTTCCGGTCAGCAACTCATAGAGGACCGCGCCCAACGCGTAGACGTCGGTCGCCGTGGTCACCGGCTCGCCTCGGATCTGCTCCGGCGCGGCGTATTCCGGCGTGAGCATCAGCAAGCCGGTTTCAGTGGCCGGTGAGGCACTGTCCCCGGTCTGATCGGCCACCCCTGGACTCAAGACCTTGGCGATCCCGAAATCGAGCAGCTTGACCTGACCGTCGCGGGTGACCAGCAGGTTCGACGGCTTGAGATCGCGGTGCACGACCAGGTTCTGGTGGGCGTAGCGCACCGCCGCGGCGACGCGGAGAAAGAGAGAGATCCTGGCATCCGGCGCCAGGGCATGCTGGTCGCACCAGGCGAGCAGGGGAGCGCCCTCGGCGTATTCCATGGCGAGCCAGGGAAAGCCGTCGGCGGTGAGGCCGCCATCCACCAGACGCGCGATGTTGGGGTGCTCCAGCCGGGCGAGAATCTGTCGTTCGGCGAGAAAGCGCCGGTGGACCAGCGCGGAGTTGCGCTCCTGGCGGATCAGCTTGATCGCGACAACCTGCTCGAACTGGCCATCGGCCCGCTCGCCCAGGTAGACCTGCCCCATGCCGCCCCGCCCCAGCGGTCGCACCACCCGGTAGGGTCCGATCATTGTGTTGGCCGGGATGTCATCGGGAAGCGTCGGATCAAACTCCAGGTCCGGATGGCCGAGGAAGGATTCGGCCGAGCCCTGGAGGAACTCGCCAGAATCGCGATCGGCGGTGAGCAACGCCTCCACCTCGGCCCGCAGCTCCGGGTCCTGGCAGGCCGTATCGAGGTAGACTCGGCGCGCCTCGCCGGCGAGGTCGAGGGCCCCGTCGAAGATCGGCTCTACTTGCCGCCAGCGCTCCGGCGTCATGGATCGGTGCATTCCATCAGGGTTGAACGGAACTCAGTCGGAGTCCGGGCCATCGAGGTCAGTCACCACGTCACCTTGAATCGCCCGATACAGGAATGCCCGGGCCTTGCGCCAGTCCCGTTTGACGGTGCGCGGTGATACACCCCGGGCCTCCGCGACTTCCTCCACCGAGAGCCCGGCGAAGTAGCGCAGCTCGACGGTCTCCGCCAGGCGCTCGTCCAATTGGCTTAGCTCGATCAGGGCCTCGTCCAGCGCGATCAGGTCTTCGGACCGCTGGGGTCCGGCCAGTTGCTCCGGCTCCAGGGTGGAGTTGCGAGCACCCCCACCACGTTTGTCCGCGAGCCTGCTCCGGGCATAGTCCACCAGGATCTGACGCATGGCGCGGGCAGCGACGGCGAAGAAGTGCCCCCGGTCGAGGTAGGCCTGGTGAGTACTGCCGACCAGCTTGAGGTAGGTCTCGTGGACCAGCGCGGTGGTCGAGAGGGTGTCGCCGGGACGGGACCGCGCGAGTTGGCGATGGGCACGGGCGTGGAGGTCACGATAGATCAGCCGAAACAACTGATCCCTGGCGGCGGGGTCGCCCCCCTTCAGGGCCACCAGAAGCCCGGTGATATCGTCGTCTTGAGCCATGAAGGTCCCCCGGGTGCTCCGGCGACCTCTAATCTACTACACGGCGAGGGCTGCACGGACGACTTCCCGCGCTTCCTGAACTACCCGGTCGAGATGGCCCGGATCCCGGAAACTCTCCGCGTAGATCTTGTAGACGTTCTCGGTGCCGGAAGGCCGCGCGGCAAACCATCCGGAATCCGTGGTCACCTTGAGTCCGCCGATCGGCGCGTCGTTGCCCGGCGCCCGGGTGAGCCGGGCGGTGATGGGATCGCCCGCCAGGGTCTTCGCGGTCACCCGCTCGGGCGTGAGGCTCTTGAAGGCCGCCTTCTCCGCCGGGGTGCAGGGCGTGTCGATCCTGGTGTACTGCGGTGACCCCAGCCGCGCCGACAGCGCGGCGAAGTGAACTCCGGGATCCTTTCCGGTGACCGCGGTGATCTCGGCCGCGAGGAGGCCGAGCAGCAACCCGTCCTTGTCGGTGGTCCAGACGGCGCCATCCCGCATGAGAAAGCTGGCGCCCGCGCTCTCCTCGCCGCCGAAGCAGCAGCTTCCGTCGAAGAGTCCCGGAGCGAACCACTTGAATCCGACCGGCACCTCGAAGAGCTGGCGCCGGCAATCGGCGACGACCCGGTCGATGAGGGCGCTGGAGACCAGGGTTTTCCCTACAGTGGCCGCCCGGGGCCAGCCGGAACGATGGGTCAACAGATACCGGATCGCGACGGCGAGGTAATGATTGGGATTCAGCAGCCCCGCCGACGGCGTCACGATGCCGTGCCGGTCGGCGTCCGGATCGTTGCCGAACGCAATGTCGAACTGGTTCTTGAGCCCGACCAGGCTGGCCATCGCCCACGGACTGGAGCAGTCCATCCGGATCTGGCCGTCGTGGTCCAGGGTCATGAAGCTGAAGGTGGGATCGACCTTCCGGTTCACGATCGTGAGGTTCAGTCCATAGCGCTCGGCAATCGGGCCCCAGTAGGGCAGGGACGACCCGCCCAGCGGGTCGACTCCGATCCGGATCCCGGACGCGCGGATCGCCTCGAGGTCGATGGCGCCGGCCAATTGTTCCACGAACGGAGTGACCAGGTCGGCGGGCCTGGTGGTCGGAGCCTTGATTGCCTTGGGAAAGTCCAGCCGCTTCACTTCCCGATTCCCGCCCCGCATGATCGCGTTGGCGCGATCCTGTACCCACCCGGTGATATCCGTGTCGGCGGGGCCGCCGTTGGGCGGGTTGTATTTGAACCCGCCATCCCGGGGCGGATTATGCGAGGGCGTAATCACGATGCCGTCAGCCCTGCCGCCTTGCTGCCCCGCCGCCTGGTTCCACGCGAGAATCGCCCGGGAAATCACCGGGGTCGGAGTGTAGCCGTCGTCCTGCGCGATAATCGTGTCCACACCGTTGCCCGCAAGAACTTCGAGCGCGCTCCGCTCGGCGGGCCGCGACGCGGCATGGGTGTCCTTCCCCACGAAGATTGGCCCGGTGATTCCCTGGGTGGCGCGGTGCTCACAGATGGCCTGGGTGATGGCCAGGATATGGGTCTCGGTAAAGGTGCCATTCTCGGGAGTGCCGCGATGGCCGCTGGTACCGAAGCTCACCAGCTGAGCGGGGTCGTCGAGGTTGGGATGTTGTGAGTAGTAGTCGCGCTCGAGCTTCGACGGATCGATCAGGAGATCGGCGGGAGCGGGGGCGCCGGCAAGGGGATGCATATCAAAAATGGCGTATGGCGTATGGCTTATGGCCGATCCACTTCGATGTCAGCGTCCAGCAGGAGTTGCCATACGCCATAAGCCATAAGCCTTGAGCATGAGGTTTCCCGCCGCGGGCGAAAGTCATGGATGCGTGATGTACTCGCGAATACCTCCCATCAACATCTCGACCGCCACGGTTACCAGCACCATGCCCATGAGCCGTTCCATCGCGATCAGGACCTTTTCCCCCACGTAACGGCTGAGCGCGCTGGCCGAGAGCAGCACCACGCTGGTGCAGGCCCAGGCGATCCCCAGCGCGGCGAGCCAGGTCGGCCAGCGGGTCGGCTCCCGGCTCATGATGAGCAGCTCGGTCGCCAGCGCCGACGGGCCTGCCACGTAGGGAATGGCCAGGGGAACCATGAACGGCTCCCCCTGGATGTCCTCCTCCATGGACCGGGCGGAGGTGGGAAAAATCATCCGGAGCGCGATCAGCAGCAGGATCACGCCGCCCGCGGTGGTGAGGGCGGGCTGCGAGATCCGGAGCAGGCTCAGGATGTGGCGGCCAAGGAAGAGAAAGACGACGAGGACGACCAGCGCGATCAGCAGTTCCCGCACTACCACCCGGAGCCGGCGGCGGGGCTCCACCGGCTTGAGGGCGCTCAGGAAGAAGGGGACGTTCCCGAGCGGGTCAATGACAAAGAGAAGGAGGAGGGCCGCCGAGAGTAGCGTCATGGCGGCTCAAACGTAATGCGGATAGGAGCCTTATCACCAGATCAGGCTGTCATTCCGAGCGCCAGCGAGGAATCTCAAGCTCCAATCGCACTAGTCCCTCTGGCACTCAATCGGGCAACTCTCACAACGACCAACGCAAAGGCGCGGAGTCGCGAAGAAACAAATCGAGGTCCGTGGCTGGCGCGGAATTTCGGGGCTTTCGTCCAGGGCATTGTCCGGGACGATCGTTTAGTACTCAAACGGGCTGCCTTGAGATCCCTCGCTCCACGCTCGGGATGACAGCCCGCTAGAGGCCCAGCCAGTACGTCACCTTGACCGCCAGCAGATTGGTGGCCGGGTTGTCGAAGATTCCATCAAAGTCCCGCCGCAGCGAGAAACTGCCAATCGGCACCTGACCCTCACGCGAATGCTGCCAGACCAGAAAGATGGTGGAGCCAGGCCGGTACTCCCAGCGGAAGACCAGGTTGGCTCGAAGCGAGCGGAAGTTGAAATTCTGCTCGGGAATCACGAACTGGGAGGCGGGCCCCGCCGCGCCATCGGGATCCACGGTAAAGTCCCCGGTCGTGGGGTCTTTCTGAATGGTACCTGCCTCCCGGCCATAAACGGTGAAGTCGAAGGTGCCCGGCTTGGCGAATTCCTTGAAATCGGAATAGTCGCCGGCGGATATGAGCGGCTGGACGAAGAGCTGGAGGCTCATCCTGGGAGTGAAGGTCCATTCCAGCCGGGTATCGAGCGCCAGCTCCCGCTGGTCCAGCGTGGCGAAGACTGCACGGCGGCCGAAGGTCTGGGTGGCGAGAGGGTCGCTGACACCTTCGACGAACTGGCTCAGGTCATGGGCCCGGGTAAAACTCGGTTGAAAGCGGAACCGGACGTTGGGCGCCGGCTGATAGGAGATGTTCAGGCCGACGTTGGTGAGCCAGCCTCCCGCGGTGTTCCAGTTGATCTCGCCGTTGGTGCCCACCGACCACGCCCCCCGGTCATCGGAGTTGAGGAACAGGTTGAAGTCGGCCCGGTCCGGGAGCCGGACCAGCGGACCGCCCCGGGTCAGCTGGTCGCTGTAGGAGCTCAGGTTATAGAAGAAATTGGTGTTGAGGGACCAGAAATTGTGGAACCGCAGATTAAAGACGTTGCCGAGATAGCGGGTGGTGTTGTCGCCGTCGTAATTCCAGTCGTTCCCGGTCAGAAACCCGATGATGTAGTTCCGGACCAGGCCATTGCCCGCGTTCGGCTGGTTGTAGTGGATGTCGGTCGATATCCCGCGCCGCCCTACCGTCGCGGCGAAACCGATGTCGTTGGTCTCGTACCCGGGACTCTTCTCCTGGTACGCGAGGTTCCCGCCCCAGTGCCCGCCGCCCAGCTTGGTCACCGTCGCCTGCAGGGCATAGCCGGAGAGCGAGGTGCGGGTCGGATCGTATCCCAGGTTGTTTGCATCGGGGCGCTGATAGTAGCGGGCGCTGGCCCGCTGGGCCCGGTCGATGGCCGTCGCGCTGCCTTCGATCCGGCTGGAGGCAAAGGAGGCGTCGAACGCCCAGTTTCTCGCTCCCCAGGAGTGATTCAGGTCCACTCCGGCGAGGTAGGCGTCGGATCGGAGGTTGGCGGTGAGCGCGGAATCCTCCAGTCGCCGGTTCACCGCGGTCACCAGCGCGCCCACCACCGTGTTGCCCTGGCGCAGCTCCCGGCGCACCCGCCCGACGAAATAATTGGTGGTGGGCTCCACGCTCTGCTTCAACACCGAACCGCCGGCCCCGGTGACATACCGGCCCTGTTCCTCCGTAGTGATCGCGTCGAGCGTCGCGATGGACCATCCGCTCCGGGTCTTGCCGGTGACCTTGACCGCCCCAGCGATCGTGGTTTGGGTCGGCACGTCTTCAAACGTCGCGTTGGGATCGGTGACGAATCCCTGGGGCGTCCGGCCGATGCGCCGGGAGAAAAAGGTCTCCGGGGTACCGAAAGCGTTGAAGGTGCGGATCTGGCCGAACCGGAACAGGTCTGAGCCTTCGACGAAGAAGGGCCGCTTTTCATCGAACACCGTTTCGAAGGGACCCAGGTTCACGACCGCCGGATCGACCTCCACTTGCCCGAAATCGGGATTGACGGTGGCGTCCAGGGTGAGATTGCTGGTGAGCCCGAGGCGAAGATCGCCGCCCAGCGAAGAGAAGTAATCGTTCCCATCGCGGAACGGATTGCCGCCCTGCCCCGGCGTATACTCGGCGCGGGCCGATGCATACGGAGTCATTTCGATCCGGCGCGATGCGGGGAGACTCGCCATTCCCTCCAGGTGGCCGTAGCGGTTGACCCCGCCGTTTTCGGTCTTCGGAATGTAGGAGAAGACATCCTCTTCCTGCTTCCGCTGGATGAACCGGACGATCTGGATACCCCACGCAGTGGTGTTCCGGTCGTAGCGCAACTGGGAGAAGGGAATCCGGATCTCCGCCACCCAGCCCAGCGAGTCAATTGAAGTCGCCACGTCCCAGACCGGGTCCCAGGAGTTGTCCTCGAACTCGTCCGAGCCCATTGCGGCATCGCCCTTGTTGCCCGCAGGGTAAATATCGAAGACGAAGGCGGTCAGGTGGTCATGCCGGGTATCCAGCCGAATGGTAAGGCGGTCGCTGGCCGGCTGATCATCCCGCCGGCCCAGCCGGCTCACGATCCGCCGCGGTTCCCGGTCAAACATCCGGGCGCCGATGTAAAGGGCGTCGCTTCCGACGACCACGCGGATGTCGGTCTGCTCGGTCGCCGGCTTGCCCTCATCCGGGTCGCGCTGGATGGTGAGAGCAGCCGGCCGGGCCGCGGCCCAGCTGGATTCATCGAGTTTGCCGTCCAGGTGAATGTCCGATAGGAGCGCTGCCGCCTCGAGGTGCGCGGCCTGGCGGTGATCGCCGGAGGCCGGAACCGATGCGGCTTCCTGGGCCTGGCCGCGGATAGTCCCGGCACAAATCAGGAAGGCGCCGATACCAGCGGCGGTGACGATCCGATGCATTCTGGCTCCAGACAAGAGGTAATGCGGCTGGGGTATTGACGAACCTTGTCGTGGAATAGTTGCATCAACGTGACCGAATCTTCATCCCGGGGACCTTCGTAGGAGGTCGGCTGTACCGAGCCAACCTTCTCAAGCCGAAACGTGTCCAAGCCGTCTCGCCAACCTTCGCCAATGAGTTCGCATGACTGCTCGCCACTTCCTGATCGCCGGGGTGTTGTCCCTGGCTCCGTCCCTTGCCGCCGGCCAGGCCGCCATCTCGGCGCCGATTTCCAAGGTGCGCTACGAGCTGACCTTCACCCCGGCCACCGCGGTCAACCGCAGCCTCCATGTCGTGATGCATTTCGACGTGGCCGGCCCCGGGCCGGTGTTGCTGTCGCTGCCGATCTGGACTCCGGGGGCTTACGAGGTGACCTACTTCGCCCGGTTCGTGTCCGCGTTTTCCGCCCGGAGCGGCAACGCCGATCTCACCTGGGACAAGCTGGACTTCGATACCTGGCGGGTGCGGCCCCGGGCCGCCGGCCCAGTCACGGTGGAATTCGATTTCCAGGCCGACCAGTTCGACAATGCGAAGGCCTGGTCGATGAGCGACTTCGCCTTCGTGAACGGGACCAACGTGTTCCTGTATCCCGAGGGCCGCTCCCTCGCTTTTCCCGCGACCGTCACTGTTCACACCGATCCGGCCTGGCTGGTCGCTACCAGCATGACGCCGACTGGCCGGCCCAATGAGTACGGGGAAGGGAACTACCATGACCTGGTCGACATGCCGTTCTTCATCGGTCATTTCGACCTGGACAGCGCCGAGGTCTCGAGCCGCTGGACCCGGCTGGCGACGTATCCGGCCGGCGCGATGGCGGGGCAGGCTCGAACCACCTATTGGGACCAGATCAAGAAACTGATCCCGGTGGAGTCCGCCGAGATGGGCGAGACCCCGTGGAAGAGCTACTCCATCATGGTGGTGTTCGATTCCACCTTCGGCGGTGGCAGCGCCCTCGAGCACCAGGCCTCGCACCTCAGTCTCTACAATACGGGATTCATGAACACGCCCGTGATTCCTTCGATCACCGCCCATGAGATCTTCCACGCCTGGAACGTGAAGCGGCTGCGGCCGGCTGACCTGGTTCCCTACCGGTACAGCGAGGAACAGCCTACCCCGTGGCTCTGGGTCTCGGAGGGCGTCACCGACTACTACGCCGACCTCACGATGGTGCGGAGCGGGGTGGCCGCAGATTCAGATTTCTACAACCAGATCGCGGGCAAGATCTCTCGCGTGGCCAACGTCCCGCCGGTAGCGCTGGAGGATGCGTCGCTCAACATCTGGATCCACCCGACCGATAACACCGACGCGATCTACTACCCCAAGGGATCGCTGGCCGGGTTGATGATCGATATCATGATCCGCGATGCGAGCGACAACCGCCGCTCGCTCGACGACGTGATGCGGGAACTCTACCGCGCGACCTACAAGACCCGGTTCACCGGATTCACCCCGGCCGATTGGTGGGGCGCCATCAGCCGCGCGGCCGGCGGCCGGTCGTTCGCCGAGTTCAGCCGGAAGTACGTGGATGGGCGAGCACCATATCCGTGGAGCGAAGTGCTCCCGCTGGCCGGGTTGCGATTCCAGGTCGATTCCCAACCGGTCGCGCGGATGGGGATCGCGGCAGATGCGAAAGACAGCGCCAGTGGCGGGGTACGGATCAGTCAGGTGGTGCCCGGCGGGGCCATGGAAGAAGCCGGCCTCAAGGTCGGTGACATCGTGCTGCGGGTGGCCGATATCCCGGTGTCGGACCCCAATGCTTATGGCCCGGCATTTCGTCAGAGAATGGCCGGCCAGCCGGAAGGCACCGGGTACGATGTCGTGGTGGTCCGCGACGGCCAGCAGCTGACGCTGCACGCCAAGCTCAGGTTCCTGCCCAATGTCGTCTACAGCGTGAGCGAAGATCCTAATGCCTCGGGGAAGGCGGTACGGATTCGGGAGGGGATTCTGAACGGGACCAGCAGGTAGTCCGGGACCTGATCCGCGGATCTGAGGCCACACGTTGTGGCAGGGTCTCAACAATAGTCTTTCAGGGCTGCCAGCGCAGAATCCTGCACTTTTAATCGTATGAAAATCAATGACTTAGATGTGGGCCAAAAAACTGGTGATGGTCCGCCGCTTGCCTTACGGGTGGCCAGATCCTTTCCGTCATTTCTTTGGACGGTTTGGCTGGCGACCTCTACCATGGGAACCGTATGCGCGCCTTTGGCAAAGTGCTCCTTCTCACCGTCTCGCTTGGTTTGGCCGCTTCTCAGGCTGCGCAGGCGAGCTCCTTCTCCTGGAACGGCACCACGATCTGCGGCGGCAGCACGTTTGCCACCTGCGCCGCGGTGACGGTCAGCACCTTCTATAATGTTGGAACCGGAACGACCTCGGTGACCATGGTGGTCCACAATCTTTCGGGCAGCCAGGGCACCTTCAACGGAACCGTGTTTACCCAGATCGGGATCTGGAATCTTCCAGCCGGTCACGGGCATAGCGCGGGACCTGCCTACGTCAACGGCTCACTGGTCGTGACCAACCAGAGTAACGTCAACGTCACCTCGGCCTGGCAGCTGGGAACCAACGGGTTGAGCGGGTCCGGAATCCAGCCTGGCGTCTTTGGGGTGGATCCCACCCAGGGGATCAATGGCGGTGTCGCCGCCGGTGATACCTACACGTTCTCGTTCGAGATGACCGGACTGGCCAGCAACTTCGATCTGAATACGTCCGGCTTCGCGCTGCACGGGCAAGGCGGTTTCAATGGCTGCTCCACCAAGCTGGTGATCGATGGCGGCGGGACCCAGAATACGGGACCGTATGATCCGGCCTGTACGCCTACGACCACGACGCCGGAGCCGGTGACGATGACGCTCATGGCGACCGGCCTGGCCGGGATGAGTGGGGCCGGGTTCCTCCGCCGGCGGAAGAAGGCGCAAGTCTGACCCTCGCTTGAATAGCAAACGACCCCGGCGGATACCGCCGGGGTCGTTTTGTTGCGGGGTCAGCGTCTGGCCATGATGTCGTCCCGCACCCCAAAGCCGTGCCGCTCATACAGGGCTCGGCTTTTTGGTGTCGGCCAGAGAATCACCGCATCCACCTCGCGCGCCGAGCATTCCTCCAGGGCGCGCGCCAGCAGGGCGGACCCCAGGCCGGAATTTCGCCAGCCGGGATCGACATAGAAACTGGTGATGTACCCATGCCATTCGGTCTCTTCCACCGGGTTGGGGAGCTTCTCGATCACCTGAAGCCAGATCGTCCCCACCAGGTGATTGCCGGTCTCCGCGACCCAGCAGAGCCAGGCGCCGCCCGGGACCAGGCGCTCCGCCATCCAGGGCTGGCAGCGCTGAAGAAAATCCAGCTCCGATTCTGTAGTGGGGGCCTGGCCGGCGCGGAAGGAGTAGCGGAGCCGGGCGAGGGGGCCGGCATCGGCCGGGGTGGCCGGCCGGACCGAGACCCGGGAATCCCGTAGCCCCGTGGTCAAAACGAGATGCAGGCCTGGGTCCGCTCCCACATGACGGCGTCCTGGTGAAAGCGCTCCCGGTAACGGGCGATGATCTGCCGGATGCTTTCATTGGCGGTCGAGGAGAGGTCGTGGATCAGGATCACCACCCGGGACGGCTCCGATCGGACCAGGCCGCTGGCCTCCCGCCACTGGCCGGTGGCCGTGAATGCGGTGAGGCCGGTCGGGAAGAGTGGGGTAATCGTGTTCGCCAGGAAATCGTCCCAATCGGCAATCGGGATCTCGCCGCCCCCGGGGATGGTGAGCCCAAAATAGAGGGCATCCCGGAGTTGAGCGGTCTGGCCCGCGACACAGGCCACGGGGGTGGGCGGCACCGGGGCTTCGGGAGCGGCCCGGCAGCCCCCCAGGCCAAGGGCCAGGGCCAGGGAAACGGCGCACCTTCTATAGGGAAGTGGCATTGCCTCCCTTGGAAGTTACGGGCCTTGGCAAGGGGGCCCGGACGGCCCCAAACCGGCGGGCCCCGACTTGACCTAGGTTATTCCCCTGTCTATGTTTGGCGTCTGCCCAATTTTGGGTCCGGAATTCAAGCGTCTTAGAGGTTATGCCGACAATCAATCAGTTGATCGCCAAGGGACGGCGCGATGTGCCTCGCAAGGACAAGGCGCCGGCGCTTAAAAGCAATCCGCAGAAGCGCGGGGTCTGCACTCGCGTCTACACCACGACGCCAAAGAAGCCGAACTCGGCGCTGCGGAAGGTTGCTCGCGTTCGCCTCACCAATGGTTTTGAAGTGACGGCGTACATCCCGGGCGAAGGCCATAATCTCCAGGAACACTCGATCGTGCTGATTCGCGGCGGCCGAGTGAAGGACCTTCCCGGCGTGCGCTATCATATCGTGCGGGGGACCCTGGACGCGGCCGGCGTGAACGATCGGCGCCAGAGTCGTTCCAAGTACGGAGCCAAGCGGCCGAAGCCGGCAGGTAAGAAGTGAGCCGCCGCAACCGCGCGGTCAAGCGGCCGGTTCCGCCGGATCCCCGCTACGACAGCCAGACGGTATCCAAGTTCGTCAACAGCCTGATGAACGAAGGCAAGAAGAGCACGGCCGAGCGGATTTTCTACGACGCGATGGACATGATCGAAGAGCGCACCAGCCAGCCCGGGGTCGCGGTCTTCAAGCAGGCGGTGAACAACGCCAAGCCCGCCGTCGAGGTGAAGAGCCGCCGGGTCGGCGGTGCCTCGCTCCAGGTGCCGGTCGAGGTTCGTCCCGAGCGGCGGACCACGCTGGCCATGCGCTGGCTGATCGATTTTGCCCGGGCCCGGACCGAGAAGAACATGGCCGAGCGCCTGGCGGCCGAACTGATCCTCGCCTCCAAGGGCGAGGGGAACACCATCAAGAAGAAGGATGACACGCATCGGATGGCGGAAGCCAACCGGGCGTTTGCGCACTATAGGTGGTAACCCTCACGGGGTGAGGGCGGCTGGCAACTTGAGGGGCGAGTCCACGACTCGCCCCTTCTTCATGTCCGCCATGCCTACTGCGCCGCTTTCATGGTGTTACTCGCGAGATCCTCATACACCGAATGAACAAACCCGGCACCATCCACGACCACCTGGGGGTGCCGTATGCTGTCACCAGGCCGCGCCTCTTTTACCCGCCAGCTTGCCTGGCTGGTGCAGGCGGTTACGCAGGTAGCGTAACGGAATTCATTGCTGTCATCATGCCCGATCACTACATGAAAGCGCCCGTTCGGACCCACGGCGATCGCCACGTGCGGAGCGCAGCATTGATACGTATCAATCGGCGTGCTGAACCATTGGCTCGATACGAGACAGGAGCTGGAACAGGTGAGGTAGTTGACCAGCCCCGCCCGGCCGAGCACGCCATGAAGCCCACCGGCATCGTCGGCTACCAGAGCGGCTGGTCCAGATGACGAGCCAAGATCGGTGGAGTGCCAGTTGGCGGTGACCAGGCACCCGGTGCTGCAGGTGGCATAGCGAAGCTGGGAGCCGCCGTCCGCCACGTCATAGAGGATATGGAACGCGCCGTCCGGGCTCCGGGTGAGACTGCCGGCCCCGATGGGATGGGGATCAACAACATTGAACTGCCAGTTCGCTGCTGTCGTACAACTGCCGGTGCAATTCGCGTAGACCAGCTCGATGCCGTTCCCGAGGCCGGTAAGGAGATGAAATCCGCCGCCGGACTCCGGGGCCAGCGCCACCAGGGAGTACCCTTCGTTCCCCGAAGACAACCCCAGGGTTGTCAGCTGCCAGCCGGCCTGGGTAAGGCAGCCGGAGGCACAGATTCCGAACCGCAAGTCGGCGCTGGACGCCAGCTGATATCCAATCGCCACCTCGCCGTTACTCCCGATTGCAATGCTCACCGGGCCACCTGAGTTCGTGGTATCCAGACCCACCATGCTCCAGTTCGAAGCCGAGCCACACTGGCTGTTGCAGGTCGCGTAGCGGAGCAGGTCGCGGGGACCCGCAATTGCCTCCCAGAAGAGCAGGTGCAGCCTCCCCGCCTGGTCGACGACGAAAGCTGTCCCACCCGAACCGTTGGTCGGGCCGAGGCCGGCTTCCTGCCATGCCCGGGTGGTAAAGTTCCATTGATACTTGCCGGGCAGGCGCTCGCCATCCGCTCCGGTCACCGTCGTGTTCACCGAGCCCTGATAGTCTTCATTGGGAAGGAGCGGGGCATCGATCACGACGCTGTGAGTGGCATTGCTGTACTGGACCTGGGTCACCAGGGTGTCCGGGCCGCTTGCGAGGATGAACGCCGTCGAGGTAACCGTCGCCGCGGTCAGGTCCCGGTCAAATACCACCGAGACATCCGCGTTGGCGTCCGCCTGGGTGCTGCCGGCCGACGGATGCACCGAGGAAACTTCGAGATCGTCACCGGCGGGAGGACCGTTGCCGCCATCGTCGGAGCCGCATCCCGGTGCCAGCAGCAGCGCTGGGGCAGCCAGGAGCGCGGCGAGATATCGAGTATACGCGCGCATGACAATCCTCTCGTCAGGGTAACCGGGCGAGTGCCTTGGGCATCAGCGCCTTCGACATGTCCAGGCTGGAGGTGGTGACGTCAACCAGCATTCCTTTCGCGGCGGCTTCGACCGTCACCAGGCCCATACCCTCCACTTCGTTTCTGATGGCGGGGACACCGAGACCCTCGATGGGGGTAATGATGATCTTCAGATCCCCGTACGACGTTCCGGCCTGCTGGCTCCGCCAGCGGGCCATCTCGGCCGAGGTCGCGACGTCCGGCATGTTGGGGGCGAGCACCAGGCTCACGACCGGAAGCGGCTCATTCGGCACACTATAGTTGCAGGTGCCAACGGTGCCGAACCCGTCCGGTTTGATATCGGCAACCCTTGCACCGGTCACGCTGGCGATCTCTTCCGCCGTCAGGAGGGCGCAGACCTCGATGGCGCTCTCCGCCGGTTTTCCACCAGCGGCAGCGGTCCGGGGAGCGTCCTGGGCGGCTCCTCCACCGCATCCGGCCACCAGCAGCGTTATCAAAGCCATGTGAGTAAAACGGGCATGCGTGAGCATTTTCTATCCTCCTGGTTCCGTTCTCCAGTGTGACCACCCATCCTTCAGGCCCTCAATCCCCATAACGAAATACCATGCCGAACCGGGCCAGGGATCGGGGGCTGGCAGCAATACCGAAGAGATTGGAGGTGGTACCGGTCGGAGGAACCCGACTAATGGAAGGGAGTGATTTCGCAATACTGAATGGTCACCATCTGGTGATCGCCGGCTGCCAGCTCGAGGACGTAGCTCCCGGAGCCTTGGGGGAACACCAACCAGCCGACATGATGCCATCCCGGATCGATCGTCGTCGCCATTGAGGCCGACCCGGCGTTCAGTTTCACGGTGACGGCGCCCGGTTTCCCCATGGCCACACAGTCAAGTAGGTAGGGGCGCGCCGGACCGGTGGTCTCGAGGTAGATCCGGAGAAAGGAAGACGCTCCGCCCAACACGAACTCTCCTTCTCCACCCGCGCCATCTTCCGAGGACATCCTTGCGTTGTTGAGCATGATCCACGCTCGCCCGGGTATCCGGGTCATGGCAGGCGTGAGCCGGAGCGGGGCCTCGGCTCCATCAACGGTCGTTCCGGAGCCGGCCAACGCACTCCTGGCGAGCCGAACCTTTTCGGCAGGATCGAGTGCCGGCATCGACCGGGTGAGACCGGCCGTCATGGGGGCGGTTCTCCTCCCGATGGACGGCCCGACCCGAATCAGCTGGACCGCGGGCAGAGCCGGGGAAGCGCGGCGCTCCTGTCCCATGAGCTGCGCGGGCAGGCAGAGCATGGTGACGACGAGCAACTGAATCGGTGCGATCTTCATTGGGAAGCGGTGACTTCGCAATAGTAGACAAATAGCTCGTAGTCAGGGCTCTGCCGACTGACCGTGAGCAGGGCTTGGGGCTCGTTGGGCCCGGCCGGTGCCATCATCGTGATGGCATGGCCGACCTCCGCCGTGATTGCGACCTTCTCCGATGCGCCGCGCTGCGAGAACGTCACCCACATCGGGTAGGTGGTGGAGGGCAGCGGGCGACCCTGGACCAGGCAGTCCACCAGTACTGGTTTCGTAATTACTCCGGCCATAATGAACAGCTTGAGAAAGGCTGCCCCTTTGTCGAGATCCCAGACCTCATCACCGAGGCCTCCCGGGTAGGAGCTGACGTAGATGGCATCCATGAAGATCCGGCCTGGCTGGTCAGGATGCCTGACCGACAGTCGCACCGGTTCAGCCAGCGCCGCGGCATTCTGCGCTGCACCAGTAATCTGGCCCAGCAAAGTGATTCGGTCCGCCGTGGTGAGCGGAGTCTCAGCCGGCCGGTAACGGACGGTCGAGGTCGCCGGCGCACGCGATCGCCTTTGCTGGCTACTGGCCGGAACGATCCCCACCGCGATCGTCGCGAAGGTTACCCAGGCCAGCACCGCTGGAAAGATTCTCATTTGTCGTTCCCCGTAGTTATCCGCTTGTGTTGGGGGCGCTATTTCATCGCGGTGACTTCGCAATAGTGCACGTACATACTTGATGAAGGCCGGACCATCTTCATCACCCAGGCCCGGTCCTGCATTGCGGCGGACGGGGGCTGGAGAACGGTCAGGATGTGACCCGGGCCGTTCAAGGTGAGCAACTGGGTCGACCCGCGCAGGTCAATGAGCTTGAGGTCCGCCCCGGAGGAAGCATCTACTTCGCAGTCCACCAGCACCGGCTGATTGTGCGCGGCCCGGGTGACCTGCACGAACAATGTGCTCTCATACACATCCACATCCATGGAGGTGGTACGCAGGATCCAGAAACCGGGATGTTCCACATCCGGTCCGGGATCGGCCACGCCGCCCTCGAGCGAGACGACGACCCGCCCACCGGCATGAGCCGGGTAGTTGACGGTCATTCGGACCGGCTGGTCCAGGGCGGCCGCATCGAGCAGCACGCCGGTCATATCCTGAAACAGCTCCAGCCGCTGTTGGGTATTCAAGGAAGTGCGAGCCCGGGGGTTCGCGTCAGGGGCGAAGCGAGCCAGGCTGGTCGCCGTTCGCGAGCCCACGGATCGGGGAAGACTCGTCCGCCGTTGCTGACTCTCCGCGCGACCCGCTCCGATCGATGTCATGCCAAGTACGCTGGCGATGGTGAGCGCAAGGACGATTGACGCATGAGTCATGTCGAGATCTCCTCGGTCGGCGGTGGTCGCCCGGCTATTTCGGTAAACTCACTTCACAGGAGTACAGCAGTACTTCGTCCGTCGGCGAGTTTGGGAGAATCTGAAGGCTGCCCTGGGACTCGGATGGGTCGGGTGGCAGGAGCACGGCCACGAGGTGCCCAGGCGTCTGGCCAACGGGAACGATCTGGTACGAGCTGCCTTGAACGATTCGTACGGCGATCGCATCAGTCGCAGTCGATTCGGTGTGTCGAGCCTTGGCCAGGCAGTCCACCAGGGCCGGCCTCGTAAGCAGTCCCCGCGCGACGATCACGTTGATCTGCGCGGTGGATCCGATGATCCAAACTTCCTCCTCACCGGTCACCGGCGATCCGGAATAGGCGGAGGTCCGGATAGCATTGACGAACACCCGCCCAAGATGATTCGGCTGGCTCACCGACAGGCGGACCGGCTCGGCCAGGGCCGTGGCATCGAGCGCTGTCCCCGCGAGCTGATTGAAAAGACTTACCCGAGATTGCAAGCTGAGCTGGGCGG
>DASYPP010000119.1:0-28641 GCA_036006525.1 Gemmatimonadales bacterium
CGTGAGGTTGCCGGCCATCGAGTTCACGTTGTCGGTGAGGTCCTTCCAGGTCCCGCCCACGCCGGTGACCCGGGCCTGGCCGCCCAGCTTGCCTTCGGTACCGACCTCGCGGGCAACACGAGTCACTTCCGAAGCGAAGGAGCTCAACTGATCCACCATGGTGTTGATGGTATTCTTGAGCTCCAGGATTTCGCCCTGCACATCCACCGTGATTTTCTTGGACAGGTCGCCGTTGGCCACGGCCGTCGTGACCTGGGCGATGTTCCGCACCTGCGACGTGAGGTTGCCGGCCATCGAGTTCACGTTGTCGGTGAGGTCCTTCCAGGTCCCGCCCACACCCTTCACCTGGGCCTAGCCGCCCAGCTTGCCTTCGGTACCGACCTCTCGAGCCACGCGGGTCACTTCAGAGGCAAAGGAGCTCAACTGGTCCACCATGGTGTTAATGGTGTTCTTGAGCTCCAGGATTTCGCCCTGCACGTCGACCGTGATCTTCTTGGACAGGTCGCCGTTGGCGACGGCGGTGGTCACTTCGGCGATGTTACGCACCTGGCCGGTCAGGTTGCTGGCCATCCAGTTGACGTTGTCGGTGAGGTCTTTCCAGGTGCCGCCCACGCCGGTCACCCGGGCCTGGCCGCCCAGCTTGCCTTCGGTACCGACTTCGCGAGCCACGCGGGTCACTTCGGAGGCAAAGGAGCTCAACTGGTCCACCATGGTGTTGATGGTGTTCTTGAGCTCGAGAATTTCGCCCTGCACGTCCACCGTGATCTTCTTGGACAGGTCGCCGTTGGCGACGGCCGTGGTCACCTCGGCGATATTACGCACCTGGCCGGTCAGGTTGCTGGCCATCCAGTTGACGTTGTCGGTGAGGTCTTTCCAGGTGCCGCCTACGCCGGTCACCCGGGCCTGGCCGCCCAGCTTGCCTTCGGTGCCGACCTCGCGGGCCACGCGGGTGACCTCGGACGCAAAGGAGCTCAACTGGTCCACCATGGTGTTGATGGTGTTCTTGAGCTCGAGAATTTCGCCCTGCACGTCGACCGTGATCTTCTTGGACAGGTCGCCGTTGGCGACGGCCGTGGTCACTTCGGCGATGTTACGCACCTGGCCGGTCAGGTTGCTGGCCATCCAGTTGACGTTGTCGGTCAGGTCTTTCCAGGTGCCGCCCACGCCCTTCACCTGGGCCTGGCCGCCCAGCTTGCCTTCGGTACCGACCTCGCGGGCCACGCGGGTCACTTCCGAGGCGAAGGAGTTGAGCTGGTCCACCATGGTGTTGATGGTGTTCTTGAGCTCCAGGATTTCGCCCTTGACGTCGACCGTGATCTTCTTGGAGAGGTCGCCGTTTGCCACCGCGGTGGTCACCTGCGCGATGTTCCGGACCTGGGCGGTGAGGTTACCGGCCATCGAATTCACGTTATCGGTCAGGTCTTTCCAGGTGCCGCCCACGCCTTTGACCCGGGCCTGGCCGCCCAGCTTCCCTTCGGTGCCGACCTCGCGGGCCACGCGGGTCACTTCCGAGGCGAAGGAGCTGAGCTGGTCGACCATCGAGTTCACGGTCTTGCCGATCCGGAGGAACTCGCCCATCAGCGGCCGGCCTTCGATATCCAGCCCCATGGTCTGGCTCAGGTCCCCCCGGGCAACGGCGCCGATTACCCGGGCCACCTCGCTGGTGGGCTGGACCAGGTCGCCGATCAGGGTATTCACCGAGTTGATCGAAGCGCTCCAGGCGCCGCCGGCCCCGGACAGGTGGGCTCGCTGGGTGATCCGTCCCTCCTTACCCACCGAGAGGCTGACCCGCTCCAGTTCCAAAGCGGTCTGCTGGTTCAGTTCGATGATCTCGTTGAGGGTATCCGCCACCTTTCCGGCCAATCCGGTGCGCGCGGTCGGCATCCGGACCGAAAAGTCGCCTTTTCGTACCGAGGCCAGGATGGTGAGGATTTCCCCGAGCTCGAGGGTGTCAGAGGGGACGGTTGCGACGGCACGGTCAGACCGCGCGCGGGCGGACCTGCGTCCATTGGGGGTCGACGACGAAGCCGACATGAGGACTCCAACGGTGGATGGGACCGGCGAATTGTGTGGCTTGGACTACCGGAAGCTTGCTAACCTGTTACAAGATAAAGCAAATCTCGGTGAGAGGTATCACAGGGGCAAGGATGCGGAAGCGGGTGGGGATGTCGCGGCCTGACGGCTTGACGGAAGCCCTGATAGATCGCCACCTTACGCTGTTCGTTCGCAACAAACTCCGACCGCTTACTGCATGGCCACTGGCGCGCTCCGCATCCTGATTCTGGAAGACGTCCCGATGGATGCCGAGCTCGTGGAATACGAGCTGGCCCGGGCGCAGATTCCGTATGTCACCCGGTGCGTGGACAGCCGGGACTCGTTCATTTCGGGGATCAAGGATTTCCGCCCCGACCTGATTTTGTCCGACTACTCCGTCCCCGGATTCGACGGGATGACGGCCCTGTCCCTGGCCCGGGAGCACGCGCCCAGCACCCCCTTCGTCATCGTCACCGGATCGGTCAACGAAGAGACCGCGGTGGGTTGCATGAAGGCGGGGGCGACCGACTATCTCCTCAAGAGCAACCTCGCGCGGATCGGCCCGGCGATCGAAGGGGCCCTGGCGCGCACCCAGCTTCGATCCGAACAGGAGCGGGCCGAAGCCGCTCTCCAGCGCTCGGAAGCCAACCTCAGGGCCATCTTCGACAACAGCCTCCAGTGCTTCGTCCTGGTCGACCGGGACGGGACCATCAAGGCATTCAACCCGACGGCCGACGCCTGGTCGGAGCGGATCCTGGCCCGGCGGCTCGCGGAGGGCCAGTCCATCGACGGGTTCATCCCCCAGGCCGCCGAGGGCTTCGAGCAGGCTCTGCGGGGCGAGGTGGTGATGAGGGAGCAGCCGATCCGGGATGTCGAGGGGGTCGAGCACTGGTTCGAAACGACCAGCGCGCCAGTGGTGGACGACGAGGGAAAAGTCATCGGCGTCTGCCTCAACGCCCGCGATGTGAGCGAACGGAAACTGGCGGAGAAAGCGCTCCGGGAGAGCGAGGAGCGCTACCGGGACCTGTTCGACAACGCCAGTGACCTGGTCTGCCTGACCACCGCCGAGGGGGTCT
The DNA here is from genome assembly GCA_036006525.1 of Gemmatimonadales bacterium. Lineage (GTDB taxonomy): Bacteria > Gemmatimonadota > Gemmatimonadetes > Gemmatimonadales > GWC2-71-9 > DASYPP01. Next base: position 3,111 of record DASYPP010000119.1, read on the forward strand.
TCCAGTACGTGAACAAGGCGTGGTATGAGCGCGTGGGCTATACCGATCCCGAGTTGCGGCGGCTCCGGTTCCTCGACGTGGTCCATCCGGATTGCCGGGACCTCTACCAGGGGATCGCGGCCCGGGTGCAGGCGGGCGAGACGGTGGATCACGTGGAGTTGACCCTGCTGACCTGCGGCGGCGCCCCGATCACGATCGATGGCAACCTGAGCAGCACGCGGCAGGACGGGCAGGCACCGATGATCCGGGGAATCTACCGCGACATCACCGAGCGGAAGCGGGTCGAGGAGCAGCTTCGCCGGGCGGAACGGATGCAGTCGGCGGGACGCCTCGCCGGCGGCGTCGCCCACGAAGTCAACAACATGATGACCGGCGTGCTGGGCTTCAGCTACTTCCTCATGAAGAGCCTGGGGCCCGATGATCCGCGCCGCTCGGAAGTACAGGAGATCATCAAGGCGGGCACCCGCGCCGCCGACGTGACCCGTCAGCTGCTGGCCTTCACCCGGCAACAGGTCCTCCGGCCCGAAGTGCTGGACGTGAACGCGGCGGTGCAGAAGATGGAGCGGATGCTTCGTCACTCGCTGGGCGAGGAGCACCAGCTGGACTTCAAGCTTTCGCCGGCCGTGGGCCAGATCCGGGCCGACGTCGCCCAGTTCGAGCAGGTGCTGGTCAACCTGCTGCTCAATGCCCGGGATGCCATGATGGAACGAGGGAGCGTCACCATCACGACGGCCGAAGCGGAGCTGGACGAAGTGTACGCCCTGCGGCACCCGGATATCACGATCCCGCGCGGACCCTACATCATGTTATCGGTGAGCGACACCGGTTCAGGAATGGATCGCGTCGTGCAATCCAGGATCTTCGAGCCATTCTTCACGACCAAGCCGGTCGGACAAGGCACCGGCCTGGGTCTCTCTACGGTCTACGGCATCGTGAAGCAGAGCGGTGGTTACATCTGGGTGTACAGTGAGCCGGGCCGGGGCTCCACCTTCAAGATCTACCTTCCGCAGGCCGATGCCCTGCCGCAGGTACCGGATGAACGCACCAGCGGGGGAACGGTGCGCGGGGGGAACGAGACCATCCTGATCGTCGAGGATGAAGAGATGGTTCGCTCGCTGGCGTGCCGGGCGCTTCGGTCGCTGGGGTATTCGGTGCTGGAGGCCGGGAATGGCCTGCAGGCACTCCGCTGCATTGCCGAATCGTCCCGCTCCATCGACCTGGTGCTTTCCGACGTCGTAATGCCGGAGATGGGAGGAAGGGAGCTGGGCCAGCGACTCTCGCTGTTCGAGCCACAACTGCCGGTGCTCTACATGTCGGGATACACCGGTGAAGACATCATTCGGCGCGGGCTGCTCGATGCCACGGCTCCGTTCCAGCAGAAACCGTTCACCACGGAAAGCCTGGGACGCAAGGTGCGCGAGATGCTGGACCAGCGTGCGGCGGCGCCCCGCCCGGAGCAGTCGCTGAGCTGAATCCGCTTGTTTTTACCCCCGCATCCAACGAACTTTGGCCTCGCGCCCGAGTGGCGGAATGGCAGACGCAACGGACTCAAAATCCGTCGGGGGCAACCCCGTGCGAGTTCGACTCTCGCCTCGGGCATGAGCAACAAAGGTACTGGGTGACGCGTACTGGGTACTGCGTGCCGGTACTTTCTCCAGTACCCAGTACTCAAGGCCGTCCTCTTTCCCAGGAGACCACACTATGAGAATGCGAAGCTTGATGCTGGCAGTTTGTCTCATGCTCGGAGCTTCCGCGGTCCAGGCGCAAGTGCGTTTTGCCCCGGAAATCGCTTTTGGAAGCGATGCTGATTTCGGGATCGGTGGCCGGGTGAATTTCGGCCTGACCAGCCTGTTCAAGACTCCGGGGTTCTTCGGCGTCGGCGAATTCATCTACTTCTTCCCCAGCGGACCCATCAATTACTGGGAGATCAACGGTAACCTCGGCTATCTCATCACCGTGCGCGGAAACGTGAAGCCCTACGTGCTCGGTGGCCTCAACATCGGCCACGCGTCGGCGGATTGCGGCGGCTTCAACGGCTGCAGCAGCACCGATGCCGGGGTGAACCTGGGCGGTGGGATCAACATCCATACCCACGGCAAACTGCTTCCCTTTATCGAGGGCCGCATTCAGCTGGGGCATGGCGACGAGTTTGTAGTTACCGGAGGGTTGTACTTCTAATACGCTGTAAGAGGTAAGCAGCAAACAGTAAGCGGGACCGGATTCCACCATCTCGATGGAGAATCCAGTCCCGCTTACTTCTTACTTCTCACCGCTTACGCTTTTTTCATGTGTCCCCGAACACTCCCGAATCATACGCCTCGCTGTACTCCTTGTAATCCGCTTCCATCCTGGTGCTGTACACCCGCGCGTAGGCGAGGACTTCCTGCTGCCAGCCGTCGGTGCGGGCGAAGTCGATCAGCTGGTCGTTGATCGCCGATCCCTGGCGCCCGCTGCTCCTGAGCTGGGCCCAGGCCGTGATCTCTCCCATGCTGACCATGACCTTCTCCAGCCGGCGGAGCTTGCCTTCCCAGTCTTCCAGCCTCAAGCGGTCGGTGGTGGGTTGCAGCTCCCGCAGCACGTAGGGCTGCCGGTTGACCAGCACCGGGTGCAGCAGGGCCGGCGGAATCGCCTGGATCCGGCGCTGGATCGCCACGATGCGCTCGGCGTGGTTCTTCCACTCCGGTTGCGGCGTCGGGGTGTAGGCCGCGGCGGCCGACGGTGGGGCGAACTTCAGGTCGAGCAGGTAATTCTGGTGCGGCGAGCCCTCGCCTTCCACCAGAAGCACGTAGCGGGGCAGGCCCAGGCTGGAAATGCCCGCGATGCGCCGCGCCACGTCCAGCAGTTTGTAGAAATTGGGATCCGGTTGCTTCGCGGCATACTTGCGCATGAACGCCGCGATCCGGGCGTGGGCGACCTCGGGGACCGGAAGGGTCCGCTTGAAGTCGATCAGGAGCCGGCGGGCCCGACCGGTCAGCACGGTGCGCTCGTCCAGCAATTGGCGGCGGGAACGCTGCTTGAGCTCGCTCAGCAGGTCCTTGATCATTCCCTTGGCGGTGGCGCGCTCCACCCAGCGGGCCTGCCCTTCCCGCAACGCGGCGGTGTACGAGCGGAGATACAGGTGGGCCAGCGCGATCATGTCCCGGGAACCGATCCCCAGGCTCCGGGCGGCGATCAGCACGCTGCTGACGAACCGGGTCAGCTCCCGGGCGGCCGGGGTCAGGATCGCGTCTTCAAAGTCGCTGATGTCGAAATAGACCAGCCGGTTGTCGCCCTTGTAGCTGCCGAAATTCTCCAGGTGGAGGTCGCCGCTGGACCAGATCGGCGGAGTCTGGTCCAGCGCGGTGTCGGGCCAGTCCTGGTAATACAGGTGTGAGGTCCCCCGGAAGAACCGGTAGAGGCTGCTCCGCATGCGGGCGTGCTTGATCTGGAGCCGTTCCCGTTCCCGGTTCCGATTGAAATCTTCGATGCGCTCGACCACGCTGTCGTGGGACTTCACCGGCACCTCTTCCCCGGCGCGACGGCGATGGGTCACCACTCCGCCCTGGTCGCCGTCACCGGTTTCCCCTTCAGTTTCCGGGGTTTCCAGGTCCGGTCTCCTCCGCTCCAGGGGGCTGCGCCAGTTGATGGCGCGCTCGGTGCTTGGCGGGAGAGTGACGGCTTCCGGGTCGGGCTCGTACATGACGCGTCGATCCTCCATGGGAGATGGTGCCACAACCGTCGTCTCAAGGCCTAACGGGAGTACCAATTGTAGTCGGGTGGGGCGGGAGATTCTGGACTCCAGGTCACAACTACGCCAGTACCTGCACCGGGACTGTTACGGGAGCCGCTGGCCGGTTAGCTTCCTCGGCCCCTGACCCCTGCCGGATGTGGGTGCGTAACCCCATACTGTTTCATGCTTTGAAGTTTCGTTGATGGTGGCCGGGTACCCTCACCCATGCTCCGAATGCCTTTCTCCTCCAAAGTCGTCCCTGGCGCACCCGCGTCCTTTGACACGCCCCTGCTCGCGGTGGCGGTGCCCCGCGGGGCACTACCCGCATCGCTCAAACCGCTCGACCAGGCGGTGGGTGGCGGGATCGAAAGACTCCTCGCCTCGGGCGACTTTACCGGCAAGCGCGACGATGTCGCCGTGTTGTATCCGGCGGGGAAGACTCAGCGCCTGGTGCTGATCGGGCTGGGAAAACCGGAGGAGATAAACCGGGCCGGCTTGCGTCGCGCCGCCGGCACCGCGGCCAAGCGGGCCCGCACCCTTGGGGTTCCTCGCGGCGCATTTTTCCTTCCGCCCGAAGCGCGCGGCGCGATCTCCTCCCGCGATGCCGGACAGGTGATCGCCGAGGGGCTGGCGCAGGGCGCCTGGAGCTACCTCGAGCTGAAGCAGCCGGCCGAAGACAAGAAGCCGCCGCTCGAGCAGTATGATATTCTGGCCGGGTCCGAGCAGGCGGAAATGGAAGCCGGGCATGCCATCGGCTCGGCGATTGCCGCGGGGCATGTCTTTGCCCGGGGCCTCCAGGTGCTGCCGCCCAACGTGTGCACCCCGACCTATCTCGGGGAACGGGCCCGGGAACTGGCGGGCCAGTACGGCTTCACCATCACCGTGATGGACCGGGCGGCCATCGAGCGCGAGGGAATGGGCGCGCTGCTGGCGGTGGCGCAGGGCAGCGCGCAGGAGCCCCGGTTCATCGTCCTGGATTACCAGGGCGCGCCCGGCGCACCGGTAGTACTGGTGGGGAAGGGTGTCACGTTCGATACCGGCGGGATTTCGATCAAGCCGGCGGCGAACATGGAGGAGATGAAGTTCGACATGTCCGGCGCCGCCGCCGTGCTCGGCACCTTCGAAATGCTGGGCCGGCTTCGCCCGAAGGTCCACGTGGTCGGGCTGGTTCCGTCGGCGGAGAACATGCCATCGGGGACCGCGTTCCGCCCCGGCGACGTGGTGAAATCGCTGTCGGGCAAGCATATCGAGATCGTCAACACCGATGCGGAAGGCCGGTTGCTGCTGTGTGACGCGTTGGCGTACGCCAAGCGGTACCAGCCGGCATGCGCGCTGGACATCGCCACGCTCACCGGGGCAATCGTCGTCGCCCTGGGCCACAGCGCGACCGGAGTGATGGGCACCGATGACGCGCTGATCGAAGAGGTGCGCGCCGCGGGAGACCGGGGCGGCGAGCGGGTGTGGCCGCTGCCGCTGTGGGACGATTACCGGGAGCTCAACAAGTCCGACATCGGTGACGTGAAGAACAGCGGGGGCCGGATCGCCGGGAGCATCTCGGCGGGTTGGTTTCTGCGCGAGTTCGTCGACGGGTTTCCCTGGGCCCATCTCGACATCGCGGGTACTGCGTACACCGAACGCGACAGCCCGGATTCCGCCAAGGGCCCGACCGGCGCCGGGGTGCGGCTGTTCAGTGAGTTCGTGCTTGGCCGCGTCAAGTAAGGCGGTAAGGCGGTATGGCGGTAAGGCGGTAAGTGGTCTTGCTGTACTTCTGCTGTTCGCCGTGCCGGCTCGCGCCCAGATCCTTGATTCGATTCCTGCCGCCGGGGATACGCTCCCGCCCCAGGATACCGTCGACGAAACCGGCCAGTTTCTCAAGGCGCAGGAGCAGTCGCTGGTCCGGGTACCGGTACTGCCCTACATCGGCGTGGACGGACCTCGCGCGCCGCTCTCCCGCATCGTATTCAATCGCGACTCCATCGACTGGGCCATCAATGAAACCCTGGGCGACCTGCTCATGCGGGTGCCCGGGGTGTATCTCTGGCGCGGCGGATGGATCGGCCGCCCGGAGTATCCCGACTACCAGGGCCGCGGCGCGACGTCGGTCGAGTACTACCAGGACGGGTTGCCACTGATTCCATTAGGGCGGGACAGCGTGGCGTTCGACCCCAGCCTCACCGCGTTGAGTCTCTACGAGCGGATCGAGATCGAGCGGTGGCCCGGGTTGCTCCGGGTGTACCTCTTTACGTGGCGCAATCCACGCCGCTCCGCCCGGTCCCGGGTGGGACTCTCCTCCGGCGACAAGAACATCTCGCGCTACCTGGGATCGCTGGAACGGCGCTTCAACGGGGGGATCGGCCTGGCGCTCGCCGGGGAATACCTCGATGCGCCAAGCGGCAGCGGGTTCAGCAGCGGGCATACCAACACCCATTACTGGCTGCAGTTGAGCTATGTGCCGTCGGAGAATTTCGGGGTGACCGCGCAAACGGTGCGGATGTCGCCCAAGCGGGACGCCTTTCTGCGGGCCCTCAACGATACCATCGGGGACTTCCTGGTAGGCGACCGCAAGGACGACGAGCTCCGGGTCTTCTACAAACGCGGCAAAGGCGACCTGGGACTCAGGGCCGACCTGCTCTATGGACATTCCGCCTGGCGGGGGAGCGGAGTGAACCAGGTGGTGGACCAGGTGGGCGCCGTGGTGTCGCTCCGGGGGCCGTCGATCCAGCTGGGCGGCTCGGCCTTCCATCGCTCCCGCTGGACTACGTGGGACTTCCGCGGCACGGCGGGATGGACCGGCATTCGCGGCGTCACCGTGAACGGCGAAGCCGTCCTGCAACAGCATGAAGGCAACCGCACCAGCCGCTGGGTCTCCGCCGGCGCGGGTCTCTCCTTGCCGTTCGGCGTCGTTCTCTCGGGGTCGGCCCGGTTGGGATCGGTGGTTGCCGCCCCCGCGATCGATTCCGAGGAGGCCCAGGATATCGTCGACCTCTCCGGCCGGCTCAGCTGGCAGCGGACCGCGATCGGGCTCGAGGTCGGCCTGACGCAGACCGATGCGTTCCGTCCCGAGAGTCCCCAGCCCTTCCTGCTCATCGATTCGCTGCGGGCGCCGGGCACCACGCGGTGGCTGACGTTCGCCGGGCGGATTTCGCCGCGCCAATGGATGACGCTCGAGGGATGGTACAGCGACCCGCTGCAGGGCACGGTGGACGGCATCCCGCCGACCCATTCCTCGCTGACCGGGACCATCCGCTCCCGGTTCCTCCGGACCTTTCCCAGCGGAATCTTCGAGCTCAAGCTGCAGCTGGGGATGGAGGCGTGGAGCGACGGGGTGATCGGGCGCGACGCGGGCGGTGCCGCCATCACGCTGGGCGGCGCGACCTTCTTCCGCAGCGTGCTGCAGATGAAGCTGGGGAGCCTGATCATGTTCTGGGACCGGCTGAACCTGTCGGGTAACAAACGATCCTATGTGCCGGAGTACTTTGTGCCCCGGTTTGGGAGCACGTTCGGCGTTCGCTGGGAATTCTCCAACTGAGGTCGCTGAAGCGCTACCGCTCCAACGCTGATGAACGCTGAAACGCGCCGATCAGTTCCTCTTGCGATGCCAGCTTTTTTCACCACGGATAACTCACCGAAACCAACTGGTCGCACCTCGTACTTTTCTGGTCTTCGTCGGATCTTGGCAGATTGTAACTCGGATTTGATCGCTCAATGTCACTCCGGGACAATCCGTTCGTTTCAGTGCTTTGTCCGTGGTGAATGGCCTATCACGACAGACCCTAACGACCAAAAGTGCCAATCCGCGCGTTTCGGCGTTCATCAGCGTTAAAGCGGTAGCGCCGTTCACCGAACGCCAGCCGTAGCGTCAACCCCGCCATCAGACTAAGTTTCCGCCCCTAATTTCCCCCTCCCTGGAGCCCTGATTTGCCCCACAGTATGACCGGATTCGGGGCTGCGGAGGATGCCGTGCTGGGAGGCCGGCTCCGGGTCGAGATCCGGACAGTCAATCACCGGTATTTCAACCTCTCCCTCAAGCTGCCGGCCGAGTTCGGGGCGCTGGAGGGGGAGTTCCGGGAGCGGCTGCGCAAGGAGTTCGAGCGGGGACACGTGACGGTGATGGTCCGCTGGGTGGCGGCGCCGGCTCAGGCCACGCTGCCCCGGGTGAACCTGGACCAGGCCCGGCTGGTGCTGGGACAACTTCAAGCACTCCAGGCCGAGCTGAAACTGCCCGGCGAGGTAGACCTCGGCCTCCTGGTGCGACAGCCCGATGTGCTGCAGCGGCCGGACGAAGAGTCGGTCCAGCTCGAGTGGGGCCCGATCGAACCAGTGGTGGTGAAGGCGGCGAAGGCCTGCCAGGCCATGCGGCAGCGCGAAGGCCAGGTGCTGATCGGGGAACTCGGGCATCGACTGGACTTGCTGCAGGCGGCGGCCGGCCAGATCGCCGCCGTGGCCCCCACCCGGGTGGTGCGGGAGCGGGAGCGGCTGCGACAGGCGGTGCGCGACCTGATGAACGGCGCGATGCCGGACGAGAATCGCCTGGCCCAGGAGATCGCGTTTATCGCCGACAAGCTGGACATCACGGAGGAGCTGGTCCGGTTCCAGGCCCACGTGGACGCCTGCCGTGCCGCGCTCGCCGGAAATCCGGCCGCCGGCAAGCAGCTCGGGTTCCTGGCCCAGGAGCTGGGCCGCGAAGTCAACACGATCGGCAGCAAGGCGAACGACGCGACGATCACCCAGCAGGTGATCCTCATGAAGGGCGAGCTCGAGAAGTTCCGCGAGCAACTCGAAAACCTCGAATGACGCCGTTCCCCCTGGTCCTCTCTTCGCCATCGGGTGGAGGCAAGTCCACCATCGCGCGGCAGCTGCTGGAAGCGCGGGACGACCTGGGATACTCGGTTTCGGCCACGACCCGGCCGCGGCGAGGCAATGAAGTGGAGGGCAGCGACTACTTCTTCCTGGGCCGGGAGGATTTCAAGCACCGGGCCGAGGCCGGAGAGTTCGTCGAGTGGGCGGAGTACGGGGGCGAGTACTACGGCACCCTGAGGAGCGAGCTGGAACGGCTGTTCCGGGAAGGCAAGAACGCGGTGCTGGATATCGACATCCAGGGCGCCCGGCAGTTGAAGCAGCACTACCCGGAGACCGTGTCGGTGTTCATTCTCCCGCCCAGCGGGGCCGACCTGGTGCAGCGGCTGAAAGGGAGAAAGACCGAGGCGCCGGACGTCGTGCGCCGCCGCCTGGAGCGGGCGATCGTGGAGCTGGATGCCGCCGGAGAGTACGACTATATCGTCGTCAACGACGACATCGTGTCCGCGGTGGAGCATGTGGCGGCCATCCTGGACGCGGAAAGCCGGCAGGTCAAGCGGCAGCCGGACTTACTGCGGCTGCTCGAGCGTTTGCGGAGGGAAGTGCAGCAAGAAGGACTAAGGACGAAGGACTGACAAAAAGGACTAAGGACTGACAAAAAAAGGACTAAGGACTGAGGACTAAGGACTTAGAGTTTCACGGTTCCAGCTTTGCCGGCAGGATTACGAATCGCAAAGCCCTTAGTCCTTAGTCCTGAAACAGAGCTACAATCTCTCTCATTTAGTGGAGCACCTGTGCGTATTTATACTCCGATGGAAGCGGCCCAGCAAGCGGGCAACAAGTACCTGGGCGTGCTGGTGGCCGCGCGGTTTGCGCGATACCTGAACGAGCTGCCCCGGGAAAAGCTGATCGACAAGGAAGAGAAGCTCACCACGGTCGCGCTGGAGAATCTCTGCGCCGGTGACCTCGAGTACCGGCTGCTGCGCCGGCGCCGCTCCGAAGCGTGAGCTGGTCCGGCCGGCACGTCGTCCTCGGCGTGTCGGGTGGGATTGCCAGCTACAAGAGTTGCCTGCTGGCCCGGCAGCTCACCGAGGCTGGGGCTCGCGTGGACGTGGTTCTCACCGAGGGAGCCGCCGCCTTCGTGCGGCCGGTGGTGTTTGAAGCGCTGACCGGGCGCCCGGTCCTGACCTCCCTTTGGGAGCGGGACCAGGCGCTTTCGCATATCCGGCTGGGCAAGGACGCCGATCTCATCCTGGTCGCGCCGGCCACGGCGCACCTGATGGCGCGGGTGGCCATGGGCCTCGCGGACGACCTGCTCACCACGATACTGCTGGCGCGAACCATCCCGGTGCTCATGGCGCCGGCGATGAACGACGAGATGTTCGCCCACCCGGCCACCCAGGCCAACCTCCGCATCCTCAAGGAACGCGGCGTGTTGATTGTCGGGCCCGAGGTCGGGCCGCTCGCGGAAGGCCCGTCGGAGCGCCCGGGGCGAATGAGCGAGCCGGAAGCGATCCTGGCGCATGCCGTCCGACTGTTAGAAGGGAAGGGACACTTGGCGGGGCGTCGAGTCGTGGTGACCGCCGGCCCGACCCGCGAAGCGCTGGACCCGGTCCGCTTCATCTCCAATCGATCCAGCGGAAAGATGGGGTTCCGGCTGGCAGAGGCGGCGTGGCGCCGCGGCGCGGAAGTCGTGCTGATCAGCGGTCCGGTCGCCCTGGAGGATCCGACCGGCATCTGCCTCGAGCGAGTCGAGACGACCGAGCAGATGGCTGACGCGGTCCGCGCGGCTCTCCCGACGGCCGATATCCTTATCATGGCCGCGGCGCCCGCCGACTTCCGAGCGGCCCAGCCGGCACCCACGAAGCGGCCGCGCGGAGAGGGGCCGACCAACCTGTCGCTCGAGGCCACGCCCGACATCCTCGTCAGCACCCGGGAGGCCCGGAAGAAGGGCGCGTTCATCGTCGGATTTGCGCTGGAGACCGGCAAGGCGCACCCCAGGGCCCGGGAAAAGCTGGAGAAGAAGGGCCTGGACCTGATCGTGGTGAACGACGCGCTGGAGCCCGGAGCCGGATTCGAAGTGGATACCAATCGCGTTACCCTGATCTCCCGGAAGGAATCCAGGGAACTGCCCTTGATGACCAAGGCCCAGGTGGCGGACGCCATCCTCGACCACATCGAGTCTGGCCTTGTCTGACCTGCTGCGCCGCTATCTCGAACAACAGATCGAAATGGGCGGCGCCGAGGTTGTCCTCTCGGGGGCACCGGCGGCGGCGACTCCGCCTGCGCCGGCCGAGACGGCCGGGGACCCGGGGGCCCGTTGGCGGAAAGACGCCCCGGCGATTCCCGGTCCGGGACTCGCGGTCGATCCGCCGGCCTTCCTGGTGGATGAACTGGCCCGGGCCGAGACCCTCGATGCCGTCGCCACCCTGGTCGCCGCCTGTACCCGGTGCCCGCTCCACCTGACCCGCACCAATCCCGTCCCCGGCGAGGGCAACCCCAAGGCGCAACTGATGTTGGTCGGGGAAGGCCCGGGCGAGACCGAGGACCGGCTGGGACGACCCTTCGTCGGGCGGGCCGGCGAGCTCCTGAACGGCATCCTTGCCGCTATCGGCTTGCCGCGCGAGGAGGTATACATCGCCAACATCGTCAAGTCGCGTCCGCCGCAGAATCGCAAGCCCTTGCCGGATGAAGTGAGTGCGTGCATACCGTATCTCTACCGGCAGATTGCGCTCATCAAACCGAAGGTGATATTAGCAATGGGCGGCACCGCGGGTGAATCGTTGCTGGGCGTCAAGCAGAGCCTCACGCAACTTCGCGGCAAGGTCCATCGTTTCGCGGGCATTCCGCTGGTCGTGACCTACCATCCCGCAGCCCTGCTACGAAACCCCAACTGGAAGAAGCCCACCTGGGATGACGTTCGTATCGCCCGCCAGCTCCTCGACGGCTGACCAGCAGATCTCAGGGCGTTCCGCGCCCTGGGATAACGCCGCCGAGCAGGCCGTGCTCGGTGCGATGATGCTGGACCAGAACGCGGCGCTCCGCGCGGCGGAGCTGCTGGACCAGAGTCATTTCTACCGGGAAGGCCATCGCCGGCTGTTCCGGGCGATGGCGCGGCTGGTCCAGCAGGGCAGCGTGATCGATCCGGTCACCCTGCGCGACGAGCTGATGCGCCAGGGCGAGCTGGACGAATCGGGCGGCGTCGAGTACCTGGCCGAGCTGGTGGACTCGGTGACCTCGACCGCCAACCTCGAAGCCCACGCCAAGATCATCCGGGACAAGGCGGTCATCCGCCAGCTGATCGAGACCGCGACCAACATCATCGGCGAAGCGTACGAACAGCGCACCACCGCCAACGAGCTGCTCGACGTCGCCGAGTCCCGCGTCTTCCAGATCTCCCAGACCCGACACGAGCGGGGTTTCACCCGGATCAAGGAAATGCTCTCGGACACCATCGAGCGCATCGAGACGCTGCAGAAGAGCGGGAAGACGGTGACCGGGGTGGCGAGCGGCTTCAAGGACCTGGACGACCTCACGTCGGGATTCCAGCGCTCCGACCTGGTGATCGTCGCGGCTCGGCCTTCCATGGGCAAGACGGCGTTCTGCTTGAACATCGCGGCCCACGCGGCGATCGAGGACGAGGTCGGGGTGGCGCTCTTCTCCCTGGAAATGTCCAAGGAGTCGCTGGTGCAGCGCCTCCTGTCGTCCGAGGCGTGGGTCGACAGTCAAAAGGTGCGGCGCGGTGGGCTTCGGGACAGCGACTTCACCAACCTGGCCAAGGCGGCGGGCCGTCTGCACAGTTGCCCGATGTGGATCGACGACACGCCGTCCCTGTCTCTCCTGGAAATGCGATCCAAGGCCCGGCGGCTGAAGGCGCAGAACGAGGTGGGGCTCATCATCGTGGACTATCTCCAGCTGATGCGGGCGCCGGAAAAGGCGGAGAACCGGGTGCAGGAGATCTCGGAGATCAGCCGCTCGCTGAAGGCGCTGGCCCGGGAGCTGGAGACGCCGGTGGTGGCACTGTCCCAGCTGTCGCGCGCCACCGAACAGCGGGGCGGGGACCGGCGGCCGATTCTTTCCGACCTCCGCGACTCCGGCGCCATCGAACAGGATGCGGACGTGGTGATTTTCATTCACCGGCCCGAGATGTACAAGACGCCCGAGGAGTCGCGGGCGGAGGGGCTGGAAGGGAAGGCGGAGGTCATCGTCGGCAAGCAGCGCAACGGGCCGACCGGCACGGTTGACCTCTTCTTTCACAAGCAGTTTACCCGGTTCGACGACCACACCAACCGGCCGGAGCCGGAGAACTAGAACTGACACTGGAGAGCCATGCGTATCCGATCGTCGTCCTGGCTCCTAGTTCCCGAAGTTTCCGCGACCAGCTCCGCCCAAACCCTCCCGCCAGCCTCCACCGTAGCCCAGATCGCGTATTCGCTCGCGCAGGCATTTCTCGGGGCCGCAGCTTCGGGGGTCAGTGCCAGGCTCGCGCTTTTCGGGTGACGCATTCGACGCGTATGAGGGCGATATTCCCCATATAGGGGGCGGAGGCCTCGGCGAGCGACGAAACTCCGGGCGCGGCTTCCTGCACCAGCCGGCGTGTTTTGGGTGACGGATTGTCCAGCGTGTAAGGCGATATTCCCCATATAGGGGGCGGAGGCCTCAGCGGGGAAGCGAGGGAAGCGAGGGAAGTGGGGAAGGCTCGCAAGGAGGAAGCTCCAACGGCGGGAAATTGATGGGTTGGGCGGGGAATTGGTTACCGCATTCCCCTGGTGCTGCGAGATCTTGATGTCCTGCGACGGAGGCAAAGGTGGCGAAGGCCCGATCAGTTTACCGCTGCACCGAATGCGGACACGACCACCCCAAGTGGGCAGGGCGCTGCGAGGGTTGTGACGCATGGAATACGATCGCCGAGGAGCCGCTCACCGTGCCCACCCCTGGCGGTCGGGTCGGGCAAGGCGGTCGGGGTGGGCAGGGCGGACCTGAACCTTCCCGGCTCCGGGATATCAGCGAGTCCCGATTGGTTCGCTGGAAAACCGGGCTCGACGAATTCGACTTCGTGCTGGGTGGCGGGATCGTTCCGGGCTCCATGACGCTGGTGGGCGGGGAACCCGGCATCGGCAAGTCCACGCTGCTGCTCCAGGCGGCGGCGCGATTGGAAGCCGCCGGATTACCGGTCCTCTACGTCAGTGGCGAGGAATCTCCCGATCAGCTGCGGCTCCGCGCCGACCGGCTCACCGAAGACAGCGGGGCCGTCCACGTACTGGGGGAAACCCGCCTCGATGCGATCCTCATGGCCGCCGCGGCGCTGCCGGCCCAGATTCTCATTCTCGACTCGATCCAGACCGTCTACACCGAAACGCTGGAGGGCGCGCCCGGCAACGTCGGGCAGGTTCGGGAATGCGCCGCCCGGCTGATGCGCTTCGCCAAGGAGACCGGGATCGCCGTGATCACGGTGGGGCACGTGACCAAGGGCGGCGGCCTCGCCGGCCCCAAGACCCTGGAGCACATCGTGGATACCGTGCTCTACTTCGAGGGTGAAGGCGTGCACGACTACCGGCTGCTCCGGGCCACCAAGAATCGCTTCGGTTCGGTGGACGAGCTGGGGGTGTTCTCCATGACCGAGCGCGGCCTCCTCGCGGTGCAGAATCCATCCGCCCTCTTCCTCTCCGCCCGCGCGCTGGATACCAGCGGCAGCGCGGTGACCGCCCTGATGGAAGGCACCCGGCCGGTGCTGGTCGAGGTGCAGGCCCTGGCGGCGCACTCCGGGTTCGGCACGCCCCAGCGGGTCGCGACCGGGCTGGACCAGAAGCGGCTCGCCGTGCTGTTGGCGGTCCTGGAGCGGCGCGGTGGGGCCGCGTTCTCCAATCTCGATGTCTTCGTCCAGGTGAGTGGCGGAGTCCGGCTCACTGAGCCGGGCGCCGATCTCGCCGTGGCCGCGGCGCTCATCTCCAGCCTGCACAATCGCCCGGCGCCGGCCGACGTGCTGTTCCTCGGTGAGTTGGGACTGGGGGGCGAGGTTCGGCCCATCGCCACGCTGGAGCGACGCCTGGCCGAAGCGGCGCGGCTGGGATTCAAACGGGCGTACGTCGCGCGGCGCTCATCGGCCAGGGTCGATGGCGTTACCCTGATTGGCCTGGACGACATCTCCCAACTGGTGAAGACGCTTGCCGCGTGATGTCGGGGTCGTGCTCGTGGCCGCCGGCGAGGGCCGCCGAATGGTTGCGCCAGCCTCTGGCCCGCGATTCACCGAGGTCCCTAAACAGTTCCTCCCTATCGCCGGCGTCCCCATGCTGCTCCGGGCGCTCCGGCCTTTCACTTCTCATCCTGATGTCCGCCAGGTGGTCCTGGTGCTTCCCGCCAGCCACGCCGCGGCGCCGCCCGCATGGCTGGCCCAGCTTGCGGGGGACCAGCTGCGCATCGTTGCCGGCGGCGCGGAGCGCATGGACTCGGTAGAGCAGGGGCTTCGCGCGCTCCCCGCCGAGTGCACCCTCGTGCTGGTGCACGATGCGGCGCGGCCCCTGCTGCGGCGCGACACGGTGGACGCCGTCATCGGACAGGCCCGCAAGGGTACCGGCGCCATCGCCGCGGTGCCAGTGAGCGACACGCTTAAGGAAAGCGGTCCGGAGGGCACCGTGCCCCAGATCCGGCGCACCATTCCGCGGGACGGTCTGTGGCGGGCTCAGACTCCGCAGGGATTCCCCCGCCCCATGCTGGAGCGGGCCTATGCGGCTGCGCGAAAAGACCAAGCCACTGGCACCGATGAAGCCGCCCTGGTCGAGCGCCTGGGAGAGCCGATCATGCTGGTGCCGGACTCGGCCTGGAACATCAAGGTGACGACACCGGAAGACCTGGTGCTGGCGGAGCTCATCGCGGCGAGCGAACGATCATGACGCTTCCGTTCCGAACCGCGGATGATGTCGCTCGCGCGGTCGAGCCGGTTCGGCGGCACCTCGATCAGGGTGGGGTGATCGGCTATCCTACCGAGACGGTCTACGGCCTGGGCACCGCCCCGGCCGAGGCGCCGACCGCGAAACTGTCGGAACTCAAGGGTCGTCCCCAGGGAAAACCGTTTCTGCTGCTGGTGAGCAGCCGGGAAATGGCCGAAGCGTGGGGCCTGGTGTTCACCCCTGCCGCCACCGCGCTCGCGTCCGCCTTCTGGCCCGGGCCGCTGACCCTGGTGCTTCGTGGCGCGGAGGGGCGCCTGCCGGACCAGCTGCGCGGGCCCGAGGGCGGCATCGCGGTGCGGTACACGTCGCACCCGGGCATTGGCCGGCTGGTGGCCCAGCTGGGGTATCCCATCACTTCGACCTCGGCCAACCGGCCGGGGACTCAACCGGCTCCGGGACCCGAAGCGCTGGCCAAAGTGTTCCAGCGGGAAGTGGAGAGTGGCGAGCTGATGGTGCTGGACGGCGGGGTCCTGGGGAACGTGCCCCCGTCTACCCTGGTGGACTGCACCGGGCCGCAACCATTGTTGATTCGCGAAGGCGCGCTGCCGCGGGAAGAGCTGCGACGTCTGGTCGGACGCTGGGCCCCTTAAAAGCGTAAGAAGTAAGCAGTAAGCAGTGAGCGGGACTGGCTTGGAGATCAGGATGATAGAATCCGGTCCCGCTTACTGCTTACCGCTTACTGCTCACCAAGAACCTGGTGAAGGGTGGAAAATGAAGATCTTGTTTGTTTGTACCGGCAACACCTGTCGCAGCCCCATGGCCGAGGCCATGATGCGCCGGATGCTGGAAGTGAAGGGTGTCAAGGAAATTTCGGTCTGCTCGGCGGGCACCGGTGCCTATGACAACGCGCCGGCCTCCGAAGGGGCCTACCTGGTCGGGCTGGAGAACGGAATCGACTTGTCCGCTCACCGGGCCCAGCGCCTCACCCGCGAGCTGGTGTCGGAGGCCGACCTGATTCTGGCCATGTCTCCCCAGCACCGGGACCGCGCCCAGGACCTGGGTGGAGGAGACAAGGTGTTCCTGCTAGGTACCTATGCCGGCCGAGAGGGCGAGGACGCCGCGGTCAATGATCCCTTTGGCGCCGAGCTGGATGAGTATCGCACGACGTATCTGGAGCTGGAGGGCTTGATCCAGGCGGCGATCAGCCGGCTCCAGGCGGAAAATGGGCAACGGTAGGCCGTTCGCACTGCTGGGCTCACCAGTCGAGCACTCGATGTCTCCCGCGATGCAGACCGCCGCATTTCATGCGTTGAGCCTCGCGGGGACCTACATCGCGCTCTCCTGTTCTTCCGAGGACGTGCCCCACCTGCTGGGCGCCTTTGCCCGGGCAGGCGGCGGCGGCAACGTCACCCTTCCCCACAAGTCCATCGCCGCCGGCTCGGTCACTCACGCAACACCGCTGGTGGCGCTCACCGGGGCATGCAACACCTTCTGGGGTAGCGACGGAGAGGTCTTTGGCGACAACACCGACGTGGCCGGCATCGTTGCGGCGCTCGACCGGCTGGAGGCGCCATGCACCCGGTGGTTGATCCTGGGGACCGGCGGCGCGGCGAGGGCGGCTGGTGCGGCGGCGCTCAGTCAGAAGGCCGCGATCGCGGTTCGCTCCCGCACGGCCGAGCGGCAGATCGCTTTCGAAACCTGGGCCGTGGCGCACGGAATTCCGCTCTGTGCCACGGAGTCCTGCGAGGTGGTAATCAACGCCACCCCACTGGGACTTCGGCCCAACGATCGCATGCCGCACGACCCGGCTTCCACCCCCGGCATCATGCGAGCCCTGGACCTGGTTTACGCGAAGGGAGCCACGCCGTGGGTGCGGGCGATGCTGGAGCGTGGTGTGCAGGCGGCCGACGGCCGCGAGGTGCTGGTGGCCCAGGGGGCGGCGGCCCTGGAACGCTGGTTTCCCGACGAGCAGGCGCCGCGCGAACTGATGCGCGAAGTGGTGAATGCCAGGCTTCGCTAGGCTGGCGGCCGAGCTCCAGCACCTGGAGCGCTATCTCCTCCCGGGGGAGTGTCTCCTCTGCCGTGGCGGGTTGGGTGGCGATCCCGATGAGCTGGTGTGCCGTCTCTGCCGGGCGCGGTGGGTGCGGTTACCCGAGCCGTTGTGCCCGCGGTGTGGCGAGCCGCGACTACTGCCGGAGCTGGATTGCCGGATCTGCAAGAGCTGGCCGGCGGGATTGGGCAGCGTACGGAGCGCCGTGTGGCACGAGGCCGGCGCCCGGAGCGTCGTGCACCAGCTCAAGTATGAAGGATGGTGGAGAGTTACCGCCGCGATGGCCAAGGCGATGAGGGGTCTCGAACCATTGACCGGGCGACTATTCTTGGTGCCGGTCCCGCTCGCGTCAAAACGGCTTCGGACCCGGGGTTACAACCAGAGCGACCACCTGGCCCGGGCCTTGGGGGCCCTGCTCGGCCAGCCGGTCAATTCGGCGTGCCTGACCCGGGTGCGGGAAACCCCGACTCAGACCGCGCTGACACCGGAGGAGCGGCTGGCGAATGTCGCCGGGGCATTCCGGGCCGGCAGTGTCCGGGGAATAAAGGCTGTTCTGGTGGACGATGTGTTCACGACCGGCGCGACTTTGGTTGCCGCCGCCGATGCGCTGGTCAAAGCCGGCGCCGAACGGGTGGATGCGGTCACCTTTGCGAGAGCCCGAGCCAGGGTCGTTGAATAGGTATTTTTCTTCGCGTTTTCGCTCTTTCGCGTTTTCGCGATAGGCAGTTCAGAATCCCAATAGGAGTCAGCAATGGCAATTAAGGTCGGGATCAACGGATTCGGGCGCATCGGCAGAAATGTTCTCCGGGCCGCGAAGATGATGGGCTCGAAGGACATCGATTTTGTGGCGGTGAACGATCTCACCGATACCAGGACGCTCGCCCACCTGCTCCGCTACGACTCGGTGCACGGCCGCTACCCGGGGAAGGTCGAGACCGACGGGGACGGGCTGGTGGTGGACGGCGACAAGATCAAGGTCCTCTCCGAGAAGGATCCCGCGGCGCTACCCTGGAAGGCCCTCGGCGTCGACCTGGTGCTGGAATCCACCGGTCGCTTCACCGACCGGGACACGGCCGGGAAGCACCTCGCCGCCGGCGCCAGGAAAGTGGTGATCAGCGCTCCAGCCAAGAAGGAAGACATCACCATCGTGATGGGCGTGAACGAGGCCAAGTACGACCCCCAGGCCCACCACATTCTTTCCAATGCCAGTTGTACCACCAACTGCCTGGTGCCGGTGGTCAAGGTGATCCTGGACAATTTCGGCTTCGTGAACGGGTTCATGACGACGGTGCACTCCTACACCAACGACCAGCAGATCCTGGATCTCCCCCACAAGGACCTGCGCCGCGCCCGGGCGGCTGCGATGTCGATCATTCCCACGACGACCGGCGCGGCCAAGGCCACGGGGCTGGTGCTGCCGGAAGTGAAGGGTAAAATCGACGGCGTGTCGCTCCGGGTCCCCACCCCGGACGTTTCGCTGGTGGACCTGACCTGCACGGTAACCAGGAAGACAACGATCGAAGAGGTGAACGAGGTGTTCCGTAAGGCGGCTGCCACATCGCTCAAGGGGATACTGGCGGTAAGCGAGGAGCCGCTCGTGTCGGTGGATTACATCGGCAACATGATGTCGAGCACGGTGGACGCCATGAGCACCAACGTGATTGACGGGGTGCTGGTCCACGTCTCCAGCTGGTATGACAACGAGATGGGGTACTCGGCCCGCTGCGTTGACCTCCTTCAGTACATTGGATCGAAACTCTAACAAACGACCAATGCAAAGTCGCAGAGTCGCAAAGAACAGTTTGAATTCCATGTATCGAAGGATCTTTGCGGCTTAGCGCCTTTGCGTTGGATTGTTAGGAATCATGAAACGCACCCTGAAGTCGCTCCCCCCTCTGGGTCTCGACGGCCAGCGCGCGCTCACCCGCGTGGATTTCAACGTGCCCATCAAGGACGGCGTCGTCACCGACGACACCCGGGTCCAGGCTTCCCTGCCGAGTATCCAGTACCTGCGCGAGAAGGGAGCGCGGGTGGTGCTGCTGTCGCACCTGGGACGGCCCAAGGGCGGTCCGGATCCCAAGTACTCGCTCCTGCCAGTGGTCAAAGTGCTGGAGAATATCCTGGGCGCCCCGGTCAAGTTTATCGAGCATCCGGAGAGCGACGAAGCGGTGACGCTCACCAGGCGGTTGCCCCGGGGCGGCGTCGCGGTCGTGGAGAACACCAGGTTCTGGCCCGGGGAGGAGAAGAATGATCCCGAGGTTGCGGCGATGTTCGCCCGGCTGGGTGATTTCTACGTGAACGACGCGTTCGGTTCGGCCCACCGCGCCCACGCCAGCACCGAGGGCGTCGCGCGATTGATCAAACCCGCGGTGAGCGGCTTCCTGATGGAAACGGAGCTGCAGTACCTCGGCGATGCGTTGAACAATCCCAAGCGGCCGTTCGTTGCGGTGCTGGGCGGCGCCAAGATCTCCGGGAAGATCGACCTGGTCGAGGCATTGCTGCCCAAGGTGGATGAGATCCTGATCGGCGGCGCGATGGCCTGCACGTTTTTCAAGGCCATGGGGCTGGAGACGGGGAATTCGCTGGTGGAAGCGGACCGGGTCGACATGGCGAAGTCGCTCATGGGCAAGGCCGAGGGGAAGCTGGTGCTGCCGAGTGGTGCGGTGATCGCGCAGGAGTTGAAAGAAGGGGCGACCACGCTCACCGCCGCTCGAGACCAGGTGCCCGCCGGCTGGGCCGTCTATGATATCGATCCAGCGACGGAAAGGGACTTTGGTCGCCGAATCGAGCAGGCCGGTACCGTGGTCTGGAACGGGCCGATGGGGGTGTTCGAAACGCCCCCGTTCGATCACGGTACCCGCGCGATCGCGGACTTTATGGCGCGGGCGACGGCGAACGGGGCCGTCACCGTCGTCGGCGGTGGCGATTCGGCGGCAGCGGTGGCGCAGGCGGGGTTGAGCGACAAGATGACTCACGTCTCGACCGGGGGTGGGGCGTCGCTGGAGTTCCTGGAAGGGAAAGAACTGCCGGGAGTGGCGGCGCTGGACGATATCTAACCGCGTGCAGAGTACAGTGTGCAGGGTGCAGGGCGATGAGCGTACCGGGTTCAGGGTGCGCCGTAAACCGGGGCCGAGCATTTCCCTGCACCTTGCACATCGCACGCTCGTTACCCCGCACTCTGCACTCTGAACCTTGCACGCTTTTCGGCATGCTCACTCAAGGCCCAAATGCGCCCTCTGATATTCGCCGCCAACTGGAAAATGCACGTTACGCCCGACGAAGCCCGGGCCTTCCTGAAGGCGTTCCTGGCGAAAGTCTCGCCCAGGGACGGCCGCGAGCTGTGGCTCTGCCCGCCGGCGGTGTCTCTCGAGGCCACCGCGCGAGCAGTTGAAGGGAGGCATGACACCAGGGTCGGGGCGCAGAACATCTATTGGGAGCCCAAGGGCGCCTTCACCGGCGAGATTTCGACCGGGCTGGCGGCCGGTGCCGGCGCCGTCGGTGCCCTGGTCGGCCATTCGGAACGGCGCCACGTGTTCGGCGAGACCGAGGGTGATACGCAGAAGAAGGTTCAGGCCCTGCTCCTGGCCGGCATGACACCGCTGCTCTGTGTCGGAGAGAAGCTGGCTGAACGGGAGGCCGGTGACACCCTCGCCGTTGTTCTGCGACAGTTGGGAAGTGCCTGCGCGACGCTCCAGCCGGAGCAACTCAGCCGGGTCATCATTGCCTACGAGCCGGTGTGGGCCATCGGTACCGGCAAGAACGCGACGCCCGGCGACGCTGCCGAGGTGCACCGCGCGATCCGCGCCGAGTTGATCCCGCGGGGCTACGCCCGTCCCCGGGTGCTCTACGGCGGCAGCGTGAACGAGAAGAACATCAAGAGTCTGCTGGCCGAGCCGGAGATAGACGGCGTCCTGGTAGGCGGCGCGAGCCTGGATCCGGAGGGGTGGGCTCGAATAGTAGAGACGGGGTAGATGGGGTTGAATCCCATGTAGCCCTACCGATAACCCGTTCCCCCCATTAAGCTTCCCGCCCGTTAGCGATCTCCAATCACCGGGCAAGCATGTACACGTTTCTCCTGATCCTCCTTATCCTCGACGCCCTGCTCCTGGGCACCGTGGTGTTGCTCCAGGCCGGCCAGGGCGGCGGGCTCGCCTCGCTGGGCGGCGGCACCACCGACATGGTCGTCGGCGGCCGCCAGGCAGTCACCATTCTGACGACGGCAACCTGGTGGACTGGCGGGATCTTTCTCTTTCTATCCCTGGTTCTCTCGGTGGTCCATGCGAACCAGAGCGGCGCCACCTCCGAAGTGCAGCAGCGGCTCCGGGAGACCCAGCAGCAGACCGCTCCGACCGGAACGCCCTCGCCGCTGGACCAGGCGCCGGCGACGACACCACAGACGACACCACCGGCCAGCCAGCCCCAGCAGCAGCAACCGCAGCCTGCTACGCCGGCACCAACCCGCCCTTGAAGACTCGAATGATTCCACCACGCGGGACGGCCGGATGACCGGTCGCCCCGCGTTTGTTTTGCTGGAGGACGGGACCTGGTACCCGGGGACCGCGCCGACATCCAGCGTCCCGGCGTTCGGTGAGGTCGTCTTCACCACCAGCATGAGCGGATACCAGGAGACCTTCACCGATCCCAGCTACCTGGGCCAGATCGTCGTGATGACCGCCCCGATGATCGGCAACTACGGTGTCAACCAGGAAGACATGGAATCAGGCCGCCCCCAGGTCACCGGTGTGGTGGTTCGCGAGCTGGCCCAGCGCGCCTCAAATTGGCGGTCCACTACGGAGCTCGGCGCCTGGCTGTTGGAAAATGGCATCCCGGTCATCGAGGGCGTGGATACCCGGCAACTCACCCGGCATATCCGGGAGAGGGGTGCGATGCGCGGCGTCATCGCCGAGGGAGCCGAGCCCACCGCGGCCCTCAAGGCGCAACTCATGGCATCGCCGTCCATGAACGGGCTCGATCTCGCTTCCCGCGCGACGGTCTCCAGTATCCAGACCGAGGGCGCCGGTCCCCACGTGGTGGCGGTGGACTACGGGATGAAGCGGAACATCGTACGAATGATGGTCGCGATGGGACTGCGGGTGAGCGTGGTACCGTCCACCATGCGGGCCGAGGCGATTCGCGCCCTGAATCCCGATGGGCTGTTTCTCTCCAATGGGCCGGGGGACCCGGCCGCTGTCGGCTACGCATTCAGCATCATCCGGGACCTGGCCGAGAGCGGGATTCCCACTTTCGGGATTTGCCTGGGCCACCAGCTGCTGGGGCTGAGTTTCGGGGGGCGGACCATCAAACTTCCCTATGGCCACCGGGGAGGAAACCACCCGGTGAAGGACCTCAAGTCAGGTAAGGTGTTGATTACCTCGCAGAACCACGGTTTCGCGGTGGAAGGCAGCGGGGAAGGGGTCCCCGGGGCCCCCAGCCTGGAGGTTACCCACCTCAATTTGAACGACGGAACGGTGGAAGGATTGCGGCATCGCGAGTTACCGGTTTTCGCCGTGCAGTACCACCCGGAAGCCTCGCCCGGACCCCACGACGCCTACCCCCACTTCGCCGAATTTATGGCCCTGCTTCGGTCCCGAACCGGGTCTGGAGCCCCAACCCCTTGACAGACAACACTTAAGCTCCTAGAATCGGCTTCGGGTACTCTGCACCACCGGGTCGCCCTTTTTGGTATCACCTCGAGGGGGATTGATGACCAAAGCTGATCTCGTGGAGCAGGTTACCGCTTCCATTGCCCGGACCTCGGGCCCAATGATCTCGAAGAAGGACTGCGCCCGAGTGGTGGATGCCTTCCTCGACGCGATCAAGGATGCCCTTAAAGGCCAGCATAACATCGAGGTACGCGGCTTCGGCACCTTCAAGATCCGCAAGCGGAAAACCCGGATGGCGAGAAATCCGCGCACCGGTGAGCCGGTCGAGGTTGCCGCCCGTCCGGTGCCGGTGTTCAAGCCCAGCAAGGAGTTGCGGGCGTTGGTCGCCGAGGAAGACGGTCCCGCCGAACCTAACGCGTAACCGACCCCGGCATTCCGAAAACCACGGCCGTCCTTCGGGACGGCCTTTTGTTCATCAAAACGGGCGGATATAAGCCCCGCCTCTAAGGTCGGCCCCCGCAGGGATTTATATTCGACCATGGCTGAAAAGCTGACCCTCACCGTGCGCTTTCTGGCGCGCTATGCCGAATTGCTGGGGACCGAGTCCGCCACGGTGACCTTGTCCTCGCCCGCCAGCGTGGGCGATGTGCTGGGGGTGCTGCGCGGCACCTTTCCCGGTGCCCGACGGCTCCCCGATCGGCCCCTCTGTGCGCTCAACCTGAGCCAGGTGGATCTCGCCACTCCCGTCGCCGAGGGGGATGAGCTTGCGTTGCTGCCTCCGGTGGCGGGCGGATGAAGACGCCCTACCTCACCGAGCGGGAGATCGACCTCGAGCTGTTGATCGAGCGGGTCGAGTCTGCCGACCGGGGTGCCGTGGTTACGTTCCTCGGCACCGTGCGGAATCATCACGCCGGGCGTGAAGTCGAGCGGCTGGAGTACAGCGCGTACGGACCGATGGCGGAAATCGAGTGCGAGCGCATCCGTCTCGAGGCGGAGCAACAGTGGGGCGCCGCCGTTGCACTGGAGCACCGGGTCGGCGCGCTTGGCATTGGCGATGTCTCCGTCGCGATCGCCGCCGCGGCGCCCCACCGGGATGCCGCCTTCGCCGCCTGCCGCCACGTGATCGAGCAGCTGAAGCGCCGGGTGCCGATCTGGAAGCGCGAACACTTTGCCGACGGGACTGTTGAATGGGTCGATCCCACCAACGAATTGAAGACTGAAGAAGAGGATTGAAGATTGAACGATACCCTGGGACGTCCGCTCGGAAGCTTGAGACTCTCGGTCACTGACCGCTGCAACATGCGGTGCCGCTACTGCATGCCCGAGGCGGAGTATGTCTGGCTCCCGCGCCAGTCCATCCTCAGCTACGAAGAGATGGCGCGGCTGGCGGGGGTGTTCGCCACCCTGGGTGTGCGCAAGGTTCGCCTGACCGGTGGCGAGCCATTGTTGCGGCACGACCTCCCGGTCCTGGTGCGGCTACTGCGGCGGAATCCCGGGATCGAAGACCTCGCCCTCACCACCAACGGGTTGCTGCTGGCCAGGAATGCCGTGGCGCTCAAGCATGCGGGGCTCGACCGGATCACCATCAGTCTCGATACCCTGCGCCCTGACCGGCTCGAGGAGTTCGCCAGGAGCAGCCATCACGGCGACATCCTGGCCGGGATTGAGGCGGCCCGCGCCGCCGGCTTCACCGGGACCAAGCTCAACACCGTGGTGATCCGGGGTTATAACGACGACGAGCTGGAGAACCTGCTCGACTTCGGGCGGGAACGCGGCCTGGAGATCCGGTTCATCGAGTACATGGACGTAGGCGGCGCCACCCGGTGGAACCTGGAGGACGTCGTTTCCCAGGCCGAGATTCTGCAGCGAGTGGAGTCGCGCTTCGGTGCGGTGCGGCCGCTGCCGGGCCGGGGACAGGCGCCAGCCGAGCGCTTCCAGCTGCCCGATGGGACCAGCTTCGGTATCATCGCTTCGACCACCCAGCCATTCTGCCGCGACTGCGACCGCAGCCGGCTCACCGCGGATGGGACCTGGTTCCTCTGTCTGTACAGTGAGGCGGGAGTGGATCTGCGCGGAGCGGTACGGGCCGGGGCTTCCGACGAGGACCTGGCCCAGCTGATTGGGACAACCTGGTCGGCCCGAAACGATCGCGGCGCCGAACTCCGCGCGACCCTGCCGGATCGCCACGCGCTCTACCAGCTCGAGAGCCTCCGCGCCGATCCCCGGCGCGAGATGCACACCAGAGGGGGCTAACCGCCCACGGGTATTGAGTACTGGGTACTGGGAACTGGGTACTGCGTACTGCGTGAACTAGTACACGCTACCCAGCACCCAGTCCCCAGTCCCCAGTCCCCAGTCCCCAGGACCCAGTACCCAGTACCCAGTACCTAGTACCCAGTACCCAGTACCCAGTCCCCAGTCCCCAGTCCCCAGTCCCCCTGACCATGGCCCTATGGCACTCCATGTAGCGCTCCTCGAACCTCAA
>DASYPP010000120.1:0-18171 GCA_036006525.1 Gemmatimonadales bacterium
TGCGCGAGCCAGACCAGCTCCGGGTCGAGCGCGCGCACCCGCAGCTGGCCTTCGGTGTGCGGCTCGTCGAGCTCGCCAAACCATACCGCCACGTCGCCCCCGACGACGACCGGCCGTCCGCCAGTCTCCACGACGACGACCTGCATGCCGCGGGTGTGGCCCGGTGCCGGTACCAGCCGGAGCCCGGGAAGCAGCTCGAGTTCGCCGTCGACCGGCACATATCGCACGCCGGGCGCATCGACCCACTCGCGAATGGTGTAGTCGTTCTCGTTGCGCGCGTCCTCGAGCTCCCGGCGCTGGACATAGATCGGCCGGCCGGCGAAGAGGTGGTTGCCGCCGCAGTGGTCGAAGTGCAGGTGGGTGTTGACGACGATGTCGATGGCGGCGAGGTCGAAGTCCTGCCTGCTCAGTGGATGGAGGCGGGGGTCGAGGTCGGCCACCGCCGGGTGCAGCTCCGTCATGCCGGTGTCGACCAGGACGCGTGCATCGGGATGGTCGATGACGTGCACGTAGACCGGCATCCGCTCGCCCTCGGCGAGCAGGTCAGCCACCCGGACCGGCGTGATGGTGATCGAGGCCGCGGTGTTCATTGCATCGACTTCACGTGCGCGACAAGCTGATCCAGGGCGATCTCGGTCCCCTGCTGCCAACCCGACGCCTGGTTCTTCTCCAGATCCGCTTCATCCCGGTGCAGCGCAGTGAAGACGTAGCGGGTGCCGGCTCCCACGCTCTTCATCGTCATGATGGCGGTGATCGGAATGTCGTCAAAGACAGCCGGTCGGTAGCCGGGGAACAACATGGAGGTCCAGACCAGTCGCTCCATCGGAATGACTTCCAGGAAACAGCCGAGGTTGGGCACCTCCTGGCCGTCTGCCGTCGCGATGTCGATGCTGAAGGCGCCGCCCGGTCGCAGGTCCATTTCGGCTCCCGACACCCGCCCCCAGGCCCTGGGCATGTACCACGCCTTGAGATGCTCCGGTTTCGTCAACGCTTCCCAGACGAGCCGCGGGGGAGCCTCGATGAACCTTTCGAAAACGAGATCCAGTTTCGGATCGATGGTGAACCGCTTGCTCATGATGCTGATTCCTTGTCCTTGAGTTGTTTGACGTATTGGTCGAACCGGTCCAGTCGCGCTTCCCACAACCGCCGCCGCGCGGTCAGCCAGTCTTCAACGACCTTGAACCGTTCGGGTGCGATCTCGTAGGTCCGTACCCGTCCGCGCTTCTTCGACTTTACCAGTCGGCTCTGTTCCAGCACCGACAGGTGCTGCACGAACGACGGGAGTTTCATGGCAAACGGTGCAGCCAGCTCGCTGACGGTGGCCGGCCCGGCAGACAGCTGCTCCAGGACTTTCCGCCGAGTCGAATTGGACAAGGCGTAAAAGACATCGTCGGCGACTGCGGATTGAACCATGTCGACACCAGCCGATTGATTGGGTGAACCGATCTGACTGGAGGGGATCATAATGCTTGACAATACTAAGGTCAATACCTAAGTATATCAGGCGGTCTACCCGCGCATCGCGGTGGACTGGGGAACCTGCAAGAGGCCAGGACAATCAATGAGAAAGCTGATCTTCGCAATCAATACCACCTTGGATGGCTGCTGCGACCACACCAAACAAGTTGCGGATGACGAAACCCACAGATATTTCACCCACCTCATGCAAGAGGTTGACCTGCTCGTGTTTGGACGCAAGACCTACCAGTTGATGGTTCCTTTCTGGCCTGAAGTCGCCAGAAGCCAGTCTATGTCAGAAGCATCGAACGAATTTGCTCGAACCTTTGTCTCCATCAAGAAGCTTGTGTTTTCACGATCTTTGGACCGCGTCGAAGATAGCCATACCAGAATTGTTGGCACCGATCTTCGCGACGAAATACTCAGAGTGAAACAGGAACGTGGCAAGGATATTCTGGTCGGTGGCGTGGATATTCCTTCCCAGCTTATCAGGCTTGGTTTAGTTGATGAATATCGTTTTGTCGTTGGGCCAATCGTTGTGGGAGAAGGGAGACGGTTGCTCGAAGGCGTAACCCTGCCGGAGAGACAACCACTCAAACTTGTTGACTCAAAGATCTTTGCATCAGGCTGCGTTGCGCTGCGCTACCTGAAACAGTGACAGGAAGACCACGCCGGAAGGCGGCTTCATCAGACCCTGATGCGGAGGATGGTTTGGGAGATTCACGACTGGCGCCGGGACGCGTGGCGCTGGGTTCTCAAGTATGGATCAATCGCCTGGACCCGTGCCTTGAGCGGTCGAGCCCGGCTGCCACGTCAGTCACCGACTCCAGGCAGTTCCCGTTTCGCGTTCTCGGTAAGTCCGGCCTCGGCCGGATCCCCACTGGGGCTGGGGAGTTCTCGCCGTTCAGCCCGCCTGGCGAGGGCCAGCGAACCGGCAGCGCAGGCCGCGCTGGCCATGGTGAGTGGGGGACCAAACACCAGGAACTCTCCCCACCAGCTCGCCCCGCGAAGGGCCGCGGCGATGGCGAAGGTCCCGGACAGCAGGAGGCCGCTCACGGCGCCCCACCCCGCAAAGCGCCAAAGCGACACGCGATCAACCCTGCGACGCCGCTCGATACCCACGAGGATCCCGGAGAATATGATGCCGGTAACAAAGCCGAGCGGAGCAAACAGGAGGGCAAAGGGGAGGTCGGAGTGGACCCCGGGCACCCGCGCCAGCAGGGTGCCCGCACCAAACCATGCTGCTGCCCAGATGAGGCCCATCCCGATTGCCGCCCGGATGCGTCGCCCCCACTGCCTCATGACTACCTCCCGACGCGCAGCCGGATCCGCGTCCGGTGTGATAGGGCCAAGTGCTTTGTGGTACAGAGTATTCCCCGGGCAGGCGAAGGTCAAGGGTGAAGGCGGTGAATTGAGGTGATAAACCCACATGCGCTTCATGATCATGGGCAAGGCAACGAAGGAATCCGAAGCGGGCGTTCTGCCGAAGCCAGAGGCGTTCGCCGCGATGCAGCAGTACAACGAGGAGGTCGCGAAGGCCGGCATCCTCCTCGCCGCCGAGGGGCTTGCCCCGAGCGCGAAGGGTGCGCGCGTGAAGTTCAGCGGCGATGAGCGCACCGTCATCGATGGTCCGTTCACCGAGACGAAGGAGCTCATTGCGGGCTTCACGATCATCCAGGTCAAGTCGCTGGCAGAAGCGATCGAGTGGGTGAAGCGGGCTCCGAACCTCTCCCCGACTGGCGAGGCGGAGGTGGAGATCCGCAAGCTGATGGATCTCGAGGATTTCGGTGACGAGTTCACAGCGAACCCCGAAATCGCGAAAGTGAAGTTCAAGTGACTCGCCCCCTTGGTTCGGCCCGGAACCCGGAGACCCAGATGAAAAAGCTCAAGATCATCGAACCCATCTCGCTGGACGGCGTGATCCAGCACTCCCAGGATGACGACGGTTTTCCTTACAGCGACTGGACCGCACCCTATCGGTCTCCCGCTGGCCGGGAGGCAATCCTGGCCGCGCAGGGCGAGCGGTTCGATCGATGGCGGACGGCCTCAATGCGGCGACAAAATTTGTGGTTACTCACCGTCCGGAAAGTCTTGCATGGGGCCCCTTCGAAGGCGTTGGACCGGACATCGTCGAGAGCATTCGCCGCATCAAGTCACAGGACGGCCCGAACCTTATCCTCTGGGGTAGCTCCTCGCTGACCTCGACGCTGCTCGACCATGGGCTTGCGGATGAAGTCCTGCTGGCCGTCTATCCGGTCCTGCTGGGCAGGGGGAAGCGGATCTTTGCGGAGGGGACCCCGGCCCGCTCACTCGAGCTGGTCAGCACAAATGCATTTCCGTCCGGCATCATCCTCAATACTTACAAGGTCGCCGAGCCCCTGAAGGCCGCATAGCACACCCCTCAACTCAAGGATAGACACCCCGCCCCCCCGGGAGGGCTTGTCTATCCGTGCCTCGGCCTGCAGCTTATGCGGGGTCATGAGGCTCGTCGTCAGTTCGATCTCCATGGTAAGGCGGCGCTATGGGTGAGGTGGAGGAGATTATGGATACCCAAACGTTGATTGCGAGTTTGGAGGCCGCGCCCGGCATCATCATTGGCCTCGTCAACGAAGTGCCGCCCCAGAACCTCAAGCGTCGCCCATCGCCGAACAAGTGGTCCGCGCACGAGCATGCCTGCCACATTTCAGCGGGGGACGCGCTCTTCATGGCGCGCCTCGAGTTGATGCTCGCTGAGCCGCATCCCCGGATAAAGTCCGGGGAACCGTCAGCGGACGAGAAGGCCGGCTCACTCCTGGCCGTCGACCTGGGCGAGGCGCTGAACCTGTACGTGCGGGAGCGGGCACGAGTCGTGGCACGGTTGAAGGAGTTATCCCCGGAGGATTGGCAGCGAACGGCCGAGCATGAGGCGTTCAGCCACTACTCGGTGCACATAATGTTCAGGCACCTGCTGATCCATGAGATGTTTCACGCCTACCGGATCGATGAGCTGATGCTGAAGAAGGATTGGGAGCCGAGGTAGGTTGCCATGCCACGTCACGGCGCGGAACCCATCCTTCCTACGTTCGACATGAACGGTACCCGGGCGTTCTATGAGTCGCTCGGCTTCGCGGCGGGATACTACGACGATGACTACGATATCCTGCGGCGGGGAGATCTCGTGGTACATCTCGAGCTTCAGCCCGACCTGCATGCCGAGCGGAACCGTACCAGCTGTTACTGGCGGGTGCCCAATGCCGACATCCTGTACCGGGAATGGGCGGTCCTCGGTCTGCCCAGCAGCGGCATCCCCAGCCTGACTTCCCCCCGCGATGAGCCGTGGGGTTTGCGCGAGTTCACCATGCGAGATCCGGCGGGCAATCTGATCCGAGTTGGCCACGAGCCGGTGGTCACGGCGGACCGGCGAACCGGGCCGGGACACGTCGTCGGGGACTGAGAGGACAGGGGACAGAATGCCCCACGGCAAGATCTGTTATCTGGAAATACCGGCGAAGACGGCCGAGGCGTCCGCAGACTGCGGACCCCTCAAGCAGATACAAGAGGCAGGCGGGCGGGTCCTGGTCCCGCGTACCGATATCGGCGAAGGCATGGGCGCATTCGCAGTATTTTCCGATCCGGTCGGCAACGAGTTCGGGCTTTATGAAGAGCCGCAGCGCTAACCTGGACAGAGTGTGCCGCATCGCCCTGGCCACCACCACTACCGGATCTCGGAGGTTCCATGAAGCGGGTCACTGGCATCGGCGGCATCTTCTTCAAGGCCAAAGACGCTCCGGCACTGCGGGCCTGGTATAAGCGGCACCTGGGAATCGATGTCCAGGTCTGGGGTGGAGCGTCCCTGGATTGGACCGACGCCGAAGGCAAGCCGGTGGCAGGGACAACCGCCTGGTTAATCGATCCGCAGGAAAGCAATCACTTTGCCCCGAGCAATGCTTCCTTCATGGTCAACTACCGGGTGGAAGACCTCCATGCCCTGCTCCAGGCCTTGAAGGATGAAGGCTGCAATGTGCTCGAGAAGATTGACGAATCCGAGTACGGGAAGTTTGCCTGGGTCATGGATCCGGAAAACAACAAGGTGGAACTTTGGCAACCGCCCGCCGGCCAATGACCGGGGCAACAGCGACTAATGAAAACTTCCGTCGGATTGTGGATAGCACTGCTGGGATCGGGGGCATGTCACCCGGCGCCACCACCGCCGGCGGTCGCCCAGGATTATGCCGGTCGATACGTCTTACAGACCGTTGATTCCCAGCCGCTTCCGTACATCAGGCCTGGCGTCGTAGCCGGCGAAGGGACGGCCCTGGTGAGTGTGATGATCCAGCTCGCGCCTCCTGACACCTACCGGGCACAGGTCGTCGCGGCCTTCACCGACTCCGGGACCGTGACCGACACACTCACCGCTTCCGGCACTTGGAGCCGGCGCGGCGGCTATCTTGTCCTGGCCTCCCAGTGGGCCCCGTGGCGGCTGTCTTCCCGCGTGCGCAGTGACACGCTGATGGGATGGCTCGAGGCGGGGGGCTTCACCCTGCCACATTTTTCCATTTTCACCAGTCGGTTTTTCGGGCATGACGCGGAACTCCGCTTTACCCGACAGCCATAGGCAGGTCGTGCCCAGCCCGAGCGGCCACCGATGGTACTCACGCCCAGTGCTCTTTGTGGCCGACCTGGACCGCGCTTTGCGTTTCTATGTTGACCAGCTGGGCTTCCAGAAAAACTGGCACTCGGGCGACGGCGGGGGCACGGTGTGCCAGGTCAGTCGTAGCGACTGCGAAATCATCCTCTGCCAGGATCCGGCGCGCCGCGACAAGGCGCGCCTCTTCATCGAGCTGACCGCGGACGGACTCAGAGACTTCCGGCGCGAGCTGGAAGAGCGCTCGGTTCCCACCAAGGCGACCTGGTGGGGCTATGACACGACCCTGGTCAACGATCCGGACGACAACGAACTGCTGTTTCCCGTGCCGGAGTGAAGTAATGGCGACTCCCCTGACCGTATCTGAGTACATCGCCGCTGCGCCGCCCAACGCCCGGAAGTCGCTCCGGCAGATTCGTGGCGCGATCAGGAAAGCCGCTCCCGGTATCACGGAACGAATCAGCTACCGGATTCCGACCTTCGATCTCGACGGGAAGTACCTCCTGTACATGGCGGCGTTCAAGGATCACATCAGCATCTACCCCGCGACGGGGAGCATGATGGCCAGGTATGGGGAGCAGCTGAGGCCCCATCGATCGGGTGCCGGTACGTTGCGCTTCGACCTTGGGGAGCGCATTCCGTTGGGGCTGATCACCAGGATCGCCAGGCTGCGGGTCCAGGAGCGTCGGGCGGCCGCGAGTGTGAAGCGCACTCGACCAGGCTCCCGCGGCAAGTCGAAGCGGTAGTCTGGCCTGAGGTTGCCGCCGCAATTCTCGGCTGAAAGGTATGGATGGAACCGACCAGCGTTCTTCTTGGAGTGCTCCTCGCCTCGACCAAGGGGCTCGCGCTTGTGGCCGTAGGTTTCGGCATCGCATGGTGGCGCAGCCGCGTCCGCATCCGTGAGCTCGAGGCGGCGCAGCCCGCGGCTCGGGAGCTCGACGAGCGGCTCGCCCGGGTGGAGAACAGCCTCGACTATATCACTTCGACCCTCGAGCGCCTCGGCTCGGGCCAGGACGACCTGGGCCGGCGGCTGCCAGGACCAAGCGGCAGTGAGTCCAGCTGACACCATGGCGCCCTACCAGGTTCAGCTCGCCGCGCTGGAGAGCGTCGCCCTGGCGGTCGTACGCCGCCAGGTGTCGCGGGATACTCTCGTCGCCGCTGTCCAGGATGGCTGTGGGCGGGCATGGGATTTTGCCCGCCGTCACAATCTCAAGGCCGGGCGCAATGTGGCCGTTTACTGGGATGGTGGCATTCGCCTGGAGGCGGGTGTCGAGCTGCCCGAGACCTTTGCAGAAGCGGAGGGCATTGTGCGCTCCGCCACCCCGCCCGGGCTCACCGCCTTCGTCGCCCACGTCGGTCCCTACCAGCGATTGGGAGCGGCCCATGCCGCGATTCGTGAGTGGTGCTCGGCCCACGGACACCGGCTCGCAGGGCCGAACTGGGAGATCTATGGGCATTGGCAAAGCGAGTGGAATGCCGATCCATCCCGGATTCGCACCGATGTCTTCTACCAGGTAGGGAGCCGGAATGGCGAGTGAAACGGGTCGGAAACCCTTTGCCGAGCCGTGGCGCAGCACCGCGCTACGCAACGGCACGATTGCGTTGGCGATCGGCCTGGGCGTGGGCCTCTACACCCGGCGGATCGCAGTGGCGCTGCTCGCATCGGTGCTGGCGCTGTGGTTTACCCTGGGCGGCCACGTCCTCGAGGTGCTCTTCCGAAACCGGCTCGGGCCCCGGATCGGGGGCGGCGCGCCGGCTCAAGCCGCCACTCGCCTGGTCTACTGGTTCCTGGGTGGGTCGGCGCTCTACGCGGGAGTGCTCGCGACGCGCGCAATCCTCACCGGCCGGATTGTTGTCTCCTGGTCCTGGTGGGCTGGTGGCCTGGCCTTTGTGGGCCTGGAGCTCGTGGTTCACCTGCTGCTGCTCGCGCGTCGGCAACCGAGTTTCTTCAATGGTCGCGGTTAGGCGCTGGCTGCCTGGAGCGGCAACCGTTTCTCAATTACCAGGATAGGGTCCATGAAGAAGAGCGCGAATGCCCGGTTCGCCATCAAGCGGTGGGATGAAAAGCCCTATAGTGAAGGCCAGGACCAGCCGAGGCTCACCCGGGCCAGCGTATCCAAGACCTACACTGGCGATATCGAGGCGGAGGGCGAGGTCGAGTACCTGATGATGTATCGCAGCGACGGCTCGGCCGCCTTCGTTGGCCTCGAGCGGGTCGGGGGACGAATCGGCGGCAGGAGCGGCAGCTTTGTGCTCCAACGCACGGGCAGCTTCGAAGGCGGCCAGGCGAAGGAGTCCTATTCCGTTATCCCCGGCTCCGCCACTGGAGAGCTGCAGGGCCTCCTGGGGCAGGGCACCACCGCGGTAGGTCACGGTATGGAGCATCCCTTCACCATGAGCTATGAGTTGCCTGACCAGGCAGCAGCTTCATTGATGGAGTAAGCCATGACATCCCCCGCGCCTGCGCCTGAAGACGTGGTTCTCGAGGCTGCTGAGATCGCTGCCGCCATGCTGCGCTTCCAGGAGCCACTCGCCCACCTCATGAGTATGAGCACGCCCGAAGGGCAGCCGGTCGTCGGTGTGGATTCCTACGCTTTCTACCCGTCGCCCCGCCGAGTGATGCGGGATCAGGTGGCGACGCACCTTGCCGCCCTTCCGAGCCCGGCCTTCCTCGCACCGACCACGGCCCGGGGGATGGTTACCGTAATCCTCCTGGAGGAGCTCACGGGCGAGCGCCGCGCAACGCTGCAGCGGGAACTGGACAACCAGATCACCGGCATCTCCGAGCTCGCGCCAGGCTCCGACACTGACCGTGTACTGCTGGAGTTCGACGATGAATCCCACCTTTTCTCGCTTGCGGCAGTCCGGCTGTGGGCGCGGCGCTACGGCATTCTCGTGGGGTGGAACATTGGTCCCTGCAGTGAGCCGGCCCGAGCCGAATGGCGGATGAACCTGATTGGCGGTGATGGGAAGCGGTACTCGAAGGGGTTTGGCTGGCCGCCCCGCGACCGGTGACCGGCATGGAGGCAATAACAAACGCGGCATCGGTCAATCCGATGCCGCGCTTTTCCTGCCCGTAGCTTGCTGCCGGATGGTTAGCTCGCGGCGACCCGGGCCACGATCGCGTCCATCAACTCGGTCATGAACGGCCCGCGCAGGACGCAGCTCGCGCCGCCATCGCGCTTGGCGTCGAGCGACACGACGCTCCGGTTGTTGTCCTGCTTGACATGCATAGTCAGCACCAGCCGCGCATTCGGGTCAGCGGCTACCGCTCCGCAGTCGACCCTCTCGGTGGCGGGAACATTGCCCCACTCGGCATTCGGATCCAGCGGGATGCTTTCCACTTTACCGTTCGTCTGGTCAGTGGTCGCTACCGGGATCTGGCGTTCCGCGAATACCGCCGTGGTGGCTTCCACCACTTTGGACGGAGTAGCGTCAACATTACGGGTAAACGTCTGGGTGCTCGCCGCAACGGTGGGACCCCCGTGACTGCAGGCGGCACTGAGCGCGACGGCCAAACCGATACCGATCGTTCGTACTTTCATGGATCCTCTCAAGGTATTCACCGACGAAAAATGCTGGCCACATTGGCCATTTCTCCGCAGGCACATGTCGGGGAACTGGTAATGGTATGGTGTGAAGCCGTGCACCGCTGTGATGGCTGGCCCCGGCAGCGCGAAGCGACTGGCTAACTGCACTGCCCGGTGGCAGTTGAAGGAGGGGGTTGTTCCAGTCTTCCGGGCAAGCCTGCTCCGGCTAGTCCCAAAGAATGAGGTGATTCGGGCCTTTTTCGTCATCCCTACCAGCGGCGTGCGTTCCCAACTACCCTTGATAGGTCGTCTCATTGGCCTTCATGGCGCTCTCGACGCTCATAAATGGCGGTCCAGTATGCGGCTTCTCCTCATCAATCCCCGCTTTCCCGAAAGTTTCTGGAGTTTCAAGTGGGCAATGGACACTGTCGTCAACGGCCGCAAGACCATCAATCCGCCGCTGGGACTGGCCACGCTCGCCGCGCTCTGCCCGCCCGACTGGGAAGTCACCATTTGTGACGAGAACATCGAAACCCTTCCCCTGGCGCCGGAAGCCGACATTGTCGGCATCTGCGGCATGGGAGTGCAGTTCAGCCGGCAGCGGGAGCTGCTCGGCTACTACCGCAGCAGCGGCTACTACGTCGTCGCCGGAGGCAGCTACGCGTCGCTGTGTCCCGAGGAGTATGCCAGCATCGCCGACACGGTGGTGGCGGGAGAGGCCGAGTATATATGGAAGGAGTTCTGCCGGGATTACCCCGAAGGGAAACAGCGGACCCTGTACCAGGAAACCGGGACGGTGTCCCTGGTGGACTCACCGACACCCCGCTTCGATCTCCTGAAGCTGGATCGCTACCAGGCCGTCAGCCTGCAGTTCTCCCGCGGCTGTCCCTTCCGCTGTGAATTCTGCGACATCATCGTCATGTTCGGGCGGGTGCCCCGGACCAAGCCGGTGGAGCAGGTGGGCCGCGAGCTGGACCAGCTTCGCAAACTGGGCGTGCACAACGCGTTTTTCGTGGACGACAACCTGATCGGCAACAAGCGCACCGCCAAGGACCTGCTGCGCTATCTCAAGGAGTACCAGGACCAGAAGGATTACCACTTCCGCTTCGGCACCGAGGCCTCGCTCAACCTGGCCCAGGATAAGGAGCTGCTCGAGCTCTTCCGCCCGGCCGGCATGGAGTGGGTCTTCATCGGTATCGAGTCGCCCGACGAGGCCAGCCTGGTGGAAGCGCAGAAACTGCAGAACACCCGGCAGGATATCCTCACCTCGATTCGCACGGTCTACGCGGCGGGGCTCGACATCTTCGCCGGGTTCATCATCGGATTCGACAACGACACCATCGAGACCTTCGAGCGGCAGTTCCAGTTCATCACCAAGTCCGGGATCCAGGCCGCGATGATCGGCCTTCTCACCGCGACGCCCAAGACCCCGCTGCACGAGCGACTGGCGAAGGAAGGCCGGCTGATCGCCGGGGCCAACCAGGCGGACAATACCAAGCTGGGCACCAACGTGATGCCGAAGGGCATGAGCTACGACGAGATGCTTTCGGGATATCGCGCCCTGCACCAGCGGCTGTTCTCCGACGCCGGGATCGCCGCCCGGGTCAGGAACAAGCTCAAGTACCTCACGCCGCCCAACTCGTCCAGCCGGTACTCGCCCGGAGAGACTTTCGGGCTGCTCCGGCGGATTCTGGTTCACGGATTGCTGCCGGGTGGGGTGGGCCGAGTGTACCACTTCCTCCGCTCGCTGCCGTACACCCGTCCCAGGCTGATTCACCAGGCGATCGAAGACTGGGTCGTGGGCCTGGCCATGCGGGACTACATCGAGCGGCATCTCCGGGAATCGGGCGAGCGCTCCCGGGAGAAGGTGCGGGGATACGCCAGGGCGCTGGAACAGAAGCTCCGCCGCTACCGGGAAAGTGGCGCCCTCGAAGTGTCGCTCAACGAGCTGCGCAATCGCGCGGCCGAGCTGTCGCTCCGGTTGCGGGGGGCGCTGGACCAGAGTTTCTACCCCCGGGCCGCACGCCAGCTGGAGCGGGTGCTGCGCCAGTCCACGTCCTCGGTATCACTGCACATTGACTATCTTCAGGAGAAGCACCAGCGCCATCTGCAGCAACTGCTCCGCCGGCTGTCGCGCTATGGCGACCGGATCCGGATCACGGTGAACGAAAAGGTCCGGCACCTGGTCGAGATCGACTCGTCGGTGTTCGTGCTGTCGTTCGAATCCTGATAGACCCCTGACAGGGTGGTCAATGCGAACCAGGCTCCTCCTCGCCGCGACCACCCTGGTACTGCTCTTCCTCGTTCTCTCCATCCCCAGCCGCGAGCCCGCGGTCCCCGTTTCCTCCGTACCCAACTCCGGATTCAGCTGGAACCGGGACAACTACTGGGATTCCCTGGAGGCGAGGTTCCGCGATCTCCGGCAGGCCGGATGCGCGGAGGCGGCACTCATCGCGGGACCCGAACTGGCCGGGCTTACTGCGACCGTGGCTGGGCTCGAACCGCAAATGCTTCCCGCGGATGCCCCGGTCCTGGATTCGATCGAGCGCCGGCTCTTTGACCTGGGACCCTACGCCGCGGCGTGTCCCCGGTCCGCCCGGGACTACGTCCTCATCTCCGGCCGGATCCGCGAGGCGATCAAGCGGCAATCCAGGCACTGGGACGTCTCCAAAGTCGCCGTGCGCGAACGGCTGTATCGCTCGCTCTATGGCGGCCGGGGAGTCATCGAAGAGGTCATGCTGAACCATCCGGACAGCGTGCCGGCGCTGCTGCTGGGGACCAGTGAACCTTCGGTGACGCCCTCCACCGTCGTCCAGGGCGTCGAGATCCATTCGGGCGACATGCTGGTCTCCCGGGGCGGCTATCCGACCTCCGCGCTGATCGCGCGAGGCAACGACTTCCCCGGCAACTTCTCCCACGTGGCACTGGTGTATGTCGACAGCGCCACGCGCGTAGCGTCCACGATCGAGGCCCACATCGAGCGCGGCGTGGTGATTTCCAGCGCCGATGAGTACCTGGCCGACAAGAAGCTCCGGATCCTGGTGCTGCGCCCGCGGGCCGACCTGCCGCAGCTGGTGGCCGATCCGATGCTGCCGCACCGGGCCGCGACCGGTGCCATCGAGCGGGCCCGCCGGGAGCACATCCCCTACGATTTCACCATGGACTACGCCGATCCCTCCCACCTGTTCTGCTCCGAGGTGGCCTCGGCCGCATATCACGATGTCGGAGTGACGCTATGGATGGGGATGTCGACGATATCGAGTCCCGGACTTCGTCGCTGGCTTGCCGCCTTCGGGGTTCGCCATTTCGAAACCCAGGAGCCCTCCGACCTGGAGTACGATCCCCAGCTGGTCGTCGTGGCGGAGTGGAGGAACCCGGCAACCCTCAGGCAGGATCACATCGACAACGCGGTGATTGACGCGATGCTGGAAGGCGCGGAGCGAGGCGACCGGCTGACCTATCCCTGGTGGCAGCTGGCGCCGGCTCGGGTCGCCAAGGCCTATAGCTGGATCCTGGGCCGGCTCGGGCGAATCGGACCGATCCCGGAGGGTATGTCCACCGCGGCGGCGCTCCGGAACAGCGCGTTTTCGAAACGAGAGCGGGAGTTTGCTCTCCAAGTGAGCGCGGAGGCGGACAGCGTGGACCGGGAGCAGGGCTATTCGCCCCCGTATTGGAAACTTTTGGAGCTGGCTCGAGAGGCTGTTGCTGGTGAGGGAGCCCGATAGTCCCCTTTACGATGGCTGCCGTTTTCAACTCAGAGACTCAAAGGCTCAGAGAAGGTCTCGTGTGGTTTCCTCTGCAGTCTGGCGTTTTCAAACGTAGTCACGTAGGACACGTAGGTCACATAGAACAACAAATACTTCGCTATAACCTGCCTTCTGTTCTGAGAACTATCCGCATGACCCTGGTGCCTGACCGTTTTCAAAGCAGGTTGTGTTGCTTTCTACGTGTTCCTACGTGTCCTACGTGACTACGTGTTGAGAACGGTGGGCTAGTGAAGAAGCTTTCGGTGCTTCGCCCTGCGGTTCGTTGAGCCAACGGGCGCATGCCTCCGAACGTACCATAGCACACGGCCTGACCTCCCTTTCGAAGTTGAGCAATGCATTTCCACATTCCTCTCCTTGTCTCGGCAGCCCTGGCGAGCAGCTGCCAGGACTACACCGGACCGGATACCACGCCGCCCGTGACCTCCGTCACCATCCAGGTCGACAGCACCCGGACCTTTCAGACCTGGCGGGCATGGTCGGCTCGCGCGCTCACCGATTTGCCGTCATCCGTGCGCAATGGAATCATCACCGCCGCCGTCCAGGACCTCGGCGTCACCGGGATCGGCGTCGAGGCCCGGTTCAAGGCCGGCAGGGAGAACCCCGGGCTGGTCGGCTGGGATAGCGTGTCCACCATGACCTTCGTAAACAATTGGGTGCTTCCCTTCAAACAGAAGGTCGGCAGTGATTTCCATTTCCGGATTCGGGCCGAGGGTGAGCCGGCGGATCACCAGGAAATCGCCCGGGTGCTCAATGCCCTCAAGGCCAAGGGCCTGGTTCCTGACGAGTGGGTCGAACTGAACGAGCCCGACCTCCGGCACAACCCGGCCTTCTCGGCGCCGGTGCTGGCGGACAGCGGGGTGTCCAATTGCCTGGTGATCCGGCAGGCGGGAGCCGCCACCAAACTTTCAGCGCCGGCCAGTTCGACCGTCAGCAGCTCTAACTCGTACGCCCAGGTCCTGGCCAACGACAGCCGGCTCACCGGCTGCCTCGGCGACTTGACCTTTCACATGTACGGTGGAGTGACGACCGACGGCCTCTCCCAGATCGGAAACCTGAGCCGGCAGACCGGTATCCCCAGCTCCATGGATGAACACCACGGGGCGGCGATCACCGAGCTGTTCGATGCGATCGAATTCGCCAATGTCTCACTCTGGCAGCGGGACGGTTTCGGTGGGACCGGGTGCTCGACCTGCTATTCGCTGTACTCCTCCCCGGGGGGCAACAACTGGTTCCTCGCGGGCAACACCGGGTTCTATCGCCAGTTCTATCGCGCGATCAGGCCGGGCATGGTGCGCTGGCAGGCAACCAGCTCGGTACCGAACGATCGGGTCGTGGCGTTTGGAGGAGCGGGGAAGGCGGCGGTGGTGGTGCGGTCGGTCGCCGGAGACACCGTGGTTGTCCAGGGCCTTCCCGCGGGATCCTATGAGATCTTTTACACCCTGGGCAACGGGAAGTGGACCGGAGCGGGGAGCCGGAGCCCGAACGCCGTCACCTTGCCAACGGTCTCCATCGCAGCCGGAGAAGACCTGAAGACCGTTATCCCCGATACCGGTGTGATTACGGCCCGGCGAATTGGCTAACTCTTTCGGCCCGCAAGAACGAGGTGGTGCCCTGTGGCTACCTCAGCGATTCAGCGTTTTCAACACGTAGTCACGTAGAACACGTAGGTCACATAGAACGACAAAAAAGTACCTTGGTTTTGTTAAACGGGGAGTTGTATTGCTTGAGTTGGCGGTCCGGCACCGGCAACCCTGCAATCGCGACCGATTAGCTGCATTTGTGCAGACCGTGATTCGGATTGGAATGCTTTTTCTACGTGTCCTACGTGCCCTACGTGACTACGTGTTGAAAACGCCGGCTTCAGGGAGGAAGCTACGGCGACCCAAGTCCTTCCCGGATGTCCTTATCGGCGACCCTGATTCGTCCTAATCGCGCTAAGGCTGTACTCAACCAGGCCTGGAATGAATATCAAGACTCTCCCCCTCATACCACTTTTGCTCCTGGGAATGGCGGGCTGCGACCACTCTCAGCCGTTTGACCCTGCCCGGCAGCCTCCCCTCGGACCCTGGTCCACCGGCTCCGTCCGCCGGCTCACCTTCAGCCCGGGGGATGATCGCACGCCGAGCTGGCTGCCCGATGGCAGCGGGATCATGTATTCCTCGGAACGGGAAGACCGGCGAGACCACGATCGCTGCCTGAACGTGCTGCCCCCCGAGGGTGGAACCGTGATGCGCAGCATCTGTCCCACCAATCCGAGCCAGGATGACACCACGAACCTGATGGAGTCCCCGGTGGTCAGCCCCGACGGCATGATCTTCTACCACCAGGTCACCTCCTGGATCGGGCAGCAGAAATTGGGGCTCTCGGCCCTGATGCTGGGACCGGCAACCGATCCGCTTGCCGCCAGCCTGGTTCTGCAGCTGCCCTACACCGCGCCCAATGGTCTGATCCACTCCTCGATTCGATCGCCGGCCTGGGCGGGACCGAACACCCTGGTCTACCTCGCCGAGCTCCTCTTCTACGAGGGGTCCAGCTTTCTGCCGGACACCTTCTATACCGGGCTCGACGTGGTGCAGCTGGACGTCAGCGGCGGGACTGCGTCGCTCCAGGTCGTGCCCGGCACTGACGATGCGTCCTCGGTCGCGGTATCCGATGCGGCAGGGATCATCTACTACACCATCGGGGGCGATTCCCTGGTGTATCGCCGCGACCTGGTGAGTGGGATCATCGACACGGTCCACAACTTTGGCGACAGCAATATCGTCCGGGACGTGACGGTGCGGGGTAACCACCTGGTCGCCGTCGTTGGGCGGAGCGTCGTCTGGCAGTATGAACCAGACCACCTCAGGTTCATCCAGCGCGACGAGGGCGGCGATCTCCATTTCCTGAACCTGGTGACGGGCCAGGAATCGGTCTTCGCTACCGACACCACCCTCTTCCGGCACCCGGTACTCTCGCCGGACGGACAATGGGCGGTGGTGGAAGCCAGTCCCTTTGCTCCGCCGCACCTGAGGCCGGAATCCGGCTTCACCGCCATGAACCACCGGGACGATCTCTGGTTGTTTCGGGTTCCATAGCACGCGGCGGTGATGGATTATCTTCCAGTCATGAATACTTCTGATCGTGCCCCCCTCGTCGCCATCGCGCTGCTCGCCGCGCGGGCCGACGGCCAATCCCAGGACAAGGAACAGGCGACCATCAACGCTGTGGTCGAGCGCATCGGCTCACCCGACGTGAGCCGGCTGACCGAGCAGGTCGGCTCCGGCCAGGTCCAGCTGAGCACCCTCGCGTCGAAGTTATCGGACGACGAGGCGCGGCGGCTGGCCTACGAAACCGCGCTGGCGGTCTGCCATGCCGATGGCGCGCTGAACCCGGCGGAGCAGCGGTTCCTGGACGACCTGCGCCAGGCGCTGGGACTTTCGACTGACTCGGTCCAGGGGATTGGTGCCAGCGCTGCCGCGATGGCGGCCGCGCCGGTGGTCGCCTCGGGTCCGCTCCCCGACGACGGTGCTCTCGACAAGCTCATCCTGCAGCAGGCGATCCTGACCGGCGCCCTGGAGATTCTCCCCGACCGCCTGGCCAACATCGCGGTGCTTCCGCTCCAGATGCGGCTGGTCTACCAGGTGGGCCAGCATTATGGGCAGACGATGGACGGGAACCAGGTGAAGGACCTGATCGCGACCCTGGGGATCGGCGTGGCGGCGCAGGCGATGGAAGGAGTCCTGATGAAGGTGCTGGGCGGAGTGGCCGGCGGGCTCCTCGGCGGCATGCTGGGTGGCGCCACCCGGGTCGCGACCGGCGCGGCGGTGACGTTCGCATCTACCTACGCGCTGGGGAACGTGGCGAAGCAGTATTACGCCCAGGGCCGGAAGATCTCGACTGCCGACCTCAAGGCCTTGTTCACCCGCTTCAAGGAAGAAGCGGGGACGATTTATCCCCGGGTGCAGGGAGAAATTCAAAACCAGTCGCAGAGCCTGAATCTCAGCCGGGTACTGGCGGCGGTGCAGGGAAAGATCGGCTAGGACCTCGGGACTACCGCCGGCGCCGGCCTTTCTTGCCCAGGACAAACCCGGCCGCCGCTACCGCCGCCACGGCCATGATCTTCGCCGTGCGCGAATGACTCGCCTTCTTGACCGCCTTTCCCGCTGCCAACCCTGCGTTGCTCGCGATCTTCGCATACTTTGCCGCGGCCCGCTCCAGCCCCTTGGCCGCCTTGGACAGCCGTGAGCGGGTGGTCGCCGAGATTGTCTGCGCCTTCGCCCTGGTAGCGGTGACTCTGCGGGTAACCTTCCGAATCGACTTCTTTCGAGCTGCAGGCATGGGAATCCTCGCTGGTGGTAATTGAACGAAATGCCCTCCCAATCAACGATTCCCGCTCTCCAATGGATGTGACAGCCGACACTTTATTTCGGCCTGTCGTTCCCTGAATCCAGGATGAAGCGGACCGAACCATCGGCTGCCGGCGCCAGACCGTCAGGTACGTGCCGATGTACGCGTCGGATCCCGGGGGATCTTCGACAGGCCTACGGTGACCGCGAGATCGCCGCTCCCCGCCGCCGCGTCCACACCGGATGCCACTCCCACGCTGCCCTGGCAAGCGGCCCACCCTCCATACGCGACCGCATTGCCGCCGGTCCCACCACCATGATTCCGGTACGTGGTTTCGGGGTGGGGGCGCACAGCGCGGTTTCCGGGTACGGGCTGCGGGATTTGGGTACCGGGTGCGTGCGTCTGGCTGGTACATTGGTCGAGCTTCGATGCGCTTTACCGCCGAGGCGCACAGAGCAACTGC
>DASYPP010000121.1:0-3421 GCA_036006525.1 Gemmatimonadales bacterium
TTCGCCGTGAACTCGGTGACGATCGCTGCCCCAAAAGAGAGTCCGCCCAGGTGTACGGGCTGGTCAATCCGGAGAGAATCAAGCAGCTCATCGAGCTGGCGCACGAAGGTGTCGAGGTCGTACTTGAGGTCGGGCCGGTCCGACCAGCCCCGCCCGTAGTAGTCAAAACGAACGACGCGGAAGCCGGAGTCAGCCAGACCCTGGTAGAGCGAATCGGAGAGATAGGCCGGGACAGAAAAGGCGGCCGCCAGCACTACGACGGGGCCGGAGTCGGGGCCGGCGATCTCATAGTGAGTGACGCCCTGGCTTAAGGC
Organism: Gemmatimonadales bacterium; assembly: GCA_036006525.1. Classification (GTDB taxonomy): domain Bacteria; phylum Gemmatimonadota; class Gemmatimonadetes; order Gemmatimonadales; family GWC2-71-9; genus DASYPP01. The sequence goes on from DASYPP010000121.1 coordinate 315, forward strand.
GACGAACTGTCCGGGGGCGCCTTTCCTGGCTTCATCGTTAATAGTTCGCCGTTCGGGGTCCTTCACCCGGTAGGCGGCGAACGCCGCCCCGGCGAGGCAGAGGACGAGAACCAGGGACCACTTCAGAAAGCGCATGGATCGCCTACCTTTGTCTCCCATGTCCAGAACTGTGCTTATCGCGGGTGGTGGAACCGGCGGTCATTTGATGCCAGCACTGGCCATTGCTGCAGCCCTGCGGGACGCTCGGCCCGATCTCGAGCCGGTCATGGTTGGTGGTACGCGGGGCGTGGAAGGAAAGATTCTGCCGACCCGGCCTTTCCGCTACTACCAGCTTCCCGCTGAGCCGATCTATCGCCGGCAGTGGTGGAAGAACCTGCGCTGGCCGTTCATCGGGTTGAGCCTGCTGCGAAAGGCGGGCAAGGTCCTGGACGACGAAAAACCGGCCGCCGTGATCGGGACCGGCGGATACGTCTCGGCACCGGTCGTGTGGCTCGCGGCGCGGCGGGGAATCCCGACGGCCATCCAGGAGCAGAACGCATTCCCCGGCTTTGCGACGCGCCGTCTCGCCCGGATGGTTCGCCAGGTGTACCTGGGTATCCCGGAGGCATTCGGGAAACTCGAGCCGGGGCCGAACACCCGAATATTCGAAACCGGCAATCCGATCCTGCCGCCGGATCCCGCATGCCGGGCCGCCGGCATGACTCGCTTTGCCATTGTTGCGGGACGTCCAGTGCTCCTGGTGACCGGCGGCAGCCAGGGCGCGTTGGCGCTCAACCGGGTGGTGGCGGAATGGCTGCGGCAGGGCGGAGGGCGGAACCTGACGGTGCTCTGGGCCGCCGGAAGGACGAGCTACCAGGAGTTCGTCACATTGCATCAGCCGCCCGACGTGCAGGTCTTCGATTTTCTCGACCCGATGGGGGACGCGATGGCGGTGGCCGACCTCGCCGTTGCCCGGGCCGGTGCGATCACCCTGGCCGAGCTGTGCGCGTGGGGAGTGCCCAGCATCCTGATTCCATTGCCCAGTGCCGCGGCCGACCATCAGACCTCCAATGCCCAGGCGCTGGCGGACGCGGGAGCCGCGATCCACCTTCCCCAGTCGGGGCTTTCATCGGCTACGCTGAGGAAGGCGGTCGCCGACCTGATGAGCAACGCGGCGGTCCGCGAGGCAATGAGCGCGGCCGCCCGGAAGCGCGGCCGTCCCAATGCCGCGGCCGAAATCGTGTCCCACATCGCCAGCCTGGTTTCCTAGCCCACTCGGGAGAAACGTTTCATGAGTCAGCCTGCCGGTGCCTCCGGCAATCCAGAGGCGCTCCTGGTCCGTGAACTGGGCGTTCGCCAGCTGGCCGCCGGGGTTTTCAACTACACCGTGGGCAGCGGGATCTTCGCGCTGCCGGCATTCGCGGTGGCACTCCTGGGCTCGTCGGCCGCCATTGCGTACCTGGTCTGCGGCGTCGTCATCGGGCTCGTGGTACTGTGCTTCGCGGAGGCCGGAAGCCGGGTGGACCGCACCGGGGGCGCCTACGCGTATGTCGAGGTGGCGATGGGGCCGCTGATCGGGCTCGTCGCAGGCGCGTTGCTGTGGCTGGCGGAGCTGACCGCGGCAGCGGCGGTGGCGACGATCTTCGCCGGCTCGGTCACCGCCCTCACCGGCCCGACCGGAGGGATTCCCCTGCGGGAGATCCTCCTCGTCCTTGTCTTTGCCGTGCTGGCCGTCGTCAACATCCGCGGAGTCCGCAACGGTGCACGGGTGCTGGAAGTCGCCACGGTGGCGAAACTGCTCCCGCTGATCCTCTTCGTGCTGATCGGGGCGTTCTTCGTGGCCCCCTCCAACCTGGCCTGGACCAACCTGCCCTCGGCGTCGAAAGTGTTCGGCGCGTGCGGCATCCTCATCTTCGCATTCGCGGGAATCGAGGGCGCGCTGATTCCGAGCGGAGAGGTCCGGGATCCGGCCCGCACCGTGCCCCGGGCTGCGATCGTCGCTTTGGCCGGTGTCACCCTGCTGTACCTCGCGATTCAACTGGTGGCGCAAGGAGTGCTCGGCGCCCAACTGGCGACCGACAAGGTCACGCCGCTGGCCAGCGCGGCCGCGGTGATCGCCGGGGACCCGGGCCGAACCGTGATGCTGCTGGCCGCGACCATCTCGATGTTCGGCTATTTGAGCGGGGCGGTGCTGGCTGCTCCGCGTTGTCTCTTCGCGTTCGCCCGGGACGGGTTTCTCCCCCGGCAGTTCGCCCTGGTCCATCCCCGCTTTCGCACTCCTCATGTCGCCATCATCGTGAACACCGGGTTGACGCTGGCGCTGGCGATCTCCGGCACCTTCGCACGGCTGGCGATCCTGGCCAATGTCACGGTGCTGTTGCTCTACATGCTTTGCGCGCTGGCGGCCTGGATCCTCCGGCGGAGGGACGTGCGCATGGCGGGAGAGCCGTTCCGCATGCCTGGGGGCAGCCTGGTCCCGGTGCTGGCATTGGGGTCGCTGGGCTGGATCCTGTTCAGCACGGTGACGGCCCGGGAGTTTCTGGCGGTTGGGGGCGTGGTAGCGGTCGCTGTGATCATGTACGGGGTTCGGGCACTGCGGTCGGGAGGGCGCTGAGAAAAGCTTCTCGCGGCGGCCGCGGCGGGCACGCGGCGACCGCGGTACAGCTCTACAAGTCGTTGACCATGCGCTTCATTCCCTCGGATAATCGCTTGGCGTTAAAGTTGAGAAAGAGCCCGACTGGTTTCGCTCCGAGCTTCATGTAGGTCAATAGTTGAGCGTGGTGAACCGGAAGTACCTTTTCTACGGCCTTTACCTCCACGATCACTATGTCTTCTACAAGGATATCCAGCCGATAGGCCGTTTCCACCAATAGTTCATCGTATTGAAGCGCCAGTGGGACTTCAGCAGCGGCTTTCAGCCCGGTCTTCGCGATTTCATAAGCCAGGCATCTGCGATAAGCGTGTTCGAGCAAGCCCGGTCCTAATCGCCTGTGAACCGTGTATGCTGACTCGATGATCGCACCAGTCAATTTGTTGATATTCTCTGATCCGTCCATCACCGCACCCATGTAATGTTGTTGCCGCGGCCGCCGCGTGAAATTCCGCGGTCGCCGCGAGGAGCTGTTGCC